>CAWKBU010000016.1:0-23805 GCA_963847975.1 uncultured Acidobacteriota bacterium | reverse complement strand
AAGGCAGACGCGGGTTTCGTTCGATCCCGAACTTGTGCTGGTGCCACATCGGGTACGGTTCCGGCAGCGCGCTCACCTCGTCGAGCCGGGCCATCTCGTCCGCGGACAGCCGCCAGGTCGCGGCCGCGAGGTTGTCGCGCAGCTGCGCCTCGTCGCGGGCGCCGAGAATCACGGTGTCCACGCCGGGCTTGCACAACACCCAGTTGAGCGCCACCTGCGCGGGCGTGACCGCGCGCGCCTGGGCGATCTCCGTCAGCACGTCGACAATCCGGTAGACGCGCTCGAAGTCGACCGTGCCCGGGGCCTCGAGCTCGTTCAGGCGGCTCACCGACGGTCGCGCGTCGCGCCGGAACTTGCCGGTCAGGAGCCCCGCGTGGAGCGGGCTCCACGCCATCAGGCCCACGGCCTGGTCGAGCCCCATCGGGATGATCTCGTGCTCGACATCGCGCGCGATGAGAGAGTAGTTGACCTGCTGGCAGACATAGCGAGTCAGGTCCGACCGATCGGAGACCGCCAGCGCCTTCATTACCTGCCACGCGGAATGATTCGAGCAGCCCACGTAGCGGACCTTCCCCTGCTGCACGAGATCGTCGAACGCCCGCATCGTTTCGTCGACGGCCACGTAGCTGTCCGGCTGGTGGCAGATGTAAAGGTCGATGTAGTCGGTGCGCAAGCGGCGCAAGCTGGCCTCGCACGCCTGGATCAGGTGCTTGCGCGAGAGTCCAACGTCATGCGGCGCGGTGCCCATGCGCATGAAAGCCTTGGTCGCCAGGACGAAGTCGTCGCGCCGGCCCACCAGCGCTTCGCCGAGGATCTCCTCGGCGGCGCCGAACGAGTAGATATCGGCGGTGTCGAGCGTCGTCACGCCGGCTTCGCGGCAGATGTCGAGGATGCGCGACGTTTCGGCGACGCCCAGGTTGCCCATCTTGCCGAAACGATCCCGTCCACCGATGGTCATCGTGCCGAAACTCAGGACCGATACGCTCAAACCGGAGTTGCCGAAGCGACGTTGTTCCATGTTTTCGCTCTCCTCTGACTCTCTGGACCTCTGCTCAGCTCACGACAGCAGCAACTCGAGATCCTCGCGGCGCAAATCGCGAATCAGACTTCGATCCGCGCGGACGACGGCGTCGGCCAGCTGCCGTTTCGTGGCTTGCAGCTCGAGGACTTTCTCCTCGACCGTGTCGCGCGCGATCAGGCGGAAAGCGAAGACCGGCCGCGTCTGTCCGATGCGATGCGCCCGATCGATCGCCTGCGCCTCGACCGCCGGATTCCACCACGGATCGAGCAGGAACACATATTCGGCGGCGGTCAGGTTCAGGCCGAGGCCGCCCGCCTTGAGGCTGATGAGAAAGAGGGGACAATCCTCGGTCTGGAATCGGCGCACGCGCGCCTCGCGATCGCGCGTCTTGCCGTCGAGATACTCGTAGGTCATCCCGGCGTCGTCGAGCCGTGTCCGCAGCAAATCGAGCAGGGTCGTGAACTGCGAGAACACGAGGACCTTGCGGCCGTCCTCGATGAGCTCGGTCAGCCGCGGCATCAGCACGTCGAGCTTCGCCGACGGGGCCGACGCGCGGGTGCGGTCCACCAGACCCGGGTGGCACGCGGCCTGACGCAGGCGCAGCAGCGCTTCGAGGACCTGCAGCTTCTTCCGCGGCATCCCGTCAGGCTCGAGCGTGCCGAGCAGCGACGCGCGGTAATGCGCGCGCAATTCGGCGTACAAGGCGCGCTGCGGCGGCTCGAGCTCGCAGTACAACGTCTGCTCGGTGCGCGCCGGCAGCTCGCCGGCGACCTGATCCTTCGTGCGTCTGAGGATGAACGGCTTGAGTCCGCGGGAGAGAACGTCCAGCATCTCCTGGTCCGCGGTGTGGCCGAGGGCACCCGCGGCGGTGAAGATCGACGCGGCTCCGAGGATGCCTGGGTTGAGGAAGTCGAACAGGCTCCAGAGCTCGCCGAGGTGATTCTCGACGGGCGTTCCGCTCAAGCGCGAGCCGGTGCTCCGCCGTCAGCAGCCGCGCCGCCTTGGCCGAGCTCGTGCGCGCGTTCTTGATCGCCTGCGCCTCGTCGAGAATCGCATAGTCGAACGCGACGTCCTTGAGAATGCCGATGTCGCGGCGCAGCGTGCCGTAGGTCGTCAGCACGATGTCGTGCTCGCGCAGGCAGTCGAGCGAGTCGCGCCGCGCCCCGCCGGTGTAGTCGAGCACCCGCAGCGACGGCGCGAAGCGCGCGGCCTCCTGCTGCCAGTTGAACACCAGCGACCGGGGCACGACGATGAGCGACGGATGCGGCGGACGTCCGTCCTGTTCGCGCTCGACGCGACGAGCCTCCATCGCCGCCAGCACCATGACGGTCTTGCCGAGCCCCATCTCGTCGGCCAGGCAGCCGCCGAACCCGAACCGTCGGAGGAACGCAAACCAGGCGAGCGCGTCCGTCTGATAGTCGCGCAGGACCCCGCGGAAGGTTGACGGCGGCTTGACCGCGGCGACACCGTCGAAGCGATCGAGCTCGCGCCGTACGCGCGCGAACGCCTCGTCGCAGCTCACCGCCGGCTGCGTGGCGAGCCAGGCGTCGAGCAGCGCCACCTGCGAGGAGGCGAAGCGAACGTGGTCGCCGTCGGCTGTGCCGAGCGCCGCGATGCGCTCGTTCTGCGCCAGCCAGTCCGCCGGCATCACGCCGAACGTCCCGTCGCCCAGCCGCACGAACGATTCGCCGCGGCGCGCGGCGGCGAGCAACGCCGGCAGATCGGCGACGACGCCCTCGTAGTCGACGCTGCCATGCAGCTCGAACCAGTCGATGCCCGAGCGAATATCGAGCGTCACGCTGCCGGGCCGCCGATAGATTCGACCCTCGGCCTCGACGCGCCACCCTTCGGCGACGAGCACCGACACCAGGGCCGGCAGTCCGCTGGCGGCAAAGTCCATTCGCGTGCGGCCCGACTGCCAGTCCGCCAGGGCACGGACACCGAGCGATTGCAGCCGCTGGACCGCGTGCCGTTCGGCGTCGCGATCCCGCCGCCACGCCAGGCGCCGCTCTCGATCGAAGAGCACGGGCTGCGTCGACCAGGCATCGACCTCGCAGCCGCCGTACCCGAATACGACGTTCGCGTCGAGCCGATCGGCAGACATCCCGAGTCCCGGATACGCGGGTACGGGCCGCGAGATCCGAACGACCGGCCGCGGCCGCACCGAACCGGTCTCGACGCGCAGATCTTCAGGACATTCGACCCGCGTCAAGTCCGATGTCGCGAGCGTCTCGACGAGCGCGGCGGCCTCCGACGGTGGCACCGTGACCTCCCCGAGGTCGAGCAGCCCCGCCATCCAGCGATCCGCGCCGCCGGGATCGAACGCCGCAAACTGCGGCCGGCCGGACGGCGCGTCGGGGCGCCAGAGAATCAGCGCGCTCGTCAGAAACATCGCGTCTGCGTAGGCGCGCTCGCGTCCGTCCCGCAGAATGGCGCCGCCAACGGTGTAGCCCTCTTGCCCGTCCCCGGTGACTCGCAGGTGAAACAGCGCCGGTACGGGATCCCAATCGACAGGCGTCAGGACGGCCTCGCCTCTCAGGACGACGGGCGCTGGCAGTCGCAGCATAAGACGACCGGTTTCACAGAGTCGTGGGGTGAGCTCGCGCTGTAGCGTCGGGTTGAGCACGAAGGCAGAGGGCACTGGCACGTGCTGCCCGCCCCAGGCCTGGCCGGCATACGCGTGTGCGTGCGCGGCCCCGACGACCACGTCGAGGATCTGGCGATCGCGCTCATCGGGCAGCCGGGCGATGTCGCCGCGGTTCAGCGTGATCGCTTTGGGCTTCGACCACTCGCCGGACTTCTTCCGCTCGCGTGTCATCACCTCGACGAGCAATCCACCCGCCGTGCCGGATCGCGTGAGGTCCAGGAGGTAGACGAGCTCCCCGGTCGGCAGCGTGCGCGGAGAGTGAGTCTCAGCCGCCGGTGACACCCGCGAAAGAAACGTCTGCCAGGCGGGGATCGCCGCCCTCGCCGCAGGGGCCGGAGGGGCCAGCAGCGTTCGCTGGAGATCGTCGCGAGCCGGATCGGGCTCGGCCGTGATGTCGGTGCCATCGCTGTCGAGCCACAGATCGGGCGGGACCTGAAAGACCCGGGCGGCGTCGGCGGCGAGGATGGCGGCCCAGACGTGCTTGCACGGCTCACGCGATTCCTCGAAGTACGGGCACGTGCATTCGACCACCAGGCGGTCGTCGTCGAGAAGGAGCGAGACCTCGTAGGCGTGCGTCCCCCGCACCGCGGCGATGAAGGTCGTGGCATCCGAGCGCAGCGGCGAGACGCGGCCGTCGTGGAAGTACACCTCGCCGCGATTGCGCGAAGCAACCAGCACGAGGCGACGAAGCGCGGCGGCAAGTGTACGGGGCATGTTGGAGGGGAATCTTCGATTATATGTGTTCGCGCCCAATGCTGCCTGCGGCAACCAGTCATCAGATGGGGAAAGCGCGCCAGGCTCAACAGCACGCCAGCCTCTTATACTGGCGCTCATGAGCACGTCCGTCATGGCGCGTCCGCTCCTCGCAGCCTCCCGGGTTCTCCTGGCATGCGCCGCGGTTCTCGTCCTGGCCGAGCGCGAGGTGGCCGCGCAGAATTGGCCGCAATGGCGAGGGCCGTCGAGCCTCGGCGTTTCATCGGGATCGGAGCTGCCGACGACGTGGAGCGGGACCGAGAACCTCGCGTGGAAGACGTCGCTCGCCGGATTCGGAACGTCGTCGCCAATCGTGTGGGGCGACCGTGTGTTCGTGACGTCACAGGTGGGGAGCGCCGTCGTAGCCGGCGGCGCGCATCCGCAGCTCGCCCGGGACGACCGAACGCTCGCCGAGCGGGAGCAGCCGATTGGTGGCCGGCGCGCGGAATCGGACCGGCCTGATAGCGAGGTCTGGCTCGTCGTGGAAGCGTTCCGCCGGTCTGACGGCGTGCGCCTCTGGCAGTATCGAGCCAGAGCGACCGGGCCGATGCCCGAGCTCCACGAGAAGCACAACCTCGCCACGCCAACGCCGGCGACCGACGGGCAGCGCGTTTATGCCTGGTTCGGCAACGGCCAGGTCGTGGCCCTCGACATGGACGGACGGCTGGTCTGGACCCGCCACCTGGGCATCGAGTACTCGACGTTCCAGACGCTCTGGGGGCATGGCAGCTCGCCGACGCTCTACAACGACCTCGTGATCTTTCTCTGCGACCACCGCGTGGCCTCGTATCTGCTGGCCCTCGACGCGCGAACAGGCAAGGAGCGATGGAAGGTCGGCCGCGGCGAAGGGCGTGTCTCGCACAGCACGCCGCTCGTCGTGCCCGGTCCGACGGGAGACGAACTCCTCGTCAACTCCTCCGAGCGCATCGACGCCTATGCCCCGACGACGGGACAGTTGCTGTGGTACGCCGGCGGGCCGCGCCAGACGCCGATTCCGTCAGCGGTGTATGACGCCGGCCGGATCTTTCTCAGCCGCGGCTATCGCAACAGCGACTACATGGCTCTTCGGCCGGGCGGTCGTGGAGACGTCACCACCACCCACGTCGAATGGCAGTCGCCTTCCGGAGCGTCTTACGTACCGTCGATCATCTATTACGACAAGCTGCTCTACATGACGAACGAGGTTGGCGTCGTGACCTGTGCCGACGCGGTGACCGGCGAGCGCGTCTGGCGGCATCGGCTGGGCGGAGTGTTTTTCGCTTCGCCGGTCGCCGGCGACGGCAAGATCTACCTGCTCAGCGAAACCGGCGAGACGTTCGTCATGCGTGCGGGCCGCACGCCAGAGGTCCTGGCGACGAACGACCTGAAGGAACGCTTCATTGCGTCCCCGGCGATCTCCCAGGGTCGGCTGTTTCTGCGGAGCGATCGGACGCTCTTCGCCGTCGGCCGCTGAAGGGCTCTAGAGATCTTCGAGACGCGTGCTCGCGTCGCCGAAGCGATCCAGCTTGACGCCCATGCGATCCATCAGCGACAGGTGCAGGCTGCAGGCCTTGCGATTCTCGTCGCCCTTGTCGAGGTAGTCGAGGATGCGCCCGGTCTTGAGCGTTCCGCCGCCCTTGCCGGTGAGCAGGAACGGCAACTGGCTGGCGCCGTGGGCATCGCCGTCGAAGAGGCTCGACGTCATGACCAGGATGGAGTTGTCGAGAAGGGTCCCATCGCCTTCGGGGATCTCCTTCATTCGCTTCGTGAGGTAGGCGAACTGCGCGATGTGGAACTGGTTGGTCTTCAGGTACATCGCTTCCTTGTCGACCGCCTTCCCGTTGTGCGTCAGGTCGAGGTGCAGCGCGCCCTGCACGCCCTCGAGGAACTTGAAGTTCATCTGCGACAGGTCGTTGTTGAGCATCAGCGTGGCGATGCGCGTCTTGTCCATCTGGAAGGCGAGCACCGTCAAGTCGAGCATCAACTTCATGTGGTCGGGGACGTCCTGGGGCAGCTCGTTCGCCGGCCGCGGCATGTCGGGCTGCGCCAGCGTCGGGCGCCAGCCTTCAATTCGTTCTTCCTTCGCGGCGTGCTCGATGCGCTTCTCGATGTCCCGGATCGACTCGAAATACTCGCTGAGCTTGGCGTTGTCTCCCTTGCTGATCTTCGGCTTGAGGTTCTGCGAGTCCTGACGCACGGCGTCGAGGATGCTGCGGTCGAGGACGCGGCCGGTGCCATCACCGACCAGTCGATCGAAGGTCCGCGAGGGATAGATCTCCTTGGTCGCGGGCTTGGTGGGAGACACCCACGACAGGCTCGAGCCGTAGATCATCGACAGGCCGTCTTCGAGCCGCAGCTCGTTCGGCTCGATGCCGAGCACCAGGCTCGGAACCGCCGTCCGGTTGCCGATCTGGGTGGCCAGGACTTGATCCATCGACGTGCCGACGCGAATCTCGCTCGGATCGAGGCTGACCGTCGCCCCCGACAGCACGTTCATGCGGCCCAGGTGCGGACTCGTCGACACCGCCGCGGTCTGGTTGTACAGGCCCTGGATGAAGACCATGTCCTCGCGGTGCGGCATCATCGGCAGAAGGCCCGGTCCGAGCTCCATGCCGGCGCCGGCGCCCTTCGCCCACCAGTGAATGGGCTCGACGCCGTTCGAGAAGTACACGATGCCCAACCGCAGCGGTGGCGTGTTCGACTTCACGGCCGCCGCACCCTGGGCGAGGAGCGGCAGCGATTCGAGCCACGGCAGCGCCAGCGCGACACCTACGCCGCGCAGGAAATGACGCCGTGACGGGTGGCCGACGGTGTAGTCGTTGCTCATCGTGTACCTGCTCTTGCCGAAGACGGACGATTCAGGATCGCAAGGCCACCCGCGGGCGGCGCGGTCGGAGGCCCCTGCAGCGACGCAGGCGGCACGTCGTCATTGGTCACGCGGTTGCGGAACTGGCGGCTGGTGACGATCTTGACTGCCAGATCCGAGAACGAGGCGCCGGCTCCGGCGGCCGTCATCTCCCGGACGAGCGGTTGATCGGAGGCGAGCACTGTGCGGCCCAGGGCATAGCCGAGCATTTTCTTCGAGAGGGTCGTCATCACCGGCTTGTCCTGAGTCCGCAGGTACTTCAAGAGGCCCTCGGTGCCGACGATGGTCGTTCTATCGGCGAATTCGCCGGTCACGTCCACCGCCTTGCCGTCGGCATACTTGTCGCGCGTCCGGCCGACCGCGTCGAACCCCTCGAGCGGAAAACCCAGCGGGTCGATGCGCAGGTGACACGCGGCGCAGGTGGCGTTTCTCTTGTGCTCGGTCAGCCGCTCCCGCAGCGTCAGCCCGTTGAAGGCCTTGTCGTCGCCGGGCAGGACGCCGGCGTCGGCCGGCGGCGGCGGTGTCGGCATGCCGAGGATGCGCCGCA
This sequence comes from uncultured Acidobacteriota bacterium, assembly GCA_963847975.1. Lineage (GTDB taxonomy): Bacteria > Acidobacteriota > Vicinamibacteria > Vicinamibacterales > 2-12-FULL-66-21 > DATBJJ01. Next base: position 15,992 of record CAWKBU010000016.1, on the reverse strand, counting down.
AGACGAAGTCGCCGCGCTTCACCGGACTCGTCCGCAGGGGCGCCGACGTCGTCGTCAAAACCGATCCGAGGCGCAGCGCGCCACCGCGGTTGAACGCGGCCGCGCCCTCGACCCGTTCCATCTTGTCGGTGATCTTCACGTTGTTCCCGACGCCATAGAACTTCGCCAACGGCGCATTGAGGAAGGTGTAGTCGGCGTAGAGCATTTCCTTGACGGGCCGCCCTTGCCTCACGATGTACTCGAAGGTCGACACGGCTTCGTCGTACATCGCCGCCTTCACCTCGGGGGTGAACTCGGGAAAACGTCCCGTGTCCACGCCGCGGTACTCGTCGAAGCGATAGAACCCCAGCCACTGGCCGAAGAACTCCGTCGCCACCCGGCGCGCTTTGGGATCGGCGGTCATACGCTTCACCTGACGGGCGAGCATGGTGGGATTGCTCAGCTCGCCGGCGGCAGCCGCGCGCCGCAGCTCGTCGTCGGGGATGGACGACCAGAGGAAGAAGCTCATTCGGCTCGCCATCTCCCAGCCGTTCAGCGGTTTCTCGGCGCCGCGCGCAACCGTTTCGAGGCGATACAGGAACGCCGGCGACACGAGGACGCGGGCGAGGAGCGCGCGCAGGGCCGCGTCGTGATCGAGCTGGTTCACGGTGCGGGCCTTCTCGTAGAAGGCCTGCAGGTTGGTTTTCTCCTCGGCCGTCAGCGGCCGCCGCCAGGCGCGGCTCGCGAACGCGAGCGCGTCCGCGACATGACCGGGCTGCGCTCGCGTCTGCGCCTTCATCACTTCGTCGTAGTGAGCGCGCAGCGACGTGAGATACGGTCTGACGTCGGCTGGCAGGGCTGCGATCCGGGCAGCATCGAGGTCCTGTATGCGGCGGCTTTTCAGGCTGAGCGAGTAGTGATCGATCAGCATGCCCAGGTACGCGTCATGGTACGGCCACGATCCAAAGAGATCGTTCCACGCGTGATTGAGACGCGCCCGATCGGCGCCGTCCACCATGTTCTCGGTGAAGAACGTATCGCTGCGCTGATACTTCACCTTGAGCACGAACGCATCGTGCTCGGGGCTGTTGTAGGTGTTGTCGAAGGGCGCCGGAACCGGATCCTTGTCGGCGGGATTCGCTTCGCCGTGAGAGTTCGGCGGCAGGAGCGCGACGTACTCGGCGATATTGGCGCGGAAGGTCTTGTAGCCGGCGCTCTGCGGATCACCGAGGAGGACACGCTGGATGGCGTCGCGCGCGCTGCCTTCCGGACGGTCGGAGATCATCACGCGGACGACGGCGTTGCGGTCCTTGCCGAGCTCGGCATCGGCTTGAAACTCCAGGGTGTTGCCGCCGGCCGGGACGTCGATCACGAACGAGACACTGCCGGTCGTCGCGAAGTCATCCGGTCCGAGCGGCGTGCCATCGGGGCTGCTGCCGAAGCCGAGCGCGGCCGCGGCATCGGCCGGCAGCAACGACTTCAGCGGCTGTGTGGAGAGAATCGGACCGGCATTCCCACGTCGTCCACCAGCAGCGGGCACTGGGGCCGGGGCGGCGCCAGGCGCACCTCGTCCGGCCGGTGCGGCACGCGTGATCACGCGCGGGTTGCGCCAGATGACGACCGGTGTCACCCCTGCGATGGGATTGACGTTCGTCAGACGTGAGATGCACCGGCGACGGGCCTGGGGACGGGGCCAGGCCGCGGCCGCGTCCGCCGCGAACGCCCAGCGCGTAGGTGTACTGGTGCGTCGGTGCGGCCTTGAGGGTCTCGTCGTCGAAGGACAGGGGGCTCTCGTCGCCCGCTCCGCCGGCCGCGAGATCGCCGCGCGCGAAGAACCAGCTCGGCCACGTGGTCAGCGACTTGTAAAGGTCATCGGAACCCGAGCGGCCGTTCGCGAGCGAGGCCTTGATGTCGGCAGTGGGGGCGGGGAGCTTCGCCCACCGGTCCACCGTCTCGCGCGTCGGATAGCCGGTGTTCGGCTTGTTGACGACCGTCCAGATGTGATCGGCGAACCGGCCCGTGATGCCTTCCTTCGCCGCCAGCCCGCGGATCGTCGCCGTGGGATCGCCGAGGGCGACGCGATGCTTGTAGTACCACGCGACGTAGAAGGCCTTGCCGTAGCGCTCGAGTCCGAACGGCCGTCCGCCTTCGCCCGAGACCACGCGGAAGCCTCTGGTGGCGTACAGCTCGTTGATGCGATTCAGGGCGGAGAGCTCGAGGCCGGTGCGCCCAGGGTCGGGATAGAACTCCAGCGGCCCGGCGCCGATGACGGCGCGATCGGCCACGATCTTGGCGGCCTCGAGATAGCGTTCGACGCTGGCGTCCTGCATGAACTGCACATCGCCGAAGTTCGTGAAGCCCTCACCGCCAACCGAGTCGCTCGACGTGTCGATGCCGACGGGGACATCGATACCGGTCAGGTCGCGAACCGCGTAGGCGTACTCACCGCTCGTCAGCCGGCGGACGGTCACGCGCCCCGGATCGCCGGCGTGCTCGGTCTCGTACGATTTCAAAGACGCGCGCACCCACCGCGCCGCTGACGCGCGCTCGGCATCGGTCGGCTGCTCGGTCGCCTCGAGCGGGGGCATCGTGCCGGTCTCGAGCATCTCGGCGACTTTCTCCCACTGCTGCCACTCGGTTCCGACCGATGGCCGGGCCACGAGCTTCCTGATGCTGAGGCCGGCCTCCGGCTTGGCGGTGCCATGGCACTCGAAGCAGTATTTTTCGAAGGTCGGGGGAGGTGTCGAGGCGACGGATACCCGCTTCGGTGCAGGGCTCTGGGCAGACATCATCAATGCCATCGATGCCAGCGCCACCAGCAGTAACACACAGAACCCTGAGCGTTTCATGGAGCTCCCGGCTCTACACCCGAGCGACAGCGGAGTCGTCCGAATTGTACTTGACACGGTGCTCGCGGCCGTAGTATTTAACCAATAGATTAATTAACCTATTGGTTTATCAAACATGCCGACCGATCAGCTGAGCACCACCTTCGCCGCCCTCGCCGACCCGACCAGACGGGCGATTCTGGCCCGACTGGTCACCGGCGAGTGCTCGGTCACCGAGCTCGCCGAGCCGTTCGATATGAGCCTGCCCGCGGTTTCGAAGCACCTGGGCGTGCTCGAACGGGCCGGCCTCATCGCCCGCAGCCGCGAGGCCCAATGGCGGCCCTGCCGGCTCGAGGCCGCCCCCCTCAAGGAGGTGGCCGACTGGGCCGAGGGCTATCGCGCGATCTGGGAGAAGCGCTTCGATCGCCTTGAAACCTATCTGCAGCAACTCAAAACGAAGGAGAAAAGACATGGCCGTAAGCAGCGCAGCAAATAGCGACACCTTCAAGGTCACCACCCCCTCGGATAACGAGATTCAGCTCACGCGCCTCTTCGACGCCCCGCGCAGCCTGGTCTTCGAGGCCATGACCAAGCCCGAGCACATCAAGCAGTGGTGGGGCCGCCTCAACGATGGCTACTCGGTGCCGGTGTGCGAGGTTGATCTGCGCGTCGGCGGCAAGTGGCGCTTCGTCAACCAGATACCGAGTGGCAAGCTGGTCGCCTTCAACGGCGTGTACCGCGAGATCGCACGGCCGGATCGCCTCGTGTTCACCGAGATTTTCGAGGAGTTTCCCGACACCGAATCGCTCGTGACCTCGGTGTACACCGACGAGGGGGGCAAGACGCGCCTGACGGTGACGGCGCGTTATCCCTCGCTCGAGGTTCGCGACATCGTGCTCAAGACCGGGATGGAAAAGGGCGCGGCGACGAGCTACGACCGCCTGGAGGATCTCGTCGTCGGACTCAAGAAGCAGGCCTGAGCCTGCGGGGGTGCGCCCTGCGCACCACCTCCCATGCGGCCGGCATGTCGATTTGCGCTCGGCAGGATCGACGTATCAATAGCGGGCCGTCGCGGGAGGGATTCAGCGGGCCCGGGAAGCAGGCCATGAAAGTTGAAGTTGCTCGCACCATCTCGAGCGGCAGCACGCACATCGAGCTCGAGCGCGCGTTCCTTCAGGATCGCATCGCGCTCTGGGCATTCTGGGTGTTCGTGCTGTCGTTCGGCTTCTACGTGATTAACATCGTCACGTGGCCGCTCATCCGCGGCGCGCCGGCGCGCGCCGCGGATGCGATGCTCGAAGCCGGCAATCTCGATCACCTCGCGGCGTCGCTCGTCTTCGGCGGCGTCTGGCTGCTGACGCGGCGAGTGCGGGTGTCGACGCAGACGCTCCGCGTGCTCGACCTCGGCGCGCTCGCCGTCGGCTGCACGCTCTTCGCGCTCATGGGTGCTTACGTCACGCGGCTGCACGTCGCCGCGGGACTCGATGCCGGAGTCGGTGCGTACGCGGGCCTGCTGGCGTGCGCCAATACCATCCTGGCGCGCGCCATCATCGTGCCGAGCACGCCGCGTCGAACGCTGCTCGGCAGCCTCGCCGCGATGGCGCCGCTCATCCCGGCGACGATCGCGGCCAGCCGAGGGTCCACCGCCGTGACGCTGAATGTCGCGACGTGGTGCCTGGTGTCGATCGCCGTCGCCACCGTCGGCTCGCGCATCATCTTCGGCTTGCGAACCGAGGCCGCGCGCGTGCGCCGGCTGGGACAGTACACGCTCGAGCAGAAGATTGGCGCCGGTGGCATGGGGGTCGTCTACCGCGCGCGCCACGCAATGCTGCGCCGGCCGACCGCGATCAAGTTGCTGCCGCCCGATCGCGCCGGCGACGCGAGCCGCGTACGTTTCGAGCGCGAGGTGCAGTTGACGGCCGAGCTCAGTCACCCCAACACCGTCTCGATCTACGACTACGGCCGCACGCCCGACGGTGTCTTCTACTACGCGATGGAGTATCTCGACGGCATCAACCTCGAGGATCTCGTGCGGCGGTACGGCGCGCAGCCAGCGGGACGAGTGATCGCGATTCTCGACCAGGTGTGCTCGGCTCTCGCCGAAGCGCACGGCCGCGGGCTGGTCCATCGCGACATCAAGCCCGCGAACATCATCCTGACGGAGCGGGGCGGCGAGCCTGACGTCGCCAAAGTGGTCGACTTCGGTCTCGTCAAGCCGCCCGGCGCCGACGATCCCGGCGCGACCGCGGCGGGCAACGTGCTGACCGGGACCCCGCTCTACATGGCCCCGGAAACCATGACGATGCGGGGCTCGAGCGATCCGCGAACCGACCTCTACGCCCTCGGCGCCGTGGCCTACTACCTGCTGTCGGGACACCCCGTCTTCGAGGCGGCCACCGTGCTCGACGTGATTGACCACCATCTGCATTCCACGCCGCTGCGCGCCGTCGGTGCGCCTCGGCCGCAAGCTTCCACCCGATCTCGAAGCGCTCGTCGCGCAATGCCTTCGCAAGGTGCCGGAAGAGCGGCCCGCAAGCGCGCGCGCCCTGCGCGACGCGCTGCGGCGCTGCCGCCTCCCGCACCCGTGGACGAGCGAAGACGCCGCTGCCTGGTGGCTTCGGTTCCGGGCCGCCGGCACGCCACCCGCGCGACGCCGCGACACGGCGTATCGCCCCGCCCCCGTCGGAAGCTCGGCCGAGCACCTGACGCACACGGCATTTCTTCGCTGACGACCGCAACGCCGCGGCCTTCCCCGTCGTCTTTCGGATGATACGGCGCCCCTGTATGCTTCTCCCGAGGGTCGCCCGTCGTCTTCGGTGCACGACATTCGAAGGAGCTCTGCGGTATGCGTCTGGTATTCGTCTTGATTGGCTTGCTGGCGCTGCAGTCCCGCCCGGACGTCGGGTCAGGCAACTGGCCGCACTGGCGCGGCCCGTCGCACGACGGCGTGAGCCGCGAGACGGCCCTTCCCGTGTCGTGGGGCGCGAAATGCATGGACGCCGCGGCGCCGGCAGAACCAGCGGCGGCCCCGACCCCGGAACCCGCGCCGCCGCCGCAGGGCAGGGGCGGCCGTGGAGGCGGTGGCAGGGAAGGGCGGCCGCTCGCGAGCGTCTCCTGCGCCAAGATCGAGACGACGAACGTCGCCTGGAAGCTGCCGCTGCCCGCCTACAGCGGCTCGACGCCGATCATCTGGGGCAACACGATCTTCCTCAACATGGCCACGGCCGCCAATACCGGCGCGCTCGAGCTGTGGGCCGTCGATCGCTCGACCCGTACGGTCACCTGGAAGCGGCCGATCGCCGACACGAACCACATGGAGCGGAAGCAGAACATGTCTTCCCCCTCGCCCGTCACCGACGGCCAGCACGTCTGGGTCATGACCGGCGTCGGCGTGTTCAAGGCCTTCGATTTTGCCGGCAAGGAAGTCTGGTCGAGGAACCTGCAAGCCGACTACGGGAAGTTCGGTCTCAACTGGGGCTACGCGTCCTCGCCGCTCCTGCGTGGCGACGCCCTGTACGTCCAGGTCATCCACGGGATGAAGACCGACGATCCGTCGTACGTCCTGAAAATCGACAAGCGGACCGGCAAGACGCTCTGGCGCGTCGAGCGTCCGACCGAGGCGGTCAGCGAATCGCCGGACGCGTACACGACGCCGCTCTGGATCGAGGCCAACGGCCGCGCCGAGGTCGTCATCACTGGCGGCGACGTCGTGAGCGGCCACGATCCCGAGACCGGACGCGAGTTCTGGCGCGCCGACATCCTCAACCCGCGGCGGGACCGGAACTACCGGATCATCGCTTCGCCGACGTTTGTCGACGGCCTCATCATCGCGCCGACGCGCAACAACCCGATGGTCGCCATGCGGCCGGGCGGCAGCGGCGACGTCGCTGCCAGTCACGTCGCCTGGACGTTTGCCCAGGGGCCCGATGTCCCGACGCCCGTCAGCGACGGCAAGCTCCTCTATGTCGTCCGCGACGGCGGCGTCGTGTTCGCGCTCGACGTCAAGACCGGCGCGACGGTCTACGGACCGGAACGCCTGCCGCCCGGCACCTACAGCGCGTCCCCCATCCTCGCCGACGGGAAGATCTACGTCACGACGGAAGAGGAAGGCCTGACGACGGTGTTTCGCGCGGGCCCGAAGTTCGAGATTCTGTCCTCGAACTCACTGCTCGGTGATTGCTCGCCCTACTGCCTGAGCACCGTCGCCGTGTCCGACGGACAGCTCTTCCTGCGCACGTCGTCCTTCCTCTGGGCGATTGGCGATCGGAAGACAGCGGCGACGCGGTAGCGTCTCATCTCAGGCGGCGACGGCGGTATTGACGAGAGGCAGCCTGACCACGAACGTCGAGCCTTGTCCTTGTCCTCCGGTGAATGCGCGGACGTCCCCTGCGTGAAGCTGGACCAGCTCTCGAACGATCGCGAGGCCGAGACCCAGACCCCTTTCCGACGGCGCCACGCCGGCATCGTCGTGCCGAAACGGTTCGAAGATGACCGGCAGCAGATCCGGCGAGATGCCGGGCCCGGTGTCGGAAACGACGACCTCGGCGAACGAGCCATCACATCGTGTGGTCAGTCGCACGCGTCCACCCGAGGGCGTGAACTTGATGGCATTCTCCACCAGGTTCCGGAGAACCTGTTCGAGCCTGAGAGCATCGCCATTGATGAGAAGCGCGCAGGGCGCGCGCCTCACGCTCAGGATGACGTTGCGATCCCTGGCGGCGGGCAGATTCGACTCGACGACCAGCTGCGCGATTAGATTCAGATCGACCCGCTCGCGTTTGAGCGCCAGCGATCCCGTTGTCCGGCGCGACAGGTCAAACAGGTTCTCGATCATGTGGGTCAGGCTCGCGGCGTTCCGGCCGATCACCGCCAGTGCCCGCGAGATCGTCTCCGCCGGCACGCCGTCCCTCTCCGCCAGTTGTGCCCAGCCCCGGATCGCCAGGAGGGGTCCGCGGAATTCGTGCGCGAGCGTCATCAGGTGGGGTGGACACGCCTCGTTCCGCCCCGGTGAGGTCGTGACGGCGTCCGAGCGGGTGCGTGTCGTTCTGTCGCCACGAGCGTGCGCCCGACCCGGCGGCGAACCATCGCTTTGCCGCCTCCTCGGAACCGCCTGCAGACAGACGAGATAGGGAACGGCCGACTCGGGTCCGAGCCGCGTCACGTTGATCGCGACCCAGAGGGATGGGTGCTTGGCGCGCAATGCCTTGATGCTGCACGCCTGAGGTGCTCGGTCCCCGAGGGTCAAGACGTCGAGGGCCGCCGCGACGGCCGGCCTGTCCCGGCCCTGCGAAGAGGTCCTCGAGGCGTAGACCAGTAAAGGCTGAGTCCCCTTCTGCGAACAGCCGGCGGAATGGGTGATTGGCGGCGACGATAACGCGGTCGCGGTCGAGGGTCGCCGCGGCGAAGGGCAGCCCATGAAGCGGGATGTTCACCAGGGGTGAGTGGATCAGTGGATGTCATGCTGGGCGCCCCGGTCGACTGAACGGGCCTCGAGGGCGACGTGCACCGTTCACGTCATCAACCAGGCCTCTCTAGAGTTTCGCGAGAGTGGAATCTACGGCAGGTGCCTCGTCAGTAACCAGTAGACCTAAGTGCTAGGACCAAAGGCCCAAAGGCTCGCGGGCTGTTCGCATGCACCAGCAGCGCGCCCACGGCGGTGCGTGGTCTGCGCCGAATGGCCGTGTTAGGATGCTGCGCGAGATGGCAAGAACGCCGCTCGAGCAGGAATCGGCGGGCGAGGCGCTGTTCCGGCTGGCGGACTGGACGAACTGCACGGGCGAGGCGTACTTTTGCGGCCTGGTCCGCGGGCTCGCTGAGGTCCTGTCGGTACGCTGGGTGTATCTCAGCAAACTCCATCCGCACAAACCCGGTCACGTACAAGTTGTCGCCGGCTGGGCCGACGGCGGACCCGCCGCGAACATCGAGTACGACCTCCGCGACACCCCGTGTGCCGAAGTGCTCAGCGGGGCGGCGTGTTTCTTACCCCACGGGTGTCGCCGGCCTCTTTCCCTGGGATCGCATGCTCGTGGACCTGGGCGTGGACGCCTACGCCGGCGCCCCCCTCCGCGGCGCTGACGGGCAGGCGCAGGGCCTGCTCACCATCATGCACGACCGTCCCCTCGACGTCTCGCGACACCACCCGTGCACGATCCTCGAGCTTGTCGCCGGCAGGGCCGCCGCCGAGCTCGAGCGCAGCCGCGTCGAGGCGCAACTGCGGCAGAGCGAAGAGCAGATCCGGTTCCTCAGCGAGTCCACGCCCGCGCTGCTGTGGCGCGCGACCACCGATGGCCGCCTCGACTACCTGTCGCCGCGTGCCGCGGAGTACTGCGGCACGTCGATCGAGTCGCTGCTCGGCCACGGGTACGTGGCCTTCATGCATCCCGATGACATCGCGCACAAGCTGCGGTTGTGGCATCTCGCGCGCCAGACCGGGCAGCCGTTTGAAGCCGAGTATCGTCTCCGCGGCGTGGACGGCACCTACCGCTGGCAGTTGACCCGTGCGCTCCCGCAGCGCGATGCGGCCGGCGCCATCACGCGTTGGTTCGGATCCGTAGTCGACGTCGACGACCGGCGGCGAGCCGAGGAAGCCCTGCGGGAGACCGACCGCCGCAAGGACGAGTTCCTGGCGATGCTGGCGCACGAGCTGCGCAATCCGCTCGCGCCCATCCGCCATGCCCTCGCCGTGCAGGCGCGCTCGGGAGACGACATCCAAGTCTCGCTCGAGATGCGGCAGACCATGGAGCGCCAGGTCGAGCACCTGGTCAGGCTGGTCGACGACCTGCTGGACGTATCGCGGCTGACGACCGGTCAGATTACTTTGCGCCGCCAGCCGGTGGACGTGCGCGACATCGTCGCCGACGCGCTCGACACCTGTCGCGAAATCGTAGACGCCAGACGGCACAGCGTCACCACACGGTTTCCAGCTGATGCCGACGGCGCGCTCCTGGTTGACGGCGATCGGATCCGTCTCGTCCAGGTCGTGACCAACATCTTGAACAACGCCGCCAAGTTCACCGAGCCCGGCGGCGAGATTGCGATCGACGCCGGCGAGCGCGACGGGGCGTTCGAGATCTGTGTGCGCGACAACGGCATCGGGATCTCCGCGGACCGATTGCCGCGCATCTTCGATTTGTTCTTCCAGAGCGATCAATCGCCCGACCGCGCCAAGGGCGGTCTGGGCGTCGGGCTCACGCTGGCCCGTCGCCTGGTGGATCTGCACGCGGGCACGCTGACGGCGTCGAGCGCGGGTGCCGGCCGGGGCAGCGAGTTCCGCATTGCGCTGCCGCGGGCGGCCGCGGATTCGGTCCGTCCGGTCGTCGCGGCGCAGCCCCAGGCGGAGGCGCCGCGCCCGTCCGCCTCCTTACGCGTGCTGGTGATTGACGACTACGTCGATGCCACACGCGCGCTCGAGCGACTCCTCGGCGTGATGGGGCACGAGGTCATCATCGCGCACGACGGCAAGTCGGGGATTGAGCTCGCGGAGCGCGTGTGTCCGGATGTCATCCTGCTCGACATCGGGCTGCCGGAGATGGACGGCTACTCGGTCGCGCGCCACTTGCGATCCCTGACCAGCATGGCTGCGACGCGCATCATCGCGCTGACCGGCTACGGTGCGGAGCGTGCCCGCCGCGCCGGCCGGGAGGCCGGCTTCGACCTCCATCTCGTCAAGCCGGTGGACGCCGACGAGCTCGAGGCCGCACTTCGCCGCGGGGCGAGCTGACGCCGCACTCGGCTGGACCGCGATCCCGCGCGCCGTCAACTACGGACCGATACCCCGCGCGCCAGCTCTCCCGCGCCCGCGCCCCACTGGGAGATGACCCTCACGACCTGCGTGAAGGGTACGTCCACGGGATGCACGCGCTCGCGCGCCATGATGAGCAGCGAGCCGGCTGCCGGCGTTGGTACCGAGGGGATGAGCACCGTGTAGCGGCCATCGGCCAGCTCCTCGATGATGAACGCAGGCGCGAGCGCGTCCTCTATCTCCACCAGCGCCGGCTGGAACGCGCCGTCGCTATCGTCGTCGGAAACGCGGTCGGTGAGACCGCGCACGAGGGCATAGCCCGGGACCTTTTCGAGCACCGAGCGCTCGAACGCATTCTTGGCCCGCAGCCCGGGGCCGGTGCGCACCACGATCCCGGCGACGAAGCAGACGACGAGCACGATCAGGACGGCGATGACCTGTCGGAACTGGACGCCAGCCGGAATTGCCGCCGTGACCGGCGACAGTAGCCCGAAGATGGCGGAGAGCGCCTTCGCAACAAGGAGGACGGACAGGTAGATCGGCAGCACGACGAGCAGACCGCCGACGAGCGTCGTTTTGGTGAGTTCGGCAAGCTCTTTCATCGAGCAGTTCTCCTTGTGCGCGCAAGAGTGGTCAGCGGAAGACGCTCCGCGCGCTCGATTTCGCCGCTGCCTGCCGGGTGTGAATTGACGCCGAAGCTCAGCTGCCGGCTGACGATCCTGCCGCCGGCACCGCGCGCACGATGAAGCGCTTCGGGGCCGCGCCGCGGTGGTAGAACGGGTAGCATCCGACGAGCGTCACTGCCGGACCTGGCGTCGGGTCGATCACACTGACATCGTCCGGAGTGGTAATCCGGATCCACTCGACGCGGTATCGTTCGGTGGCGACTGGCGTGTCCAGCACGAGCGCGTCGCCTTCCTTGATGTCCCCCAGCACCCGGAAGAAACCGTCTCGGTGGGCCGCGATGCCGACGTTGCCCGTCGTGCCGGGGAGAGCGGTGTACTCGATCCGACCGGCCGCGAGGTCGAGCACCGCGTCGGAGGTGCCGTCATACACCGGAACCTCGAGCTTGAGTCCCGGGATGCGCAGGATGGCGAGCGTTGGCGGCGTAGGCTGCTGCAGGGCGACCTTGTAGGCCTTCACTCGCCCCGGCGACCAGAGCGTCATGTCGACCTTTCCGCTCCAGGCGAGCTCACGCGGCGGCGGCGGTGGCGTGGCGCGGGCGCGGGTGCGGGTGCCGGAGCCGTGGTGTCAGCAGCCACCCGGTTGCCGGCCGGCGGTGTGTCAGCGCCGCGGCCGCAAGACAGTAGCGCCGCCGCGAGGACGAATGCGAGACCCAGGATTGGAACGATGCGGCTCGAGTAGGACCCGTGAGGGACCATCGGAGGACTCCTCTCGTCTCGCGACAACGTTCACGAATTGCAAGTGGTGTTCCGCAGCGTCGCCGTCAGGACTCCCGGCGATCGACCGTTGACAGGATCGGCGCGACACACCCTGCCGGAGCTTACTCCGGCATACCGGAGGCCGCTCGATTCAACGTGATTGCCAGCAACGAGACGATCGACAGCAGCAGCCCTACCGTGTGCTGAGTCCGATCTCGCAGTCGAGCTCCAGGGCGAACCGGCCTCTCGCGCGTGGCACGAGCCGGATGTTCGGGCACTTCTGTTCGAGGCGCCGGCGCAGCAGGAGCAGGCGGCTCTCGAGGTTGTCCCGGTACTCGGGCAGGTTGAGCGACTTGTCCAGGCGCAGTTCACGATTCGTGAACTCGTCGCGCCCACAGTCGTCGAACGCCGTCAGCAGACGCCAGAGAATCTTCGCCGGCAGGCTCCGGATCAGGTACTCGCCGTCGACCATGATGCACTCGTCCGCAGCGTGGTACACGATCTCGCGCCGGACCCGGCGCCGGGAGTCTTCGATCGCCGTCGCGGTAGTACGCGAGCGAGGTCGATGCGACATCGCGGGAGGTGCCGGCTCAGGCGCGGTCGAGCCCGCCGCTGTCCGGCTCGGTCCCTCCGCCATGTGCTCGTGCAATTGCATGTGCTGGATAGCGATCGCGAGGTAGTTGCTCAGAAGCTCGATTGAAGCTTTGTCTTCTTCGTGAAAGCGATAGGGCACCTCGCTCTCGAGGCAGAGCACTGCGGCCAGCTCGCCGCGCACGAGCAGCGGGATGCCGAGCTGACTCTCAGGGTTTGCCAGTCCAGGCAGTGGGATGCGCAGGCGCGGCGGCACGCCAGTCCCGGCGGCTTCGCGGTGCATGGCCAGAGCGTAGAGCATGCCCCGCATCAGCCCCGAGATACGAATCGGCTTGCGCGCCTCGGCCACCATGCCGCCGATGCCTTCGCCGAACCGGACTTCGGCGCCCACGCCGCTCTCCGCGTAGCCACGCGAGCCGATCGTCACGAGAACGCCGTCTTCGTCGGTCGGCACGAGAATCGTCGAGTACTTGAAGCCGAAGGCTTCGTCGAGCCCGGCGAGGATCGAATCGACCAGGCTCTCGAGGCAGTCGGCGCGCTGGATGCGCTCGGCCAGGTCCTGCATGGCCTTCATCGTGAACACCGCCTGCGGCTCCGCCGATCGCGCCGATTCGCTGTGCTGGCGGAGGCCCTGCTCCTCGACGGCCGCATCGATCGCGAGCACCTCGTACACGTCCGCCGCGCGCAGCTTGAAGATCCCCTTCAACCCGCAGTACAGACGCGATCGCCTCGATCCGCAGAGCCATGCGATCGAAGAGCGGGCCGGCGGTCTCCGATCGCTCGTAGCGCAGACGCAGCTGCCACCCCTGACCGGTGTCGGGATCGATCACGCTCACGAGCGCGTTCGGATTCTCGGCGATGTTCCGCCGGCTCTTGTTGAAGAACTGAAAGGACAGCGCGACGTGCGAGGCGTCGACGTAGTCGACGTGACTCAGGTAGGCGGCGTTGGGGATCCCATCCTGCGAGCAGGTGAAGAGCTGCGCCGGCAGCAGGCCCTGAAAGCACGTCGCCAAGGATTCGAGCGGCACGCTCACGAGATCGGCGTCCCCGCCGCCGGCCCGGGTGTCTGCTCGAACACGGCCGTCGCCCGCAAGCGAATCGCCACCGCCGGCCACAGGGCCCAGTTGGCCGTCCCGGCGCGCGGGATGCCGATGCGCTCCAGACTCGCCAGGTAGCCCTCGAACTGCGTCCGAATCAGCTCGCGTTCGTGCGCCTCCGCCGGCCGCACGCTGACGAGATCGCCTTTGACCTGACAGGCCCGATCGTCAACCGGCCGCCCGAACGAAACCGCGGCCCGGCCGTGTTCCGCGAGGTCAGGCAGCAAGCGCGAGGCGGCCACGTCCGCGACATACACCCACAGATGCGCCCCGTCGTCCTCCACGACGACGGCGAGGCCGCGCGCGCCGTTCGGCTCGAGGCGCTGGTTGCAGGTGCCGACGTGGATGCCCACCCCTTCCTGCAGGAAGGCGGCTAGCGGTCTATCCAGCATGCAGAAACCGAGTATAGCGGCGCTTAAGAAGTTTTCAAGATTGGCGGCGCGCCGGGTTAAGGAACGTTTAGGGTTCGCCGGCGCGCCGGCATCGTCAAAATCACCACGAAAGAGGTGATGAGATGAAAGGCCTGCCATCGACGATGCTGTTTGCCGCGACGTTTGTGACCTACGTGGTGGTCGTGAGTGCCAAGGTCCACCCGATCGCCCCGGAACCCGGGACGGTGGCCACACCGGCGGCGGACGCGCGCATCGAACGCGGTGCGTATCTCGTGCGAACCATGGGGTGCAACGACTGTCATACGCCCTGGACCGTCGGACCTCGCGGTCCCGAGCCGGACATGTCGCGGGCGCTGACCGGCCACCCGGCCGCCGTCGTCATGCCACCGCCGCCGGTGCTGCCGGCCGGGCCATGGGGCTGGGTTGGCGCCGCCACGAACACGGCGTTTGCCGGCCCATGGGGCGTCAGCTTCGCGGCCAACCTCACACCCGACCCGGAGACGGGCCTCGGCAAGTGGACCGAGTCGACGTTCATCCAGACGATGAAGACGGGACGGCACGAGGGCAGGGGCCGGCCGCTGCTTCCGCCGATGCCGTACCCGATGCTCGCGGCGCTGCACGACGAGGACATCCGGTCACTGTTCGCCTATCTGCAGTCGTTGCCGCCCGTGCGCAACCGCGTGCCGCAACCGGTTGATCCGCCGGAGACCCGGCAGTAGCGATCTGGAGTTGACGATGAACCGCCAGTGGCGTCGTGTGGCGATCGCAGCGCTGACGATGATCGTCGCGAGCGCCGGCCAGCCAGGTTCGCGTCCGCGTCTGATGGCCGCGGGCGAGGGCGAGCCTCATGCTCCCGCGCGACTGAGCGAGACGGGCTTATATGTGCCGGGGCAGGTGGACGTCGTCGATACTCGCAACCGCCCGTTCTCGCCGCAATACCCGTTGTGGTCCGACGGTGCCACCAAGACTCGATGGGTGTTCCTGCCGCCCGGCACGACGATTGACGTTCGCGACGACGCCGCGTGGGAATTTCCTGTCGGCACACGGTTCTGGAAGGAGTTCAGCTTTGCTGGACGCAAGGTCGAGACGCGGATGTTGTGGAAGGCGACCCCGTCACGCTGGGTGACGGTCAGCTACGTCTGGAACGACGCGCAGACCGACGCGGTGCTGGCATCCGATCGCGGTGAACCAGGTGTCGTGGCGCTCGCGCCCAACCGGGGGCACAGCATCCCGTCAACCAGCGATTGCCTGGCCTGCCACGGAGTCAAGCGAACCGAGCCTCTCGGCTTTAACCCGTTGCAGCTCTCGACCGATCGCGATCCGAACGCGATCCATGGCGAGCCGCTGCCGGCCGGCGCCCTCACGCTGCGCACGCTCGTCGAGGAACGGCTCGCGTCGCCCGCGCGCCACGATTTCATCGCGACGCCGCCTCGCATCCGCAGCACGAGCGCCGAGACGCGGAGCATGCTCGGCTACTTTGCAGGGAACTGCGGCAGCTGCCACCGCGGCGACGGCGAGATCGCGCCGCGGCTGCCGTCGCTGCGGTACAGCGATCTTCTCGGCGACGGCGACGCGGTAGCCAGGACTCTTGTCGGTCGGGGCACGGCGTGGCAAGTACCCGGTGCCGGCGAGGCCGACAGCGTGCTCATCGATCCGGGCCAGCCGAATACGAGCGCGATGTTCCTGCGCATGCGCTCCCGCAACCCGTCGTCGCAGATGCCGCCGCTTGGCACCGTGCTGCGCGATCAGACGGCCGTCGACGCGCTGTCACGCTGGATCACCGGCGATCTCGCCGCGCTCGCGCGCGAGCGGCGGTTCTGACCCCGGCGGTATACGCCGATATTGGACCTATCGCTCGGATTGCTCACGTCAGCGCCAGATGTTGCCGCTGAATTCGACCTGATTGAAGACAAAGACGTCCAGGTTCAGACGCTTACGTGAATCTTGAACGGTGACTCGGTCTAGCTGGCAGTCAAGGCGGC
>CAWKBU010000015.1:0-108372 GCA_963847975.1 uncultured Acidobacteriota bacterium | reverse complement strand
CGCTGTGCGCGTTCGTGGTGACGGCGTCCGCCGTCGCCTACGCGCAGCCCGGACCCTCCTTCACGTCACCAGAGGTCAGCGCCGACCGCCGGGTCACGCTGCGGTATCTCGCGCCGAACGCGAAGAGCGTGGTCGCGGCCGGCGAGCTCGACGGCAAGCCGCACCCGCTGACGCGAGGCGACGACGGCGATCTGGAGCGTCACGATCGGCCCGCTGGCGCCCGACATCTACACCTATGCGTTCAACGTCGACGGCGTCACCGCGCTCGACCCGCTGAACGCCAACACCAAGTACGGCTACGGCAGGTTCGGCGCCGTCAGCGTCGTCCAGGTGCCCGGCGACGGGCCGCAGTTCTACGACGTCAAGCCGGTGCCGCACGGCGAGGTGCGCATCCGGCCCTACGTATCGAAGACGCTCGGCGTCAGCCGGACCGCGTGGGTCTACACGCCGCCCGGCTACGACAAGGGCAGCAACTTTCCCGTCCTCTACCTGCTCCACGGCGCCGGCGACATCGAGTCGGGCTGGACGATGATCGGGCGGGCGAACAACATCCTCGACAACGCGATCGCCGAGGGCAAGGCGAAGCCGATGGTCGTCGTGATGCCGCTCGGCCACGCGATCCAGAGCTTACTGGACCGGCGCCGCGAAGCAGGTGCCGGACCCGGTCGCGCAAGGCGATGGCCGGAGCGACGCTCGCGGAGATCATCAACTCGATGATGGGCGGCGACGGCAAGGGCGGCCTCTCACCGGTCACGAAGGACATCGTCGAAGACGTGATGCCGATGATCGAGAGCACCTACAAGGTCTCGAAGCGCCCCGACGACCGGGCGATCGCCGGCCTGTCGATGGGCGGCGGCCACAGCATCAACATCTCGTTCGTCCGGCCGGAGCTCTTCCGCTACGTCGCGCTCATGAGCCCGGCGGCCGGCGGCGGCGTGGCGAAGATGTATCCGCGCATCGCCGAGAAGCCCGACATCCTGAACAAGCAGTTCAAGCTGTTCTGGGTCGGCGTCGGCAAGGACGACACGCTGACCGGTCCGGGCGACAAGGCGTTTGCCGAGGCGCTGACGACGATCGGCGTCAAGCACACGTTCGTCCTGACCGAGGGCCGTCACGAGTGGACGGTCTGGCGGCACTATCTCAACGACCTCGCGCCGCTGTTGTTCAGGTAGAATCTCCGCGTGACCGTGCTGGGCTGGGGTAGATTGAGACCTGACGTCCTATCAGCAGCGCCCGCGGCCGTCGCGAGCGCGAATGCGCGAGCGACGCGAGCGGGGGTGGGGCCCCGCGAGCACTAAAGATGGAGTGGGTTCAGATCTACGATCCGCTCGGCAACGCCTGGCTCAGCACGCTGGCCGCGGCGTTGCCGATCCTTCTCCTCCTCGGCACGCTCGCCATCCTCGAATGGAAAGCCCATTGGGCCGCGCTCGCCGGGCTCTCCTCGGCGCTCCTGATCTCCGTCGTCGTCTACGGGATGCCGGCGCGCACCGCGGCCGCGACGGCGGTCTACGGCGCGGCGTACGGGCTCTTCCCCATCGGCTGGATCATCCTCAACGCGGTCTTTCTCTATAGCCTGACCGTCGCCACGGGCCAGTTCGAGATCGTCAAGCGATCGGTCGCGCGCCTGTCCGCCGATCGGCGCGTGCAGGCCCTGCTCATCGCGTTCTCGTTCGGCGCGTTCATCGAAGGCGCCGCGGGATTCGGCACGCCGGTCGCGATCACGGCGGCGCTCCTGATGGGCCTGGGCTTCACGCCGCTCTACGCCGCCGGCCTCTCGCTCATCGCCAACACGGCGCCCGGTCGCGTATGGCGCCATCGGCACGCCGATCCTCACGCTGGGCGCCGTCACCGGCATCTCGCCCGATCTGCTGAGCGCGATGGCCGGACGCCAGCTGCCGTTCGTGTCGCTCCTCGTTCCGGCGTGGCTGGTCGTCACGATGAGCGGATGGCGCGGGCTTCGCGGCGCGTGGCCGGCGGTGCTCGTGTGCGGCGGGTCGTTCGCGATCGTGCAGTTCCTCTGGAGCAACTTACGTCGGGCCCGAGCTCGTCGACATCATGGGCGGCCTGGTGTCGCTTGGCTGCCTCGCGCTCTTCTGCACGTGGTGGAAGCCGGCCGAAGACATGGGATTTCCCGCTGGCGTCAGGAGCCGCGCCGGCCCCGGTCGCCGGCGCAGCGCGCGCGATCGCCCGCGCCGAGCTCGTGCGCGCGTGGATGCCGTGGGTGTTTCTGTCGGTGTTCGTGACCGTCTGGGGAATCGGACCGACCAAGGCGTTTCTGAATGCCGGACCGGCCGGCGCGGCGATCTACCGCGAGAAGCACGTCGCGCCCCCGCCGCACGCGGTGCTGTCTCCGGCATTCGAGGTGCCGGGACTCCATCGGATGGTCTACCGCGAGCATCCGGTCGAAGTCGATGCGGTCGATCGCGCCAGGATGCACGACGCCGGCCTACAAGGCCAAGCGCGCCGAAGCCGCGCGCTTCACCTTCAACTGGCTCTCGGCCACGGGAACCGCCATCCTCCTCGCGGCGCTCGCGACGGCGCTCTTCCTGCGCATTCCGCCGATGGTCGTGCTCGGCATCGCCGGCACGACGCTTCCATCGCATGCGCTGGCCGCTCCTGACGATCGCGTTCATGCTGTCGCTCGGCTTCGTGACGCGCTACGGCGGCACCGATGCCACGCTCGGCCTGGCCTTCACGAAGACCGGCTGGTTCTATCCGTTCTTCGCCGCGATGCTCGGCTGGCTCGGCGTGGCGCTGACCGGCTCGGACACGAGCTCGAACGTGCTCTTCGGCAGCCTGCAGAAGATCACCGCCCAGCAGCTCGGGCTCGACCCGATCCTCATCACCACCGCCAACTCCACCGGCGGCGTCATGGGCAAGATGATCGACGCCCAGAGCATCGTCGTCGCCACCGCGGCGACGAATCAGCACGGCCAGGAAGGACGGATCCTGCGCTTCGTCTTCTGGCACAGCGTCGCGCTCGCGGTGATCATGGGGATCATCGTGATGCTGCAGGCGTACGTGTTTCCGTGGATGGTGCCGGGTCCGGATAGTAAGAACTGCACTTCGAGAGCAAACGCGGCTCACCAAATGAGCCTGCGAGCCTCACTCACTTGATACGCGACAGCGAAGAGCGCCGGCTACTGCAGCCTTCTTGGGTTCCTTCGGCGGGGGCGGCGCCTCGAAGCACACGATGAAGTCCTTGCGCGCTTCGATCTTCTTGTAGTCGAGGCCGGGGACCTTCTTGAGTTCGTCGAGCGACTTGCAGACGCCGACTTTGTCGAGATAGGCGATGACCGCCGCCGCTTCCTTCCGCGTCAGGCCCGCGACGCTCTCGAGCTCGATGTTCGTGGCCCGGTTGATGTTGAGCGGGCGCGGCGCGTCGCCGAGAAAGTTCGTGGCGAGGTATTCGAGGACCGCGCCGAATTCCTCGTCGGTGCCCTTGGCGCCGCGCTTGATCATGTCGGCGATGACCTCTTCCCAGCCCTCGCGCGTCAGGCGCACGGACGCCGACCGCTCCGCCTGATGGCACGAGCCGCAGACCTTGAGGAGGGCGTCCTTGCCGGCGCCATCCGGCAACTGCGCCGCAGCAGGCGGGCTCAGCCAAAGCACGAACCCAAGAGGAGAACGATGAGCGCACAATGCGCATGGCTGATGAACCCATGTCCCAGTGTACCCGATCTTGCCACCAGCGAGCCGCCGTCGCAACGCGCGCTGAAGCGCGTGCAGATGACCAGCGACTGTCAATGTTCCATCGGAATCCCGAACGCGTAGAGCGTGTTGTCGAACGTCACGAGATACACCTGCCCGGCAGACGCCGAGAGCCCGCCGCGAGCGAACGAGGTGATCGTCTTTCCGCTCGACCACAGTTCCTTGCCCGTGGCCGGATCGAGCGCGTAGAGCACCGCCGGCAGCGAGCTCTTCGCGCGCGCGGCCGCCGTGGCGTTGGCGTTGGCCGGCCGGTGCTCGCCGGTCGAGAGCGCGAAGACGACGCCGTTGAAGATGAGCGGCGCGGCCGGCGACGTCAGATCGCGCGACGCCCAGGCCGGCTCGAGCGACAGCTTGCCGCCCTCATCGACGAGCTTGAACGCGACGATGCTGCCGTTGGTGACCGGACCGTTGCGCGGCGGCCTTCGATGCCGCGGTTGCGCGGCACCGACGGCCGGCGCCAGAATCCATCGCGTCCCGTCGCTCTCCCACGTCGCCAGCCCGCCGGTCGCTCCGGCGTTGCTGTATTTCGGCGTCACGTGGAGCGGCGTCTTGAGCGACGTCCCGTCGAGCAAGTAGAGCCGGCCGTCGTTCCCGCTGACGGCCATCAGGTCCTTGTCCTTGTGACGGAAGACGACCGGCGACGTGTTGAAGTCGGCGCCCGGCTGCGTGAAGGAGTCCTTCAGCTTCAGCGTCTTCGGCTCGAGGGCCACGATCGCGTTCGAGTACGTCGACGAGCCCGGTGCAGCAGCCGCGCTCGAAGCGATGCGCCGACGGCCACGAAGATCGTGCCGTCGGTGCCGAACGTCGGCCCGGCTGTTCCGGCGACGTTCCCGCCGTTGGTCTTCCACGACACCGGCTTCTTCGTCGTCGCTGGCCGAGGTCGATGCGCCCAGACGCCGTTCGGGGCGGCGCCGCAGCCGTTCGACGTGCTCGTGTAGAGCACGCCGTCGACGGCGATCAGAGCCGGATGGCCTGGCATTCGCCGGCAGGAACGGCACGGGCGGCACGCGGTCGGAGCCGTTGTGCGGATTGATCGTGCGCGCGTAGCCGTCGCTCGCGACGACGAAGATGTTGTCGGTCGGCCCGCCACCGAGCCCGCCGCCACCCGCCGCCGCGGCCGGCCGGGGCGCACCTGCGCGCGCCTGGAGCGCGCGGAGCCGGCGGGGCCGCCCCACGGCCAGCAGCCGGATCGCTCGGCGCCGCGCCCGGCCCTGCCGCCTGCGACGACGAGCGCCAGGCTCGGCGCGCCCTTGCCCGGCTCGCCGACCGAGCTTCCGGATCCGCCGCCGCGGCCGCCGCCCCTGCCGCCGCCGAACGCCGACACGGCAAAGGTCGTCGGCCGCGTGGCCGCGGCCATCAGACCGCCAGGGCAGGCCCACGAGCTGTTGGCGGGCGGCGTGATCGACGAATAGTTGATGACCGTCGTCCAGTAGACGCGCGCCAGGTCGGTGTCGATCGCGTAGACGCGCTCGCCGCTCGCGCCGACGAACGCGAGCGCCTTGAATCCCCGGTGCGAGATCAGCCGATCCATCAGGACCGGCGTCGTCAGCGAGTTCAGCTGACGCGTCTCGTTGTCGAGCTTCATCTTCCACAGGAACTTCAGCTCGCCCTTCTGCACCGCGTCCTTCGTGAGCCTGGCGTCGGTCCTCACCCAGGACGTCCGCTGCGCGTCGCCGTGGCTCGTCGTCCATTCGCCGCCGCGCGGCCCTGCGCCTGGACCATGCGCCGCGCCGCAAGCGGAGGCGACGACGACCGCGCCCATGAGTCTCTTCGATCCTGGCTTCATGTGGTCGCTCCCTGCGCGCTACCGGGCACTCGTCGACGGCGCCGCGCCGTCGACGCCAAAGCAATACAACATCCCGTCGTAGGTGCCGATGTAGACCCGGCCGTTGGCGACCGACAGCCCGCTGAAGTGATTGAACGAAGTGATCTGATCGCCGCTCGACCAGAGCTCCTTGCCGGTGCGCGCGTCGAGCGCATAGATCGTCGCGTGCGTCGACTTCGCGACGCGGTTGGCCGCGGTGTTGAACCCAAGGCCGCTGTCGACGTCGGCCTGCGCGGTGTTCTCGCCGCTGCCGTAAGCGAAGACGACGCCGTTGGCGACGACCGGTGGCTCGGCCTGATCCATGTCGCGCGAGAGCCAGGCCGGCGTGAGCACGATCTTGCCGGCCTTGTCTTCCATCTTGAAGGCCGCGACCGCGCCGCGGACGACGTCGCCGTATTCGATCGGCGCGGTGAACTGCGAGTGCTTCGGGCCCCAGAACGGCACGAGAATCCAGCGCGTGCCGTTCGCCTCCTCCCACGTCGCGAGCGCGCCCCACGTGCCGGTGGCGGCGAAGTTGACGTCCTCGTTGCAGATGAGCGGCGTGCGATAGACCGGCGTGCGATGATCCTCGCCGCCGAGCGCGCTCGTGTCGAGCAGCCACAGGCGGCACTCCTTGCTCGACTGGACGAGGTACTCCTTGCCCTTGAAGTCGAAGACCGGCCCGGTGACATTCATGTCGAGGTCGCGCTTGCGCAGCCAGAAGGCGTTCGTGGGCGTATACCAATCCTTCAACTCGAGCGCCTTGGTCTGCGGGTTCTGCTTCACGCCGATGATCGACTGCCCGTAGATCTGGCGCTCGGGATAGTAGTCGCCGTCGCCGGACCCCGCGTAGACCGTGCCGTCCTTGCCAATCGACGGGCCGGTGCGCGGCCAGAGACCGCCGCTGCCGGGCAGGTACTGCCCGACCTTCTTCGTCGCCAGGTCGTAGCCGTAGAACGCATTGGGATTGCCGCCGCAGCCCTGGGCCGTCGTCGTGTAGAGGACGCCCTTCCACAGGTTCAGCCCGTAGGGCTTCCCGTTCGGCGGCAGAAACGGCTCCGGCGGCGCGGCATCGGTACCCGTCGCCGACGTCCAGCGTGCGCAGCCGACCGTCCCACGACACGGCGTAGACGATGTAGCGGCCGGTCGTATCCGTGGGCGCGATGACCGGCGTCGCGGTCAATCCACCCGGGCACAACACGCCGCCGCCGCGGCCGCCCGGCTGCTCGACGAACGTGCTGTCGAACTTCCGCGACCACAGCCGCGTGACCGGTCGCCACGTCGACGCCGTAGATGTTGTCGGAGACGCCCGCCACCACGGCAATCTCCTTCGGTCCCTGCGCGGTCGTCACGTCGGTGACGATGAGAGGCGGGAAGAGGTTGTGCATCTGGCGAGGCTGGTTATCGAGCTGAAGCTTCCACTGGAGCTTCATGTTCTTCACGCTCTCGGTGGAGATGCGGGTCTCGTTCTTCTGCCAGGCCGTGCGCTCGTTGTCGCCGCCGTCGGTCAGCCAGTTGGCCTTCCCGGGGCTCTTCGCGGCCGGTCCCTGAGCCACCGGCGCCGCGGTCCACACCGCCGCGCAACTCACCAGCACGACCGACCATGTCGCCAGGCCTCGCAGCCGTCGTCTCATTCGCCGAGCTCCTTGAAAATCCAGGGGAAGACTTCGAATTCCGCGCCATTGTAGCCACCGCCGCCCACGGGCGGCCAGTGAATGGATCCGCGCTGGTCAGGGTTCTGCTATGCGATACAAGGAGGCCTGAAGAGACGCGGCTGGATTTGATCGAACGGCGGGTGGTTGATTCCACTGTGCGATACCTCGGGCAACGACCGCGGTTGCCACGGGCCACCGGACAACACGGACAACACGGCTCGTCGGCATGGTCTATCATCGCGGGGCGCCTGCATGCCTGATCTGACTCCCCTCCAGTGGACCCTCGCGTTTGTCGCCGCTGCCTCGATGGGGATCAGTAAAGGCGGTCTCGCCGGTCTGAGCCTCATCCACGTCACGATCTTCGCGTTCCTCTTCGGGGCGCGGGATTCGACCGGCATCGTGCTGCCGATGCTCATCGTCGGAGACATCTGCGCGGTCACGGCGCTCCACCAGCACGCGCGCTGGGACTACGTGCGGCGCATGCTCCCGCCGGCGTGCGTCGGCATCGTCATCGGCGCGTGGCTGATGCGGAGCGTGAACGAGTCGATGTTCCGGCCCGTGACGGGCTGGATCATCCTGGGCCTGGCAGTACTGCAGCTCACGCGCATGCTGCGCCCGGGGTGGTTCGGCTCGGTGCCGCACAACCTCTGGTTCGCGTGGGGCATGGGACTGCTGGCGGGCGTCACGACGATGCTGGCGAACGCCGCCGGGCCGATCTTCGCGCTCTACGCGCTCGCCGTGGCGTTGCCGAAGTTCGAGATCGTCGGCACGAGCGCGTGGTTCTTCTTCATCATCAACTCGTTCAAGGTGCCGTTCAGCCTCGGCCTCGGCCTCATCCACGGCCAGACGCTGCTGCTCAACCTCATCCTCTCCCCGGCCATCATCGCGGGCGTGTTCGGCGGACGCTGGATCATGAGCCGCATTCCGCAGCGCCTCTTCGACGGCTTCCTGCTCGCGTTCGCGGCGATCGCGGCGCTGAGGCTGATCGGGGTGTTCTGATGGACGCTGCGGCGCGCGACAAGGCGGAGAACACGGAGACGCAGGAGTTCACGAGGCTAACGAAGCGCACGAATGCAAGCCCGAGCATTGTAGAAGCGCTCGCTGAACGCCTGATCTCGCTGCACACCGCGAAAAGTCTCGTGACCTCCTGAACTCCTGTAACAACGCACGAAAGACAGCGGTGCAGGATCAGGTAGTGTCATCGACGACCGAGCATACGGGGCGAATCAATCCGCAAGTGCGCCTATCGGAGTCCTTCGCTCTCCTGATCCTCCGTGTCGAACCTACGATGTCTCCTCCGCCCTCCTCACCTCCTGTAAAAGCGACCAGTCGACAGCGCCCGGCACCCAAGCCACACCATATAATTGACAGGCGTCGAACGACTTCGCACCCAGCACCGCATCGGAAGCAGAGGGCAGATGAAATCGAAGTGGTCGGTCGGGCTCAGCGCATTCATCCTTCTGGTCGTTGGCGTAGTTCCTCGCGGCGAGCAACAGACCACCCCCGGCGCAACCTCCGGCCGCAGGCAGCCCCAACGCAGCCGCCGCGCACAACCCGGCCGGGGCGGACGCGGCGGGATCGAGGCCGAGATTGCGGCCGGCGCGGACTTCTCTCCACGGCCGCCGGTCACCCGGCTCGACCCGGCCGCTCAGCAGAAGCTGTTCCTCCTCCCCCCGGGCTACAAGATCGAGCCCGTCCTGACCGACCCGCTGATCGAGGACCCCGTCGGCGTCACCTTCGACGGCAACGGCCGGATGTACGTGCTCGAGATGCGCTCCTACATGCAGGACGCCGACGGATCGAACTCGCGCGCGCCGATCAGCCGCATCTCGCGGCACGAGGACACGAACGGCGACGGCACGTTCGACAAGCACACCGTCTTCGTCGACAAGATGGTCATGCCGCGCATCGCGTTTCCGCTCGGCGACGGCGTCATCCTCGCCCTCGAGACCGACAACCGCGACATGTACAAGTACACCGACACCGATGGTGACGGTGTCGCCGACAAGAAGGAGCTGTTCTATCCCGGCGTCGGCCGCGTGACGAACATGGAGTGGCAGCCGGGCGGGCTGACGTGGGCCATGGACAACTGGCTCTACATGACCTACAACCCGTACCGCCTGCGCCTCGCGCCCGATGGCAAGATCCTGCGCGAAGAGACCGACTCGAACGGCGGCCAGTGGTGGTCGGCGCAGGACAACCACGGCAAGATGTGGTGGGTCGACGGCGGCGGCGAGATCGGGCCGGTCAACTTCCAGGCGCCGATCGTCTACGGCGCGTTCAACGTCAAGGACAACTTCGAGCCTGACTTCCAGGTGCCCTGGCCGGCGCCGGGCGGCATCGCCGACATGCAGGGCGGGATGCGCCGCGTGCGCATGCCGGATGGCACGCTGAACCACTTCACGGCGGCGTCAGGCGTCGAGATCTATCGCGGCCACCGTCTCCCGAAGGACATGGTCGGCGATCTGTTCTTTACCGAACCGGTCGGCCGCATCGTCCGGCGCGCGAAGATCGTCGTCACCGACGGCTTGACGCAGCTGAAGAACGCCCATCCGCAATCCGAGTTCCTGCGCTCGACCGATCCGCTGTTCCGGCCGGTCGCCATCACGAACGCGCCCGATGGCTCGCTCTACCTGATGGACATGTACACGGGGATCATCCAGGACGCGCAGTTCGTCGGGCCGAACTCGTACCTGCGGCGGAAGGTCGAGCAGCTGGCGCTCGACAAGCAGCACAACTGGGGCCGCATCTGGCGCATCACCTACGAGGGGACGTCGCCGGATCGGCAGCGGCCGCAGATGTACCGCGACACGCCGGCTCAGCTCGTCAAGCACCTCGAGCATGCCAACGGCTGGTGGCGCGACTCGGCGCAGAAAGAGCTCGTCCTGCGCCAGAACAAGTCCGTCGTGCCCGCCCTCGTGACCATGGCGCGGACCTCCAGCAACCAGCTGGCCAGGATGCACGCGCTCTGGACGCTCGAAGGCCTCGGCGCACTCGACGCGGCGCTCGTCCGCGAGCAGATGAAGCATCAGGATCCGAAGATCCGCATCCAGGCGATCCGGGCGAGCGAGTCGCTCTACAAGGCCGGCGACAAGTCCTTCGCCAACGACTACCGCGCGCTGCTGAAGGACGCCGACACCGACGTCGTCATCCAGGCGATGCTGACGATCAACCTGCGGCGGATCCCGCAGTACGCAGAGTTGATTCGCGCCACGAAGGACGCGAGCAGCGTGCGCGGCATCACCGAGTTCGGCGACCAGCTGCTCCGGCCGCAGACCTCGTCGCAGGGCCAGCGGCCATCGCTCGCCGACGGCGCCGTCACGGGCCTGAACCTCTCGACCGAGGAACGTCGCACGCTCGCTCGCGGCGAGTCGACCTACAAAGAGCTGTGCGCCGCGTGCCACGGCCCGGATGGCAAGGGCGCGCCGATGGGCGGCGCAACCGACGGCTCGACGCTCGCGCCGAACCTGGCCGGCGTGCCGCGCCTGCTCGGCAACGCCGACTACATCACCAAGGTGCTCCTCTACGGCATGACCGGCGAGCTCGACGGCAAGAACTTCCCCGGTGGCGGCGTGATGGTGCCGATGGGCACGAACACCGACGAGTGGATCGCCGACGTCGCGAGCTACGTGCGCAACAGCTTCGGCAACGCGGCGCCGTTTGTGACCCCCGAGCGCGTCGCCGCGGTGCGCAAGGCGAATCCGCGCACGGCGATGTGGACGTACGCCGAGCTCGTCTCGACGACGCCGATGCCGCTCCTCAATCAGGCGCAGTGGAAGGCGACGGCCAGCCACAATCCGGAGGCGGCCGGGAACGGCATCAACGGCGAGGGCACGACGCGCTGGGAGAGCGGGGTCGCGCAGACGCCGGGGATGTGGTTCCAGATCGAGCTGCCGCAGCCGGTGACCGTCGCCGAGATCCTGGTCGACGTCCTGGCCGGCGGCCGGGGCGGCTTCGGCTTTGGCCGCGGCCGTGGGGCGCTCCCGGCTGGTCCGCTCGCGTCCTACAGCGTGCAGGTGTCGATGGACGGCGCGGCGTGGAGTGAGCCGGTGGCCGAAGGTCAGGGCCAGAACCCGACGACGACCATCGCCATCAAGCCCGTGCCGGCTCGGTTCGTGCGCATCACGCAGACCGGCACGCCGGCGACGGCGGCGCAGTGGGCGATTCAACGCGTGCGGATCTTCAGCCTCGGAGCTCCCGCGTCGAGGCCCTGACCGCGATGGCGCTGCAGAGCATCAACCCGGCGACCGGCGAGACGCTCCAAACGTTCGACACGCTCGCGCCGGCCGAGGTGATGGACCGGCTCGCGCGCGCGACCGCGGCGTTTCGGGTGTGGAAGAACACGCCGTTCGGCGAGCGGGCGCGGCTGCTGATGCGTGCCGCCGGCATCCTCGAAAGCGAATCGGAAGCCGCTCGGGCGGCTGATGACGCTCGAGATGGGGAAGCCGGTTCGCGCCGGTATCGACGAGGCCGTGAAGTGCGCGCGCGGGTGCCGCTACTACGCCGAGCACGCCGCGCGTTTTCTCGCCGACGAGGACGTACGCACCGAGGCGAAGGCGAGCTACATCCGCTACGAGCCGCTCGGCGTCGTGCTGGCCGTCATGCCCTGGAACTTTCCGTTCTGGCAGGTGTTCCGCTTCGCGGCACCGGCGCTCATGGCTGGCAACGTCGCCCTCCTCAAGCATGCCTCGAACGTGCCGCAGTGCGCCCTGGCCATCGAGGACATCTTCCGGCGTGCGGGCTTTCCCGACGATGTGTTCCAGACGCTCCTGATCCGTTCGGCGGACGTGGCGCCGCTCCTCGACGACCCGCGCGTCAGCGCGGTGACGCTGACTGGCAGCGAGGGCGCGGGCGCCGATGTGGCGGCGCGCGCCGGGCGCGCACTCAAGAAGGCCGTCCTCGAGCTCGGCGGCAGCGACCCGTTCATCGTGATGGCGAGCGCCGACATCGCGAAGGCGGCCACGACCGCCGCCAAAGCCCGAACCATCAACAATGGGCAGTCCTGTATCGCCGCCAAGCGCTTCATCGTGGCCGAGACCGTTGCCGACGAGTTCCTGGAGCGTTTCGTGGCCGCCATGAGCGCGCTGCGCGTCGGCGATCCGATGGACGCGGCGACCGAGGTCGGGCCGCTGGCCACTCCTGACCTCGTCGCCGATCTCGAAGCTCAGGTCAGCGCGACGGTCGCGGCGGGTGCGCGCATCGTCACCGGCGGCGCGCGACTCCCGGGCCCGGGCAACTACTTCGCGCCCACGGTGCTCGTCGACGTCCCGCGCGACTCGCCGGCGTACCGCGACGAGCTCTTCGGCCCCGTCGCCGCGGTCTTTCGTGTGCCATCGGCCGACGAGGCCATCCGGCTGGCCAACGATTCGACCTTCGGTCTCGGCGCGAGCGTGTGGACCAACGATGATGCTGAGCGCGAGCGCTTCGTCCGCGAGCTCGAGACCGGCCAGGTCTTCGTCAACGCCATGGTCGTCTCGGATCCGCGCGTGCCCTTTGGCGGGGTGAAGCGCTCGGGCTACGGCCGGGAGCTCGGGGTGCACGGCATCCGCGAGTTCGTCAACGTGAAGACAGTGTGGGTAGCCGAGTAGCTGAATTATTGCCGACGCAGCCCAAGACGCCAATCACGTGCTCACGATGACACGATGGACACGATGCCCATTCCAGGATTGCCATCGTGTTCATCGTGTCGATCGTCGGCGCTCGTGCGGCGTCGTGAGAGGCTCTTGGCACCTGCGAATCCACTACAATCAGCGACCCTCTATGCCCAGACTCGTATCGCGACGCTTGTGGCCGCACTCTTCACGAGCGTCCGCCCAGGCCGCCGACCGTCCCAACATCGTCTTCATCATGACGGACGACCACGCCGCCCATGCCATCTCGGCCTACGGATCGCGCGTCAACCAGACGCCCAACCTGGACCGGCTGGCGCGCGAGGGTGCGCTCTTCGAGAACGTTTTCGCGACCAATTCCATCTGCACGCCCAGCCGCGCCGCGATCCTGACCGGACAGGTACTCGCACCTCAACGGCGTGACGGTCTTCAACCGCTTCGACAGCAGCCGCATGACCGTCGCCCGCCTCCTGCAGAAGGGTGGCTACCACACCGGCATGATCGGCAAGTGGCACCTCGGGAGCGATCCCGCCGGCTTCGATCGCTGGGAGATCCTGCCGGGGCAGGGCGCTTACGTCAACCCGGTCCTCTACACGGCCACCGGCGAGACGACGTATACGGGCCGGTATGCGACCGACGTCATCACCGACCTCGCGCTCGACTTCATGGCGAAGCGGCCGCGCAACCAGCCGTTCTTCCTGATGGTGCATCACAAGGCGCCGCACCGGCCGTGGCAGCCCGACGCCGCCCACGCGGCGCAGTTCGCGACGCGCCGGATTCCCGAGCCGGCGACGCTCTGGGACTCGTACGCCACGCGCACCGACGCGCTGCACGAGAACCAGCAGCGCGTCGCGGCCGACCTGACGCGGCGCGATCTCAAGCTGGAGCCGCCGCCGGCGACTCGCCGGCGCCGAGCTGACAAGCTGGCTCGGAACCAAGCCGGACTCGGTGACGATCGTTCGCGACGGCAAGAGCGTGACGCTGACCGGCGAGCCGCTCACCCGCTGGAAGTACCAGCGCTACATGCAGGACTACCTGGCGACCGTCCAGTCGGTGGACGACAACGTCGGGCGCCTGCTCGAGTTCCTCGATCGGCAGGGCCTCGCGAAGAACACCATCGTGGTCTACACGAGCGACCAGGGGTTCTTCCTCGGCGACCACGGGATGTTCGACAAGCGCTTCATGTACGAGGAATCGCTGCGCATGCCGTTCCTGGTCCGCTGGCCGGAGGGCATCAAGCGCGGGACGAGGAGCCGCGCCATCGCACTGAACGTCGACTTCGCGCCGACGTTTCTCGACGCCGCCGGCATCGCGGTGCCGGCCGACATGCAGGGGCGCAGCCTCCTGCCCATCCTGCGCGGGCGCGCGCCATCGGATTGGCGGACGTCGATGTACTACCGCTACTACCACGACCCAGGCGACCACAACACGCGCGCGCACTACGGCGTGCGGACGACGACGCACAAGCTGATCTACTTCTGGAAGAAGGATCAGTGGGAGCTGTTCGATCTGGTGAACGATCCGAACGAGCTCCACAATTTGTACGGCGAGCCAGGGCAGGATCAGCTGACGGCGACGCTGAAAGCCGAGCTCATGCGGCTGAAGCAGTCGGTCCGCGACACCGACCAACTCGCCGATGACCAACTGCCGAACGGCGTCGACGGCCCGGTCGCGAAGCTGCGGGGCAAGTGATTGCCCCGAGATCCGTGCCCTTCTCAGGAGGCCCACGAGATCAGGAGCTCATAGAGGTTGGCCGTGAACCGCCGTCGGGTTTGACCCGACCCTATGGCTCGTGAGCTCCTATTCTCCTGTTCCGCCCTTGTGACACGCGAATGAGGCCGCGAATCATTACAGTCATGAAACGCTCCGCGGCCACACTGGCAGTTTTCACAATCGCGGCCGCCGCAGCCATCCTCAACGGGCGCGCGCCGCAGACCGTACCGGCGCGCCCCCAGACCTACCGCGGCTGGACCGCGTACGGCGGCGGCCCCGAGCAGATTCGCTACTCGCGTCTCGACCAGATCAACCGCGCCAACGTGAAGCAGCTCGAACAGGCGTGGATTTACGACAGCGGCGAGACGGGCGGCCTGCAGACACAGCCGATCGTGGTCGATGGTGTGCTCTACGCGGTGACGCCGACGCACAAGACGTTCGCGCTCCGCGCCGCGACCGGCGAGCACCTGTGGACCTTCGACTCGGGCATCAGGGGGCAAGGACCGAATCGCGGGCTGATGTACTGGAGCGACGGTCGAGACGACAGGCGCGTCTATGCTGCGGTCACCCGCTATGTGTACGCGCTCGACGCCCGCACCGGCAAACCGATCCCGGCATTCGGCGACGGCGGGCGCATCGATCTGCACAAAGATCTCGGACGCGATCCCGAGCGGCAGTCAGTGGTGCTCACAACCCCCGGGGTCGTGCACAAGGATCTCCTGATCCTGGGCGGTCGCGTGTCCGAAGGCCTCCCCGCGTCTCCTGGCGACATCCGCGCCTACAGCACGCGCACCGGCGCCCTGCAGTGGAGCTTCCATACGATTCCACATCCGGGCGAGGCCGGCTACGAGACGTGGCCGAAGGATGCCGTGGCGCGAGGTCGGCGGCGCCAACAGCTGGCCCGGAATGGCGCTCGACGAAGCGCGCGGGATCGTCTACGTGCCGACAGGTTCCGCCGCCGCCGATTTCTACGGCGCCAATCGCGTCGGCGACAACCTCTACGCGAATTCGCTGGTCGCGCTCAACGCCGACACAGGAAAGCTCCTCTGGCACTTTCAGTTCGTGCGCCACGACATCTGGGATCGCGATGCGCCCGCGCCCCCGAGCCTCATCACGATCCGGCGCGACGGCAAGACGATCGACGCGGTCGCGCAGGCGACCAAGCACGGGTATGTATTCGTGTTCGATCGCGTGACCGGCACGCCGATCTACCCGATCGAGTACCGGAAAGTGCCACCGAGCGGCGTCGCCGGCGAAGTCGCGGCCGATACGCAGCCGTTTCCGACGAGGCCTGCGCCGTTCGCGCGCCAGGACGCTGACGGACGAGACGATCACCTCGCGAACGCCCGAGGCGCGCGCGTGGGCCCTCGCGGAGCTCGCCAAGTTCCACAACGAGGGCCTCTTCGTCCCGCTCTCGGTCGGCCGGCAGACGGTGATCTTCCCGGGGTTCGACGGCGGCGCGGAATGGGGCGGCCAGGCGTTCGACCCCGACACGGGCATCTACTATGTCAACGCCAACGACCTCGCGTGGACCGGCGGCCTGGCGCCGGCCGTCGAGGCCAACACCGCGCGCGGCATCTACCAGCAGAATTGCGCCGCCTGCCATCGCGACGACCTGCAGGGCGCGCCGCCCCAGATCGCGTCGCTCGTCGGCATCGCGCAGCGAAAAACGAAAGCTGAGATATCAGCGATCGTCGAGAAGGGCGCGGGCCGCATGCCCGGATTCCCGTACCTGTCGGCCGCGGCGCGGGCCGCGGTCGTCGACTTCCTGAGCGACGGGACGGACCGGCCAGCCGCTGCGACGCCAGGTGCAAACGCCGCGGCGCCGCTCGTCCCGTATCGCTTCACCGGCTACCGCAAGTTCCTCGATCCCGATGGCTACCCTGCGGTGGCGCCGCCGTGGGGCACGCTGAATGCCATCAACCTCAACACGGGCGACTTCGTCTGGCGTGTGCCGCTTGGCGAATACCCCGAGTTCGCGGCCAAGGGGCTGACGAATACCGGCACCGAGAACTACGGCGGGCCTATCGTCACGGCCGGCGGACTGGTCTTCATCGCCGCCACGAACTTCGATCGGAAGTTCCGCGCGTTCGACAAGGCCACGGGCGCCCTCCTCTGGGAAGCGACGCTGCCCTTCTCGGGCAACGGCACGCCGGCGACGTACGAGGTCGGCGGCCGGCAGTACGTCGCCATCGCCGCGGGGGGCGGCAAGGGCGGCGCGCGACTCGATGCGGGCAGCTCATCTGGCGGCGCTTACGTGGCGTTTGCGCTGCGCCGATAACGTCCACGAGGCCAGAATCCCAGACAGTCATTTCCCTTTGGCATTCCCGCCTAGTTGGCGATAATCGGCCGCAGCGAGGACGAAGGACTACCGGACGCTGCTGGCGGGGACGGACCCGCTCTCGAGAGAGAAGAGAAACATAAGCTGGAGGGCCGTATGACAGGACAACCGAAACTTACGCTCTCGGCAGCGTCGGCATTGTTGCTGGTGCTGTCGGCGTGGACGGCGAGTTCGCCTCCCGCGGTGGCCGACGAGGCACAGGCCAGGAGTCTCCTCAAAGCCATGACCGACTATGTCGGCGCGCAGCAGGCCATCTCGTTCGAGTACGACGCGACCCTCGAAGTCGTCACCAAGGACCGGCAGAAGCTCCAGCTGGCCTCATCGGGAACGGTGTCGCTGGCGCGACCCGACAAGATCCGCACGACGCGATCGGGCGGGTTCGTAGACATGGAGACCGTGTTCGACGGCAAGACGCTCACCTTGTTCGGCAAGAACAAGAACCTCTACACGCGGGTCGAGGTACCCGGCTCGCTGGACAACCTGGTGAACGAATTGGAAAAGAAATACGACCGGTCCCTACCCGCTGCCGATCTGTTCCGCACCCATGCCCACGACGAGATCACGGCCGCCGTGACGAACGTCAAGGACCTTGGCAGCGGGGTCGTCGGCGGCATCGAGTGCGACTACTTCGCCTTCCGCGCCAAAGACGTGGATTGGCAGATCTGGGTGACGCAGGGCGCGAGACCGCGCCCGTGCCGGTACGTCATCACGTCCACGGGAATTGCCGACGGGCCGCAGTACACCGTCCAGCTTCGGAACTGGAAGACCGGCAGCGAGGTCGCCACGCCGGACTTCGCGTTCAAGCCACCGTCCGGTGCGAAGCAGATTAGTGTCGACGAGCTCAAGAAGGTGAAGGACATGGGCGAGTTACCGAGCAATTTCATCCTCGGAGGCAAGTGATGAGCACCACCAGAACACTGCGCGCGCTGCTGCTGCTCGTGATCGTCATCTTGGGTGCCATCGAGCTGGGTGACCGGATCTCGATCCCAGTCCTCACCGGTTTTGCCACGAGGGTGAAGGCTGAGGTCGGGCGTCCGCAGTCGCCCGTCAGCGTCGCCGGCGTCGCGCGCCGCTCGGCGCGCCGCAACTGATCGGACCGCCCATCGTCACCGTTGGGTCCGCGAACGGCGCAGATCGCCCACGGGCACACGCCGATTCGGGCCCGCGCCGACGCCTTGTCAAGGTCTAACGTTCGGCTTCAGCCGCGGCGCCTCTTGATTGCAGCGGGCGCCGTCGGCTGCAAGCCGGTGTTAGACCTCTAGAACCTGATGCGCCCTCCGAAGAGCAATGGCACCGACCAGCGCGAGCTCCTGCTGTTCACATCACGCAACCCTTCCTCCACCAGCCAATCCACATCCGACAGCCCGCCGAGGAAGCGCAGTTGCGTCTCGGCCATCACTTCGAACGGTCCGATCCCGATCAAGACGCCACCGGTTGGTCCAAGGCTGAACGCCCACGACTTTTCGAAGAACTTGCCATCCTGTTCGGCGAGGCCCGGTGTGACGCTCGACGGCACGCCGACGAACGTGCCGGCGATGTCCTGGTGGCGGTTGAGGCCGACGAGCCAGCCGACAAACGGTGTGAACCGCACGCGCGTGAAGAACCACCGCTGACCGCCCTCGATGCCCCAGGTCCTGGTAGTCGGTGAAGTTCACCTTCAGTGGCGTTTGCGGACTCGTGTCCACCGTGCCGATCGGGATCGCCTCGTCTCCCGCCGCACTCCTTGAATACACGAAGTTGACCACGGCCTCGGTTCGCGGCGTCAGCCGGTAGCCGACGCCGACTTTGAACATCGCCATGCGGCCGTAGACCTCGTCATAGGTCGTCTCGTCGAGGTTGATCGGCAGGCCGCTCGTCGTGCGGCCCGTGGCCGCTCCGATCATCTTGCCGCTGAACTGGTTGTCCACGCCGTAGAGCGCGTACACCGTGAGGCGATTGCGCAAGCTGTCGCGTTCGAGGGCGATCGGTGCCGCCGGCGGGGCCCCGGTGGATACGACAGCGCTCGCCGTCCGCGCCATCGACTGGACGTACTCGAAGTAAGTCAGGTCTGCCCTTTCACCGATGGTCAAAGCCTTGAGCGTGCTCGCATCGACGCCTGCCGGCACCGTGCGCGTGTAGCGACCGCGCGGCCCGGTGAAGGTGATCGTGCGCGCCGCCGGGTCGATGGCCTCGACCGTTACCGTAGCCGTGCGGAGGCCGGTAGCCGGGTCGACGCTGGTGGCCACCGGCGCCTCTCCGGTCGGCTTCCGCCGGACTTCGACGCCTTCATAGAAAGTGACCATCACCATCTCGCCAGGCCGGAAGGCGGCCAGCTCCGATGACGCCAGCCCGGCCGGCGCCTCGAAAACCGAGCTCTGACCTCCCGCATCGCGCGTCGTCACCCGGCGCGTGTTCGGGTCGACCTGAACGATCGTGCCGGTATAGCTCTTGAGCGCGGACCAACCGGGCCCGGGCTGCGTGGCGGCTGTCAGGTACGACACTGGTCTGTGCCGATGCGGTGGCCGCTGCTGCGGCGGCGAGTGCGAACAGGATTGCGGTTCTCAGATGCTTCTTCATGAAAAGGTCTGCTCCGGTGATGACTTGGCCCCTGCACAGGCGCGGGCCTGATGTCCATGGGCAGGCACTTAGATGGACCCGTCCAGCGAATCGTACCTCGGATTGACTCTCGCGTCGGATTACGCGAGCCAAGCCGATGGCGCCAAAGGCTACTTGGGAGTCCGCCCGAAGGCGATCGTTGAACAGTTCTTCCGCGGCGATGTGCAGGCGGTCATCATCGCGGGACGGTCGCGTTCAGCGGAGCCGATCCGCCGCAGGAGCTCTTCAAAACGCGGCTCGTTGCGGATCCCCGAAAATACCGGCTCGACGTCGAGCAGGATCAGATACGCGACTAACGCGGCTGCCGTGACGCCGCGGTCCCCTGCGCCTTCGGCTTGACCACGCTGATCGTGATGCTCGATGGATACTGCTTCGAGTGATGGACCGCGTTTCGTGCGACCACGCCCTTCGCCTCGTCATAGTTGTTGCCGCCGGTATTGAGGTTGCGGTCGAAGCGTGGGAAGTTGCTGCTCGACACCTCGATCCGCAGGCGATGGCCGGGCGCGAAGTAGTTGCTGGTGTTCAGCGGCTGCAGGGCGACCTTGTAGACCTTCCCCTTTTCCATCCACACCGGCGCCTTGTCGTAGCCCTCGCGGTAGCGCATCCGCTGGATCGACTCGTCCAGGTTGTAGGCGCGGCCGTCCGGGTAGACGTCGAGGATCTTGACCGTGAAGTCGGTATCTTTCGCGTCGGACGACACGTAGAGCGTCGGGACGATCGGGCCGCTCAGCTCGATCCCGTCCTTGAAGGGCTCGGTGGTGTACACGAGCACGTCCTCGCGTGATTGGGTCTTGCGCTGGTCGAACGCACCGGCGGTGATCGCGTTGCCGGTGCAGCAGACGTTGCCGCCGAGCGAGCGGACCGGGTTCATCGGGTCGTAGGTGAACGCGTCGGGAACATCGGTCACCGGCGGCGCCGGCGTCAGCGTGCCATCACCATTCAGGGTGTTGGCCTTGCCGCCGCTCGTCAGGTAGAAGGTCATCGGCTGCGCGCCGGCCGGCGGCCAGCGGTCGGCCGACTGCCACTTGTTCGATCCCATCGTGAAGTAGGTCACCTTCGGCAGTTTGTCGACACGCGTGTTCGACTCGCCCTTCAGGAACTTGTCGAAGAACCCATACATGATCTCGGCGTAGTCGAGCCGCGCGTCACCCATGCTGCGCTCGCCGACGACGGTGTTCTCGGTGGCGCGGGTGTAGGCGCAGTGCGCGACCGGGGCGATGATCATCCATTGCTGGTCGGCGATCGCCTTCGAGGCGGTCCTCTGCACGTGGTTGAACATCTCGATGTTGGGGCCGGCCGAGACGTCGTACCAGGACATCTGCCAGAGGCCCGGGATCTCGAGCTTCATGTTGTCGTGCCAGAGGCCGCCCTTGTACCAGGCGGGATCGTTGGGCGTGCGCTGGATCATCCGCCCGCCGGTCGCGACCGGCATCTCGTCGGCGAAGATGCCACGCGGGCCGTTGACGTTCTTGATGATGTCCTGCACCGGCAGGTGCTCGAGCGCCTTGCCCCAGTCGACCGGCGGGTTCTGCGGCGCCAGGTCGAACAACCGCGCCGCCTGGACGAGGTCCGCCTGCGACGTGTCTTTCGGGAACATCGGCCGGACCTGGTTCTGCTGGCCGGAGATCCAGGTGATGAACAGCATCTGCACCGCGCCGCCGCGATACCAGTTGCCCTGCTCGTAGTACGGTCCGACGCGGCCGACACCGGCGCCGAAGCCCTGGACGTTCATCGCCGCAAACGCCGGGTGTCCCTGCGCGGCGACGGCCGGCTGATACTCGGCGGTGGACGAACATCCGGTCGCGCCGATCTTGCCGTTCGACCAGTTCTGCTTCGACAACCACTCCATGGCGTCGTACCCGTCCGTCGCCGGCGGTCCGAGGATGTCGTAGTTGCCTTCGGAGAAGAAATGTCCGCGCTCGTTCTGGACGACGTAGGCGTAACCGCGCTTGATCGCCGTCAGCGCCGCGTTCATGTCGGACGGCACGCCATTGCGGACGTCCCAGTAGTTGAAGTTGTAGGGGGTCTTGACGAAGACGATCGGGACCTTGCCGGCGGCGTTCTTCGGCCGGTAGATGTCGGTCGCGAGGCGGACGCCGTCGCGCATCGGCATCATCACCTTGCGCTCGACGACCGCGAGCGACTGCAGTTCCTTCTCGCGCTCCCAGCGCACATCGCGCTGCTCCTGCGTCATCGTCCCGCCTTGCTGGGCGAGCAGGGGGACGACCACCGAGGCGGTGGTGGCGGCAAAAGCGAGGCTGAGCAGGATCCGGCGGGTCGAGCGTGTCATGACATCCTCCGGGCGGAATTGTGCCACGAATGGCGAGGGCACGGTCCCGATAACACTCACGCTCGATGGGGGATCCGCGCGGGATTCGGCTCGCGAGTCGGCTGAAGGGACCGACTCAATCTCGAAAGGGAGGCTGGTGTTAGCGATTGCGAACCGGACAGTCACGAAAGAGCGGCATGTTCTTCGCGTCCAGGGGGTGCGCGCCCTCGGTCGTCGCTCGGGTCGTCTGACTGACAACCGCGAGCCGCTTGCTGACAAACAGCACTTCGTACGCCCAGGAGGGAAATGGCGCCATGCTGTCGCTGCAACTGAAGTTGTTGGAATGAATGTGGGCGACTTCGAAGTACTTCTTCAACCGTTCCACGACCGCGACCGACTTTTCGTCCTGAACGCCGTGGAACTCAACCGCGAGTTGGTCGATCTGTTCGAGGGTCTCCTGCGGTGCGGTCAGGAATGAATCCCATTCTGCCCCTTCGACGTCGATCTTCATCACGATCCGCTTCGACGAGTCGCCATTCTTGGCGAACTGATTCGCGATCGTATCGAACGGGCGTCCTTCGTCAACGCTCGTGCGGCTCCCCACGCACTCGCTGTGGAAGGTGGTGCGGCCGGTCGAACATGCAGGCACGGTCAGGTTGAAGCAGTCGGTACTGATGCACGGGCACATGACGCTTCGTCGAGATGTCACAGCCCCACTTGTCGTAGCCGCTGATGCCGTAGGAGTATCCGGCCTGGACGTCTTCCAGCAGATTCGCGCACATCAGGTAGCCGCCGTCGTTCGCCTCGCCGAACCGCTCCAGTTGGCAGTTGCTCAACGCTACCGGTTGCAGCAACGCGAATAGCGCTTCGCGAGAGGCCGACGTCCCGGTGGAACCCCAAACGACCGTATAGCGAGTCAGGTTGAAGCCTGCGGTCACACCGAAGATCACGGCGCCCACGCTGACCAGGAGGACGGTAACCTTCGAACGACGTCGTGGGGGTGAAGCCCGTCGGCGGAACATCGCGCGGATCATGAAGCAACCCGGCCGAGCAAGAAGGGTACCTTCCCGCTGGTGCGCACAATTGACACCAATCGCACGAGGAAACGGTGGCCGAGCGACGTCGCGACTTGCGAAGCTGTAACCGAACCTGCAGTTCTGGTGGCCGCTGGCAAGCGACGGACGATTGTGTATGCTGGGCCACCTTATGGATCGTTTTCGAGCCGCGTGGCGCCGGTGGTCGGTTTCCCCCTGGCTCATCCGTTCAACACGCGCGCGCGTCACGCTGAAATGGTGGCTGGCAGGCAAACCGGTTCCAGCCCCTCACGTCGTCAAGCAACGAACGGTCATCCGCTATCAGGCCCGCTATCGATTACGGACCTTTGTTGAAACCGGCACCTATACCGGCGAGATGGTCCAAGCCCTCTCCGGCCATGTCGACCGCGTCATCTCGATTGAGGTCGCGCCGTGGCTCCACGCCCAGGCGCAGGTTCGCTTCGCCGGCCAGCACCATGTCAGGTTGCTGCAGGGGGATAGTGCGACTGTGTTGCCAGTGGTCCTGGAATCGCTGCACGAGCGCGCGCTCTTCTGGCTCGACGGGCACTACATGGGGGAGGGCAGTGGGCGGGGGACCGAGGAGACGCCGGTGATGGCCGAAATGGCGGCGTTGCTCCGCCATCACGTCCGCGGCCATGTCGTGCTCATCGATGATGCCCGGCTGTTCGACGGGACGGACGGTTATCCAAGTCTCGAGGCTTTCACTACCTTGGTCGTGCGGGAGCGGCCCGGTACGACGGTCGAAGTCGACGGCGACATCATCCGCTGCCGGTTCGACACCGCGTGATTATTGGGTCGAGTCGGAGGCAATGATTCCAGCACTGCCCGCGCCTCTTGCGCTCCGGCGAAGTCCGGCTGCAGGGCCAGAGCGCGCTCGAGGGTCTGCCTAGCATTCACCGCGTCCCCGCTTTTCGCCAGTGCCAGGCCGAGGTGGTGGTGATACGTGGCATTCGCCGGCTCTTTCTTCGGACGCTCGAGCGCAACGCCTGAATGGCTTGCGGAAAGAGGTCCTTCTTGTAGTAGACGAAACCCGAGCGTGTCGGCGACCTCCGGCGGAATTGGGCAGCCCCCGCTGGGCGGTCTGCGCGAGTTGCAATGCGACGTCGAGATTGCCCCCGGATTCGGCCATCATCCACGCGAGATTGTTCGCGGCCACAGGTGACGACCGAGTCAACTTGCATGACCCGCTCGAACTTTGCTTTCGCCTCGGCTCCTTGCCCTGCGCCTGGAGAATGATCCCGGCAAGAGTCAGCGCGGCGACCGGCTTCGGTCGCGGGTCGCCATCGCTTCGAACTCGGTGAGCGCCGCATCCAAACGCTGTTGGGCTAGTAGAGCTGGCCGAGCGCCGAATATGCCTGCAGATAGCTGGGATCTTTTTCGAGCTCCCGCCGTAGGAAGCGCTCGGCAGTTTGAGTATCTCCAGTCGCCGCATACGTGCGCGCAGCCAACATCAGCAAGCCGGTGGAAGCATGTCGGCGCTTCGGCTCGTCCTTGATGCGCGAAAGGGCAGCGGCCGGCTGTTTCGTCGGCGAGGTCGAGTGCGACCAGACCGCCAAGCGCCTCATTGAATTCGGGTCGGACGTGATCGCGGCTTCGAATTCTGCGCGCGCGCCGGCGATGTCACGCTTCAGAGCCCCAGGACCATTCCCTTTTGCACGCTGCACGGCGGCACGTTGGGATACTCGGCGGACAGCTACCGAGTTCGACGTCCGCCTGTGAGTCGCCGCTTGGCAACGAGCGCCCGACGAGCGCCAGCCTCGCATCCGGATTCCCCGGGTTGGCGCTGACAGCCTCTTGCGCAAAGCTAACGGATTCTTTCGCTCTTGCCCGCTACCAGGTGCTTAGCCGCGGAGGCGCGATCTGGGCACCGCTCGCGCGCGGGTTCAGTCGAGCGCTTCTCGGTAGAACGCCGCGACGGCCGCATCCGTCTGGTTTCAGAGCGGCCTGTACGCGGCCGAGCACGAAGAAGGCAGTCGCCGACTCCGGGTGCGACTTGACTGCGAGTTGAACGGGGCCAGGCTTCGTCGCGCCGCCCATCGGACAGGAGCATCGACGTCTTGACGAGAAGCGCCTGGAGATTCGTCTTGCTCTGACGCGATGACGGCTCCAGCTTCTCATAGGCCTCACTCTTCGACCAGCAGCGTGATCGAGCGCCGCCAGTCGAATGTCGGCGGCGCTGGCGCCGTCGGAGGCATTGCTCAGGGGCTGCAGCACGTGTCGAGCAGCAGCCTCGTTGCTTCTGGCGATGTAGAAATCGGCCAGGGCGATCGTCGCGTCACGGGTCTTCGTGACCTCGACCAGTTTCTTCAGGTGTGTCTCGGCCTCGTCAAACCTGTTGCTGGCGACGGCGAAGCTCGCCATGCTTCTCAAAACGAGGACATTCTCCGGCTCGAGCTCGAGCGATTTCGCGAGTTCGCCTCTCGGCGTCGCTTTGTCGTCCCGTCGCCCAGTAGAAGTTCGCCAAGTGCCAGGTGCGCCGGGCCGAGCGACCGTCGAGCTCGACCGCCTTCTTGAACGCCAGCTCCGCGGCTTCACGCTTCCCGCGCGTTACTTCGATGATGCCGAGGTTCGTGTAGCTGGCGCTTCGGTCAGGTGCGAGCTTGATTGCTTCCTCGAGCTCGGCGACGGCCGCCTTCAGGTCCTTGAGACCGGCCAGAGCGTTTGCGAGCAGGATCTGCGCTCGACGCTCCGCGGATCGAGCGCGAGCGCCTTCTCAGCCCGTACCTTCGCATCGTCAAATCGGCCGCCGAGCAGAATGCTTCCGGCTCGAACCTGGACGTCAACTCGGTCGACCAGCAGATCGGCGGCGCGGATGTATTCTTCTGCGGCCTTACGGCCTTGCCCGGATTGGCGTAGACGTCAGCGAGCTTGAGGCGCAGGTCTCCGTCGCTTGGGTCGGCCTGGAGGGCATTGCGATACTCGAGCGTCGCT
This sequence comes from uncultured Acidobacteriota bacterium, assembly GCA_963847975.1. GTDB lineage: Bacteria > Acidobacteriota > Vicinamibacteria > Vicinamibacterales > 2-12-FULL-66-21 > DATBJJ01. Next base: position 82,689 of record CAWKBU010000015.1, on the reverse strand, counting down.
TCCGCAAGCTTGCCCTGGCCAGGTACGCTCGCCGCTCTCAACGTATCGGGCTTTGACGACCTTGGGATCGCGAGTACAGGCGGAGCAGCTCGAAGCCGCTAGAGGAGGACCGAGCAAGCTGCCGCGGCGGGCAGTCAGTTTACCATGGTACCGAGAAGGCGAAGGTCCATTGGCCGAGAGCCAGCAAAGTCCCTTCCCGAGGCCTAGACGAGCACCAGTCCAGTAAATAACTTAGATTGTGGTACTTACAGATTAGCAGGCAAGAAAAAAGCCGGCGACACAAATAATGTCGCCGGCTCGAATGACTTTGTATGCGTAAAGGCGGTCAAATGACTGCCTGATGGACCCGGACCTAGCTTCACGATCAGTCGACTGGCAGCGGCCCGTGACACGTAGTAGGCCAGCTTCGAGCCATTCACGCCGAACGACTTCGGGTTCTGGCCTTCGGTTGCTTCGGTGAGCGCGTGCGTGTGCTGAAACACCTGCGAGCCGGTTGTTTCGATCCGCATCGTGTAGGCGATGGGAAGCTGGTCGAGCAGCGCTCCGACCGCCTTGAGGAGTGCAGGCGCGAACATGTTCTCGTCCTCCGCCGTGAGCGATGAAATGAACCGAATCTCCATGTCAGCCTCAGTCTCTCCTCAAAAAGGTAACAACTCTGTTGCGACGGATTTGCAATCAGCTGTTCCGTTCGGGCGCTGTTTCGAATGGCGTGCAAATACGCGGCAATCGTCGAGATCCATGGGACTTGTGGTCCCTCCCGGTGACCACAAAAGCCAACTGCCCGGCTGACTTCTCTCGCAAAGCCGCGGACAAAGTTCTTTCAGTTCCGTCAGCCGATCGAACGAGCACTTCTGCTGTTCCGAATTGCACGGTAATAGGTCGATCGCCTGCAGCTCTTTCAAATCTGTGCGTGGCACGTCACGTGCTAAAACTGTTCAGCTTCGATGTCCTTCGTTCGTTCCGATTCATCAGCAGTGGAGAGCGTGTCCGCACTCGATTCGGGGCAGCATGCCCGACATGACGTCGCGCAGGGAGGAGCGCCCGGCCGATTTGAACCAGGCCCTCCGTGGTCTGCTGGATGACGTGTGCCGAACGCTCGGTGTGCCGCTCGCGCTTTTGTCGCGCGACCGAGCCGGATGGCGCTTCGAGGCAGAGGCGTTTCCACCGAGACCGGTTGCGGACGTTCCGCGATTCAGAGCGCCCGCCGCCGAATGGCGCTCGGGTCCGACGCCAGATGTCACCGATCAGACCGGGTCGCCTTGGACGGGGCTTCTGGCCGGGAATCCTTCGCGATCGCGAATGGCTCCTGATGCTGCCGGGCAACGCCGAGCGCTGGAACGCGGTCGCCGGCCTCGAGCACGTGATCGGTCGCTTCGGCCGCAGCCTCGAAGCGGCCGTGCAGACTGGATGATGAACGTCACCTGGCGGCGCTCCATCGGCGGCTGTATGCGTTTGTTCGTCGGCTGACGCGCACTACCGACACCGCGCCATACACACCGGTGCATCCTGCACGCTATCGCGCGCGAAGTCCGAGCGCAGACCGCGGCGTTCGCGACCTACAGCGAGGTCGAACAGGCGCTCGTCATTACGGCGACTCGCGGCTATCCGTCGCCGATCGTCGACCACGTGCGGATCCATCCTGGCGAGGGCATCATCGGCGAGGCCTTCGTATCACGCGCGGCCGCTGATCGTGCAGGCCGACGAGGCCAGCAGGCGACTTCGGTACAGGACGAACTCGTACATGTTGCGTGCCACTCGTGGCGTCGGGGCAGTGCCTGGCCGTGATTGCCCTGACCGATAGGGCCGACGGGCATGCCTTCGAGTCGCGCGACCTCGCGTCGGCGCGGTTGCTCGCGGCGCCGGCCGCGCTGGCGCTGGCGCGGCACCGCGTGTCCGAAAGCCTCGACGAGCTGACCCGAGCGGCAACGGTCGACCCGGTCACCGGCCTCTTCAACCGCCGGTATTTCGAGGCGCAGATCCAGGCGGAAGTGCAGCGCGCGCGACGCCAGCAGCAGGATCTCGCCCTGCTGATGGTCGACATCGACGACTTCAAGCGCATCAACGACACGCTCGGACATCTCGAAGGCGACCGCGCGCTGCGCGACGTCGCGAATCTGCTGCGCCGAGGCGTGCGCATCTTCGATGTGTGCGCTCGTTATGGCGGGGAAGAGTTCGCGATCCTCATGCCGGGCGCGACACGACACGTGGCCGTGCAGGTTGCCGAGCGCATCCGGCGCGGCATTCAGGATCGATCGCTTCAGAGCGCTGCGCCGATGACCGTCAGCGTCGGCGTCGGCTTCCTCGAGCCGGATCACACCGAGGAAGATCTCATCGGCGCGGCTGACCGGGCGCTCATGGCGGCCAAGCGCGCGGGGAAGAACGTCGTCAAGACCGAGATGATCGGCTGGATCCGGACTCCAGCCTTAGTCGTGTCCGGCCTCGCCGGACGCTGCCTAGGCCGCCCGCCCACGAGCGCGCGCACCGCACGCGCGACCGACGACGGCTGGTGGCGAATCTTGCGCTCACCGTACTCGACTGCCAGATCGCATTCCACGATCTGCGCGTCTGCCCGCCCACCGCAGCGGCATCGGCGCTTTGACCGGCCTCGAGCCCGTGAGCCGCGTAGGCGGCTGCCGCTTCGGAGATCGAGCGGACGGCGATTGACGAGGATGTAGTCGAACAGATCGAAGCCCGCGTGCGAGCCGGATGGCGCGGAGGTGATCGTCGAGCGTGTAGTGGTCGGTTTCGCCCGGCTCGGTCATCAGGTTGGCGACGTAGATCCGCACCGCGTTGACGCCATAGATCGTCGACGCGATGCCCTCGACCAGCAGGTTCGGGAGGATGCTGGTGTAGAGGCTGCCGGGGCCGACGACGATGCCGTCGGCGTTGACGAGCGCGCGCAGGACCTCCGGCAGCGGCCGCGGGCTGGGTTCGAGCGACAGTCGCCGGATTTTCGAGCCGCGCTCCGACGATGGCGGTTTCGCCGGTGAGCACTCTGTCCCGACTCCATCTCGGCCCGCAGCCGCACGTTCTCGCTGGTCGTCGGCAGCACGCGGCCGCGGAGGCCCACCATTTCGCTCAAGCCGGCTGACGGCTTCGGCGAAGTCGCCGGTGATCTGCGTCAGCGCCGTCAGCAGCAGATTGCCGACCGGGTGGCCCTGGAGCCCGTCGACTGCGTCGAATCGGTGCTGGAGCAGCTGCTTGAAGGGCGAATCCGGCGCTCGGCGAGCGCAGCGAGGCAGTTGCGGATGTCGCCTGGAGGCAGCACGCCGAACTCGCGCCGCAGCCGTCCCGAGCTCCCGCCATCGTCGGTCACCGTGACGATCGCGGTGACCGTATCGCTGCCGATCGTCCGGCTTCGTCCTGTGCGTGTGCGCAGAGCCCCTCGAGGACGGCCGGCAGGCCAGTGCCGCCGCCGATCGCGACGATGCGAGGGGAGTCTCTCGCGTCCGGCTCGCGCGTCGATCGGCAATGCCGGGTAGACAGCGGAAGCGGCGTTCGAGTAGGGATGTCGAACGCCGGCACGGGATTCATGACGCGCCTCAGCGCAACCGCGCGTGCCAGCAACGAATTGCGCGCTTTCGCCGTTGAGTCCGCGTCGGTCCGCGATCGCAGGACGCAGAACTCGCCGTCGCAGACTCTAAAAGTCTGCCGATCTGAGGAAGAATGTCGCCGTGCGTTGACGACATCTGATCGCGGTCAAGAGCGTGTGTCACTTCCGCACACTTCTGCGCGCCATACCTTGACAATTCGTCGAAAAGGGCGCTATAAAAGCGACTTCCGTCGCTTGGCAACATAGCGCGCCTTATGCAACCCACCAAACTCGTCGGCACGAGTCCGTCGATCCTCACCCTTCAGGAAGAGATCTTCTACGCCGCTCGGTGTGACGCGAAGGTGCTGATCACTGGCGAGAGCGGCGCGGGCAAGGAAATCGTCGCGCGCCTGATCCACGCAGGCAGCCCGCGCAGCCGGTCGGCGCTCGTCACGGTCAACTGCGCGGCGCTCTCCGAGACGCTGCTCGAGACCGAGCTCTTCGGCCACGTGCGCGGCAGCTTCACCGGCGCCTATCGGGATCGGCTGGGCGCGTTCGAGCAGGCGCAACCGCGGCACGGTCTTCATGGACGAGATCGGCGAGACGAGCCCGCGCATGCAGGGGCTCCTGCTGCGATTCCTCGAGACCGGAGAAATCCAGCGCGTGGGCTCCGATCAGGTCCAGACCCGCGTCGACGTTCGCGTCATCGCCGCGACCAATCGCGTTCTGGTCGACAGCGTCGCCAACAAGACGTTTCGCGAGGATCTCTACTACCGGCTGAACGTCATTCACATTCGCGTTCCGCCGCTGCGCGATCGCGTCGAAGACATTCCGGTGCTGCTGCGGTTCTTCCTCGACCAGTTCGCGAAGCAGTATCAGGTCGAGTCGCCCGGCGCTTTCGGCCGATGCCCTGCAGACGCTCGTCGGAGCATCCGTGGCCAGGCAACGTTCGCGAGCTGAAGAACGTCGTCGAGCGGCTGGTGGTGCGGGCCAAGAACGGCGAGATCGGCCGCGACGATCTGCCGCTCGAAGTGCTCCGGTCCGCGCCTGCGGCGCAGCCGGTGCCGCCGACGCCGGCGACCCGGCCGGCCGCGGACATGCTGTTCGAGCGGATGGTCAACGGCGGGGAGTCGTTCTGGTCCTGCGTGTACGCGCCGTTCATGGCGCGTGACCTCACGCGCGACGATCTTGCGAACGATCGTCAGGAAGGGACTGGAGCGGACGTCCGGGAACTACAAGGTGATGGTCGAGCTGTTCAACATGCCGGCCGACGACTACAAGCGGTTCCTGGGCTTCCTCCGCAAGTACCAGTGCCACATGCCGTTTCAGCAGTTCCGGTCGGCCGCGACGAGCCGCGACGCGGGACGGTCCGGCAGCTGCCGCGCCGCCAGGCGGATGGCCGCGTCAGCCTGACGACGTCGGGTCTGGCCGAGGCTAGTTTGTGGGCCGCGGATCGAGCAGCTTCAGCAGTTCCCCGCTCACGACCGGCTTGACCAGGTAGGTGGCGCCGATCTGCTCCGCATCCGCCCTCAGGACCGGATCGTCGAAACCCGAGAACACGATCAGCCGCATGTCCGGGTACATGTCCCGCGCCATGACCGCGAGCTGAAGCCCGTTGAACGCCCCGAGCCGGACGTCCGTGATCAGCGCGTCGAACGCCTGGTCTTTGAGCGTCTGACGCGCCCGCTCGAACGAGTCGCAGGCGACCACCGTCTGCACCGACTCGCGCAGCGACCGCTTCATCGCGTCCAGCAAACCGATATCGTCGTCGACGATGAGCAGTCTGAGCTGCAGGGCGGAGCTCGCGGGGTTGGTGAAATCATGGGGATTCCAGTGGCTGGACGAGGTTCGATTCTCTTTTGCGGCTATATTACACAGTTTATGCGGTCCTGCAAGGTGATGTCGATCATTTCGTTGCGCGCCGGCAGCGGAGCCGCGCTGCTGATCGTCCGTCGAGCCGTGCCTTGGCCACGCGCGATGGTTCTCGTCGATCTGCCGTCGCCTCGCCGATTCGCCGCGTCACGTGACACCGCCAGGGCATCCCGAGCGTGTCGAGCGAGCGCATGTGCTCGACGCTGTCGCCGACCGAGTGGAGCGATGCGGCGGCGGCCGCACGATTGCGCCGCGGCCGGCGACAGATCGAAGAGCTCCTGCGCGTCCATACGCCAGGCGCACGTCGAGCGGATGGCGGCGACGGCCGGTCAGGCAGTCATGCTCGACGCCGACACGTTCACGTCGCCGGACTCCTACGACATCGCGCTGCTCGCGGCGGGCGCGACGGTTCAGGCGGCAGAGCACGCCGTCGCCGAGCGCGAACCCGCGTTCGCGCTCGTGCGTCCGCCGGGGCACCACGCCGAAGCGGATCGCGCGATGGGCTTCTGCCTCTTCAACAACGTCGCCGTCGCCGCGGCGGCGATGCTCGCGCGCGGTCTCGAGCGCGTGGCGATCGTCGATATCGACGTGCACCACGGCAACGGCACGCAGGCGATGTTCTACGACGATCCGCGGGTGCTCTACGTCTCGACCCACCAGTTTCCGTTCTATCCAGGAACTGGCGCAGCGGAGGAGATTGGCGCAGGTGCGGGCCGCGGCTTTACGGTCAACGTGCCGATGGAAGCCGGATCGACGGACGCCGACTACGCGCTGGTGCATCGCGACGATCGTCGCGCCCGTGCTCGACGAGTTCCGGCCGGAGCTGGTGCTGGTGTCGGCCGGGTTCGACGCGCACGAACGCGACCCGCTCGGCGTCGATGCGCATGACGACGGAGGGCTATGCGGCGGTCATGTCGCAACTGCGCGATGTCGCGGCACGTCACGGTGCGCTGGCGCTCGTGACCGAAGGCGGCTACGAGCTCACGGCGCTGGCGGCGTGCCTCGACGCGTCAATCGCAGCGATCGAGGGCAGCTCCGCCAGCTCCAGCGTTCGCCGACGGTGCCGCCGCGCGCGGCGCGCGAGCCGCGAGCCGGACTCGTGTGCGCTCGCGTCATTTTGGCCGGCCTGCTGATCTGAGCCCGTCCGCATCGAGCTGGACTTTAGTCATCCGAGAGGCTGACTGAGCCAACTTTCTGGCCCGACCTATCGAGCTGTGCTTCTTTCGTTACAATAACTTAGCGGCGACAGTCGATGGATACATTCTTGCTTTGGTCAGGGCGGCCTCGATCTGTATGGCCACGGCACAGGTGCGCGTAGATCATGAAAAGATCCGTCGCACTTTCGGTTTTGCTCCTGGCCTTCGTTGCTGGTCGGCCGGCTGAAGCAAGCACCTTTACGCTCTCGTCGCTCGACTGTCGGATCTGCGGGACACCGATCCTGGTCTCGTGCTGTCCTACGCCGACCTTTGGATCGGAGACATCGTGCTCAACGGCACGGGTGCGACGCAAGTCCAGAAGCTGTTCAGCATCGGAACGACCGAGGCGGCCCTCAACCTCGACGACGTCCGCGCAGTACGCCATCAGTGTCGGACTTGCGCTTCAGCCAACCCTCGCTGTTCAGCGGTTCGGTTGCAGGCGTGACGCGGAGCGGCGTGGCTCGGCCACTCGTCTGGCTACGTCGCTGTGGGATAACCCCATCACGCTCGCTTTTCGGCCCGCTGGCGCTGGCCTGCTTCAGATTACCCTCGTCGAATGTCGCGTTCGGGCTTCCTGGAGGCTCGATGTCTACGGCGACGTTCAAGCTAGTCAGAGATGCGCCGACCGTCAGGTCGAGTTCCAGAGCCCGGCACGCTGGCCCTGCTCGGGATTGGTGCCGCAACGATGGCGATTCGTCGCCGCCGCCAGCTCTAGCGAGCTTACTCCATCGAAGATCTGGCCGGCAGGAGCCGACGCTTCCTCCGGTCATTACTGTCTGCGGCGGCGCCTCCACTCGCCTTTCCGGACTGTCCGAGCGCGCTCAGTATAATTATCTGATCGTGCCCGACTACAAACCCCAGACAATCGAGAAGAAATGGCAGGACCGCTGGCGGCGGGAGCGGACCTTCGAAGTCACTGAAGACGACCCCAGGCCGAAGTTCTACTGCCTGGAGATGTTCGCCTACCCCTCCGGCCACGCCCACGTCGGACACGTCCGCAACTACATGATCGGCGACGTCGTCGCGCGCATGAAGCGGATGCGCGGGTTCAACGTCCTGCATCCCTTCGGCTGGGACGCGTTCGGCCTGCCGGCCGAGAACGCAGCCATCAAGGGGCGCATGCACCCCGAGACGTGGACGCTCGAGAACATCGCCCACATGAAGGGGCAGCTCCAGCGCATCGGGATCAGCTACGCCTGGGAGCGGGAGATCGCGACCTGCCTGCCGGACTACTACCACTGGAACCAGTGGCTGTTCCTGAAGATGCTCGAACGCGATCTCGCGTTCCGCAAGCGCTCGAACGTCAACTGGTGCCCGAGCTGCAACACCGTCCTCGCCAACGAGCAGGTCGTCGACGGCGGCTGCTGGCGCTGCGGCACGCCGGTCACGACCCGCGAGCTCGAACAGTGGTTCTTCCGCATCACGCACTACGCCGACGAGCTGCTCGAAGCGGCCGATCGGCTGCCGGGCTGGCCCGACAAGGTGCTGACGATGCAGCGGAACTGGATCGGGCGGTCGGAGGGCGCGCGCGTGACGTTTCGCGCTCGGGGCCTCAGGGATCGGGGATCAGGGATCAGGGGCGCCAGCGTTCGACGGAGGGCCTGTCCCCTGATCCCCGATCCCCGATCCCTGGATCAATCGACGTCTTCACCACCCGCATCGACACCATCTACGGCGCCAACTTCCTGATGCTGGCGCCGGAGCATCCGCTCGTCCAGCAGTGGAGCAGGGAAGGGCAACCCGGATTCGCGGAAACGCTCAAGCGTTTCCAGGCGCAGGACCGCACGGCGCGGATGACGGGCGAGATCGAGAAGGAAGGCTTCGACACCGGGCGGACGGCCATCAACCCGTTCACGAACCGGCCGGTGCCGATCTGGGTCGCGAACTTCGTGCTCGGCGAGTACGGAACCGGCGCCGTCATGGGAGTGCCCGGGCACGATCAGCGCGACTTTGAGTTCGCGCGCAAATACAACTTGCCGATCACTGTCGTGATTCAGCCAGAAGGCCAGGCGCTCGCAGCGGACGCACTCACCGAGGCATACGCCGGCCCAGGCAGCCTGGTGAACTCGGGCGAGTTCGACGGGCTGACCTCCGAGGACGCTATCACGCAGATGACGGCCAAGGCCGTGGAGCGCGGCGTCGGCGAGGGGACGGTGCAGTATCGCCTGAAGGACTGGGGCATCTCGCGGCAGCGGTATTGGGGCACGCCAATCCCGGTGCTCTATTGCGAGAAAGACGGCATGGTGCCCGTGCCGGCAGACGACCTCCCGGTCTTGCTGCCGAAGACGGTGGAGTTCAGCGGCCGCGGTGATTCACCGCTGGCGCAGATTCCCGAGTTCGTCAACGCGACCTGTCCGGAGTGTGGCGGACCAGCGCGCCGCGAGACGGACACGATGGATACGTTCGTCGACTCCTCGTGGTACTTCTTCCGCTTCTGCGACCCGAAGAACAAGGGCCTGCCGTTCGATCCCGACAAGGTCGGCTACTGGGGGCCAGTCGATTTCTACAGCGGCGGCGTCGAGCACGCCATCCTGCACCTGATCTACTCGCGCTTCTTCGCGCGCGTGTTCCGCGACCTCGGCATGACGTCCATCGACGAGCCGTTCACGCGCCTCCTCACGCAGGGGATGGTGCTCAAGGACGGCCAGGTCATGTCGAAGTCCAAAGGCAACGTCGTCGATCCCGACGACATGATCGAGAAGTACGGGGCCGACGCGCTGCGGCTGTACGTGATGTTCGTCGCGCCGCCCGAGAAAGAGATCGAGTGGACGGACGCCGGCCTCGAAGGCAGCTTCCGCTTCCTGGCGCGCGTCTGGCGCGTGGTCGAGCAGGTCGGCGAGGTGATCCGTGGCAAGGACATCCCGTCGTTCCACGGCTTGGCTTTGAGCGACGCGGATCGCGCGCTGCGGCGGAAGACGCACGAGACGATCCGCCGCGTGACCCTGGACCTCGACCCTCGCGTTCACCTGAATACGGCGGTCTCGGCGCAGATGGAGCTCGTCAACGAGCTGTACGCGTTTCTCAAGGCCGCGGGCGATGCGCCGATCGCGAGTCCGAGCACGCTGGCAGTTCTCGAGGAGTCCATCGAAGCCCTCGTCCTCATGCTGTCGCCGTTCGCGCCGCACATGGCCGAGGAACTGTGGGAGATGCTCGGTCACACCGACGGCGTGGTCGCGGCTGGATGGCCCGAGTTCGATGAAGTGGTTGCGAAGGCTGACGAGGTCGTCGTGCCGGTGCAGGTGAACGGCAAGGTCCGCGCACGGCTCACGGTGCCTGCGGACTCCACCGACGATGCGGTCAGAGAGCTCGCGCTCGCGGATGCGCAGGTGGCGAAGTATCTGGAGGGGAAGACGGTGCGGAAGATCGTGGTCGCCGGCGGGCAGGGTTCGAAGCTGGTCAGCGTCGTGGTGAGTTGATGACGGACACGTTCATCCCGCGCCGCAACGCTCGCCGTGCTCGCTGCTGTGGCGTTCCTCGTCCACACCGGTTGCGGCTACTCGCTCTCGGGTCGAGGCGCCTTCCTCCCAGGCCACATCAAGATCATCGGCGTGCCGATGTTCGTCAACAGCACGCCGGTCTTCGAGATCGAGCAGAAGATCACGGCGAAGGTCATCTCGGAACTCATCGGGCGCGGACGATACGAAGTGCGGCCGAACCGCGACGGTGTCGACGCGGTACTGATCGGTGATATTCAGGGGATCGCGATTGCGCCGGCGGCGTTCAACGACCAGCAGCAGGCCACTCGCTATGCGGTCACCATGGTCGCCAAGATCGAATTCCGCGACCTCAAGACGGATAAGGTGCTGTGGCAGAACCCGCAGATGGTGTTCAGCGAGCAGTACGACGTCACGACGACGCAAACGGCGACCGATCCGAACGCGTTCCTGGGCCAGAACGTGAACGCGATGGAACGCCTGACGTCCGAGTTCGCGCGGACGATCATCAGCGCGATCCTGGAGTCGTTCTAATCTCGCCTCATCGCAGTTCACCGCAACGCTGCCACGACATCTTCACGATGGGCACGATGGACGATGGGCACGATGCACAAAAACGGTAAGATCATCGTGCTCATCGTGTCATCGTGCGCATCGTGAGTGGCCGTTGCCCGTGACAGTCGTCGCTAACGGCGATCAAGGGGTTAGCCATTGAACGGTCGTCCGAACGTCCATGCCCACCTCAACCCCCGCCGCCGTTCGCAAGCAAATCACAGCCGGAAAACCCGATCCTCTCTATCTAATCGTTGGTGACGACGAGGCAGAGATGTCGCATCTGGCGGCGGACCTGTCGGGCATGGTCGAGGACGAGCTCAGGGCGTTCAACGTCGAGCGCATCTATGCGAGCGACAAGTCCTCGACGCCGGCGGCGATCGTCGAGGCCGCGCGGCAGCTGCCGATGATGGCTGCTTCGGCGCGTCGTGGTGGTCCTGCGAGCCGAGAAGCTGCTGAAACCCAAACGGAAGGGTAAGGCGGGCGACGCGCCCGAGCCCGAGGATTCGGAGCCAGGTCCAGATCCCGGCACCAAGCTCGATGTGCTCGAGGCGTACGTCAAGAGTCCGGAGCCGCAGACGGTGTTGGTGCTGCTCGCCTCCGATGTCGATCGGACGCGGCGGCTCTACAAGGCGCTTCAGAAGCAGGCCACCATCGTCGAGTGCTGGGGACTCAAGGGCAGCAAGGACGCGAGAGTCGATCTCCGGCAAGTCGCGCGACAGGCCGAGCAGCTCGTGCGCCAGGCGGTTGCCGACGCGGGGCAGCAGATCGATCCTCCTGCCTCACGATTGGTGGCTGAGCGCGCGGGGACCGACATCGCACGCCTGCGCGGCGACATCGAGCGCTTGCTCCTGTATGCAGCGGGGAAGCCGCGCATCACAGTCGCGGATGCGAGGGAAGTGGTGAGCGCCGAGAGCGCGCAAGACGATTGGGCGGTCACCAACGCGATTTCCCGCGGGGACGCGCCCGAGGCGCTGCGACAACTCGGGTTGTCGCTTGATTCCGGCGCGGTTCCGTTTATGATTCTCGGGCAGCTGGCGTGGTTCGTTCGCGAGAAGCTGCCGTTGGTCGACGCCCGCCGCGTGCGGCCGGCAGTGGAATCACTCTTCCGGACGGATCTCGACCTTAAGAGTTCGGGTGGCGACACCCGGATTCTCCTCGAGCGGCTGGTCGTGGAACTCTGTAACGTCTGAGACGTCGACTGTATTAGGCGGCTACGGTGCGCTTGGCAACGCGGCTCGAGAGCCTGGACTTGTAGCGGCCGGCGGTATTGCGGTGGATGAGGCCCTTCGAGGCCATCTTGTCGACGAGCGAGACCGTCTGGCGCAGCGCGTCGGCCACGGTTTTCGGGTCGTTGCTGTCGATCGCCGCGCGGATGTCCCGCAGAGCGCCGCGGAGCCTGGTGCGGAGCTGGCGGTTGTGTTCGCGACGCTTGACGTTCTGGCGGTGCGCTTTGAGCGCGGAATCGTGACTGGCCACTGTTGGATCGATCCTTGTAACACTAGGGCATCCGGAGCGCATCCGGAGGCAGGTTAGGGAACCGGCGGGAATACTCGGACGCGCCGCAAACCACAGATTCTAGCACACCTGGCGGTCGAACGGACCGCCAAGGCCTCGACTGGGGTAACGAAAAGGTTCGTCTCCCTGGTGGAGTAAATGGGGTAGATTTAACAGAGTTTAGACGTCATGCCCGACGACATTATTGAACGGGAAGTCTTGGGCGAGGCCAGCCGCGCCTGCGGCGTGCTGGTGGACCGGGTCCGTGGGCGGCTTGCCCGGAAGGGTGGGGCTACGGCTGGCGAGCTCAGCCAATACGCCGCCGCCGCGTTCCAGGCATACGCCGAAACCTTGCTTCGGGCACTGATGGCCGCGGCCACGCGGCGCGAGGACGCCAACGTCGAAGACTGGGTCCGCCGTCAGTTTCACGACGGACTGGACAGCGTCGGTCTTCCCCTGCGGGAAGCGGTGGCCGACTCACCCCACCGCCATGCCGTGGCACAGGGGCTTCAACAGAAGATGTTCGAGGCCGAATTGATGCTTCGCCGTGCCCTCAAGGCCCGTTTCTCCGAGGCGCCAGCTGGCCTAGGTGGCCTTATGCCGCTGCCGGGCGACGCCGAGGAAGGGCATTCCTTCCAGAGAAAAGCCGCCGGCTAGGGACCTAGGATTCCGCCACCGAGCGCCGCCGGCCGACGTCCGCCGCTACCGACCGCCGCCCATTGACGCGGGTGGCAGTCCGCAAGCGCGACGCTCAAGCCGCTCCGCCAACTCGCCAAACGCCTGCGACGACTGCCGAAGCTGTTCGTTTTCAACACGAAGCCGCATCAGCTCGTCTTCGTAGGTCCTCAACTGCTCTTCCAACGCCGCCATTGTATCTGCCCCCATGTGCTCGCCCTCTTGTGTCGCGGACGCCTTCCGCGTTCAGGATGCGAACCGATTCGACCGTTGGGCCCCATGAGGCAAGGTTTGAACCACTTTGTTCAACTTGCTGCGAATAAAGTACTTATCTGAAATGACCCGAGCTCGAGCGTTGCCTTAGCTGTGCAATTGTGAGCCGAAACGTAACACAGCTGTGACGTAATCGCCCTCAAAACTGCTCTATTGTGAAGTAAACACAGGTAGTTGTCCATAATGTTCCAATTTGTTACGGCGTATCTGTTTTGAAACACGTGGTGTGCGGTCTTGGTTTGGGTTCGTGGTTCGTCGTTCGTCGTTCGTCGTTCGTTCGGTTCTGGTTCAGCTAGCGTTAGTTCCGTTCCTTTAGGCGGCGGAGCTCACGGCGCTCGCGCTTGTCTGGCGCGCCGGCGCTGCGCGGTCGGAGGAATGGCCCGGTCAGTCGAGCGATCTTCCGGGCTTCGATCTCTTCCGGCGTTGGCGGCGGGGTCAAATCTTCGTAAAGTTCGCGGGCTTCCGCTTTTGACACGTGCTTCTCGGCGAGCGCCCGCACGACCACGCGTTGCTGCCGGCCGAGCGGCCGATGAACGATGATCTCGTCGCCGATCTTCAGTTCGCGGTGTGGTTTCGCCGCCTGCCCGTTGACGTCAATCTTTCCGTTCTTACAGGCCTTCTGGGCCTCCGAGCGGGTCTTGTAGAGGCAGGCGATGTCGAGCCAGAGGTCGAGGCGCATAGGTTGGTTCTAGGTTCGTGGTTCGTGGTTCGTGGTTCGTCGTTCGGGTTCGGTTCGTCGTTCGTCGTTCGCCGGGCAGTGCCAGGTCCGACGTCTGTGGCTCGGCGACTTGCGGCGCCAGGTCTTCTTTGCCTTCGACGAAGGCCGCTAACGACTGCGAACCCGAACCTGAAGAACCATGAACCGGAACCCAGAACGACGAACCACGAACCCAGAACCCGCCCTGTCACTCTCGATTAGGACATCGCCGAAGATACGAGTGTAGCCTCTTGGATGTCTTGATTGCTCGCACGGCAAGGTCCCACGTCCTGTCGAACTCCTCTTGGGAAATCAGTTTGTCACTCAGCGCAGCGCGCAGGTGGTTCTGCGTTTCGCCGAGAGAGCCCAACGCTATGCGCATGTACCGGGCAAAGTCGCGTGGCTTGTAGCGGGCGAAGCCTTCGGCGATATTCGACGGCGCGGAGCTGCTCGACCTGCGGATCTGATCGCAGAATGCGCGATGTCTGGAGAGCGACGGCTTGGCAAGAAGTGCAACTACCGTCTGTCGCAGAGTCTCGCTAAGTTGCCACGCGACAAGATCTTCGTGATGTTTGGCGCCAGTCATAGCTGACTGGCAAGGCATCAACGATGCCACGTGTGGTTCTGGGTTCGTGGTTCGTGGTTCGTGGTTCTTCGTTCCAGGTTCAAGGTTCGGAGTGCCGTGCGCTGTCCGTAGCCGGAACTCGCCAATCTGTTGGGCGCCGAACCACGAACGACGAACCACGAACGACGAACCCCGAACCACGAACCACGAACGACGAACCACGAACGACGAACCACGAACGAGCCTCTAGAAATCCGTCCCCGACTCCGGCAGATTTACCTTGACCATGATCCGATAGCGGACGGGCCGCCGTTCTTGGTCGCCGGGCCGGTACTTCCAAGCCTTTGCCGGGCTCACGATCATGCGCTCGTGGTGGCGGTTGAGCGGCGTGTTGAGCTTGACGTGCTCGACGCGGCCGTCGCGGCCGATGATCATGTCCAGCCAGCCGACGCGATTGGGGGGGACGCCAATCGGTCCGGTGACGGGCATCTGGGCGTGAGTTGACGCGGAGGGATGACCTCGGTATCGGCTTCGGTGTAAACGATCTCGTTGGCGGCCGCGATGGCCTCGTTCGCCTGCGCGATGAGCGCATTGAGTTGATCGCGCAGTTGCGGCGGCGTGTCCGCCAGGCGGCGATCGATGATCGCCTTGCGCCTCGCTCGCGAGGCGCGAGCGCGCGGTCGGCGTCGCCGGCGGCGAGGGCGGCTTGTCGCGAGCTCGTAGTTGCGTTGGGCCTTGACGGGCAGGATCAGCCGCTGGCTCGCACGAAATGCCGCCAGCGCCTCGGGATTCAGGTCGGACGTGCGCGGCTCGTAGAGCGGGTTCGACATGACGAGGGCGTCGAATGCCCTGGACGCTGCCGTCTGCCTCTCCCTGTCTCAGGAGCTCCGCCGCGCGGCGCTGGGACTCGCGCGCCGATACCGCCGGCGTCGTCACGGCCGGCGGACGAGCGGTGCCGGATGTCGCCAGTTGCGTCGCCATCGGTCGGCCGTCCCTCGAGCGGCGTGATCGTGACCACGCCCACATTGTCGCGGCCGTCTGCCGGCGGTCGGCGGACGGTGCGGTGTACGCGGCGTCTGGCCTCGGCCTGCTCGGCACAGCGTGTCCGACGCCGCTCGGCACGCTCGCCCGTGCATCGCGCGCCGACTGCCGTCCTGGTTCGCTTGACGGCGGTGTCCGGTCCCGGTTGTGGGCGCAGTAGCCACAGCCTCCGGCCCCGGAACCGGCACGGTGGCCGTTGCCACCGGCACGTGCCTCAGCCGTCGTGGCCGGTGCTTCGCTGCGGGAAGAGCATCGCCGGCCGCGTCAGCGAGCAGGACGCCGATGACGGCAATCGCCGCGAAGATGACCGCGACGTGCGACGAGTAGCTACCAAAGAGCGACCCGAGCCCGGACGTCCTGCCGCGGGACCGCCGCGCCGCGTTTCGCTGCATCGGGAAGGATGGAGCGGATCGCTGGCGGTCGATACCCAAACTCTTCCTCCGGGGTCGGGGGCGGCGGGGGAGCGGCCACGGCGCGCAGCAGCGCGAGGCCGGCGGGACCGGGTTCGTCGAGCTTGTTCAGCTGCGCCAGCGCGCGATCGACGTCCTCGATCGATTCGAAGATCGGCAGCTCGAAGGTCGCCTGCGACAAGCAGCAGTCCGAGCTCCGGCGGCGCCTCCTTCCCCATGAGCATCGTCCGCAGCAGCCGCCCGACCTGGATCACGAGCGGGTCGCTGCTCGGTCTGGCCCGACAGCATGTGGACCTCGCCTCGTTCGGTGATTTGAATCGTGCGAGGGTCGAGGAGGATCGGCGACTGCGGCGAGTGCTCCTTGAGGTACAGGCAGATCTGGTGGATGACCGCCACCGCCTCGCGCCAGTCGAGGCCGCCACGTCGCTCGATCAGATCGACGAGCGTGGCCGTGCCAGGCGGAAGCGTCGGCAACACCACGGCCGCAGGCGTGTGCGGGCGTACCGGAAAATCGGTAACCGTCGCGGGCCTGGCGTGCGCGGCTGGCGGCACCGGCTCTGCGATGTCGTCGGTCGCTCGACATCTTCCTGCGGCCAGAGTCCTGAGACTTCGCGTCAGCTGCAACCGACGTGCGAGAGCGGCAACGGACGGCGTCGGTTCGAGACGGACGACGGCGTCCGGAGTCGACGCTCGACGACACGCTGGGTGTCACGACAGGTGCCGGTGACACAGGCGCCTGGGCCAGGTCGCAGGCAATGTCCTGGCCTCTGACGGGAACTCCGCCTCAGCCGGGAACTCGGATGGGAACTCGGACGGAAACTCCGAGAGCTCGAGCGACGTCTCGAGGCTGACGATTTTTGGCGAGTCCTCGCATCATAAGCTCGAATCCGTACTGCCTCGAAACTCTACGAATCTCATCGTCACGATGCCGGCGAAGCAACGCGTCACCGTGGCATCGATCATGTGTCACGTCATTTACCGCTCCGGCGCAAAATACCCACTGCGGCTGCGAATGACGTGATTCGCCGACCGCGACTTGATCTCCACCTTGCGCCAGGAACCGTCGCGCGTGATGTGCGTCGACGTATAGCCGAGCACGTAACGCCGGCGCAGGTTCTCGACGGTCCTCGCAAACTGCGCCCGCAGTTCCGATGCGTCCGACGGAAAATAGGCGACCCCACCAGAAATGTCCGCGAGCCGCTCGAGACCTTCGCGGTCGAGATTGGTGCCCAGGCCGATCGGCAGAACTGTCGCCTCGACCTCTCTCGCGAGCTCCAGCACCTCGGGCAGCGTGTGCCGGCTCCCGGGCGCCGTGCCTGGATTGTTCTCGTCGCGTCCGTCGGACATGAGCACGATCGCGCGCCGGCCTTCGACCGGCTTGAGGGTCGTGAAGTGCTCCGGCCATGGCGTCGTACAGCGCCGTGCCGCCGACCGGTCGGTATGCGTTGATCGCATCGATGCTGGTCTGACGGTTGGTGCTGAGGTCGTGTGCCACGACCACACCGTCAGAGAAGAAGAGCAGCGACAGCTTGTCCTGCGGGCGGAGCGCGTCGACGAACGTGCGCGCCGCGGCCACCAGGGCCTCGGCCGATTTCCGCATGCTGCCGCTGGCATCGAGCGCGAGCACGATCGACAGCGGTGCTTCGGCTTCGTGGAACGTGTCGACCTTCTGATCGATGCCGTCCTCGGACACGACGAGGTCGTCGGCGCTGATCTCGACGTACTGTCCGGTGAGGTCGGTGACCGTGAACTCGAGCGTCGGCCGGATCGGCGGCGGCTTCGGCGCGCGGTATCCTGCTCGCGTTCGGACTACGTATTGCTCTGCCGGCGTGGCGAGGCTCACAGCGCGCCAGCTGCCATCGCGTGTGGTGTTGGTCGGCGTATAGGTCACCAGATAGCGATTCTGGGCATCAGCCGCGAGCTGGTCGTAGACGCCCGCGAGCTCCTCGGCCCGTGGCGGAAAGAACACGCGCCCGCCGGTTTCGCTCGCCAGCCGCTTCAGCTCGCGTTCGCCCTTGAGCGAGATCCCGGCGACGCCACCGATGCCGACGACGTAAATCGTGATGCCCGCGCTCTTGACGGCCGCGAGTGCATCCTCGAACGACGTCCGGCTGTGCTCGTCGTACCCGTCGCTGATGAGGATGACCGAGCGACGGTCCTCGGCTCTCGGCAGCCGCTCGCTCAGCTCGACCAGGGCATCGAGAATCGCCGTACCGCCGGTCGGTTCGATGTGCTGGATCGCCTCGATGATCGTGCGGCGATCGCCGGTCGGGCCGGTCAGCGCGCCGAGACGCTTCGCGAACGGGCGCGACGACGACGGTGTCCTTCGGCCTGAGGAAGGCCGTCAGCCGCGCGGCGGCATCCTTCACGAAGTCGTAGCGGCGCGACATGCTCTGGCTGCTGTCGATGAGCAGCGCGAACGTGGCCGGGACGCGCTCGTGGCTGACGAGGTCGATGTCCTGCGCCACGCCATCTTCCTTGACGACGAAGCTGGTCGCGCGTCAGGCCGCTCACGAACCGGCCCTTGCGGTCGTAGACGCCGGCCTCGAGCAGCACGCTCGCCACTTCCGAGATCTCGGTAATCTCGAAGGCCTCGAGGACGACCTTGTCGCGGCCCTTGCGGCCTTCGCTGTCGTCGACCTCGACGGCCAGCTCTCGCCGCTCGAACGGATTCTCGTCGGTCCACTCCACCGCATACGGCGGCCCGTCGTCGTCGGTCTTGAAGAGCGTCCCATCGACATAGAAGCGGACGGGGTTGAGCGTCGCGCTCGATGGCTGCTGGATCTGAGCGACGATGCGAACCGCGCCGATGCCGCCGGTGCGGCCGAGCGGGGACGTGATGCGAACCGACAAGTCGGCACCGGCACCGCGCGAAGCAGTGGTGGCGGCCGTCAAGGCCAGGACGCCGACTGTAAGGGCCGAGAGCGAGGCCCAGGACACGCGCAGCATAGATAACGCCGACAACCCCTGCTTCAAGCCAGCGGCCGCGAGCGCGCGCAGCCGCACCTGCCCGCCTGGAAGTTCATCCATGCGATCCAGGGACCCAGTAACCCGGGTCGTCCGTGACTCTAGTCTTCGCTGCGCAGACGGCTTCGTCGCCGCACCGTGTACGCCACGACCAGAACCAAGAAGACCACCAGCAGAATGAGTGTTGTGTTGTCCACCGTGCTTCCTCCTATGAAATGGAACCTGCGCCTCGCCGACAGACTGACTACATCAGCGCGCGCAGGATCCGGATGACGACTGGACCGAGACAGACGACATACAGTGCCGGGACCAGACAGAGCGCGAGCGGAAACACGAGCTTGACGCCGACCTTGGCCGCGCGCTCCTCAGCGCGCTGCCGGCGCTTGGTTCGCGACGTCGAGGCATGGGTGCGAAGCGCCTGGGCGATGCTCGTGCCGAACCGATCGGTCTGCGTCAGCATCGACACGAGGGCGCGCACGTCCTCGACCTGCGTGCGCTTGGCCAATCCCTGAAAGGCTTCGAGTCGCGGTTTGCCGGCGCGAATCTCGTTCGTGACCGTCCGCAGTTCATGCGCCAGGGCAGGGCAGCCCAGCTCGAGCTCCTCACTGGCGCGCATGATGGCCTGATCGAGGCTCGAACCTGCCTCGACGCAGACGACGATCAGGTCGATCGCGTCGGGCAGGCCGTTCTGGATCGCCTTCTGATGCTTGCGCGTCGCGCGCGTCAGGACGACGTCCGGAACCAGATAGCCGAGCACTGCGGCGACGATCGCCAGCAGCCACCCCCCGGTTCCCATCAGCGCCAGCGGCAAGAGACCGCAGATGATCGGCACGACCATCTCGGCGAGCGCGTAATAGCCAGCGGCCTCGGGGTCGGTCCAGCCGGCGAGCTCCATCCGGCGCTGCAGCCGCGACACTTTCGTGGAGGCGCCCTGCGGCGTCTTCGACAGCGTCCGGGTCTTGCTCCTTGCCTGGTCGCAGGAAGGCAGAGAGCTGATCGAGCAGCCCGGACTTGGTCCCGTGCGGCGACGGGGCGGTGCCGACGGTGGGCTGAAGCCGCCGGCGCACGGGCGACGTGCGCGCGAGCGCCATGGAGGCGAGCGAGCCGACACCCAGGGCGACCGAGATGAAGACGGCGGCGAGCGGCAGGGCGATATCGGCAGTCATGTCGATCACCCTCAGAACTCGACGTTGACGATGCGGCGGATGGCCAGCGTGCCGATGACCTGCAGCACCAGCGCCACGAGAATCAGCCGGACGCCGAGCGGATCGCGTCACGAACGTGTTCATGTGCTCGGGCGCGACCAGCATCATCATCAGAAACAGCGCCGGCGGCATCATCGACAGGACCCATCCGGTGATGCGGCCGTGGGCGCTCGTGACGCGAACCTGACGCTTGACCCGCGACCGCTCGCGAATCAGCCCCGCGAGGTTGTCGAGCACTTCCGCCAGGTTGCCGCCGGCTTCGCGCTGCGTCAGCACGGCGGTGATGAAGAACCTGGCGTCGAGCAGCGGCACGCGCGCCGGCGAAGGCCTTGAGCGCGTCGGGCAGCGGCATGCCGAAGTTCTGCTGGTCGTAGAGCAGCCGGAACTCGGCGCCGGTCGGATCCGCGACCTCGTCGCTCACCATCGAGACGCCGGCGGTGAACGCGTGGCCGGCGCGCAGAGAGCTGGCGATGAGGTCGATGGCCTGCGGAAACTGATCTTCGAACAGGCGCGTCCGCCGCACGGCGGCGTAGCGCACGAGCAGGTAGGGCACAGATCCGGCGCGCGACCGCGACGACGGCGGCGGCCCAGTTCAGGCCGGTGACGAGGCGCACGATCACGAAGAAGCGACGAGGCGGCGAAGACCGACGCCAGAACGACCAGGCCGATCGTGATCGAGAGGCCGGACTGCTCGACCGTGCGGCGCAGCGGTTCGACGAGCCGGCCGGACCGGCCGAGCAGCGCATCGAGGCCCTTCAGCGCGCTCAGGGGCGCCGCGCGCCGCGTCAGGTTGTCGGTGCGTGGGCCTTCCGGCACGACTTCGGCCCTCAGCCGCCGGCGCAGCTGCTTGGCGGACTTGTCCTCGGGGATGACGACGAAGGCCCAGTACGCCCCGAGGACGATCGCCAGGCACAGACCGAAAGTTGCTGCGACTACCATGCGTTCCCCGCTTGTGAAGTCGTCCTCAGGCAAAGCTACGCCACCACGATTACGCCACCAGCGTCACGTGCTCGAACATGTCGACCGGCAGCTGCACGCCGAACGACTGCAGGCGCTCGGTGCAGCGCGGCCGGATGCCGGTCGCTCGGAACCGCCCGCACACCTTGCCGTCGCGACGCAGGCCCGTCCGGTCGAAGACGAAGATGTCCTGCGTGCTGATCATCTCGCCCTCCATGCCCGTGACCTCGGTGATCGCCGTGACCTTCCTCGTGCCGTCCGACAAGCGCGTCACCTGAATGACCAGGTGGACGGCCGACGCGATCTGCTGGCGCACGGCGCGCTCGGGCAGATTCAGGTTGGCCATCGCGACCATCGTGTCCAGGCGATAGAGCGCATCGCGCGCGCTGTTGGCGTGGATGGTCGTGAGGCCGCCGTCGTGGCCGGTGTTCATGGCCTGCAGCATGTCCAGGGCCTCGTCGCTCCGGACCTCGCCGACGATGATGCGGTCGGGACGCATACGCAGCGCGTTGACCACGAGGTCGCGCTGCCGGACCGCGCCCTTGCCCTCGATGTTCGGCGGCCGCGTCTCGAGCCGGACGACGTGCCGCTGCCGCATCATCAATTCGGCGGCGTCCTCGATCGTGACGACGCGCTCGAGGTTCGAGATGAAGCCCGAGAGCACGTTGAGCAGCGTCGTCTTGCCGGCGCCGGTGCCGCCCGACACGATGATGTTGAGCCGGCAGGCGACGGCCGCGCGCAGGAAGTCCAGCATCGGCTGCGTCATCGTCTCGCGCCCGACCATGTCTTCGGCGCCGACGCGGCCGGTGCGAAAACGCCGGATCGAGAGCGACGGGCCGTCGATGGCGAGCGGCGGGATGATGGCGTTGACGCGCGAGCCGTCCCGCAGACGCGCGTCCACCATCGGGCTCGACTCGTCGATGCGGCGGCCGACGGTGCTGACGATGCGCTCGATGATCTGCATCAGGTGGCGATCGTCGCGGAAGAGGATGTCGGTCAGCTCGAGCCGGCCGTCGCGCTCGACGTAGACCTGATCGAAGCGATTGACGAGGATGTCCGAGATGTTCGGGATCGCGCAGCAGCGCCTCGAGCGGGCCGAGGCCGAAGAGCTCGTTGAGGACGTCGACGACGAGCGTCTCGCGCTCGGTCGAGGCTGAGCGGCGTCGTCTCGCTGCTGCGCTCGATGATCTCGAGGATGATGCGGCGGATCTCGGGCTCCGCCTCCTTCTGCCCCATCTGCGTCAGCCGCTCGAGGTTCAGGCGGTTCAGCAGATCGTTGTGGACCCGGGCCTTCAGGTCCTGATAGCTCTTCTGCCGTGGGTCGACTCGACCGGACTGCTGATCGGAACGACGGGATTCATGGCGCTAACGCTCCTTGCACAAGCAAGTCTTCACGCCATCGATCATCGACACGTCGAGACGTGGCCTCATGCCATCGCCCGCCGCCCTGTCAGGCGGCCGAGAAGGCCCGGCTGACGCTTGCCGGACGCGGGTTCGTCGACGGTTTCCACGCAGGCCGCGCGCGAAACCCGTCAGCGCCGCCGCCAGCTTGTTGTGGTTGTCCAGCACGACCGGCCGGCCGGTGTTCAACGCCTCGAGCGCGATCCGGTAGTTGCTCGGAAACGTGTGCGCGACCGGGCGTGCCGAGCACGCGCTCGACGTCGCTCTGGCCAATCTCCGCCTGCATGTCGTAGCGGCTCACGACGACCGCCAGGCGCTCCTTGCCGTAGCGCTGCCGCAGCGCCGCCGACAGCCGCGTCGCCGCGCGCACCGTGGCCAGCTCCTGGTTCGCGACGATGACGATGCGAGACGACGGTTCGAGCGCGTCGATCATCACGTCGGACCGCGGCACGTCGAGCACGACGTAGCGGTAGTGCCTGCGCGGCCGACTCGATGAGCGTGCGCACGCTCGTGGAGTCCACGGGCGTCGCGCTCGCGCGATCCGATGAGGCCAGCAGCGAGAGCCCGCCCCGCGCGTGCCCCACGAGCCCACCGAGGAACGCCTTGTCGAGCCGATGCACGTTCTCGAGCGCGTCGATCACCGAGAACCGCGGCTCGGTTCCGAGGTAGACCGCCGCGTCGCCGTACGCCAGATGCAGATCGATCAGAATCGTCGACCCGCTCGCCAGTTGCGCGAGCGCGGTCGCCACGTTGGTGGCGACGGTCGTCGTGCCGACGCCGCCCTTGGCGCCGAGGAACGCGAAGACCTCGCCGCTCGTGCTCGGGGCGGTCGACGTCGTGACGCGCGCGACGGCGGCCGTGAGATCCGGCGCCGTGACCGGCGCGGTGAGGAACTCGGTGACGCCAGCGCGCATGGCTTCGAGCATCAGCGCGGGCTCGAGCGACGCCGCGACGATGACCACGCCCGTCGACGGGTGCTGACGCCGGAGCATGCCGACCGTCGGCGGCAGCGACGGCCGATCGCGCATGTCCAGGATGACGAGCGCCGGCTGCGAAGCGCCGGGCTGCGCCAGCGTCGCCAGCTCTTCGACCTTGCTGATGGTCACGCGCAGACCACACGTCTGCATCAGCTCTTCGAGCTGCCGGTCCCGGGATCCTGCGAGCGTCGCGGTCAGTGTTGTTGCCAACGGTCACCTAACCAAATGGGTTGTTACCAGCCACGACGCGTCGTCGACGTACGGTCGGGGCGGTCGTGGATGTCATGCCGGGATACTTGAGGAAATGCCCGTGCGGGCCGTATGGACCAGCGGGGCCATGGACGAAGAAGCCCGACGATGTTTGTCACGGTGATGCACGGGCTGTTGGTCGGACAGCCGACGCTCGTCCAGTTGTTCGTGGCGCGGCCGAGCTGGAACTTATCCGGATCGAACAGCGCGACGGGGATCAGCCGCGGGCTGACCTGGCGCGCATCCAGGGGCACAGCTATCGTCGATCCGCGTAGCCGGCCTCGTTCCAGTCGGCGCTTGGATCCGCGGCCGATCAGGTTGCTGAATGCCAGGGCGGTCGCGCTTGCGGGCGGGATCAACACCGGAAGCGTCTGGCCGAGCTGAACCAGGTTGCCCGCTGCAGCTCTCCATTTTGCTGATACGTGCCGGCCCCGGGCAGGTCAACGCCGACGAGCAGGTGACGAGTGATCGGCGTGGCGCTCGACGTTGTCGGCTGGTCCAGGACCCAGATGAGGCGTTCGCCGAAGTCGCCGGCAGGAGGCGGGAGCGCGATCGTCCGTCCCACCTGCGTCGCGCTCGGCGCAGTGTAGCTGTCGCGGTTGCCGGTGAGTGGAATCCCGGCCGCGTCGAAGCTGTTGAACTCGTCGCTTGGCGATCGCAGCTCCTGCCAGTCGTCAGCGAACGCAATCGGGCGCAGGCAATCGGTCGCGTTGCCGTTGCCGATGATGGACGTCGCCGAGGCCCTGACCTTCTGAGTCGTGATACCGAGGATGGGCCCAAAGAGCGTGGGGAGGGCCGCGCTGCCGTTCGTTCCGTCGCGGTAGACCTCGACCTTGACGCATCGGCCGGTCACGCCGGCCGGGCAGTTGAACGTCACGACCGGCGTGCCGGCCTGCTGCCACACCAGGTTTGCCGCCGCCACTCCCGACGCGCTTCGGCCGCGATGCCGTCTGACGCCGGCGGATCGTCGAAGTCGTCGTAGCCGCGCGCGACGCGCTCCCGCGAGCGCGCCCGCGTCGGCCGCGTTCTGCGCCTGCCGCCGGCCGATCCACATCATCCCGTAGTCGAGCACGAACACGTTGAACGCCATCAGTACGAACAGCGAGATGCCGACCTGGACGAAGACGGCTCCCTGTTCCGAACGGAGTGTGCGTTCGTCGTGCGCGCATGTCGGACCTAGTCCTTGCGAGCCCGGCCTCCCGCCGGTGCTCTTCGTCGTCGACTTTCGACCTCTGCGCTGGCTCGGACCCGCCCTTGTCGGTCTTGTCCGGATTTCCCGGCGCGCCCTTCTCGACGCCTCCGACTCCCGGCGCGGGCAGGAAGCGGCGGGGCAGCGTGGGCAGCGGCGGCACTTCGTCGGGCTCGAGCGCGCGCACCAGCCGCGGCGTGATGAGCACCATCAGCTCGGTCCGCTCGGCGCGATCGGCCTTGCTCTTGAACAGGTTCCCGATGATGGGAACCTGGCTCAGCCCCGGGATACCCGCGGCGTCTTCCTGCGTCAGGTTGTTGAGGAGGCCCGCAATCGCGAACGACTGGCCGTCGCGAAGCTCGACGTTGGTTGACGCCTTCCGAGTCGAGAGCGCCGGAACGCGGAAGCCCTGCAGCGTGATCCCGTTGGCGAAGTCGAGGGTGCTGACCTCGGGCGCCACCTTCAGCCGGATGATGTCGCCGGCGATCGTCGGCGTGAACGTGAGCTTGATGCCGAACTCCTTGTACATCACGGTGACGGCGCTGTTGGCGCCCGAGCCCTGGACGATCGGGGACCGGAATCTCGCCGCCGGCCAGGAAGCTCGCTTCCTGGTCGTTGTAGGCAATCAGGTTCGGCTCGGCAAGGCTCTGGAAGAATCCCTTCGACTGCAACGCCTTGACGATCGCGCCCCAGCCTTCCTGTCGGTTGAAGAAGAACAGGTTGAGGAAATCGCTGAAGATCGTCTTGTCCTCGCCACTTTGATTGTCGATGGTCGGCGCGGCGAACTGCTGCGTCGTCGACCCGACCGAGATAGTCCTGGCCGGTTGACGATGAAGTTGGCGCCGAGCTCGGTCAGCGCGCGGCGATTGACCTCGGCGAAGCGCACCTGCAGCATCACCTGCTGGCTCTCCTGACCGCTCGGGAGCTGCAGCATGTTGATGACTTTGACCTTCGCCGAACTGGCCTGCGCGATTTCCGCGGCGCGCAGCGAGACGTTGTTGTTCGATACCGCACCCGAGAGGATGATCGCCTCGTCGGTCGCGCTGACGTTGATGTCCTCGCCCGGGAAGAGCGCCCGCAGCTGCTGCTGCAGCGTGGTGATCGCCGGCTCGACGACGAGGTCGTAGTGCTTGCGATCGGTGTTGCTCCAGACGATCAGGCTGACCGTGCCGGGCGACTTGCCGTCGACCAGGATCTCGCGGTTCTGGACGACGACGGCGTCGGCGACGGCGGGATTGGTGACCGCGATGCGGATGATCTCGAAATCCGTTCGCAGCACCGTCGATCGTCCCGCGGTCAGCACCACGCGCTCGACCTGGCCTGGGCAGCGGCATGGCGGCGCCGACGGCTTCGCCGGCGGCTGCGCGGCCTGAGCAGGCGCCTGGGCACCAGTGCTCGAGCCAGGCGCGGCAGCCTCGGCCGCGCGGCATGTGCAGTCGGCGCCGCCTGCACCAGCAGGCAGATGGCCGACGACGGCACAGGCGGAGGATCGCCTCACTTAATCACCTCGCCCTTGCTCACGTCGACCTTATTCGCATCGCCCTTGCTCAATGTCGTCCTTGACGACGTCGTCCGTGCGCTTCATGCCGCGGATGGATTCGACCTGTTCTCGGCTTGGCGGCTGAGGGTCCGCAGCCTTCGGCTGCGTGCGCCGCAGGAGCGGGTGTCCGACGCGGGGCCGGTGGCTTGACCACCGGTGCCGGCGCCTCGCTCGCCGCCGAGCAGCGACGCCGTCTTGATCCCGGTCGTGGCCGTCGCCTCGGTGTCGAGCGGGTTGCGCAGCATCAGCATGATCTCGCCCTCGGCCTGCGCGAGCGCGATGCGCTCGGCATCAGTCGGCGATACGAGCAGCGTCACGACCGTCGACGCGTTCGCCGTCTTGGTGTCGCTCTCGGGCTTGCCCTGATCCTGGCGCGTGCCGGCGGCGAGCACCTGGACGTTGCTGGCCGCGGTTCGCGTCATGCTGTCGGTCTGCGCGGCGAATCGTGACGACCACGTCGACCCGCGTGCTTCGGCACGACGAAACCGGCGACGCCGATGACGTCGTTGACCTTGACCGACATCGCGCGCATGCCGGGCGGAATCGCCGGCGGCAGTCCGGCCGCGCCCATCGAGGCGAGCTTGTTGACGGTGATCGGCTCGTTCTCGAGGACCGCGGTCAGGAGCCCGCGGCTCACGGCGTTCTTCATGTCGCTGATCGCGCCAGGCACGGCGTTGCCCGCGGGCCACGCCACCAGCTTGACGTCGTGCTCGGTGAGCTCGGTTCCGATGGCCATCGAGCGCGCCGCCACCACGACAAACTGCGGAGCACGCTCGGCCGCATCGGCCGGTCTCTGCAGCAAGGCGCGGTAGACGGCAAAGCTCGCGATGGCGGCGGTGACGACCGCGACCGTGAGCACCACGAGATGACGGGAACGGCGGTTCATGTGATCTCCTTACGCCTAGGGACAAGCACCGGCAGCGATCTCGCTGCGCATGGACGACGTGGCGTTGAGCGTCTTGTTGCGTGAGCGCGCCACCGCCCATCAAGCCGAGAATCGGACCGAGGAACAGAAACTGATGCTGATAGCCGACCGTCACGGGGCGCACGGTGATGCACTGGCTGCCGACGCTGATGGCCTGCGGCGCGCCGACGGTCGACGGTCGCGGTGCCGGTCAAGCCCGCCGGCCGTCAGATACTGAGTCGACGCGCGCCTGCACGTCGGCATCCGCGTATCCCGGGAGGATGGCGACCCGGGCGCCCTCGCGCGCGGCGTTGGTCACGACCTCGTAGCGTTGAAACAAGAATCCAAAATCGATGATCCCCAACATCACGAGCAGCAGCGTGGGGAACACGAACGCGAACTCGACGAGCTCGGCGCCGCGCTCGCACGTCCACAGCTTCCGCCTGAGCTTGCGCGTCTGTTATCTGAGCCACAGCGTCACCATCGTTCCTGCGAGGATCGGCACCGCATACGCGAGCCGTGGACCTCGACTGTGCTCGAGCGTGATCTCCGGCAGCGGCCTGACGCCGTTCAGCCGCCAGTAGGCCAGCATCACGCCGACGTTGCCGACCGCCTGAATAGATAGCCCTTGGTCAGCGCCACGAAGATGGCCAGGATGCCGCCCGCCGCGCCCGCATACAGTCCGACCCAGAGCGCGTTCATCGGACCCAGCCAGGCGCCAATCGCGCCCAGCAGCTTGACGTCACCCGCGCCGAGCCCGCCCAGGGCAAACGGCAGGAAGAAGATCGCGATGCCGACCGCCCATCCCGTGGCGCTGGCGATGCCGGCGTCCCAGCCGCCGTTGCGCGACGTGGTACACGAAACCGGCGAGTGCGCCGCCGAGCGTCAGGAGCTGCGGAATGCGCCGGGTCCGGAGATCCCACCCGCACGCCACCGCCGCAAGCGCGAGGCTGACCACCTGAGCAACCGACATTGACTCGTCTCCACAATGTCTCCCAACACCTTCCGCCAAGTGCCGCCGAAGTCGGAAGCCACGGTGTTGCCCGCCATGGCGAACGTCCTACATCGGCGGCGGGGTCTCCCAGATCGCCTGCGCGTTGTCGTTCCAGTCCTGATACGCGTCGGCCATCTTCGATTGAATCGTCGGGAACACCAGGATTCCCGCGATCGCGATGATGCCGGTCAGCAGCGCATACTCGATCAAGTCCTGTCCGGCATCGTCCTCTGACGAGCCGCCGGAGCAGGAGACCCATGCGATGCGCCGCGCGCCGACACCAGTTGATCAACATCGTCTGTTACTCCGACGTCTGGTCTGTGCCGTCCGGGCCAGAATCCGATTCGTCAGGGCATGGCGGCATTCAAGCTCGTGAAGTACTGCGTGATCTTCCCGCCGATCGCCGTCATCGCGAGCATGCTCGCGACCGTGATGACGCCAATCAACAGCGAGTACTCGATGAGGTCCTGACCGTCCTCGCACTCGAGTGCCCGAATCAGCAGTGCCTTCATCAGCCCTGTGCTC
This sequence comes from uncultured Acidobacteriota bacterium, assembly GCA_963847975.1. Lineage (GTDB taxonomy): Bacteria > Acidobacteriota > Vicinamibacteria > Vicinamibacterales > 2-12-FULL-66-21 > DATBJJ01. Next base: position 54,037 of record CAWKBU010000015.1, on the reverse strand, counting down.
CTTTGCCCTGGGTCCCTGCGATCGAACCGGTCAGCCGTTACGGCATGGCCGCATTGAGGTTGGTGAAGTACTGCGCGACCTTCGGGCCGATCGCCGTGATGCCGACGATGGCGCCGATCGTGATGATGCCCACGAGCAACCCGTATTCGATGAGGTCTTGCCCGTCGTCGGACCGAACCAACTTTGCAATCAGTCTCTTCATGACGCTGCTCCTTCTGTGCCTACGAAAAAGACTTGCCAGACGACTCTACGTTGACGACAACCCCGCGCTTCCCAGCGACAGATCACCGAGCGAACCCGAGATGGCGCGCCGAATCGACGAACCATCCGGCCGTCCCGTCTGCAGGAACTCGACGCCCACGAGATAGCTGGACCCCGATCCCGCGATCGCGACGCACCGCGTCGCGCGCACGTCTTCCAGGTAGGTCTGGCCCTCGACCTCGAGCCGCAGGGCGCCGACGGTTCCTTCCTCGATGCGGTGCCCGCTTTCGAGCAGGCATCCCGAGCGGCTGATTTCCACCAGTCGCGTCGGTATTTCCCGCGTGAGCACGCCCACTAGCTCCATCTGGCAACGCAGGGAATTCAGACGCCGTTTCATCCGCAGCTCCAGTGGTCAATCCGTCGTGACGCCGTCGTCGGCTCCGTACGTGTCACCCGCGTCGTCCTAATCGACGATGGCCAACCTCAGCCGATGTCGAACGATTCCATCCATCATCACGGGCTTGCTCTCGACGACCCGCACCGTCAGGCTCTGTCCCGGCGGCGTCAAATCCAGCGTGAGCCGTTCCTCGCGGCGCATGGGCTCGGAGCTGACGACCCAGAGCTCCTTCTGTTCCGCGTCGTGTTGCTCGACGACGACGTCGCCTGGGATTCGGAGCATGCCCTCCCAGGGGCGTGGCACTAGGTATCGCGGGTCGCGGCGCGTTCGACGCATGAATGCTGCTTCTCGAATGACAGTGTGAAAACCAGTGTGCGCCCGAGCAACGGCCGTACCGGGATGTCGAATCGGTGTAAGCGCGCGGGGAGAGGGCAGTTGCGTTGCGAGGACGTTCGCAGAACGAGTGCGGAATCTGGTGGGGACCAGAACTTGGTCGCCGCGAGGATGCTATTCGGCGGCGAGGAAAAGTCGATCGCCTGACCGAGTGTCTGATCGCGCGAGCACGCCGGCTGCGAGCTCGACAACGGCGAACGCGCGGAAAGAAACCTGCACTCGCCACGGGCGCACCGACGGTCGGGCTCGGACGATCAGGCCGTTGCGATCCACGAATGCGACGTCGATTGCGAACTTCATGAAGAACGTGTGGATGCTGCTACACGGCGCGAGGATGAGCGCACGCGTCGGCGGAGAGGCTGGCGCGGCCGAGAAGGCCGCGATTGCGCGTCTTGCGGTCGAACGCCGACTCGAGGTGCCGGGCGACGACTTGCTGATGGCGGGCGTTGCGAAGAATCCAGGACGTATCCGGTGCCGCCAGAATCGGGTCCAGGAACCTCAAGATTCCTTGGCTTGCCGGGTGACTCTCTGGCGTTCCGTGCCGTCGAACGGCAGCCCGGCTGACAGGGGGCGCGCGTGGATCGCGCCCGGCAGGCGGAACTGGCGGTAGTCGACGCTGCACTCGTGTGCCGCCAGGAAGTTCATGAAGCGCTTGTAATCGCCTTCGTCCATGCCGAACAACTTCAAGAGTCCCCGGTAGTTGCCGCGGGTCGCGGTGAGACCCAAGCTGACGAGCTGCCTCAGGTCGTGACGCGTGATGTCGCGCTTGAGCAGCAGCGGATGGATGTGTCCCCAGAACGTGTAGTGTCCGTCGACGAGCGTGCTGTAGAGGTCGTCGGCGAGTCGCCGGCGCCGCTCGCGCCGCGGCGTCAGGCTTTCTGTCGAGGCCAACCTGACCGTCTCCGGAAGATCCTGAGCATCGACGTCCGTCGACTCAGCCATCCAGGCCGCCTGCTCGATGACGTTCTGGAGCTCGCGGACGTTCCCGGGCCAGCGGTAGCGGGCGAGGGCCTGCAGGGCCGACTCGGTAAAGCGAATCTGCCGTCCCGTCCGCTTGGCAGCCGCGTCGATCAGCGTCGGCAAGTCTTCCTTGCGGTCGCGCAGGGGGGGCACGTGAATGTGCACCACCTTGATCCGGTACAGGAGATCGCTGCGAAACGCACCGGTCGCGACGAGTTGCTCGAGGTCCCGGTTGGTTGCCGAGATGATGCGCACGTCGACGCGAATCGGCCCACCCACGCTGCCAACAGGTTGAATCTCTCCGCTTTCCAGGAATCGCAGGAGGTGCGCCTGCATCTGCAGGCTCATCTCGGCGATTTCATCCAGAAAGATGGTTCCGCGATGCGCGGCTTCGAGGCGCCCGATGCGATCGCGGTAGGCGCCGGTGAAGCTTCCTCGGGCGTGCCCGAAGAGCTCGGTCTCGAGCAATGTGTCGGCGATGGCGGCGCAGTTGACTGCGACGAACGGCTTCGTCGCGCGCGAGGAGTGCGCGTGAATGTATTGCGCGACGACGTCCTTGCCGACGCCGCTTTCGCCGGTGATGAAGACTTTGGCGTCGCCGGCCGCGGCGCGAGCGGCAAGCGTCCGGACGTGTCGCATCGCACGGCTCGACGTCAACCAGCCGAGCCGCGGCTGTCGACAGCTCGTGAGATGTCTGACCGGGCGCCAGGGGAGCGGTCAAGCGCGACAAAGCAGCTCCACGCAAATAGGTCCGAAAGCCGACCCCGCAGCAGGGCGGCAGGGCCAAGACGATACCACGGGTGGGCCCGCGTTTTCGAGCCCGTCTGCACACATTCGGGCTGCCGACCAAGGGCCCGACTTGTCCACGGCTGGGCAGACATGTTTCGGGCTGGGGGAGGGGAATAGTCGTGGGGTTCAGTCGGGTTCAGGGTTCGGGGTTCAGGGTTCAGGGTTCAAGGTTCAGGGTTCAGGCATGGTTCGAGAACGCTGAACCGTTGAACCCTGAACCCTGAACCATGAACCTCGTGCGCACCCTCGTTCGCGTGCGCTAAGATTAGTCCCACCTCGTCAGGAGAAACCATTCGTGCACTTTGACCCCGTCGGTACCGAGCAGACATCCCAGGCAAACATCAGAGAGTTCACCGAAGACGATGTGCTCGCGCGCCAGGCGCGAGAGGTCGTTCGAGACGATGAACAGCGCGGCCGAGCCGAGGCCGGCATCCGCTCGAGCGCGAGCGACGGCGTTGAAGACGAGGACGAAGAGCGCGAAGACGACGAGCTGGAAGTGCCGCCCGCACGCAAAGTGCGTGAAGGGCTGCCGGCGCGCTTCCGCATGCGGCACACGCCGCACTACGTCGACGAGTTGCTGGGCGATGCGCCGCCGCGCACGGTGCGCGAGATTCCGATCACTGAGATCGAGTCGCCGGTCGACGACAACGCCGAGCTCGACGGATCTCGAGCAGTCGATTCGCCGGCTAGGCATCATCGAGCCGTTGCTCGTGTCGGGCCGCCGCGGCGCGATCTATCGCGTGATTGCCGGCATGCGTCGGTTGCGCGCGGCGCAGCGAGTGGGGCTCGATACGGTGCCGTGCCTGGTGCACGACCTCAACGGGTCGACGAAGGACGCTTGACCGACCTGCGCGACGCGGCGATGCAGCGCCTGACTATTCCTCCGCCGCCCGTCGAACCCGAGCCGGTCGAACCAGACGCGGTCGCCGCGCCCGCCTCAACAGCTGCGCCTGAACCAACCATCGGCGAGGCCGCGCTCGGGCTCGAGTTCGTCACGGCGCTCCTGCCGGCGATGAATGCGGCCGGCAACGATCGGTTGCGGTGGGGCGTGCTCACCGACCTGGCCGCGGTCGAGCTCGCGCGCACGAAGTCAATCGCCGCGGCGCAGAACCTCCTGCGAGCGGGTAGCGCCATCGATCGGGCATCGGTCGATCACCTCGCGCTCGTCAGCAGTGCCGTTTCAGCCATCGCCGTCGAAGCGCGCCTGCGCGGAGTGCGCGTGGAGCTGTCGGCGCCCGACTCCGATCGCGGCATCTTCCTCGACGGCGCACGCTGCCGCGATGCCCTCACCGGCTTGCTGCAGAGTCTGCTGGCGCTGGCGCCGCGAGGCGGCACGCTGCTCTCGGTCAGCGCCCAGATCACGAGCATCCGGCCGGCGTTGATTGTCGAGTGCCGTCTCGCACGAATGCGGATCCCGAGCTCGGTCCTGAGGCGCTGCTGCGGTTCTTCGAAGCTGGCTGGCGTGAGCATCCGTGCGGCACGCATGGCGCGCCGCTCCTGGCCGCACTGCGCACAGACGGCACGCGCGCACGGCGGCCGCGTCGACGTCAAGCTGGTGGGGAAGGGATGCCTGGTGACGTTCGTGGTGCCGCGGTTGGAGGGGTAGACGACGGCTCTAGGCTTTAGGCTTCAGGCTCTGGCAAGTTCGTCGCGAGCAAACTCGAAGGTTTGCAAGAGCCCAAAGCCCAGAGCCTAAAGCCGACCTACTGTTTGGCCGTCCGACGAGCTCTGGCCCCGGCGTCTCGACCGTCGAGAGCCGCGTAACCTCGCGGCCGTTCACGATCTCGGTCGTCTTGTAGATGTTCTTGCCCTTGGGAGTCGCATCGACGGCGGTCGTGATGCGCGTCACGTAGTTCCGCGTTTCCCGGTACGGCGGGACCGCTCCGTACTTCGTCACCGCGGTCGGCCCCGCGTTGTAGGCCGCGAGCGCCAGCTCCACGTTCTGCTGGAACTTCACCAGCAGGCCCTTCAGATACGCCACGCCGCCGCGGATGTTCTCCGACGGATTGTAAGGATCGCTCACGCCGAGCTCGGCGGCCGTCGCCGGCATCAGCTGCATCAGCCCCATCGCGCCCTTGTGCGACGTCGCACTGGGGATTGAACCCCGATTCCTGCTGGATGACGGCTCGAACAAGGTGCGGGCTGACGCCATGAACCGTGGCGTTCTCCTCGATGAGCGCGTCGTACTGCGCCGCACGTTCGCTCAATCGGGCGCTGACGATTCCCCTGGTCGTCCTGACGCCCGTCGCGTTGGGGACCGGCGTAGGTCTTGATGATGCCGGTGGATTGTTCGGCTTGTCCGACAGCACGAGATTCCCGGCACTGTCGCGCGAGGCGTAGATCTGCGCCTGCGCCACGGCGGGAACCGTAGCCGAGAGCAGAACCGCGCCGAGCAGGATCCGGAAGCTCAGCCAAGCTCATCAACTCAAAGATATGTCAACAGGTTGCACTGATCCAACGCGAGCGTAAGGCAAGCGCGATGCCCATCGCCAGTCAATGGTTTACGGGGATTCGGGCAGTCGACAGGTGTGCCGAAACGGAACGCGGGCACGACGAATTCTGTAATGCGGATGAGACTCGGTACGGGACGCGGATCGTTTAACGGGACGCGGATCTCGCGGATCACATCAGGGGTCGGATCGGCAGGTGACGGGTCAGACCGGGGTCAGACCAGGGTCAGACCCCGACGGCGCTCAGGCGAGCGCTACTTCCAGGACCTTTGGCGCGGCGGCGAGCAGGTCGTCAATCTTCGACGCGTCCTTGCCGCCCGCCTCGGCAAAATCGGGGCGTCCGCCGCCACCGCCGCCGACGATGGGAGCCAGCTCCTTGACGAGCCGGCCGGCCTGGACGCGGCTGGTCAAGTCCTTCGACACCGACACGACGAGCGACACCTTGCCGTCGACGTCGGAGACGAGGACGACGACGCCGCTGCCGAGCCGGTCGCGGAGCGAATCCGACAGGCCGCGCAGCGCGCCCTTCTCGAGCCCCTCGACGCGCCGCGTCACGAGCTTGACGCCTGCCACGTCACGAGCTCGTCCGTCGCCGTTTTCCGCCCCCGCCGCGGCCGTCCTGGAGCCGCCGCCCATCGCCACCTTCATCTTCAGCTGGTCGACTTCGCGCGAGAGCCGCTTGCTCTCGGACTGCAGCCGATGCACGGCGTCGACGCCCTGCGCGCCAGTCGTGTGGAGAGCGGCGAGGATGCTCGTCGAGCGACTGCCGCTGCTGCTGCACCCATGCGACCGCACCGGCGCCGGTCACCGCTTCGATGCGCCGAACGCCCGCCGCGACGCCGCTCTCCTCGGTCGCGACGAACAGGCCGATGTCGCCGGTCGCGCGGACGTGCGTGCCGCCGCAGAGCTCCATGCTGAAGCCCGGAATCGAGACGACGCGGACGCGGTCGCCGTACTTCTCGCCGAAGAGCGCCATCGCGCCGTGCGCGATCGCCTCCTCGGTCGACTTGACCTCGGTGAGCTACCGGCGTGTTGCGCACGATCTGCTCGTTGACGATGCGCTCGATGCGCAGGAGCTCGTCGCGCGTCACGGCGGCGACGTGCACGAAGTCGAAGCGCAGACGATCGGGTGCGACGAGCGAGCCCGCCTGCTTGACGTGTGGGCCGAGGACCTGTCGCAGCGCGGCATGGAGCAGGTGCGTCGCCGTGTGATTGCGGCGCGTCGCATCGCGAATCTCGTCGGCCACCTCCGCGGTGACGATCTGTCCGCGCCGGAACGCGCCAGACTCGACGCGCGACAGGTGCAGGCGCGGACGCGCCTGGCTGGGCCTCGTCAGGCGCTCGACCGTCGCGACCGATCCGTCGGCGCCGAGAATGCGTCCGCTGTCCGATACCTGACCGCCGGACTCGAGATAGAACGGCGTGCGCGCGAGCGCGATGTAGCCCTTCGCGCCCGGCCGCGAGCGTGTCGATCGACGCGCCGCGTCTCGTCGAAGAGCGCGACGATGGTCGTTCCCTGAACGGTCGTCGAGTCGTAGCCCTCGAACCGATCGCCGGCCTCGTCGAGCGCGCGCTCGAGGTCGGCGTCTCATGGTCAGGCGTGAGGGCTCTTTCCGCGCCCTTGAACGAGCTTCCGGCGCGCGCCTTCTCGCGCTGGCCTTCCATCGCCCGCTCGTAAGCCCTCGCGGTCGATCGTCAGCTGACGCTGGCTGGCGAGATCCTCCATGAAGTCGAGCGGCACGCCGAGCGAGTCGTAGAGCCGGAACGCGTCCTCGCCGGGCACGACGCGCGACCCGGCGGCGGCGCGATCGAGGACTTCCTCGATCCGGGGCAGCCCGGCCGTCAGCACCGCGTCGAATCGATCCTCCTCGCTGCGGACGACGCGCACGATGTTGTCGCGCCCGGCGCGGAGCTCGGGATAGGCGTCGCCCATCTCGGCGACGAGCACGTCGACGAACGTGTAGCAGCACCGGCTCGACGAAGCCGAGCTTCTTGCCGTGCCGCATCGCGCGGCGCATGATCTTGCGCAGGACGTAGCCGCGCCATTCGTTCGACGGGACGACGCCGTCGGCGATGAGGAACGTCATGGCGCGAAGGTGATCGGCGATGACGCGCATCGAGACGTCGCCGGGTTCGTCGAGCGTCGCGCCGTATCGCCGGCCCGCGCGGTCGCCGATCGCCGTCAGGATGGGCGTGAAGAGATCGGTGTCGTAGTTGGCGATCTTGCCCTGGATGACCGCCGTGATGCGCTCGAGGCCCATGCCCGTGTCGATCGACGGCGCCGGCAGGGGAGTGAGCGTCCCATCGGCCTGGCGGTCGAACTCCATGAACACGTTGTTCCAGACCTCGACGAACCGGTCGCAGCTGCAGTCGATGCCGAGGCATGTCCGGCCGCGCCGCTCCTCCTCGCACGGCGACGTGTTCGCCGCGGAAGTAGTGAATCTCCGAGCACCGGCCGCACGGGCCGGTTTCGCCCATCGCCCAGAAGTTCTCGGCCAGCCCGAGCTCGGTGATCCGATCGCGCGGGCACGAGCTTCGTCCAGATCGCGTGCGCTTCGGCGTCGCGGGGAATGCCCGCCTCGCCCTTGAAGATCGTCGGGAACAGCCGCTCCGGCGCCAGCTTCCACGTCGTCGGTCAGCAGCTCCCACGCGAACGGGATCGCTTCCTTCTTGAAGTAGTCGCCGAACGAGAAGTTGCCCAGCATCTCGAAGAAGGTGTGATGCCGGAGCGACGGCCCGACGTTGTCGAGGTCGTTGTGCTTGCCGCTGACGCGCATGCACTTCTGCGACGTCGTCGCGCGCGTGTAGGCGCGCTTCTCGCGCCCGAGGAACGCGTCCTTGAACTGGTTCATCCCGGCGTTGGTGAAGAGCAGCGTCGGGTCGTCGCCGGGCACGAGCGGCGCGCTCGGGACGATGGTGTGTCCCTGACGCTTGAAGTAGTCGAGGAAGCTGCTGCGAATGTCGCGAGAGTTCATTGGTTGTTGGCTCAGGCTGCAGGCTCAGGCTTCAGGCTGCGGCTTGGTGGCCAAACCTCGAGTTCTGCTGAGTCCGTGCCGTGAGCCCTGAGCCCTATTCTACTTCGTCGTCAGTCCCCTCCGCAGCCTGCGGAGCGCTTCGATGACGACGGCGGGCGTGAACCCCTGGCGCATCAGATATTGATAGAGGCGCGCCTGACTCGGCGGCGTCGGCGGGCCGCGGCCGCGTCCGCGCAGCTTCTTCTGCGAGCGCCCGGGCGACGAGCGCCCGCTCGTCCTTCTCGCCGAAGACCTCGGCGACGGCTTCGGCCGCGACGTCCTTGTCGACGCCCCGGGCCTGGAGCTCGCGCACGACGCGCAGGCGCCCGCGGCCCTTGATCTCGACCGCCGTGCGCGCGTGTGCCGTGCGCCAGTCGCTTGTCGTCGAGGCCGCCGGTCTCGAGGAGGCGCGTCGATGGCCGTGTCGATCTTGTCGTCGGGGTGCTCACGGTCGAGCAGGCGCTCGCGGCATTCGGCGACCGTGAGCGCGCGCCGGGACAGGAGATGGAGCGCGTCGAGGTAGGCGGAGGCGCCGGGTGTCAGCCGCCAAACCGGATGATGTCCGGCTGGACGCCGCCCTGCTTGGCCATTTCGTCGCGCGCCATGCTCCGCGGTGGTCGAGATGCCCTGGACCTTGAGCTTGAACTCGTCGAGGTTCGACGCCCAGCGCATCGCTTCGTCGAGCGTCACGAACCCCTGCTGATAGAGGCTGAAGATCGACTGGTCGAACGTCTGCATCCCGTACTGCGACGTGCCGGAGGCGATCGCGCCGTGGATGTGGTTCGTGCGATCCTTGTCGACGATGCAGTCGCGGATGAACGGCGTCGCGATCATGACTTCGACCGCCGGCACGCGGCCGAGGCCGTCGGCGCGCGGCATCAGGCGCTGCGAGACCGCGGCCTTGAGCACGGTCGACAGCTGGATGCGAATCTGGCGCTGCTGGTGCGGCGGAAAGACCGAGATGATGCGGCTGATGGTTTCGGTCGCGTCGAGCGTGTGCAGCGTCGAGAACACGAGGTGGCCCGGTTTCGGCCGCGAGGAGCGCCGTTTCGACCGTCTCGAAGTCGCGCATCTCGCCGACCAGGATGACGTCGGGATCCTGCCGCAGGGCGCTGCGCAGCGCCTGCGAGAACGACGCCGTGTCGACCGCGACTTCGCGCTGGCTGACGATCGACTGGTAGTCCCGATGCAGGTACTCGATCGGGTCCTCGACCGTCATGATGTGCGCCGCGCGCGTCGAGTTGACGTGGTCGATCATCGCCGCGAGCGTCGTGCTCTTGCCGCTGCCGGTCGTGCCCGTGACGAGCACGAGGCCGCGCTCTTCCTCGGCGATGCGCTTGAGGATCGGCGGCAGCCCGAGCTCGTCGATCGTGCGGACGCGCGTCGGGATGACGCGCAGCACCATGCCGACCGTGCCGCGCTGCTGGAAGACGTTGCAGCGGAAGCGGCCGAGCCCGGTCACGCTGTAGGCGAGGTCGACTTCCTGCGCTCGCCGGAACTTCTCCTGGTGCTCGGGCGTGAAGAGCACGCTCGCCATCGCCTCGGTGTCGTGGCGATCGAGCCGCTTTTCTTCGCGACGCAACGACCAGAGTGCCGTTGACCCGCATCATCGGGTAGCTGCCGACCTTGAGGTGCAGGTCGGAGGCGCCGGACGCGGCGGCAATCTTCAGCAGGTCATTGAGATGCATGCGCCGACTGCAGTGCCTTCTGGGGAGCGCCGGGCGAGACGTAGGTCAGCCAGCCGTGCGTGTCGGGCCTGACGCCGTTGATGATGTCGAAGAACGCCGCTCTGCAGCGCTTCGGTGATCGGCCCGCGCCGGCCGTTGCCGACGACAATCTTGTCGACCGACCGGATCGGCGTGATCTCGACCGCCGTGCCGACGAAGAACGCCTCGTCGGCGATGTAGAGCAGCTCGCGCGGCAGCAGCTCTTCGCGCACCTGGAAGCCGAGGTCGCGCGCAATCGTGATGACCGAGTTGCGCGTGATGCCCGGGAGGATGGCCGCCGAGACGGGCGGCGTGTAGAGGACCTCGTCGCGGACGATGAAGAGGTTCTGGCCGCTGCCTTCGCTGAGATAGCCGGCGGTGTCGAGGGCGATGCCCTCGCTGTAGCCGTCGGCGATGCGCCGACATCTTGATCAGCTGCGAGTTGGCGTAGTTCGCCGCGCTCTTCGCGAGCGACGGGAAGGTGTTCGGCGCCGCGCGCGTCCACGAGCTGATCGCGACGTCGGCGCCGCGTTCGAGCGCTTCCTTCCCGAGATACGCGCCCCACTCCCACGTGAGGATGGCCGAATCGACCGGACACGCCGACGGATCGACGCCGAGCGTGTTGTAGCCGCGATAGACGATCGGCCGGATGTAGCACGCCTTGAACGCGTTGGCGCGAATCGTCTCGAGCACGGCCGCGGTCAGCGTCGTCGCGATCGACCTGCGGCTCCATCCGGTAGATCTTGGCGGAATCGTAGAGCCGGCGCATGTGGGCGTCGAGCTGGAAGCAGGCCGAGCCGCGCGGCGTGTCGTAGCAGCGAGCGCCCTCGAACACGGCGCTGCCGTAGTGGATGACGTGCGACGCGATGTGGATCTTCGCGTCCGCCCAGTCGACGAGCGACCCGTTCATCCAGATTTTCCCGGAGCCGGTGAAGGCCATCAGCTGCTCCTGCTTCCTATCGCGCTTCGTGGTGGGGAACCCGTTGCGATAGTTGATTTTAACATACCGCCCGCCGCGAGCCTGGCGGTCCAATGCGCGAACTGGCCCGGTTCTATTGGGTTTCTCCGCAGAAGGGGCAGCGGCGGTCGCTGCGCGCGTGCAGGGGCTTGTGGCACTGCCAGCAGAACTTCGGGGAGGCGGCTGCGCGGCGCCGCCACGCGCGGCGTATCCCGGAGCACGGGCGTCGGGTCCACCGGTGTGCGTCGCGGTTTGGCCGCGGTCCTGACCGCCAGGACCGCGGCGAGCAGATCGGCCGCGCGCTGGTAACGCGCCGTGACGTCGGGCGCGAGCGCGCGCATCACGATCTCGTTGACCTCGCGCGGCAGCGCCGGGTTCTTCATCCGCGGCGGCGTGACGAGCTCGCCCGACATCAACTTGTCGAGATCCGCCGGCGCCGGCGTGTCGTAGGGCAGGATCCCCGTCAGCATCTGATACATCGTGACGCCGAGCGAGTAGATATCGGAGGCGAAGACCGCCTTGCCGTGAAACTGCTCCGGCGCCATGTAGGGCGGGCTGCCAATCACCGTCGTTCCATGCGCGGCGATCTCGAGGAAGCGCGACGTGCCGAAGTCGGCGACCTTCAGCATGTCGTTCTCGGTGACGAGCACGTTGGCGGGCCGCAGGTCGCGGTGGATCACGCCCTGGCGGTGCGCGTGGTCGACGGCGTTGCAGATCTGGCAGGTGAAGTCGAGCGCGCGATTGAGCTCGAGCGCGCCCTTGAGGGCGATGATGTTCTCGAGCGTCTCGCCCTGCACGTACTCCATCACGATGAAGAAGACGTTGTCCTGCTTCTCGGCGGTCGTGATGGCGACGATGTTGGGATGGCTGACGCTGGCGAGCAGGCGAGGCTCGCGCAACAGCTCGCCGAAGTCCAGGCCCTGGCGGTGCGGCACCTTGATCGCGACTTTCTTGTCGATCCAGGTGTCGTGGGCGAGGTAGACGGTACCGAAACCGCCGCTGCCGAGCGCAGCGACGATCTTGTACTTGCCGAGTGTCTGGCCCCGGAACAGCAATGTTGAATGTGCTGAATGACTGAAGCGAATCGAACCGCGAACGCTCGATACGCGAATGCGATCCCGCCGAGCTATGCGAATGCGCGATTAGAATCGATTCCGTGACGCGTCCGCGCTTCTATGTGCCGGGTCTCGACCCTTCGCGGGGCGAGACGATGCTCCCCGAAGACGAGTCCCATCACCTGGTTCGGGTGATGCGGCTGACCGCCGGCGATGAGATTGCCGTGTTCGATGGCAGTGGCCACGAGTTCCTCGCGCGCGTGGTCCGGGCCGATCGCAAGGGAGCGACGGTCGCGATCGGCGATGCGATCCCTTCCCATCCCGAGCCCGCAGTATCTACCGTCCTCGTGCAGGCCGTGCTCAAGGGCGACAAGATGGACGGCGTCGTACGCGACGCCACCATGGCGGGCGTCGCACGCCTCGTGCCGGTGGTGACCGAGCGGTCGCTGCTAGGCTTGGCCGCGCTCGGACGAGCGCACGCCCACGAGCGGTGGCAGCGCGTAGCGGTTGCCTCCGCCAAGCAATGCCGCCGCGCGCGGCTGCCCGTCATCGAGACGCCGCAGCCCTTTCGAGACTGGCTGGAGGCCCCGTTCGAGGGACGCCGCCTCTTGCTGACTGAACCGTCGTCGGACGCCGGTGGTGTTCAGCCCATGCGGGCAGCGCTCGCCGGATCTGCGCCCGTGGCCGTTGCCTGCATCGTTGGGCCTGAAGGGGGATGGTCTGCAGCTGAGCGCGTTGCCGCCGTCAGCGCCGGCTGCGCACTTGCCAGCCTCGGTCAGATGACGCTGCGCGCGGATGCGGTGGGGTTGGTGGCAGTCTCGATCGTGAACTTCACGTTCGACGACCGATAAGCGCCGCCACCCAGTCACCCTCGGTCAGCGTTCGCTCGACGGTGGGTGCGAGCGCGCGCGCGACGTCGTCGGCGTCGGCGGTATTGAACCCACTCACGATGAGCGTCCCCCCAGGCTCGACGAGCTCCGTCAGGCGGGCCGCATGCTTCTGGATCACCGCACCGGTCAGGTTGGCCACGACGAGCCCGGCCGGCTCGATCTGGACCGACGAGAGCATCGCCTCTCGTATCTCGACGAGCTCGGCCACGCCGTTGCGCGCGACGTTCTCGCGCGCGTTCCGCAGCGCCTCGGGGTCCTCGTCAAATGCCACGACCGCCGCCGCGCCGAGCTTCGCCGCCGCGATGGCCAGCACGCCTGAACCGGTTCCGGCATCAATCACTCGACGGTCGCGGAGCTCGATGCTCTGCAGCAACGACAGGCACAGCCGCGTGGTTTCGTGATGGCCGGTGCCGAAGCCGGTGGACGGATCGATGACGATGGCGATGTCGCCGTCAGCTGGCTTCAGTTCGGGTGGGGAAGCGGTCGAGTCGTGCCATGGTGGAGCGACGACGATGCGGCCGACGCGAATCGCCGTCAGGTTCGCCTGACTCCGTCGCGCCCATTCTTCGTCCGGCACGTCGACGGCCGTAATCGTCAGCAGACGATCGCCGAGCGTTTCTCGCAGCGCCGCGGCGGCGTCATCACGGTGTCTGACTGACCTGAAGAACACTCGCCAGCCGTCGGCGGACTCGTCCAGGATGGCTTGGGGTGCGAACCCGTCCAGCTGTGCGTGGATGAGCTCGCAGGTTTCTTCGCTTTCGGGGGCGCCGGGACCGGACCTCCAGCGGAGGTCCAGCGCCGCGAAACTAGCCACAGCCATCGAAGCGATTTCTCAAGACCGTGCCGTGTTGTCCGTGGTGTTCTAGCCAAAGATGTCCTTGACGCGTTCGAAGAAGGGCTTATCGCTCGCGTCCTGACGGTCGAGGTCGTCCTCCTGCTTCGGCAGCGTCTTCGACAGCTCTTCGAGCAGGGACTTCTGTTCCTTGGACAGCTTGGTCGGGATCGCGACGCCGGCGATCACGTGCAGGTCGCCGTGCCCGCGTCCCGAGACGTTCGGCATTCCCTTGCCGCGCATCTTGAAGCGAGCGCCTGCCTGCGTGCCGGCGGGGATGTGAAGGTCTTCGCGCCCGTTGAGCGTCGGGACCTTGATGCTGCCGCCGAGCGCGAGCGTCGGGTAGCTGATCGGCAGCTCGCAGAAGAGGTCATCGTTCTCGCGGTGGAAGAAATGATGATCCTGTACGTGCACGACGACGTAGAGGTCGCCCGGGGGGCCGCCGGCGCTGCCGTGCTCGCCTTCGTTCTGCAGGCGGAGGCGCTGGCCCGTGGCAATGCCGGCCGGAATCTTCACCGTCAGCTTGCGTTCCTTGCCGACACGTCCCGCGCCACGGCACGTCTGGCACGGCTTGGCGATCGTCTTGCCGCTGCCGCGGCAGTTCGAGCAGGGACGCGCGACGGTCAGAAATCCCTGCTGGTAGCGGAGCTGACCCGTGCCGCGGCACTGGCTGCAGGTCTCGGCCGTGGTCCCAGGCGCGGCGCCCGAACCCGAGCAGGTCTCGCAGGATTCCTCGCGCGGGATCTGGATCGTTGTCTCGGCGCCAACCGCCGATTCCTCGAAGGTGATCTCGAGGTCGTAGCGGAGATCCGAGCCGCGCTGCGGGCCGCCACGGCGCCGGCGCCCGCCGAAGACGTCACCGAAGCCGAAGGCATCGCCCAGTCCCGAGAAGATGTCCGAGAAGTCGGCGAAGATCGTCGGATCGAAACCGGCGCCGCCCGCGCCGCCGTTCAATCCGGCGTGTCCGAAGCGGTCGTAGACGCCGCGCTTGTCGCGATCGGCCAGGATCGCGTAGGCCTCGGCGGCTTCCTTGAAGCGCTCCTCCGCCGCCTGGTTGTTGGGATTGCGGTCGGGATGGTGCTGCAGCGCCAGCTTGCGATACGCGCTCTTGATCTGCTGATCCGTCGCATCGCGTTCGACGCCGAGAATCTCGTAGTAATCCCGCTTCACGCTGCTACTCACCCTTGGCCACCTTTACTATCGCCGGGCGGATCAGGCGATCGCCCAGCATATAGCCGCGGCCGAATTCCTCGATGACTTCGCCGTCGCGACGCCCTTCGGCGGGCTCGTGCGCGATGGCCTGATGAAAGTGCGGGTCGAAGTCGGTGCCGAGCGCCTCGATCGCGCGCACCCCGCGCTTGCGCAGGATCTCGAGGAGCTGCCGATGGATGAGCTCGACGCCCTTGCGATAGGCTTCCGCGCCTTCGGCGCCGGTGTCGGCCTTCAGCGCGCGTTCGAGGTCGTCCACGAGCGGCAGCAGATCCTTCACGGCGTCGGCCGCCACCGCCTCGGCCATGCTCTGGCGATCGCGCTCGACGCGTTTACGGTAGTTGTCGAACTCGGCCGTCTTGCGGAGCAGCCGGTCGTAGAAATCGTCGCGCTGACGCTGGAGCTCGTCCGCGTCGGCGACGGCTGTGCCTTTGTCGACGGGGTCAGTTACAGGTTGTTCGTTCTGTTCGTTCATGATGCCGGAGGACTTCGTGAGTTAGGTCTTCGCGCCGACGACCCTGCTGATGACGCGTGACAGGCTGTCGACCGCATTGATGGCGCGTGAGTAGTGCATGCGGGTTGGACCGATGACGCCCACGGCGCCCGTGCCGTGGCCGTCGGAATAGGTCGAGATCACCAGGCTGAAGCGCTGGAATTCGCTCGACTGATGCTCGGAACCGATGACGACCGTCAGGCCGTCGCCGCCGATGTAGTCGTCCAGGAGCCGGACGAGCCGCGCCTTTTCTTCGATCATCTGCAGCAGCGCGCGCAGCGCCTCGAGCGTGACGTCGGTATCCTCGCCGCTCACATCCTCGAGCAGCATCGACGTGCCCTGGATGAAGACAGCCGGCTCCGAGTCCACGTGCGCAAGGGTCGCGCTCGCCAGCCGCAGTGCCCGCGACATGAGGACGTCGTACAGCGTGCGCTCTTCGCGCAGGCGCTCGAGCACCATGTGCCGCACGTCGAGCAGCGTGCGCCCCTTGAACTCGCTGTTGAGGTAGTTGGAGGCCTGCTGCAGCTCGGTCTGGTCGTACTGCTCGGTGGGCTCGATCACCTTGTGCGACACGTGACCGCCGGCCGCGACGACGACGACCAGGATTTTTCCGCCGTCGAGCGGCACGAAATTCAGATGCTCGAGGGTGGTCGTGTCGGCCGACGGTGCAATCGCGAATCCGACCTGGTGCGACGCCCGTGACACTTCCTGCGAGACGTGCGACAGCAGGTCGTCCACCGTGCCGGCCCGGCGCAGCCGCGCTTCGACGTTCGGCGCCGGGCGCGAGGTGCGCCGCTCGGCGAGGACGCCGTCGACATAGTTGCGATAGCCGAGGTCGGTCGGAACCCGCCCAGCGGAGGTGTGGGGCTGGCGGACGTAGCCCTGTTCTTCGAGCCGTGCCAGCACATTCCGAAGAGTCGCCGAGGAGACACCGAGGCGGCCCTTGGCCAGCCACAGCGATGAAACCGGCTCACCCTGCTCGATGTACGCCGACACCACGACCCCAAGGATCCGTCTATCCCGTTCGGGCAGTGCAGGATGGAGCGTCATAGGCTGTTAGCACTCGTCGATGGAGACTGCTAAGCAATTATAACAGGGTTCCGTTTACCGGGTTATATGCCCGAAATACCCGTTCGTTCCGCGATGTTTCGTGCCGCTAGCCCGGCTTCCGCGACGATGTCGTCGCCGTCCAGCCGAGCTAATTTGAAATTGTTGACCAGAATCTCGCCGTCCACCATCGTCATCCGGACATCGGTCCCCCGGGCGGCATAGACGAGCGTGGACCACGGGTCGGCCGCCGGCGCCAGATGCAGCCGATCGCGCTCGACCAGGATGAGGTCGGCGCGCTTCCCGATCTCTATCGAGCCCACCTCGTTCTCGAGCCCGAGCGCCCGGGCGCCCTCACGCGTCGCCATCCAGAGCGCGTCCTGGGCCGTCAGCGCACCAGGCGCATGCCTGACCGCTTGCAGCGTGGCGGCGAGACGCATCTCGTCGAACATGTCGAGCCGGTTGTTGCAGGCGGCGCCGTCGGCGCCGAGCGAGACCGAGATGCCGCGTTTCCGCATCTCGACGACCGGAGCGATCCCCGATCCCAGCTTCAGGTTGGAGCCAGGGCAGTGCATAACCTTGACGTCGCGCTCGGCGAGGAGCGCCTGCTCGGTCTCGCTGACCCAGACGCAATGCGCGGCGCATAGTCGATCGCTTGCGAGGCCGGTCGCCGCGAGGTACTCGAGGTTCGACAGTCCACCCGACAGCCGGCGCACGACCTCGACTTCGTCCCGCGACTCCGAAGCGTGCGTGTGGACGATGACGCGCTCGCGCGCCGACAGCGCCGCGACCGCCTCGAGCAGCTCGCGCGAGCAGGAGACCGCAAAGCGTGGAGCGAAGGCCGCGCGCAGCCGGCCGCCTGCGGCGCCTTCCCATCGCTTGCGCAACGCCACGCTCTCGTCGATCGACGCTTGCGTCTGCTCCCGCAGCCGCGCCGGCACGTTGTCGTCGGAGTCCATCATGCACTTGCCGACGGTCGCGCGCAGTCCGATCTCGGCGAGCGCTTCGAAGACGACGTCCGTGTCGTGCACGGTCTCCATCGTCAGCGCCGTGGTCGTGCCCGAGAGCAGCAGCTCGGCCGCCGCCAGCCGAGTGGCCGCGCGCAGCGTGTCGGGCGAGTGGGCCGCTTCCATCGGCCAGATGCGGCGCCTGAGCCACTCGAGCAGCGGCATGTCGTCGGCGTAGCTCCGGAAGAGCGTCTGGCACAGGTGGACGTGAGTCTGGATGAAGCCGGGCAGAAGGTAGGCGCCGCCAGCGTTGACCACGCGGTCGCACGGCGATTCCGGCTCCGCGCCGACCGACACGATGCGCCCGCCGTCGATGGCGACCGCACCCTCGATGACCTCGAGGCGGTCGTTCATCGTGACGATCGTCGCGTTGCGGATGAGCGTCGTCATGGAGGTCGGGGTCAGGCCGTGAATCGTGAATCGGTCAGGTCAGGCTCGAAACAGCCGCAATTCACGATTCACGGCCTGACCCCGCGGGCCGGTCCCGCCCGAATTCACGATTCACGGCCTGACCCCGACCGGACACCGGTTGCTACGCCGCGGCGGACGGCGATCAGCTCGGCGAGGATGGCGACGGCGATTTCGGCGGGCGTGACGGCGCCGATGTCGAGGCCGATGGGCGAGTGCACGCGGTCGAGGCACTCCGCGGGCATGCCCTCTTCGACGAGCGCACTCCGGATGCGCGCGACTTTGGCGCGGCTGCCAATCAGGCCGAGGTACTTCAGATCGCGCGCCGCGAGCGCGCGCATCGCCTCGAGATCGCCCTGGTGTCCGCGCGTGACGATGACGACGTACGACGAACCGGGGATGTCGGCCCGATGCAGCCACTCGTCGATGGGCTCGACGACAATCTCTTCGGCGGCCGGGAAGCGTTCGCGACTCGCGAACTTCTCGCGGTCGTCGACGACGTGCACGTGGAAATCGATCTCGTCGGCGAGCGCGCGCGAGGTGCCAGCCGACGTGGCCGGCGCCGATGATGTACAGGCGCGGGGCCGGTTCGAGCGCGATCGACGTGGACGTCCATTTGCCCGCCGCAGATGAGGCCGTTCTCCTGCGCGAAGTCGTCGTTCAGTTCGAAGTGCATCAGCGCCTGGCGGCCCGACGCGAGCACCTCGCGCGCCTTGAGGCAGGCTTCGTTCTCGTAGCAGCCGCCGCCGATGGTTCCGACGGTTCGGCCGTCGGCGTAGACCAGCATTTTGGCGCCGGCCCGCTGCGGTGTGGACCCGCGCGCGCGGACCACCGTCACGAGCGCGACCGACTCGCCGCGCTTGAGCGCGTCAGCCGCCGCGGAGAGGACTTCCTCGTTCAGATGAGGACCTCGATCTTGGCCTTCTGCCGGACTTGCTCGATGAAGGCCTGCGCCTGCTGCTGCTTCTTCTGCTCGGTCAGGAACTCCTTGACCTGCGGGCTGACTTCCTCGAGCGGCACGGTGCCGGCGGGCTTGCGGTCGGTCACCTTGATGATGTGCACGCCGAACTGCGTCGTCACGACGTCGCTGATCTCTCCGGTCTTGAGCGCGAAGGCGACATCGGCGAAGGCCGGGACCATCTTCTCTTTCGGGAAGTAGCCGAGGTCGCCGCCCTGCGGCGCGCTCCCGTCCTGAGAGTTCTGCTTGCGCGAGCGCGGCGAAGTCCTCGCCGGCCTTGGCGCGCTTGAGGATGCCGTCGATCTTCGTCTTGGTCTGCTGCTTGGTCGCCTCGTCGGCGCTCGGGTCGACCAGCAGCAGGATGTGGCTGGCGCGGACGGTCTCGGCGCGCTTGAACCGGTCGGGATTCTTGTCGTAGAAGTCCTTGGCCTCGGCGTCGGTCGCCTCGGTCGCGTTGGCCACCTGCGCGTTCATCATCTTGGCGATCGCGATCTCCGTGCGGGCGTCGGCCTTGAGGCGTTCGAGCGTCATCTTGCGCTCGGCGAGCGCCTTCTTGAACGCGTCCTCGTCGCGCGCCGCCTGCTGCATCGTGTTGAGCTGTTCCTCGACTTCCGCATCGGTGGCGGTGAAGTTGCGCGCCTTGGCTTCCTGCTTGAGCAGCGTGTAGGTGACGAGCTCGTCGAGCACCTTGCGATAGATCTCGTCGCGGCGCTCGGCGGGGACGGGAGCACGGTTGTTGAGCTCGATGTTGCGCAGGAGGCGCTCGAAATCGGCCTTGGTGACGTTCTCGCTGTTGACGTGCGCCAGCACGCTCGGCAGGGTCGCCGGCACCGGCTTGGCGGAAGCGTCAGGTCGGGGATAGGTATGGTCGCGGGTGGCGTCGCGGCCGCGTGGTGTGCCGGTCGCCGGCGCGGCCGGCGCGGGCGTTCCAGCCGCTGACGATCCAGGTGTGGCCGCGGTCGTCGTGGTGGCGTCTGGCGCCGGCGCCTTGCGGCAGGCGGTGCCGGAAACGAGCACGGCAGAGATCAACGTGAGTGCGAAAAGTAGTTTGGACAAGGGAACCTCAATGATAACGCAGCCGGAGCGTTCGATTGGCACAGTTCTTTCGAATGGCACGGTTCTTCCAGCCGGGGACAGTCACGGTTGAGTGTCCCCGCCGGTGTTCAGTTGCCGTGCAGCCGGCAGATCTCTTGCGGCTCGGTCCCGATGATGAAGGACTCCGAGAAGACGCGGGGGCAGGCGGGGCCGGCGAGCTGGCCGGTATCGCGATCGATGTCGACGAACACGATGCCTTCCGGCGTCTGAAACGACGGGCTGTCGATGCCCGGCGAGCGCGCGCGTCATGAAGGTCGTCCAGATGGGGAGGGCGGCCGTCGCGCCGCTCAGCCCGAGCGGCTGGTTGTCGTCGAGTCCGACCCAGACGACGGTGACGAGCTCGGGCGTGAAGCCGACGAACCACGCGTCGCGCAGGTCGTTGGTCGTGCCGGTCTTGCCGGCCGCGTCCGGGGTGAAGCCGGCGGACCGCGCGCTGGCCGCTGTCCCTTCGTTGAGGACGCTGCGCATCATGTTGGTGACGAGGAACGTCGTGTCGCGCCGCGCGATGGTCTTGGTTGCGACCGAGCGAATCTGCACGTCCTGGCCGCCGCTCACCAGCCGCGAGATGGCGCGCAGCGGCCGGATCGTGCCGCCGTTGGGGAAGAGCGTGTACGCCGTGGCGATCTCGAACGGCGTCGCTTCGAAGACGCCAAGCGCGATCGCGGCGTAGGCGCGCGGCGACGCGCCGGCGCCGACCTGGCGCCAGAGCGACGGCGACCTCGCCGTAGCCGGTCGTTTCGGCCACCTTGATCGTGGCGACGTTGCGCGAGTGGGCGAGCGCGCGCCGCAGCGTCACCGGGCCGTCGTACTCGTCCTCGTAGTTGCGCGGCTCCCACGGTTCGTCGTTGAACATGAACGTCGTCGGTTCGTCGATGACGATCGTCGCCGGCGTGATGTCGGTGCGCCCCTCCTTGTAGCGCGTGCTCGAACGCGGCGAGGTAGACGAACGGCTTGAAGACCGACCCCGGCTGCCGGCGGGCGTTGATGGCGCGGTTGTACTGCGACTGGTTGTAGGAGCGGCCGCCGACCATCGCGAGCACCTCGCCGGTGCGGGGATCGACGGCGATGAGCGCCGCCTGCGCCTTCTGCCGCTTGCGCTTGGCGAGCAGCTCGTCGACGCGGATCAGGCCGTCGCGCACCGCGTCCTGCGCGAGGCGCTGCAGGTGCAGATCGAGCGTCGTGTAGACGTCGACGGTGCTCGCGATGGCGCTGTACTTGTCCTGCAGTTCCTGACTGATGTAGTCGACGAAGTAGGGCGCCTCGGCCTCGAGCGCGCGGGCGACGATCTGCACCGGCTCCTGCGTCGCGCGCTCGGCGGCCTCGGCGCTGACGTAGCCGGCATCCGCCATCGCCCGCAGCACGACATCGCGGCGTTCCTTGGCCCGATCGGGATGGACGAACGGCGAATGCCGCGGCGGCGACTGGATGACGCCGGCGATGAGCGCCGCCTCGCTCAGCGACACGTTCGAGATGTGCTTGGCGAAGAACAGCCGCGACGCTTCGGCCACGCCGTGGACGGCGAACGATCCGCGCTGGCCGAGCCACACGTCGTTCAGGTAGAGCTCGAGGACCTGATCCTTGCTCAGCCGGCGCTCGAGGATGAGCGCCATGAACTGATCCTGCAGCTTGCGGATCGGGCTTCGTTCCTGCGTCAGGAACGTGTTCTTGATGAGCTGCTGCGTCAGCGTGCTGCCGCCGCGCAGGTACGCCTTGCGCCCGGACACGTAGTCCCAGACCGCCGACGCGATGCCGATCGGGATCGACGCCGACGTGGTCGTAGAAGCGCCGGTCTTCGATCGCCAGGACCGCCTGGATCATGTGCTGCGGGATGTGCTTGAGCGGGACGTCCCGGCGTTTCTCCCGCGCCCGACGAGACGAGCGCGGTGATGAGCGGCGGGTCGAGCGTCAGCTGCTCGGGCCGCGTCTTCTGCCCGACGATCTCGAGGTGGTCGATGGCGGTCGTTTCCTTGGTCTTTGCCGACCGCATGCCGAAGACGATGCGGACGGTCTGTCCCTTGCGGTCGCCGTCGCGCGGGACGAGGACGATGGCGTCGCGGCCGACCGTGAACTCGCCGGGCTGCCCGGACTGGGCGCGGTTGGCATAGCCGAGCTCGTTCAACCGGTCGACGAGCTGGCGCGGCGACACCGACTGGCCCCGCCGGACCTCGAACGGCCGCGCGAACACGCGCGGGTCGACCCGCTGCATGTCCCCGTGAATCCGGGCGTCGATCATCCGCGAGAAGACGACGTAGTAGTAGCCGAGCACGCCCAGGAACACCACGAGCGGCCCCGCCAGCGCGACGAGCGCGTAGAGCTTCCACCGGCGTCCGAGCAGCTTGACGGCGCCGCTTCGCGCGGGCTTGGTAGCCGGTTTGGTCTTCGTTGGTGACGTGGACACAGCTATTTAGAGTCGATCAGCTCGGACCGGTCGCAGGATTACGTACGTCAGGCTGCGGACCCTCGACAGAAAGCGACTTACCGATATATCGGCCGGACCGGCCCGGCGGGTTACAACGTCTAAAGGGGAGCGAATCCAATTGTATACTGCAAAATTCGGGTCAGGCGTCGAAACGCGAAGGAGGAGGGGAGTCATGTTTCGAGCTTCTGTCGGCGGCGGTCCTGAGCGTTCTGGTCGCGCTGGCGGCGCCCACGGCGGCGGCTGCGCAGGCGCAGGCCGCAAACGGCAACATCGAGGGCATCGTCCGTGACACGACCGGTGCCGCGCTGCCCGGCGTCACCGTGACGGTGACGAACATGGACACCGGGACGGCCCGGACGTCGATCACCAACGACGAGGGCGTCTATCGCGCCATCCTCCTGCCGCTCGGACGCTACCGCATCGTCGCCGAGCTGCAGGGGTTCAAGACTTTCGAGCAGCAGGGCATCACCCTCTCGGCGGGGCAGACGGCACTCATCAACATCCAGCTCGGCGTCGGCAGCGTCTCCGAAACGGTGACGGTGACGAGCGAGTCGCCGATCGCCCAGCCGGGCAAGATCGACCTCGGGCGGACGATCGGCGAGAACGAGATCAAGAACCTGCCGCTCGTCTCGCGCAATCCCTACAATTTCGCCTTCCTCCAGGCCAACGTGACCGGCTTCGAGAACAACGAGTTCGGCGTGCCCCGCATCAACGCCAACGGCACGCAGATGCGGACCAACTACCAGATCGACGGCAACACGAACACCGAGAAGGACCGCGCCGGCCTGCGCCTGCTGCCCGTGTCGGAGGTGCTCGTCCGCGAGGTCAAGGTCATCACCAACGGGTTCGCGCCGGAGTTCGGCCAGACGACCGGGATGGTCTACAACGCGATTACGCCGTCTGGGACCAACAGCCTCGACGGATCGGCGAGCTTCCGCTTCCGCCGGAACGACATGTCGTCGCGCCCGTTCTTTCTCGCGCCGACCGCGCGCAAGCCCGACACCGAAGTCAACGACGTCACCCTGGCGCTCGGCGGGCCGGTCGTCAAGGACAAGTGGCACTACTACGGCGCGTATGAGTACGTGGACCGCAGTCTGATCACGGGCAACCAGGTCATCACCGTCGCGCCGTCGGCGGCGCAGACGCTGGGCTTGACCTGCCGGCGGACGGCGTCATCCCGGCGCATCAGAAGGTCAACTTCCTGTTTGGCAAGACCGACTATCAGATCAACGCGGCGAACCGGCTGTCGGCCCGGTACTTCCTCTTCAAGAACTTCTCGCTGTCGAACATCGCCGGCGGCCTGACGACGACCGACCGCGCGACCGACTTCACCGACCGCATGGATTCGGCGTCGGCGCAGCTCATCTCGACCATCGGCAGCGACAAGCTGAGCGAGCTGCGCGTTCAATACGCGCGCCGGCACCAGTTCCGGACGCTGTCCGACACGGCGGCCGACGGCGCGGCGATCACCGTGACCGGCGTGGCGAATTTCGGCGGCCCGCGCATCGGCGATACCAACGCCGTCGGCTTCGACTTCAACCAGGGCATCTGGCAGGTCATCGAGAATCTGACCTGGATTCGCGGCCAGCACAGCTACAAGGCCGGCATCGACGCGCAGTTCATCGCCGATGACCGCGTGCGTGGCGAGCGCTTCTTCTACACGTTCCCGACCAACGACGCCTACCTCGGCGCGCGGAGCGGCGCGACGCCGTTCAGCTATACCTCTCTGCAGCAGGATTTCGGCGATCTGACTGCGTCGTACAACTCGGCGTTCTACGGTTTCTTCGTCCAGGACGACTGGCAGCTGAACTCGCGGATGAAGGTCCTGTACGGCATTCGCTACGACCTCTTCGATGTGCCGTCGGCGCGGGCGTTCGGCCCCGAACCCGTACTCGCAGGACTTCACGATCGACAAGAACAACTTCGCCCCGCGCGTCGGCTTCTCGTGGTCGCTCGACGACCGCGCCACGACCGTGCTGCGCGCGTCGATGGGGCTGATGTACGAACCGCCGCTCATCGACTTCTACGACAACGCGATTCTTGGCAACGGCGATCCCCGGGCCTATACCGTCAGCGTGTCCGGCACGGCGGCCGGCGCGCCCCCGTATCCGACCAGCCTCGCGAACGTTCCCGCCGGCTTCGTGCTGCCGCGCCAGAGCATCACGGCCGTCGACGGAGATTTCGCGACGCAGTACGCGTGGCTCACCAACATCCAGCTCGAGCGCGCCCTGCGTCAGGACATGTCCCTTGCCGTCGGCTACGTCAACTCCGTGGGCCGCAACCTGCCCGTGCTGATGGACGTCAACATGATTCCGACCGGGCAGGTGCTCGGCGACGGGCGGCCGGTGTACTCGACGACCGTCAACGCCGCCACGCGCATCGACCCGACCTTCGACCATGTGAACGTCTTCCAGTCGATTGGCGAGTCCACCTACAACGCGTTCACCGCCACGTTCAGCAAGCGCATGACGAGCGGTTGGCAGGCACAGGCGACCTACACCTTCGCGCACGGCGAGGACAATGCGCCGCTCACCGGCACTTACGTGGTCGGCAGTGGCGACGATCGCGTGTCCGATCCGTCGAATCTCGGCCGCGACCTGGGCGTCACGCCGTTCCATCAGACGCACACGTTCGTGGTGTCGACCGTCATCGCCCCGTCGTTCACCGGCGATGGGCTGACGACCGCGCTCCTCAACAACAACCAGCTCGGGCTGATCATGCAGGCCAACAGCGGCCTGCCGTTCAACATCCGCTCGAACCAGGACCTCAACCGCGACGGCGTGACCAACGATCGCCCGCTCGATATCGACCGCAACACCGGTCGCCTCGGCAAGGTCGTGTACCTCGACCTGCGCTACTCGCGCTTCATCCCGCTGCCGAGCGAGCAGCGGATTGAGCTCTTCTTCGAAGCGAAGAACCTGTTCAACACCGAGAACGTCGCGGGCGTGAACCGTGTGGTCACGACCGACGCCGCCGGCAACCCGTCGGCACCGCTGCCCGACCCGTTCCCGCCGACGAGCGGCTACGATCAGCGGCAGATGCAGCTGGGGGTGAAGTTTGTGTTCTGAATAGTCGACAGTCGGCAGTCGGGGGTCGGCAGTCACAGTCGGCAGTCTCGAGTCGACAGTCCGAGTCGGTGGTCCAGTCGGTGTCGAGTCGACGCGACTCGACTCGACTGGGACTGCCGACCGGACTACCGTGGACTGAACGACTGCGGACTGACGACTCGGACTGACGACTGAGACTGACGACTGCGACTCCCGACTCCCGACTGCCGACTGACCGACTGACATGTCCTTTCGACCCCACCTACATCCGCCTCGTCCTCAACCAGAACTTCGAGGACGCCAAGGCGCAGCTCCTTGCGCCGTTGATGGCCATCCACTACGCGCATCTCGTCATGCTCGCGGAGTGCGGGATCGTGTCGCGGCCGGACGCGCGTGCGATAAGGGACGCGCTCGGGGCGGTGTCGATCGCGGACGTGCAGTGCGCCAAGTACGACGGCACCTGCGAGGACCTGTTCTTTTACATCGAGCGCCTCATCGTCCAGGCAGGCGGCGAGGAGCGCGCCGGACGGCTGCACACCGCGAGATCCCGGAACGACATCGACATGACGATGTACCGGATGCAGCAGAGGGAGATGATTCTGCGCGTGCTCGAAGGCGTGGCGCAGCTGCGGGCGGCGCTCCTCGATCTGGCTGGCCAGCACCGCGAGACCGTCTTCGCCGCCCACACGCACACGCAGCCGGCGCAGGTGTCGACGGTGGCGCACTACCTGCTGGCGGTCATCGAGCAGCTCGAGCGCGACGCCGTACGGCTCGAGGCGGCCTACGCCTCGACCAACTGCAATCCCTTGGGCGCCTGCGCGATCACCGGCACCGGGTTTCCGATCGATCGTCAGCGCACGACCGAGCTCCTGGGCTTCGCTGCCGCGACCGGGAACACTTACGGCAGCATCGCGACGGTGGACTACCTGCTCGAGAGCGTGTCAGCGACGGCGGTTCTTCTTGCCGGCGTCGGCCGCGTCATCCAGGACCTGCTGCTCTGGTGCACGGCCGAGTTCGGCTACCTGCGACTGGCTGACGGCTTCGTCCAGTCGAGCAGCATCATGCCGCAGAAGCGCAACCCCGTGGCGCTCGAGCACGCGCGGGCACTCGCGAGCAAGGCGCTCGGACAGGCCAGCGCGATCCAGCTCGCGGTCCACAACACGCCCTTCGGCGACATCGTCGACACCGAGGATGACCTGCAGCCGCTCGTGGCAGTCGATGTTCGAGGATGCGAGCCGGGCGGTAACGCTCGTGGCGGCGGCGATGGACTCTGCCACGTTCAACCGAGAGCGGATGGCGGAGCGCGCGCGGCTCGGGTGGATTACGGTGACGGAGCTGGCCGATACCCTGACGCGCGATCAGGGCGTGCCGTTCCGGACGAGCCACGCCGTGGCGTCGCGCTTCGTGGCCGAGGCTGGAAAGCGCCCTGATGTTCCTGCCGCGACGCTCCTGCGGCGAAATCACGAGCGCGGTCGTTGGGCGGGCGATCGAGTACGACGAGACCCGACTGGCCGAGGTCCTGAGCCCCGAGTACTTCGTCCGCGTGCGTACGACGCCGGGCGGCCCGGCGCCGGTCGAGACCGCACGCGCAATCGCCGCGTCACGCGAGCGGTTGGCGGTTGACGAAGACTGGATGAAGACGGCGGTGGGGAAGCTGCGGCGCGCCGAAGAGTTGCTGCGCGCGGCTGTTGGAGCTCTCTGACTCTCGTCGCCTCAACCGCACTCAGATCGTGATCACCCAGTGCTGCCCAAGCTCGAGCGGCAGTTCCGATAGCAGCCGTTCGATGACGGCCGGGCCGTAGCGATTGAGGAAATAGACAACCCCGAGCGTGCGTTCCTGGGCGTGGCCGAGGGGGAACACTTGCGCCTGCGCCCGGGTGAACTGGCGGCGCAGGGTGTCGTCGCGGCGCTTGGCCGCCTGAATCATCTTGTTCTGCAGCCCGCGCAAATCCTGCTCCATCTTCGCGAGCGTCGTCTTTGCCGCCCCGGCCAGCGTGGGGTCGACGGCGGGCATCACCTCGATGACCCGCTCCATACTGCGGCGCATCGCCGCTTCAGCGTCGGCGATCGCCTGCTCGACCGATTGCGGTATCTGGGACTCGAGGAGGCGGTTGAGCGCCGATTCGTCCTGCTGCTGGAATTCCTCGATCGGGACATCGTATTTGGCGAGGAACCGCGAGGTCGCCGAGTCCACGAGCGTGGCCGTGGCGCGCGGATACATGAGCGGCATCGGGACGCCGAAGCTGTTGTAGACCTCGCGCAGCTGCCCCAGGTACGCGAGCTCGCTCGGGCCGGCGACGTAACAGATCGTTGGAAACAGCGTGTCCTGCACCAGCGGGCGTAAAAGCACGTTCGGGCTGAAGAGATGCGGTGCCGTCCGGGCCTGTTCAACCAGCGTCTGGACCGTGAACGTGTTCTCGCCGGCGACGAAGTCTTCGCCCTGTCGGCGGATGGACCGGCGAGCCCCGCCGAGTCCAGCTTCGAGATGAAAGAGCGCCACGCTGTCGGGCTGAGGAACGACCTGCGGCTGGTGTCCGCGGGCGGCGAGCGCTTCGCCAGCCGACTGGGCCAGGGTTGCCGTGCGGCCGGGTGCGCCGAGCTCGCGGGCGAAGAGGTCGGCGACGAGCGGCTTGGCGGCCGGAATCTGACGAGTCGTACACCACGAGCCCATACGGCCCGAGGAGCGTTTCGAGCCAGCGCGCGAACGCCTCGGCCATCCCGACACCGGGCTGATAGGCGGCGCGAAGCGACGCCAGCAG
This sequence comes from uncultured Acidobacteriota bacterium, assembly GCA_963847975.1. Lineage (GTDB taxonomy): Bacteria > Acidobacteriota > Vicinamibacteria > Vicinamibacterales > 2-12-FULL-66-21 > DATBJJ01. Next base: position 25,950 of record CAWKBU010000015.1, on the reverse strand, counting down.
CGCGGCGGAGAACTCGCTCTCGCCGAGGGCAGTGGCCAGCTCGTCGAGGGATGGCTCGACACGCGCATCAAGGCGGAGGGAGGCGACCGAGCGCTCGCCGGCGCCCTCGGGCTTCGGCAGCGTGATCGTCCGCGCCTGGAAGCTGGGGTCGAGCACCGTACAGCTCGCGACTTCTTCCCAGTCGTGATCCTCGGCGTCGACCCAGAACACAGGGACGACTTCCGCCTGTTGCTCGCGCGCGGTGGTCCGGGCGAGTTGGATGGCGGTGATGGCCTTGAGCAGGGTGAACAGAGGGCCGCCGAACGCTCCCGCCTGCTGGCCTGTCAGGACGGCGACGGTGTTCGGGTCGGCGAGCTTGCGGGCGGCATCGCGCGACGCCGGGGGCGCGCCGCGGCGCTGCTGCTGGGCTGAGAGCAGATCGGCGACGGCTGTGCGCGATCGGGCCAGCCCGCGCGTGCGCGCGATAGCTTCGGTCCAGGCGTGGCGGGTCGAAGGATCGCCGGCGTAGAGCGGCGCGATCTTGGCGAAGTCGAAGGCGTAGTCTCCGGCCAGCGGCCGAATCCAGCCAAAGCGGCGCACGTCGATCGCGGTGCGGGTCGAGCCGTCGGCGAACGTCGTTTCCGCTGTCACCGCCTCGTACTCTCTCAGAGCCTTGCAAATCATGTCAAGACGACCCCACCTGCCTTCGACGCATTTCGTGCGACCGAGGGTTCCGCATGCAGGAAAACCGTGCTAAATTTTTGTACCGTGTGGTCTGCGTGTTCGGTCGTTTGTGAGTCCCGTGTTGTCCGTGGCTTGAGTGTCCGTGGTTCTGAGTGTTTGACCGTGGCTTCGCCCCTTTCGGGAGCACCGTAACTGACCAGAGACGACTCGACCGGTTTTGCGCCCCCGCCGGCGTTTGGCCCCTTCAGGGTGCTGCATCAAATCGGTGTCGGCGCGCTTGGCCCCGTTTTTAGAACCTACGAGCCCACGCGAGATCGGCTCGTCGCTGTCAAAGTCTTTCGCCTCGACGTCATCCCCGAGCAGGCCCGTGCACTCGCCGACGAACTGGCGCGTGCCGCCGACGCCGGCCTCTTTCACCCCTCCATCGTCGAACCGCTTGCCGCTGGCCTCGAGGGCACGGTGGCCTATCGGGCGGAAGAGTACGTGGCGGCCGAGTCGCTCGACGTGGCGATGCGACATTACGCGCCGGCCACGGTCGACAAGATGCTGCCGTTCATCACGCAGCTCGCCTCGGCGCTCGATTTCGCCCGGGCGGCGGGCGTCGGCCACGGGGCGTTGCACCCGCGCGACATCTTCGTGACCCCGGACGAGGCGCGCGCGACGGGGTTTGGCGTCGTCGACGCTCTGGAGCGGCTGGGATTGCGCGCGCCGGTGCGCCGGCCCTATAGCCCGCCGGAACGCATCGCCGGTCAGCCGTGGGGGACGCCGGCCGACGTGTTTTCGCTCGGCGTCATCGCGTTCGAGCTTCTCACCGGGAGGCGTCCGTCGGGTCTCGGCGCGGAGATGGGACCGCTCACGGGGGCGGCGCTCGGCGAGCGCGAGGGCGACGTGCGAGCGGTGCTCGCGCGCGCGATGCACGCGGATCCCGAGGCGCGATACGCGACCGCACAGGCCTTCTCCGCGGCGTTGTCGGAGGCGGCGGATGTCGCCGAGACGCCGGTGTCTCTGGCGCCCCGCTCCATCCCGCCTCCGGTCAAGCCGTCGGCCGAGCCGGAGCTTGCGCATCGTCGCAGCGCCGCCCCGCATCGGCCGAAGTCGAGTCGCCGCTCGCCGCTGGCACGCCAGGGGCGCAGGCGGTGGAAGACAGTTTGAGTGACAACGATGCCGGGATGCCCGGCTCTTCGCTAGCCGCAGAGGTGCCCGCGCCCGATGGCGAGCTGGCGCTGGACGATTTCGCCGCGGAAGCGGAAGCGCCCTCGTTGAGCGACTCTCCGAGAGAAGTCGCGCGGAAGGTGATCGCGGCCCGTGAAGTGAGAAAGCGTCAGGTGAAAAAGAAGGCTCCCGACCCCGCGCCGGACTTGATATCCGGGCTGACCGCCGACGAGGCGCTGCCCGCCGAGATCCCTGCCGCCGAGCCTCCACTTATTGTGGCTGAAGAGACGTCTGACGCGGTGGTCGAACCGGTTCTCGATGTTCCGATCGTCGGCGATTCGATCGGGGCGGCCGCCGATGACGTCATCGCCGCGCCGTTGCTCGAGGCAGTGGAGCTCACGCCGCAAGTCCGCGACCTGTCGGACCGCGTGGTGGCCGTCGACGAGTTCAGGGCGCGCGAAGCGTCGAACTCGAAGCCGGAGCGCGCCTGGCCGCGCGTCCCCGAGCGGTTGGCGTTCGAGAAGCCGTTCGATAAGCCGCTCGAGATGCAGAGGCCCGAAACCGAGCGCGCGGTTCCGGACCGGTCCGAGTGGGCGGCGACGTCGAAGTACGGCGCGCCTTCGATCCTTTCGACGCCAATCCCATCGGTCCCCTCGGCTATCGACGAGCCGCTCGCGGTCGAGGGGCTGTCGCCGTCATACGATGAGCCGGCGCGCGATCAACCGCGGATGGCGATTCTGCCAATCGTCCTGTGGGTGCTTCTGGGTATTGCTCTCGGCTACCCGGCCGGCTATATCAGAGGGAACCGCGAGCCACCGACCGTGACCGCCACCGCTCCGCCTCCTGCCGAGCGGCACGAGGCTACGTCGGGATCGGCTACCACGTCAGTCACAGTTCCGCCGCCTCCGACAGTTCCAGCCAAACCGTCAGAGGCTACGCCGTCAGTGCCGGCCGCAGCTCCGGCAGGCGGCGCCAAAGTTGAGGCGCCAGCGCCACCGCCATCGCGTGCCCCCAAGCCGGTGGCCACGACCGGCCGTATCGTTATTACGTCGAGTCCGGCTAAGGCAGCGGTGACGATCAACGGCAAGTGGAGTGGCCGCACGCCGTTGACGGTGGACGATCTGAAGTTCGGGAAGTACGTCGTTCGGGTCGTGCAACCCGGATTCGAGGTCGCGAGAAAAGAGGTCGCACTCTCCTCGTCGGCGCCTTCGGGAACGTTTGACACGACGCTGCGACCGGCGAAGGCGCCGGCGCGTGCTCCCGCGCCCGAGGCGAAGGCCGCACAAGCCCCACCGCCGGCAAGCCCGGCAAGCTCGGCGAGGCCGCCGGCGGCGACGACCGGCGAGATCTACGTCGATTCGCGTCCGCGTGGCGCCCGCGTCTTCATCGATGGCAAGGAAGTCGGGGTCACGCCGTTGCAGCTGACCGCCCAGCCACCCGGTCGGCGCGTCGTGCGGCTCGAACTGGCGGACCACCAGCCGTGGACCGAGACGAGGACCGTCGTCGCCGGGGAACTGGCGCGCGTCACGGGTTCGCTCGAGCGCATCAGGTAAGCCCTCTTTTCCATCCGCGGAGCACGCCCGAGCGTGTTCATGGGATGATTTACCAAGGAAGCATGAAAGCCACACTCGCGCTCGAGAACGGAACCTGGTACGAAGGAGAGTCTGCCGGTGCGGCCGGGGAAACCGGCGGCGAAGTCGTGTTCAACACGGCCATGACGGGCTATCAGGAAGTGCTGACCGACCCGTCCTACTCCGGGCAGATCGTCACGATGACGTGCCCCGAGATCGGCAACTACGGCATTTCCGACGAGGACGGCGAGTCGCGCGGCCCGAAAGTCGCCGGGTTCATCATCCGCGAGCAATCGCCGGTCGCGAGCAATTGGCGCGCCGACAGCACGCTTCGCGACTACCTCGTGCGCCACGGCATCGTCGCCATCTCCGACATCGACACGCGGGCGCTGACGCGGGTACTCCGGTCGAGCGGCGTCATGCGCGGCATCATCGCCACGGGCGACGTCGATCCGCGCCGGCTCGTCGAGGCGGCGCGCGACGTGACGCCGATGGAAGGCTCCGACCTGGTCGCGGCGTCACCTGCGACGACCCCGTTCGACTGGCAGCCGGACGAGGGCACCCTCGACGAGTTCTCGCCGGATCCCGCAGCGCCGGGCCAAGCGCGTGCTCAAGGTCGCGGCCTACGACTACGGCATGAAGTGGAACATCCTGCGCCGGTTCACCGCGCACGGCTGCGACGTGCGCGTGTTTCCGGCCGACGCGCCGGCGGCGGACCTCCTGGCGAGCGGTCCGGACGGCGTGTTTCTCAGCAACGGCCCGGGCGATCCCGCCGCGCTCGAGTATGCGGTCGAGAACGCGCGCGAGCTGGTCAAGGCCGACGTCCCGGTGTTCGGCATCTGCCTCGGACACCAGATTCTCTCGCTCGCGATGGGCGCGCAGACCTACAAGCTCAAGTTCGGCCACCGCGGTGCCAACCACCCGGTGAAGGAGCTCGAGACCGGCAAGATCGAAATCACGTCGCAGAACCATGGCTTTGCGGTCGACCCGAAGTCGCTGCCGTCGGACGTGAAAGTGACGCACGTCAACCTGTACGACAGACCATCGAGGGACTGCGTCACGAGACGAAGCCCGTGTTCTGCGTGCAGTACCATCCAGAGGCCGCGCCGGGACCGCACGATGCGGACTACCTGTTCCGGCAGTTCCTGGATGAAATGGAAAAGCGCGCCTAGTCAGGAAGACGGCTCTCAGGGCTCAGGGCTCAGGGCTCAGGCAAAACCTTCGAGACTCAGATCTCGATGCTCTTGCCGTGAGCCTTGAGCCCTGAGCCTTGAGCCCGACGACTCCCCAATGCCCAAACGCACAGACATCAAACGCGTCCTCGTCATCGGCTCCGGCCCGATCGTCATCGGGCAGGGCGTGCGAGTTCGACTATTCCGGCACGCAGGCGTGCAAGGCCCTTCGCGACGAGGGGCTCGAGGTCGTGCTCGTCAACAGCAACCCGGCGACGATCATGACCGACCCCGAGCTCGCGGATCGCACCTACGTCGAGCCGCTGACGCCGGAAGTCCTGGCCGCGATCATCGAGCGCGAGAAGCCGGACGCGCTGCTGCCGACGGTGGGCGGTCAGACCGCGCTCAACCTGGCGGTCGCGCTCGGCGAGAACGGCACGCTCGCGAAGTATCGGCGTCGAGTTGATTGGCGCCTCGGTCGACGCGATCAAGATCGCCGAGGACCGGCTGCTCTTCCGCGACGCGATGCGCTCGATTGGCGCCGACGTCCCCAACAGCCGCTACGTCCGCTCGATTGAGGAGGCCCTGGCCGCGGTCGAGGAGCTGGGCTTTCCGTCCATCATCCGGCCGTCGTTCACGCTCGGCGGCGTCGGCGCCGGGCATCGCCTACAACATCGAGGAGTTCCGCGAGCTCGCCGGCCGGGGGCTCGATTTCAGCCCGGTCCACGAAGTCCTGCTCGAGGAGTCGGTGATCGGCTGGAAAGAGTTCGAGCTCGAGGTCATGCGCGACCGCGCCGACAACTTCGTCGTCATCTGCTCGATCGAGAACGTCGATCCGATGGGCGTGCACACCGGCGACAGCATCACGGTCGCGCCGGCGCTGACGCTGACCGACAAAGAGTACCAGCGGATGCGCGACCTCGCGCGCCGGATCATCCGCAAGGTCGGCGTCGAGACCGGCGGGTCGAACATCCAGTTCGCGATCAATCCCGAGAACGGCCGGATCATCGTCATCGAGATGAACCCGCGCGTGTCGCGATCGTCGGCGCTGGCGTCGAAGGCTACCGGGTTTCCCGATCGCCAAGATCGCGGCCAAGCTCGCGCTGGGCTACCACCTCGACGAGATTCCGAACGACATCACCCGCCTCACGCCGGCCTCCTTCGAGCCGACGATCGACTACGTCGTCGTCAAAGTGCCGCGCTGGGCGTTCGAGAAGTTCCCGCGCGCCGACCGCACGCTGACGACGCAGATGAAGTCGGTGGGCGAGGTGATGGCGATCGGCCGGACGTTCAAGGAAGCGTTCATGAAGGCGTTCCGGTCGCTCGAGCTCGGCTCGAGCGGATCGCTCATCGGCCAGCCGGGGACGCGTCCGACCGACGATCCCGCGACGGAGGAGGACGAGGGCGCGCTGCAGCGCGAGTTGAGCATCCCGAACGACCGCCGGATGTGGGCGATCTTCCGCGCCCTCGAGCGCGGCTGGTCGGTCGAGCACCTGCACGAGCTGACGAAGATCGATCCCTGGTTCCTGACCCAGTTCTCGCAGATCGTGGAGCTCTGCCGGTCGGCGAGCCTCGTCGGGCTGCGCGGCATGTCGACCGACCTCCTGCGCACGCTCAAGCGCGCCGGGCTCAGCGACCAGGATCTCGGCACGATTCTCGGCACCGACGACGAAGCGATTCGCGGCCTGCGCGCCGAGAACGGGCTCATGCTCGGCCTACAAGCGGATCGATACCTGCGCGGCGGAGTTCGAGTCGTTCACGCCCTATCTCTACGGCACGTACGAGAAGGAGTGCGAGGCCGACCCGACGCCGCGGCGCAAGGTCGTCATCCTCGGGAGCGGCCCGAACCGGATCGGGCAGGGCCTCGAGTTCGACTATTGCTGCTGTCACGCGGCGTTCGCGCTGCGCGACGAAGGCTACGAAACGGTCATGATCAACTGCAATCCCGAGACCGTGTCGACCGACTACGACACCGTCGATCGGCTCTACTTCGAGCCGCTGACGTTCGAGGACGTGTCGGCGATCATCGCGCGCGAGGAGCAGGCGCGGCGGCGAAGTCTCGTGCGTCGTGCAATACGGCGGGCAGACGCCGCTGAAGCTGTCGCTGCGGCTGCAGAGCGCCGGGATTCGCATCATCGGCACGTCGCCCGATTCGATCGATCTGGCGGAAGATCGCGAGCGCTTTGCGCAGCTGCTCTGGGATCTGGGGATTCCGCAGGCGCCGAGCGGCACGGCGACGAGCGTCTCGGAAGCGCGTGAGGTTGTCGGCGAAGATCGGATTCCCGCTCGTCGTGCGGCCGTCCTACGTCCTCGGCGGACGCGGCATGGCGATCGTCTACGACACCTCGACGCTCGATCGCTACATGACGGGCGCGGTCGCGGCCTCACCCGGGCACCCGGTCCTCATCGACAAGTTCCTCGAGGATGCGTTCGAGCTCGACGTCGACGCGGTCGCCGATGCGACCGGCGCCGTCGTCATCGGCGGCATCATGGAGCACATCGAGGAGGCGGGCATCCACTCGGGCGATAGCTCCTGTGTCGTGCCGCCGTACCTCGTCGCGCCGCGCCACGTCGCGCAGATCCGCGACTACACGCGGCGAATCGCGCGGGCGCTCAAGGTCGTTGGCCTGATGAACGCGCAGTTTGCGATCAAGGACGACACGGTCTACGTGCTCGAGGTCAACCCGCGGGCGTCGAGAACGGTGCCGTACCTGTCGAAGGCGACCGGCGTGCCGCTCGCCAAGGTCGCGGCGCGCGTGATGATCGGCCGCACGCTCGCCGAGCAGGGGCTCACCGAGGATCTCGAGGTGTCGGGCGTCTTCGTCAAGACGCCGGTCTTTCCGTTCGTGCGCTTCCCGGGCGTCGACACGATCCTTGGTCCCGAGATGAAGTCGACCGGCGAGGTGATGGGCGGCGCGCCCACGTTCGGGAGCGCGTTCGCGAAGGCGCAGATTGGCGCCGGCGTGAAGCTGCCGTCCGAAGGCGCGGCGTTCATCTCGGTCAACAACTACGACAAGCCGGGCGTGGTGCCGATTGCGCGCGACCTCAAGGCCGCCGGCTTCCGGCTGATCGCGACCCGCGGCACCGCCAACTTCCTGCGGGCGCACGGACTCGACGCCGAGATCGTCTTCAAGGTCAACGAGGGGCGGCCCCACATCGGGGACGAGATCCTCAACAACCATGTGCAGCTCGTCATCAACACGCCGCTCGGGCGCGAATCGTTCTTCGACGACCGCACCGTGCGTCGCGTCGCGATGATGCACGGCGTGCCCTGCATCACGACGTTGACCGGCGCCGCTGCCGCGGTCAACGCCATCCGGGCGATGCACACCGAAGGCTTGACCGTCAAGGCACTGCAGGAATACCACGCAGAAACTGCGACGAAGAAAGTCTAGCGTCCGCGCAGTTTCTGCGCGCCGGCCCTTCTCGCCTCGACGGAATCGCGCCGTAAACGGCGCGTTCCCGCTCTTGCATGAGCGCGCGTCATGCGCGCCCCTGCCATCCTCCTCGCCATCCCCTTGACCGTCGGATGTGCGCTCGGCCTGCTTATCTGCACGAGCACCGGCGTGGCTGCGCATGTGGGCGCTCAGTCGGCAGACGTGTTCGCCGCCTGCGCGGCCGCGGCGGCGCTGCTCGCACTCATCGGCTGCGTCGGGGCGCTCGCGGCGGATCCCGAGGGTGCGCTCGAGTCGACCGTCTGCGTCGTCGTCGGAGGCTTACTCGTCGGCGTGTCGTTGGGCGTCGATGCGTCGGTCCGCGCCTATCGGTCGCCGCTCTACGTCTGGTTCGCTGCCAGCGATCCCGTCGCGCGCCCGGTTGTGATTCGAGGCAGCCTGCGCGAGGACGCGACGCTGACCGCGACCGGTGTCTCGCTGGTGCTCGATGTTCGCGAGATCGAGCGGTGCGTCACCGGCGGGCCGGCCGCATCGCGCCGATTCACGATCCACGGTCTGACCCCATCGTGCGCGACGCGCGGCGGCGTCAGGCTGTCGGTCGCCGGCACGTTGGCCCCCGGCGCGATGGGGGAGTGGCGCAAGGGCCGTGACGTGCGTGTGGCCGCATCGCTGCGCGAGCCCACGACGTATCGGAATCCGGGCGTCCCGGACGAGCAGCGGGCTCTGGCGCGCCGCGGCATCGCGCTCGTCGGCTCGGTCAAGAGTGCCGCGATGGTGGAGGTCGTCGCGCCTGGGTCGCGCCGCGACGAGTGGACGTCTTCGTTCAGGGCGTGGGTGCGGGCGGTTCTTTCTGGCGCGGTGGGGCCGTGGAGCGCGCGATCGGCCGGGGTCGCCGCCGCCATCGCGATCGGCGACCGCACGGGGCTGGCGCAAGACGACGAGGAACGGCTGCAGGCGGCCGGGACCTATCACGTCATCGCGATCTCGGGCGGGAACATCGCCATCCTGACCCTGCTCCTCGTCGGCGCCGCAGGCTGGCTCGGCGCGTCGCCCCGCGTCGGCGCAGCGGCCACTATCGTCGTCCTGCTGGCTTACGGCCAGGTCACCGGACCCGCGCCCTCGGTCGATCGGGCGATCTCAGCCGCCGTCCTCTTCCTCGCCGGACGCCTCATCGAATCTGCGTGGGCCCTCGATCAACATTCTCGCCGTCGCGGCGACGCTCGGCCTGTCGCTCTCGCCGATGGCCGTGTTCGATCCCGGCTTTCTCCTGTCCTTTGGCGCGACGCTTGGCATCCTGATTGGCGTCCCGAGGCTGGCAACAGCGCTGACGCCGGCAGGCGATGAAGGCGTGCCGCTCGGATTCCCACACGAGTCCCGTGGCGCGTTCGCGGCGCGCCCGGACGCGCCGTCGGCTGGGATCGCCGTTGGTCCTGGTCCGCCGGCTCTGGATCGCGGTCGCGACAATCGTAGCGGCGACAGTCGCGGCCGAAGTCGTCCTGGCGCCCATCAGTGCCGCGCTGTTCGGTCGCCTGACGTGCGCAGGCCTCGTCTTGAACCTCGCCGCGATTCCTTTGATGACCGTCGTTCAAGCCGGCTCGCTCGCGGCGCTTGGGGCCTGGCTCGTCGATCCCGAGCTGGCCCGAGCCTGCGGCTATCTGGTCCACCTTGCCGCGCGCGGTCTGGTTGATTCGGCACGACTCGTTGACCTTGCGCCCTGGCTCGCGCGCGAGGTCCCACCGCCCGCCTGGGGTGTGCTGGCCGCGTACTATGTCGCGCTCGTCCTGTCTCTGCTGCCTACGCGCGCGTCGCGTGTCGCAGCGGCCGTGACCGCGGTGCTCGGCCTCGTGATCGTCGTTGCGCCACACGCCGCCACGCGCGACGGCGTGGCGCTTCCACCCCGCGGTTGGCTACGTATCGTCTTTCTGGATGTGGGGCAGGGCGATGCGACGCTGCTCGTATTCCCTGATCGTCGCGCCTTCCTCGTCGATGCGGGCGGACTTCCAGCCGCTCCACTCCAGGATCCCGCCGACGGACCGGCCTTCGACATCGGCGAGCGCGTCGTCTCGCGCGCGCTGCGCGCCTTCGGCGTCCGCGCGCTCGACACGTTCGTGCTGACCCACGGCGACGCGGATCACATCGGCGGCGCCAGGAGCGTCCTCCGGAGCTTTCGCCCGCGGGCGATCTGGGAAGGCGTGCCCGTTCCTCCGTACGCGCCTCTCCGCTGGCTGGCTCAGACCGCCGATTCCATCGGAGCAGAGTGGCGGACAGTACAGGCCGGCGACCGACTCCGCCTCGGTGCGATCGACATCCACGTGCTACACCCTCCGCCACCCGAGTGGGAACGCCAGCGCGTGCGGAACGACGACGCGGTGGTGCTCGCGGTGAGGTTCGGGAACGTGGTGGTCATCCTGCCCGGGGACATCGGCCGCGAAGGCGAGCGGCACACGCTGGAACATCTGCCACTGGTCGAGAACTCGCCGATCACCGTACTGAAGGCCCCCCACCACGGCAGCGCGACCTCGAGCACCCACGAGTTCCTCGAACGCCTGCGGCCGGCGGCCGTGATCTTCAGCAACGGCCGCGACAACCGCTTCGGCCATCCGGCGCCGCTCGTAGTCGAGCGCTATCGGGCCCTGGGCACGACGATGTTCTCGACCGCCGAGGACGGCGCGGTGATTCTGGACACGAATGGCGAGCGAGTGGAGATCAGGACCTGGAGTGGGCGGGCGGTGACGTTGGTAGGGCAAGTCGGCCAGGTGTCACGCTGATCACGATCATTTCCACGATGGACACGATGCGACGATGGGCACGATGAAATCAGTTGGGAGGGGATCATGTGATCGACAACGTCAGCCGACTCTGGAACCGGAACAGGAAGCCGTTGTCACCAGCGCAATCGCTTGTGGACTGAACCGTGCATCGCGAGCCCGGGCCCGGGTTTCAAGGAGACGCATCTACGAGCGCGCGTTTTGCCTGGAGCTCGAATCGCGCGGAATCAAGTTCGAGTGCGAGAAGTCCGTGGAGGTCCGCTACAAGCAATGGCGGATTCCAGGCACAGCGAATCGACCTGATAGTCGATGGCGTGGTGCTGGTCGAGATAAAGACCGTTAGTAAGCTGAAGAAGCTGCACGAATCGCAACTTATCTCGTATCTGAAGACGACAGGCTTGCGGGTAGGCCTCGTGATGAACTTCAATTCGGTCCTTTTCAAGCAAGGCCTACGGCGAATCGTTGTGTAATGTGTCTGCCATCGTGCCCATCGTGAGCTCGCGCCCTCGTGATGCGTGCCTCGTGTCATCGTGCCATCGTGATGAGTCGTGGAGACTGAACGGCGTTTTGAGCTAATCGCCCTTCACGCTCTCCCAGATGGCATCCATCTCCTCCAGGCTCGCATCGTGGACCGAGCGGCCGGCCGCTTCGAGGCGGCGTTCGACCTCCTGGAAGCGGGTCGTGAACTTCTGATTCGCTTTGCGCAGGGCTGACTCGGGTTCGACTCCGAGCCGGCGGGATAGACTGGCAATGGCGAACAGTAGGTCGCCCAACTCTTCCTCCACGCGCGCAGGCCCTTCCCCGTCGATGGCCTGCTTCAGTTCGGCCACCTCTTCCTCGATCTTGGCGACGACGTCACTCGTCTTGGCCCACTCGAAGCCGACCGCCGCGGCGCGGGTGCTGATCTCGTGCGCGCCCAGCAGGGAGGGAAGGGCTTTCGGCATACCGCGGAGGACTGACTGGCTGGCACCGGCCTCCTTCTTTTCCCGCGACTTGATCTGCTCCCATTGCTCGAGCACTTTGCCCGGTGTGGTGACCCCTTTGGCCGAGCCGAACACGTGCGGATGGCGGCGGATGAGCTTGGCGGTGACCTCGCGCAGCGAGTCGCTGACCGTGAAGCGCCCCTCGTCGGCCTCGAGCTGCGCCAGGAAGACGCCCTCGAAGAGCAGATCGCCAATCTCGCCGCGCAGCGCGGCGTGGTCCTCGCGGTCGATGGCGTCGAGCACCTCGTAGGTCTCCTCGAGGACGAATGGCCGCAGGGTCTGAATCGTCTGCTCGCGATCCCATGGACAGCCGCCGGGACCGCGCAGGCGCCGCATCACGTCGACGAGGCGTTGGAACTCGCGCCCCGCCGAGCTCGTCCGGGGCGCGCCCTTGTTCGGATCACGCTTGCGGGATGCCTTCTTGTGCGCAGCGCTGCGGCGACGGATGTCCTTGGCCATGTAGGCGACTATGCTAGCATTCGGCGGTGGACGATCAGGACGTATCCGACCTCACGTTTACCGGTTTCGTGCTCTCGCTCGCGTCGACGGCCGCGGTGCATTTCGGCGATCTCCCGGACCCCGCGACCGGCCGGAAGGGGCAGGCCGATCTCGATGCCGCAGCGCGCATCATCGAGGTCCTGGCGATGCTGCAGCAGAAAACCAAGGGCAATCTGATCAAGGAGGAAGAGCGTCTCGTCGACGACCTCCTTTACGAGCTCCGCTTGCGCTACGTCCAGGCGCAGCAGGACGACAAGCGGATCATCGAGCCCTGACGATCACTTTTCTCGGAACCGGAACGTCGAGCGGCGTGCCGATCATCGGCTGCGACTGCAGCACCTGCCAGTCGACCGACGCGCGCGACCGCCGGCTGCGGCCGTCGATCTTCGTGCAGCTCGACGACGGCACGTCCGTGCTGGTGGATGCGGGCCCCGATCTGCGCCAGCAGGCGCTTGACCAACCACATCCGGCGCGTCGACGCGATCGTCTTCACCCACGGCCACGCCGACCACATACTCGGCATCGACGATGTCCGGCGCTTCAACTTCATGCAGAAGCGGCCGATGGCGTGTTACGGGGACGCACGGACGATCGCCGACATTCGGCAGACCTTCGCGTACGCGTTCGACCCGGCGACCCAGAAGGGCGGGGGGCTGCCGCGGCTCGTGACGTTCACGGTCCAGGGCCCGTTCTGCGTCGGCCGGCAGGAAGTGGTTCCGGTGCCGCTCTATCACGGCGCGCGGCCGATTCTCGGGCTGCGGTTCGGCGCCTTCGCCTACCTGACCGACTGCAATCGCATCCCGAACGGTTCCTGGGAGCTGCTCGAAGGGCTCGACGTGCTGGTCATCGACGCGTTGCGCGACCGCCCACATCCGACGCATTTCACGCTCGACGAAGCGATCGCCGCCAGCCGCCGTATCGGCGCGCGCCGGACCTACTTCACGCATATGTGCCACGACCTGCCGCACGCCGCGACAGAGGCGCGCCTGCCCGAGGGCATGGAGCTGGCCTATGATGGACTGGTCATAGAAGTTGGCTGTCCCTGAGCCTTGAGCCCTGAGTCCTGAGCCAACATTGATCACCGCCCATTTTCCCGACGACGCGTCCGTCCGGTGGCACCAGCCGGTGATGGCCCTCGGCAACTTCGACGGGTTGCACCGGGGGCACATGAAGATCATCGACCGCGTGCGGCGCCGGGCGGGGGAGCGCGGCGGCACGCCGGCCGCGATGACCTTCGACCCGCATCCCTCCCGCGTGCTGCGGCCCGACAAGGCCCCGCCGCTGCTGATGACGACCGCCCAGAAGCTCGAGGCGCTCGGCCGGGCCGGGATGCAGGGTGTTGCGGTCGTGCGCTTCACGCACGAGCTGTCGACGTGGGATCCCGAGCGGTTCGTGCGTACGGTCCTGGTCGAGTGGCTCCACGTGGCCGAGGTCTGGGTCGGGGCCAACTTCCTCTTCGGGCACGATCGCGCCGGGACGTTCTCGGTCCTGCGATCGCTCGGTGCCCGCTACGGTTTTCGCGCCGAGAAGATCGATCCGGTTCGCTACAAGGACTTCGTGGTCAGCAGCACGCGGGTGAGGCGGCTCGTGTCCGAGGGGCGCGTGGACGAGGCGGCGGCGCTCCTGGGGCACCATTTCTTTATCGATGGCTCGGTCGCGCGCGGCGCGGGCCGAGGGCGTGAGCTGGGCTTTCCGACCGCGAACGTCTGCACCGCGAACGAGCTCGTTCCGCCTTCGGGCGTCTATGCCACGCTCGTCACCATCGACGGCGTCGTCCATCCGTCGATTACCAATATCGGGTTTCGGCCGACGTTCGGGGACGTCGACCGGCAGGTCATCGAGACGCATTTGTTCGACGTCGACCGCGACTTGTATGACGCGCAGCTGCGGCTGTCGTTTGTCCAGCGGCTGCGGGACGAACGGGCGTTTCCCGATGTTGACGCCCTGCGCGCCCAGATCGAAGCCGACTGCCGGGTGGCCCAGCGGCTGTTCGGCCACATTTCGCTGTAGAATCTTCAGCATGCCTCAATCGCCGGGGACGCCCGGTGCGCCCACCATGGTGTTGCGCCTGTCGCTGCCGGCCAGTGAGGGTTTTCGCGCGGTTGCCGTCGACTTGGCCAAGAAGGTCGCCGAGTACGTTGGGTGCCCGCCGCCCGATGGTGAGAAGGTGGTCGCCCTGCTCGAGTCGTTGGTCGCGAGCGTCGCGCCGAACGGCAACGCGAGCGGTGACATCGAGTTCGAGTTCCTCCAGGACGGCGAGGAGCTGAGGATCGAGGCCCGATGCGCCGATCGCACATCGGAAGCCCGGCACCCGCTGTCCACCGCGACCTAGCAAGGCGACGGCGCAGCCCGCTCGTCAGAAATGAACTCATCGTGCCCATCGTGTCATCGTGTCCATCGTGTGAGTTGCCGTGGGCCCGTCCTCACGCGTCAGCGGGATGAGCTCAGGTTCCACTCTTCTTTCCACTCTGTTTCCCACGCCTGACCCATGCGTTTGTTCAACACGCTGACTCGTCGCGAGGAACCGTTCGCACCGCTGCGCGACAACGTCGTGCGGATGTACTCCTGCGGACTGACGGCCTACGCCCGCGGGCACATCGGCAACTTCCGGACGTTTGTCGCTGTCGACGTGCTGCGCCGCGCCCTGAAGTATCAGGCCGGCTTCAACGTCCGGCACGTCATGAACTTCACCGACGTCGACGATCGCACGATCCTCGAGTCGCAGAAAGCCGGCGTGCCGTTGCGCGAATATACCGACCGCTACGTCCAGGCCTACCGCGAGGATGCGGCGGCGCTTGGTCTCGAGGTCGTGGAAGAGAGCCCGCGCGCCACCGACCCCGAGAACATCGAGGCGATGGGGCAGACGATCCGGGCGCTCGAAGAGCGCGGACACACCTATCGCAGCGACGGGTCCATCTACTTCAAGATTTCGACCTTTCCCGAGTACGGCAAGCTGGCGCGTCTCGATCACGAGGGCATCAAGAGCGGCGCTCGTGTCGACAGCGACAAGTACGACAAGGAGAACGCGCGCGACTTCGTCGTCTGGAAGGCGACCAAGGAAGGGGAGCCGACCTGGGACCCGGGCATCGGACCCGGCCGCCCGGGATGGCACATCGAGTGTTCGGCCATGGCGCTGCGGCTGCTGGGCGAGGCGCCCATCGACATCCATGCCGGCGGCGTCGACCTCATCTTCCCGCATCACGAGAACGAGATCGCACAGAGCGAGGGTGCGACCGGGAAGACGTTCGCACGCTGCTGGGTGCACGTCGAGCACCTGATGATCGAAGAGTCGAGCGGCAAGACCGACAAGATGTCGAAGTCGCTCGGCAACGTCTACAACCTGCAGGACATCATCGATCAGGGGTTCCGGCCCTCGGCGCTCCGCTACCTGTACCTGGGGGTGCACTACCGCAAGCAGCTGCGGTTCTCCTGGTCGGCGATGGAGCAGGCGGAGGAGTCGCTGCGCCGGCTGACGGACTTCCTGGCGCGCGTCGACGCGCTGCCTGCGCGTTCCGTCCACGCGACGATCCCCGCCCGGTTGGCGGAAGCCGAGAAGGATTTCGGCACCCACATCGCCGCCGATCTCAATACCTCGGGTGCGCTCAGCGTGTTGTTCGATCTGGTGCGAGAGCTCAACACTGCGATGGATGCCGGCGAGCTCGGCGCGGCCGACGCTCCCGCCATCCGCGCGACGTTCGCGCGGTTCGACCAGGTGCTCGGTGTCCTCGCGTTGCGGAAAGCCGAGGACGAGCATCCGCCCGTGCCGGTCGAGGAGATCGAGCGCCTGATCGGGGCCAGGCGCGACGCCCGGCTGGCGCGCAACTTCGCCGAGGCCGATCGTATCCGCAAGGATCTCGAGAGCCGCGGCATCATCCTCGAAGACACAGGCTCGGTTACGCGCTGGAAGAAGAAATAGACGATGAAGGCTCCTGACATCCACACGCCGCTGCCGGGCCCCAAGGCGAAAGCCATCATCGACCGCGACCGTCAATACGTCTCGCCCTCCTACACCAGGGACTATCCGTTCGTGATCGCGCGTGGCGAGGGCGCGGTCGTCGAGGACGTCGACGGCAATCGCTTTCTCGACTGCGCCGCCGGCATCGCCGTCAACTCGACCGGCGTCAGCCACCCGGAAGTGGTCAAGGCGATCACCGAGCAGGCGCAGAAGTTCATCCACATGTCGGGGACGGACTTCTACTACGAGCCACAGGTGCGGCTCGCAGAGGAGCTCGCGGCGATCGTGCCGATCGCGGGCGACGTCCGGACGTTCTTTGCCAACTCGGGAACCGAGGCCACCGAGGCGGCGATCAAGCTCGCCAGGTACCACACGAAGCGCCCCGGCATCATCGCCTTTCTGGGCGCGTTCCACGGCCGCTCGCTGGGGTCGTTGTCGCTCACCGCCAGCAAGGCCATCCAGCGGCGCGGCTTTGGACCGTTCATGCCCGGCGTGTATCACGCGCCGTACCCGGATACGTACCGGGCCGCCAGCCCCGATGCCGCGTCAGCTCAGTGCCTGTCGTTTATCGAAGAGCAGCTCTTTACGCACCTGGTCTCGCCTGACGAGGTGTCGTCGATCGTGATCGAACCCATCCAGGGCGAGGGCGGCTACCTCGTGGCGCCCCCTGCCTTCCTGCAGGGCCTGCGGGAGCTCACCACGAAGCACGGGATCCTGCTCGTCGTCGACGAAGTGCAGTCCGGCATGGGCCGGACGGGGAAGATGTTCGCGTCGGATCACATCGGCCTCAAGGGCGACATCGTGACCGTCGCCAAGGGCATCGCGTCCGGCCTGCCGCTGGGCGTGGCGTGCGCGCGCGCCGAGGTCATGTCGTGGCCGCCGGGCGCCCACGCCAGCACGTTTGGCGGTAACCCCGTGGCCTGCGCGGCCGCGACGACGACGATCCGGTTGCTGAAGGAGCAGCTGGTGGCCAATGCGGCCGTGGTTGGCGAGCATCTGATGAGCGGCCTCCGCGAGTTGCAGAAGAAGCACGCAATCGTCGGCGACGTCCGTGGTAAGGGACTGATGATCGGGATCGAGCTCGTGCGCGATCGGCAAACGAAGGAGCGCGCCGTCGAGGAGCGGAATGCGCTCGTACAGGCCGTGTTCCGGCGCGGGGTGCTGATTCTCGGCGCGGGGAAGAACGCCGTCCGGCTGGCGCCGCCGCTCGTCTTCACGCACGAGCAGGCCGACAGCGTACTGGGCGTGCTGGACGAGGCGTTGACGGAGGTGGGGTCAGGCCGTGAATCGTGAACGGCGCCGTCCTTGCTCCGGCGGTACGCACCATGACCGTCGAACGGCAGCAGTTCGGGAAATCCGGGGAAGATCGCGCCGTCGAGGAACTCGAGCGCCGGGGGTACGCAATCCTTGCGCGCCGCTACCGGACGAAACATGGCGAAATCGACATCGTGGCGCGTGACGGCGACACGACCGTGTTCGTCGAGGTGAAGGCGCGAGCGACCGCTGAGTTCGGGACCGCGGCCGAGGCAGTGACGCGACGGAAGCAGCTGCAGCTCGCGTCGATGGCCCGGGACTACCTCGCGCGCACGAACCTCACGACCATGCCGTGCCGATTTGACGTCGTGGCCATCGACGGCGTGGGGGAGTCGGCGGTCATCACGGTGTATCCAGCACGCATTCGACGCGTGAGTCGTTCCGGAGCGCGCCTTGCCGGTGTGGAGGGCGTGTGGTACTCTAAGGGCTTCGCGACGGACGGTAGGGGCGGTCTGTCGTACCACAGCGGGCGGGAATAACTCAGTGGTAGAGTGCGACCTTGCCAAGGTCGAAGTCGCGGGTTCGAATCCCGTTTCCCGCTCCAATCTTGATCGGCGGGGTCCCCTGCACCCCGCCTGGCGGCCTTCACTCCGCCGGCGCTTCGACGCCGGCTCCGTTCCGGCCGCTCAATCGCACCGTAGCTCGGTGATCCTGCCTAGAGCCGTTGCCCTCCATGATGAACCTACTCGGAACGGTCCGTTCTCCTCGGCTCGCGTCGCGCTGTCGACGCCCCTAGACTCCGGGCTCATCCTGTAACACAATCTTCAGTCGGTCTTTCCGGATCGGCGCCGTCGCCAAGTGGTAAGGCAGAGGTCTGCAAAACCTCCATCCCCGGTTCAAATCCGGGCGGCGCCTCCAAATTTTCCTAGGAAATCTGTAGGGCGAGACTTGCGGTGCGGGGTCTTGCTCGCTGAAGTGTGATCGCTTTTGTGATCACGCGCGCGCAGCGTCGAGCCGAGCGGCCGCGTCGACGAGATCGCGTGCCGCTCACGATGTTGTAGCGCTCGAACACGCTCGGCGTCTTGTGCCCGGTCAGCTGCATCGCGACGCGTTCGGGAATGCCGGCGCGGACCAGATTGCGGACGGCCGTGCGTCGCAGGTCGTGCGGAATCCGGCCCGGACACCCCGCTGCGCGACACGCCGACTGCCACGCCTTCGTGAAGCTGCGGATTCGCCGCGGCTTCTTGTCGCCGCCACGTCCGTCCGCGACCTCGCGGAAGAAGACGCACGGGCAAAGGTGCCCGGCCTTCTTCAGCCGGTCGCGCTCGGCCTCCCGCGCCTTCAGCAGCGCGCGGAGATCCGTCGGTGAACGGGAACACGCGGCCGTCGCCGTTCTTCGTCGTGTGCGCGTCGAGCCGGACCTCGCCAGCCGTCATGTCGACCTGCCGCCACTCCAGCGGCAGCACCTCGGACGCGATGCGCCAGCCGGTGATCGCGGCGAACTCGATCACCGGCTGGATCTCCTCGGGCAGGTGGGCGAGCGACCGCGTCGAGCTGCTCCGGCTCGAAGAAGCCGACCCGCGTGTTGCGCTCCTGCAGCATCGGGATGTGCGGCTTCCGCGTCAGCTTGTCCGCCTGCACGGCGAGGCTGAACATCCGCTTCAAGGTCGTCAGCTCGCGGTTGATCTCGGCGTTCGAGACGAGCTTCGTGACCGCCGGGATCTCCTCGCGTCGCCCGTCGCCGTGGTCCACGACCCGCGCCTTCCTCACGATGATCACGTCGGCCTGGCGCTTGGCTGTGTAGGCGCGGATGTCGCTCGGCGTGATGTTCGCGAGCAGCCGGCCCCTGAAGAACGGGGCGAGGTGCTTCTTCACCCGGCGCTCGCACACCTTCAGCGACCGCTTGCCGTTGGTCCGGTAGTCGTTCAGCAGGTCCTCGGCCGCGTCCTCGAACGTGATCCTGTCGCGCGTCGGGACGATCGGGATCCCGTGCTCGACGTCGCCCTCGCGCAGCCGCAACATCCGCCGCGCGACACGCTCCTTCGAGCTGCCGCTGGACTCGCGCATCAGCTTCCCGTGCTGGCGGTACTGAGCCAGATGGTCGGCAGCTGGTGGATGCTACCCGTCCGTCCTCTTCTTTCCTGCGTGTCGTGGTCCGCTATCCTCATCTCCCTTCCGTGTCGTTATTGCGCCGTAGTAGTGCCATCCTCACGTCTTCCTCCTTGTCAGTTGTTGGACGCCCAATGTCGCCGGCAGCCCTTGCTCACCGCTTTCGCCGGGCTGCCGCTCTCCGTGTCCGTACGCCTTCTGCCGTCGAGCATGTGCTGTTCGAGTCGGAAGGCCACGGGCTTGAGCGTAGTCCGCCTGACTCTGTATAGCCTGGCTATATACAGGTCGTTCGAGGCCCGCGCTCATCACTTGACTCGGCCAGCGCCACCGAAAACAGCGCGAAGGCCCCCACCCGAGAGCCGAGACAGCCGATGTAGTTGAGCGGGAGGGCGTAGTCGCTCTTTTCCTTCTGGGCCCTCACCGCTGTTCCTGGTGGGCAGGGACGTCGTTCTCCGCGTCGATCCTCCGTGTCGTGCGTCCGCCTGGCTGGGTTCTCGATGAACCTGTATGCGCTTCGACGTGATGCAGATAGGGAAATCGAGCGGGGTCATCGCACAGCTCTGCAGCGTCTGTAGCGGCTTCAGGGAATCGCCTATCCAGACCGCCTGTTCGATCGCTGCTCGAGCCGTTCCGAGGATGAGCGCCATCCAGCTCCTTGGGCACGAACCCGCCGGGAGCATTCAGGAAGACACGCCCGCTCCAGACCTGCTTCAACCCGTCGTCATCGGCGGTGAAGTACCGCGCCGCTTTAACGGTGACGTTGGCCTGGGAGTGCGACGCTGGGTCGAGCTCGATGGCCGTCATGTCCTCGCTCGCCGCCTCCACGATCGCTCCAGGCGTATCACATTTCGTGCGACTCGCACTATGGCGGTGCGAACTCGGTGCTCGTCTTTCGCTCCAGTGGGGGGAGGTTCAGCCAACCTCCGCGCCTCTGTTTCGCGCCGTGAACACGGGCGTCCATTTCCGTCACATGTGATCAGGTTGTGATCGACTTCTGCTTCAGCGGCCGCGCCCTTCAGCCGGTCTACGAACTCGTCCAGGCGCGCGCGGTCGAACAGCAGCCGCCGCAGCCGAAGCTTGCGGCGGTCGCCTTCGCGCGGGCGCAGGGGCGGAAGGTCGACGGGGACGAGGTGGCCGTCGGCGACCCAATCGCTGATCGTCCATGCGGTCACGGACAGGTAGCTGGCCGCACTGTGGACGTCGAGCAGCCGCGGGGAGAGCGTCGGGGCACGGTCGGATGGGGCCGGGTCTCCCGAGAGATGCCCGTACACGAGCGCCGTCACGGCGTCGACGCGCGACTTCATCGCGTGCCTTCTCTGCGGCGGGGCAACGCAACGAACGCCAGCTGGCGGCGACCTAGGACATGTTGCGCTTGGCAGGGGGGCGGCCATGCACGGGACCGAAGGTTCGGTCGCCGGCGCCGCGTTCGCCGCCCGTTCTTATGTCCGCTGTGTTGTCGCTCACCTTCGCCATCGGCGTGGATCCTGGGTCAGAAGGTCTTTGCTCGGCGTCAGTCGAGCAGGGCACGTCGCCAGTGTCGCCTGCCGCCGCGCCCCGCTGTCCGCCCTTTACCTGCGGAAGGTCGACCATGAGCTGCTTCGCGAACTCGAGCGGCTCTGGGCCAACTAGACTGTACTCTATCCCCTACCCCTTCCCCACGCGCCAACGGCCAGCTCAGGAGGCCCCCCGCACCCCCCCGGCCGCCCGGCGGGGTATGAAACTTGAACAGGTCGGGTCCGGCGGGGGCATGGAAGAACCCTTCGAGTCACCCGAACATGCACGGACCGGCGGAAATGCCTTCGCAATCACGACGCAGGAGTCACCGCGCGACGTCATCCCAAACGCAGCAGCCGCGGCTCACAGAATCCCCAGATGGAAGGCCACGCCCCCTGAGCGCCTTCTTGAGGTCCGCGAGCGCGGCTTTGGCTTCGCTCCGGCTGGGCGGCAGCGCGGCGGCGGCCATCGCCTGGCGCGCAGTCGCCCCGAACGCCGACACGAACTGCTTCCGGAACCCCAACAGCTCCGGCCCCCTCGCCGGCAGGTTTTCGCAGAGCGTCCGCCAACTCCCGCCGAAAAGCCCCGGCGCCGCCCGCGCGGTTACCTCGTCGGGCCACGACGGCGTGCCGACCAGCCGACCCGCCGGAATCTCGCGCAGCGTGTGCTGCCACGCAAGCTCCGCTTGGTCTTCAACTGTTCCCTTCCACGGCCTGGCGAAGTCGCCGGCTTGAGAAGAACGCGGAAGTGCGGCCATGGTGCGCCGCCGCCGGCCTCGATCGCATCGAACGGCAAATCCTCGACCAGCCGCAGAAACGTCTCCGCGCGCACGGTCGGACACCGGCTCGTTGAACACCTCGCCCAGCGCGAGGAGCATCTCCAGGAAGTCAGCGCTCTTGCATCTTATCCACGACATGGCCACGCCTCCGCAGCACCTCCTCGATCGCCGCTTTGTTGCCCGCCGTCTTCAGCGAGCCCGTGATGAGTGTCCGTCCCCCGCTGTATGCGCTGCTGTCGACCGCGCAGGTCGCCGCCCACGAGACGAGGAACTTCGTCATGCCGCGCGCCGTCTTTCGTCGCTTAGTGTCCGCCTCGATCCACGCCAGCGCCTGACGTGCTTCGCCAACACGTCGAGGTTTGGGTACAAGCGACCGCCATAGCTCGACTTGCGCTTCTCGCAGGTGCCACTCGCGCCCGTTCGTGCCGATGACGGGGAACGTCGAGCACGATGGGAGAATCATCGGACGTCTTCGCGGAGCTGCTCTTCGAGGTCACGTCGGCAATCTCGACGGAGGTTGATTCAGCCCTGGCATGTCCTCGACCGGCTCGGCGCGCCGCAGCGGCGCCGAGCTCTCTTCTCTTCTGAGCGGGGGCGGTGCGGGTGCGGGGCGGGAGCGGGAGCGGGAGCGGTATTCGTCTCCGGTCCGTCTCGCGAGACGGACACTCCGTCCGATCCGTCTCCTCCTCGTCGCCGTCGGCGTCCACGCCGGGCTCATGCCGATCCCGCCAGTCGCCCTTGCGGCACGCGTCCGAGCAGTACTATCTGCGCGCGGGTCGTTCTTGAAGAACGTCCTGCCGCAGCGTCAGCAGGTCTTCGCGTCGCCTTCCGCTCCGTCTCGCGAGCGCGGCGGCCGTGCGACGTAGTCCGGGCAGTGATGGTAAAGGTCGTGACGCGTAATGCGGCTCCTGTCAATGACTTCAGGGACGTCGACCGGCTCGATGAACCCGGCGCCTTCGGGGGCACCGCGTCGGCGACGCCTCGTCACGCGCCTGGTTCGCCGGTCCATCTCACGAGCTGTTCGATGTCGGCGGCTGTGCCGAGCGTGAGTCGTCGCCGCACTCGTAGCGGCGTCCCACATGAGTTCCAGCGCCTCGCGGGCCATCATCGCCGATCCCATGCACGGGCTCTAACCGTCGGAACTTGCGGTGGTCGTCAGTCCTGGCCGGCCCATTAGCGCTCCGTCTCTTTTATCTGTGGTGCAGCGGGCACGACGAAGCACGTTCCGGCGACACGGGGGCGCTGAACGTGACCGGCGACCCAGAGGTCCAGGTCGCCGAGCCGGTAACGCACGATCGGCCGAACCGCACATGCGGAGGGCCAGTCCCGCGTCGCCTTTCCTGACGCATGAATGCGACGCTCATCGCGACGTCCTCTGCCGCGGCGGCTCCGTCACGTCGCGGCCGCGGCCGCGAGCTGCCCTCTACTGATGCTGGATGTCTTCGAGTGCCACTGCGTGCCACGAGGCAAGTGTCGCCGCGCGCGGCGGGCCGCAGGGTGCACTATCCGAAAGAGAAGATCGACGTTTTAGTGTTCGCGGCGGCGGGACGTGGTCCTGACGGCCGCGCGGACGTCTCGGTAAGGATCTTCTGGCGGGTCGATTCCCGCGGCCCGTAGACCATCGCTGAGGGTCTTGGCGAGCACTCCGTCTCTGCCCCTGGTAATGCGGATGCCAGCGCGGTCGAGCCGTTCGGCTATCCATTCCGCCAGCCTCGGTCGACCGCCGACCTTGCGGCCGCGTCTCAGTTTGGCGTCGTCTTCGGGCGCGTTCGCGCCAATCGTGAACGTGCTCCGCCGATCGGCGGCGGTCTTCCGGAGCCGTCGAACGTCTGGCGCGTGCTCACTTTCGCGGCCATCGGCCGATGCTTCCCGCGGCGGCGGCCACCGTCACGTATCCACGGTGGGACGCATCGCACCACATGTTGGCCGCCGCATCCAGTTCCCGTCGTAGCCTGTCCAGTTGGCGCTGAGACGCTTCGCCACGGCCACGTGCGATCGGGCCGTAGTTCTCCGCTTCATGCCGACCGCGTGCGTTTCGTGCTCAAGCTCGCGGGTATTTCATCGCCGCGACCGCCAACACCGGGATCAGCCTGTCGGCGGCGTCGCCGAGCAGGTGCCGTACTGGCGTAGCGCGACTGTCCGAACACCCGTTCGGGGTCCTCCGCTGCTCGCGGCTTCCGGCGGTTCAGAGCTGCCATCGCTTGATCCTTTATTCCTTATCCGCGTTGATTTCGGTGAGGGACGATTGTAGGTCATGCAACGGTCGGTTGTACCCGGCCAGGTGGCCGCATGGTCATGTCGATGGACGCTGGGGGCCGAGACGCGCTCGCGTCACGGAGTGCTGGGCTGTGTTCAGGCCGCTGAGTGCGCGTACGACGCGTTGGTGCGCGCCGCGCCTTGGAAGTTGCATCCCGGCGCGCAGGGGCGACTCCTCTGGACCGTCGACGGTCGGCCGCGCCACGTGCTTTGGGAACTTCGTGCCAACCGCCTTTGGCGACTTGGTCGCCTTTTTTTGACATGTTTTTCTGCGGCCGTCGCGCAACGCGTCTCTATCCGCCGACGGACGCGCCGTCAGCCGGCGAGTGCCGCTCTGCTGGGGCCTGAGCTACGATCCCGTCAAGCTCAACTACAAAGATACGGCCCGCTCAAGAAATCGGCCTGACGGGACGCGTGTTCGCGCATCGACCAACGTGGCTTAACCGGAATGTTCCCGATCGGCCGCGCGCGCCCGGTGGGCTGGGCGGCGGCCACTCTGGAGCCGCTGACCACGCGCGCCTGATGCACCGCGTCGTCGCCCTGCAGCGAAGTGGCAACATCATCAAAGTGGCCGACCCAGGCACGGCGAGGCCCCCTGCACCGTGAGACGACGCACGACGATAGAGCAGATAGGCCCCCACCCCACATCCCCACCCGTCCCGCGGGTATCCAACCTGAACGTGGCGGCAGCCCGGTGGGCGCCGACGGTCCCTTCTCATTCCGCAGCAGCGGGGCCGTCGACGTGGCGACGCCGCCGGGCTCCGAGACGGCCCCCCCGGTGGGGTGATCCGCGGAGGGGGTGGGTGTCGGACGCGCAGGCGGGAGACCATTTTCGGGCGGGCGAACTCGGCGATGACGTCGTGGACCGCGTTCTGGAAGCCGGTCCGGCTACCTTACGAATGGGGCGTCGGTGCACTGGCGAGGCGGTCCAGAACCAGGAGTTAGAAACGCGACGAATGACGCCACGCTCAGCGTAAGGCGCCACGACCAGTAATGCCTCGCACGAATGTGGCTTCCCAGCCTTCTTTTCGACCCTCACAAGACGTTCATCCGCTGACGTTTCGGCATCTCCAGGCCCTCTGGCTTGCCTGGCATCGGCGTTCAGCAGGTTGGTTTCAGCATCGGCATAAGTAGCGCAGCGCAATCCGTCAGTTCATGTGCTGAACGGCGGATGGCCCGCTCCTCGCACGATAAATCGCGGTCGATCTGGATCGTCGTGTGGCGGATGCTGAACCGCTGCGCCCAGCATCCATCGCGGAGCCGCGCAGCAACACATCGTGCGCAGTGGTCGCCCGGACAGATGACATGGGCCGATAGCGCGACAAATCCACTCATGATGGTCCAGGACATGACAGCTCGTGGACATTCGAGGACGTGTGGCGCTCCCAGCAGCGCGGCGCGCACCTCGTCCACGTCGATATTTCCGGGCGCCCCCTCCATCAGCACAGCGGTCGCTTCCTCAGGAGGTGCCACGACGAGTAGATCACTAGTAAGCCAGATGAGCAGAGATGCAACGGGATCGACCCAGTTCCAGCCGAACGCCCAAATCAGCGCACCTGCGATGATCGCCTGCACGCTGCCGAGCACGTCCGTGAAGACGTGCAGCCAGGCGCCGCGAATGTTCAAGCTCTCGTCGTGGCCGCCTCGCAGGATGAGCAGCCCGGCGACGTTGACGATGAGGCCGCCCGCCGACCCGACCATCATGCGCCGCCCTGCACCTCGCGCGGCTCGGGAACCCGCGAACGCCTCGACCCCGATGTAGATCGCAACCGCCACGAGCGTGGCGCCGTTCGCCAGCGCCGCGAGGATCTCCGCGCGATAGGACCCGTAGGTCCGCTGCGCCGTCGCAGGCCTGCGGAGCGAACCGCATTGCAAACAGCGTGAGGCCCAGCGCAGCCGGCA
>CAWKBU010000014.1:0-474982 GCA_963847975.1 uncultured Acidobacteriota bacterium | reverse complement strand
GGGAGCGCCCGCGCGCGGCGGGGACGCTCGACCCGCCGCGGCGCGCGCTGCCGGAGGTCCGAGCGTGGGACCGCCCCGACGCGCCCGGACTGGTGCGGGTGGAGCCGGCGGAGCCGCAGGTGGTCGTCGACGGGTCCGCCGAAGGGGTTGCCGCGCTGGCCGCGCACGGGCGGGGATCTCTCCGCCCTCGCCTACGCGGGCGACCTCACTGCCGCGGAGATCGCGCGGGCGCCGGAGATCGTGATCACGGACTCGAACCGGCGGCGGGTGCTCGTCCCCTCGCGGATGGCGCAGAACGCCGGCCCCGTGCTCGCCGCGAGCGAGGAACCGTCGATCGACGCGGCGGTGCTGAACCCGTTCCCCGACCGCGGCAGCGACGGGCAGACGGTCGCCGTCTATGACGGGATCGAGGCGATCACGGCGCCGTCTTCGCCCGGCTTCCCGCAGTTCCCGGAGCGGCGGCCGTTCGCGGCCGTCGACGGCGACACGGCAACGCACTGGCAGGCCGATCGGGCGCTGACGCAGGACCGGCACACGCTCGAGATCACGTTCACCGAGCCGCGCGACATCCGGACGTTCAGGCTCCTGCCGTACAACGACCGGCGCGCCACGGTCACCGCGGTCGAGGTCCAGGGCCGCCGGTTCGACGTCAAACCGGGCTGGAACACGCTCGAGCCGGATCTCCGAGCCGTGCGCACGCTTCGGATCCGGATCGCCGACGTACGCAAGCCCGAGGGCCCGACGGCGGGCGCGGGCGGCATTCGCGAGCTCAGTCTCCCGGCGTCGAGGCGCGCGAGGCGCTGCGTCCGCCGTCCTGGCCGAGCGCGCGCTTTCGCCCGCTCGCGGCGCGCTGACTATCTGTTCCAGCGCACGACCGGCGACGACCCGTTCCGCCGCACCCACGAGCGCGGCTCGTCCGGCGCCGCGCTGGTGCGCGACCGGCTCGATGGCGAGACCGGCATCACCCGCGTGTTCAATCCGCCCGCGGCGCGCACGTGGACGCTGGACGGCTGGGTCACCGCCGCCGCCC
Organism: uncultured Acidobacteriota bacterium; assembly: GCA_963847975.1. Classification (GTDB taxonomy): domain Bacteria; phylum Acidobacteriota; class Vicinamibacteria; order Vicinamibacterales; family 2-12-FULL-66-21; genus DATBJJ01. The sequence goes on along the minus strand of CAWKBU010000014.1, from coordinate 473,952 downwards.
GCCGACCTGCTCACCGGCGTCGCCGGTCTCGTTCACATCCGTCCGCGGTCTTCGAGGGCCGGCCCGCGTTCCGCGCGTCGAGCGCGTTCGACGGCACCGAGCAACCGTGGGTCGGCGCATGGCTCGACGGTCGCCAGGCGTGGCTGAGTTGGACCACCGAGCGGGACGAGACGGTGTCGACGCTGAAGCTGGACCCGGTTCCGGGCGTGCGGCGGCCGACCCAAGTCCGGCTGAATGACTCGCCGCCCGTCGCGTCGCGCCCGACGGCACCGTCGCGGCTCCCCAGCCGGTCCGCGGACGCGAGTTCCGGCTGACGATCCTGCGCGCTGCGTTCCCGCCCGGCACGCCGGGGACGACGCGTCAGCGGCGCGCCGTCGGGATCGCCGAGGTCCACGGCGGCCCCGACCGTCACGTCCCGCGCAGCGGCCGCTCCCGCGACGACTGCTTCGCGGCCGGGCACATCGGCGAGCACGTCCGCGGTGGCGGCTGAGGGGACGATCGAGGAACTCGACGCGGGCCGTCCGTTGCGCGCCGTCGGGTTCGAGCCGGTCGAACTCCCCGCCGGAGAGACCCGGCTCGAGTTCCCGGCCGGCGTGGTCGTGCCGTACCTCGTCCGCCTGCGCTCGGGCGACGCGCCCGCGCCGCGCGACCCCGGGCCGCGTGTCGACGCCGGGACCGCGGACCGCAGCGGCGGCCGCACCGGCATCCGGCTCGACCTGCAGGGGCCGGCGCGGCTCGTGCTCGCCGAGAGCTACAACCGCGGCCGACGAGCAAGCTGCGACGGCGAGGACCTCGGCGAGCCGGAGGTCGGCGCGGGCTTCGGCACGGCCTGGCGCGTCCCGCGACGTGCCGGAACGTGACGATCGCGTTCGCGCCGAACCGGCTCGTGACCGCCGGCTACGCCGTTTCCGCGGTCGTCGGCGTGCTGCTGCTCGCGCTGCTCCGATCCGAGCGCCGCCGCGCGCGGACGGGACCGCGGCGTCCGCGGGGCGGACGCCATGCGCGGATGCCGGCCCGGCGCGCGGCGCTGATCGCCGTCCCGGCGGCGCTCGCGCTCGGGTTCATCTTCGCCGCCCGCGCCACGCCGCTCTTCTACGCTGGGCGTCTTCGTCGTCTTGTGGCGCGGGATCGACGCGCGGCAGCTCGCGCTGGCGGGCGGCCGATCCTCGCGATCGCGGTCCCCGTGCTCACGCTGATCATCCGCCCCGAGGACCGCGGCGGCTACAACCCCGAGTACGCGATCGACCGGATCGCCGTCCACTGGGTGGCGGTCGCCGGGATCACGCTGATGATCCTCGCGCTCAGTAGGGCCATGGCGCGGCCGGGTCGAGCCCTAGCCGCTCCGCCCACCGCCGCCGCCCGGCCAGCACGAGCACCTTGATCGCCACGTTGCGCGCGAACCACGGCACCTCCACGAGGTGCCGAAGCAATATCACGGGCTCGTTCCGGGTAGCTGCCCGGCGACTCGCGGCGCTCGTACTCGGCCAGGCTGCCCGTGCGCCCGGATATCGCCACGTCGCGCGAGCCCGCGCAGACGGTGAACAGCGCCGCGGTCACGCCGATCGAGGAGAACGCGTCGTGGACGAGCATCGTCCCGCCGGGCGCGACCCGCGCGCCCCAGTCGCGCGATGTCGCCGCGCGCCGGCCCGAAGCGATGCGCGCCGTCGACGAACAGCACCGCGATCTGGCCGGAGACGTCGCGCGTGCGCCTCCGACGACGGTTTGCGCACGTGGCGGACGCGCTCCGCGACGCCGGCCGCCTCGAGGTTGGCGAGAAACGCCACGTGATCCGCGTCGCCGCCGAGGCCGCGTCGGGCGTGATCTCCTGCGGCCCGCGATCGCCGCCGCGCGTGCGGATCGATCGCGACGACGGACCCCGCGGCGCGCGCCAGCACGACCGTCGAGCGCCCGCGGAACGACCCGATCTCGACGACCGTGCCCGAGGCCCGCGCAGCGCACGCCGCGCAGCCGCCGCGCCTGCGCCTCGGTCAGCCAGCCCTCGATCTCGCTCATGGCGCGGTCGCGGGCCGCCGGACCGGCGCCAGCAACCCGATCGCGAGCACGGACAGCGCCGCGGTCGCCTGCACGGCCGAGCACGATCATCGACGAACGTCAGCAGCGACTCGATCCCCAGCCCGCCCGAGCAGGACGATCTCCGCGCCCGCGACCACGGCCAGCGCCGGGAGGAACCCGAGCCGCCCGAGCGCGAGCAGGTACTGGACCGCGAGGTAACAGACCGCCAGCAGCGTCATCGCCAGCCCCAGCACGAACAGCGCATCGGCCGCGACCACCGTGTCCTCGCCGAACGCGAGCCGCAGCACGGTCTCCGGCGCGATCGCGTAGACGAGCAACATCGGCAGCGCGATCGCCGCCACCACCAGCAGCGCGCGGGCCAGGAACGGCCGCGCGTTCTCGCCCGTGGCGCGCGGCGCGGGTCGCCTCGGGCAGCAGATGCAGCCCGATCCCGATCGCCACCCACACGACCGCCTTGGCGGCCACCGCGGCGGCCGCGTACGCGCCCGCGGCCTCGTCCCGCCGATCTGGCGCTTGACCATGATCACGTCGACGTTCTGGAGCACGGCGATCAGGAACAGGGCCGAGCGACCGCGGTCCAGGCGCCGCCGACCAGGTCCCACAGCCGCCGCGCGCGCGCGCCCGCGCCCGGCGCGCCCGAAGCGCTGCGCGGCCGATCCACCACAGCCCCAGCGCGTTGGCCAGCAGCGACAGCGGCGTGCCCAGGAACGCGCCCGTCACGCCCATCCCGACGCCGACGCAGCGACCGCGCCGAAGACCAGCCGCCCGAACGACTCCAAGACCATCGACCACGCCACCGGCTTGTAGGCGTGCACGCCCTGCAGCGCGCCGCGCTCCACCGACAGCAGCAGCCACAGCACCGCGGTCGGCGCGGTCGCCGCCGCGGCCCATTCCTCCGGCACCGAGATCAGGTCGGCGATCGGCTCGCGCAGCAGCACGGCGGCCGCGGTGACCGCCGCGCCCGCGAGCAGCAACCGCCTGTCGCCAGATCGCCAGCGTGGCCGCCAGCTGCGGCCGCCCGATCCGAGCCGCCCGAGCGCGACCTCGCGCGCGACCGCGACCTGCACGGCCGATCCCGGGACGATCAGGATCACGAACGTCGAGACCAGCGCGGCCAGCGAGCCGTAGTCCTCGGCGCCCAGCAGCCGCGCGAACAGCACGGTGAAGATCACCGCGAGCGCGTTGTTGGCCATCGTCGCGGCGGCCATGCCGACCGCCTTCAGCGTCTCCGAGCGCGCCAGGTCGCTGCGCAGCGAGACGCGCTCCGCGCCGCGGTCGTCTCCAGCAGGTCGAGTGACTCGCGCGCCGTGCGCTCCCACGTGAACGTCGCCGCCCGCGCCCGCGCGGCCGCGCCCATCGACGTCCGCAGCGCGGCGTCGGCCACCAGCCGCTGCACGGCGGCCGTCAGCCCCGGCCCGTCGTCGGCCAGCAGCCCGGTCTTGCCGTCGACGATCGACTCCGGCAGCCCGCCGACCCGCAGCGCCGCGCTCGGCGTCCCGCACGTCGCGGCCTCCATCACGGTCAGGCACCAGCCCTCGGCCGAGGACGCGGTGAGGTTCACCCACGCCTGCGCGTACAGCGCCGCCTTCTCCGCCTCGGACACGTGCCCGTGCAGCACGACGCGGTCGCCAGCCCCCGGCGCGCGATCTCGGCCTCCAGCGCCGGCCGGTGATCGCCCTCGCCGGCGATGTCCAGCACCGCGTCGGGGATCGCCTCGACCACGTCGAGCAGCAGCTCGATCCGCTTGTAGCGCTTCAGCCGCCCGAGGTACAGCAGCCGCGGCGTCTCGCGAGCGCGCCGGCAGCGGCCGTCGAACGGCACGACGCCCAGGTAGCCGACGTGCACGTCCTCCTCGGGCACGCCCGAGCTCCACGATGTCGGCCTTCGCCGACTCCGAGATCGTCAGGAACGGCGCGCCGCCGTACAGCAGCTTCAACGGCAGCGTCTCAGCGACCAGCGCCGCGACCGCGCCCACGCGCCCGAGCTCGGTCACGTAGTGGTCGCGGTGGATGTGGTGCACGAGCGTCACCCGCGGCTTGCGCAGCCACAGCGGCGTCAGGAACGCGATCCCGTTGACGACCTCGAGCACGACGTCGGCGTCGCGCGCCAGCCCGCGCCGCACCGCCCACGCCGCGCGCGGGAAGACCGTGATCCGCGAGCCCATGTGGTGCAGCTCGAGCCCCGGCGCCGGCCGCTCGACCGCGCTCGGCGCCCTCGTACGTGCCCGCGACGACCGTCACGCGATGGCCCCACTCCAGCCAGTAGGCGACCTGCCCGAACAGGTTCGCGCCGGTCCCGCCGCCCTGCGGATGCGTCCAGTCGCGGTCGGTGAGCAGCAGGATGTGGGCCATCGCGCGGATGACCGTAGCCGATGCGCCGGTCTACACTGGCCCGCTCATGCCGCTCGTTCCGCGTCTCCGCGCTCGCCGCGAGCCGCCGCCGCGGCGCTCGCCCTCGCCCCCGCCGCCGCCTTCGCCCAGGGCGCGGGCGACGACCAGTACTCAGGACCCGTTCGGGGACGAGCAGCAGGAGGCAGGCCGACGCCGGCGCCGACCGCGCGCCCGCCGCGACGGCCACGCCCGCCGCCGCCCGGCCCAGCCGCGACGGCCACCGCCGGCGCCGCGCGCAGCCGCCGCCACGCCGGAGCCCGGGACCGACGCTGCCCTACACCGGCATCGACGGCTGGCCGCTCGCGCTCGCCGGAGCGCTGCTGCTCGGCGCCGGCCTCGCGCTCCGCGCGCGCCTGAGCCGACTGAGCTGACGGGCGGACCCGAGGCGACCGAGCGCGCCGGAGCGCGCCTCGCGGAGCGCCTCGCGCCCGGCGACGTCGTGCTCGTCTCGGGCGAGCTCGGCGCGGGCAAGACGACGTTCGTGCGCGGCGCGCTGCGCAGCCTGGGCGTCGAGGGCCCGATCACGTCGCCGACGTTCGTCGTCGGCCATCTGCACGACGGCCGCGACGGCCCGCTCGCGCATCTCGACCTGTACCGGCTCGCGGGGATGGCGCGGCGAGGATCCCGGCCTGCTCGACCCGTTCTTCGGCGACGACGCGATCGTCTTCGTCGAGTGGCCCGAGCACGCCGAGGACGCGTGGCCCGCCGGAGCGCGTCAAGCACCGCGTCCGGCTCGCGCACGCGGGCGGCGACACGCGCCGGATCGAGGTCGACGTGAGTGCGTCGTCGGCTCGACACCTCGACGCGCGCGACCTCGGTCGCCGTGCGTCGGCTGCCGGGCGGGCGCGAGTTCGAGCGCCGCGACGATCCGCAGCCACGACCGCCCGCGCCACGCCGAGGCGCTGCAGCCGCTGCTCGAGCAGGCGCTGGCCGACGCCGGAGTCGGCTGGGACGACGTCGGCGCGGATCTGCGTCGGCACCGGCCCGGGCGGGTTCACGGGCCTGCGGCTCGGCGTCGCCACCGCGCGCGCGCTCGCGCAGGGCCACGACCTGCCGCGTGGTCGGCGTCTCCAGCCTCGAGGCGCTCGCGCGCGGCGTCGAGCTCGCGAGCCCGACGAGCTCGACTGCCCGGCACCGGACGTCGGCCGGTGCTGCGGTGATCGACGCGCGCCGTGGCGAGGTCTTCGCCGCGCTCTACCGCCACCGCCGCTGCATCGATGGAGCCGGTCGCGATCAGCCCCGCCGACCTGGCCGGGCGCCTGTCGCCGCGCGGCGCGAGTGGGGGCGGGAAGCGATGTTGGGCGTGGGGGACGGGGCGGTACGCTTTCGAGAGGAGCTCGAACGGGCCGGAGTGGCGGTGCCGGCCGACGGTTCCCGCGCCCATCGCGTCAGCGCCCTGATGGTGTGCCGGCTCGGACGGGCAAGGGAACCCGTCGACCGCGACGCCCTGCTCCCGGACTACCGCCGCGAGCCGGACGCCGTGCCGCCAGCCCCCCGAGTTGACAGCCCCGCCCGCCGCCGCCATCGAGGTCCGCCGACTCACGTACGCCGACCTGCCCCAGGTCGTCGCGATCGAGCGGCGCGCGTTCACGAGCCCGTGGTCGCTGGCGATGTTCGTGCTCGAGCTCTCCAAGCCGAGCGGGATCTGCCTGGCGGCCGAGGTCGGACCGGGACGGAGCTCGAGCGGCGGCTACCTGATCTGCTCGCGCTACGACACGGTCTGGCACGTGATGAACGTCGCCGTCGACCCGACGCTGCGCCGGCGCGGGATCGCCACCGCGCTGATCGAGCGGCTGCTCGACCGCGTCGAGCCCGACGCCCAGCTGACGCTCGAGGTGCGCCGCTCCAACGCCGGCGCGATCACGCTCTACGAGGGCTTCGGCTTCCGCTCCGCCGGCGTCCGCCGCCGGTATTACCAAGACAATGGCGAGGACGCGATCGTTATGTGGCGGACCCCCGCAACGCTGCGGGGCACCCTGGACGACGTCCCCGGCACATGATCCTGGCCATCGAGACCTCCTGCGACGACACGTGCGCCGCCGTCGTCACGCGCGACGGCGAGATCCGCTCGAACGTCGTCTCCTCCCAGCTCGTCCACGAGCGCTTCGGCGGCGTCGTGCCGGAATGGGCGTCGCGCCACCATCTCGAGAGCGTCAATGAGGTCGTGGACGCAGCGCTGGCACGGCCGGCGCGACGCTCGACGACGCGGAGCTGATCGCGGTCACGCAGGGCCCCGGGCTCGTCGGCGCGCTGCTGGTGGGTCGCGACCGCGAAGGGGCTCGCCGCCGCCCGCCGGCTGCCGCTGGCGCGGTCGACCACCTCCAGGGCCACGTCGCCGCGAACTTCCTCGAGGACGGCTTCGAGCCGCCGTTCATCTGCCTGCTCGCGAGCGGCGGCCACACGCTGCTGGCGCGGGTGAGCGACCACGACGGCTACGAGACGCTCGGCCAGACGCTCGACGACGCCGCCGGCGAGGCGTTCGACAAGGGCGCGCGGCTGCTCGGGCTCGGCTTCCCGGGCGGGCCGGCGCTGTCGAAGCTGGCCACTGAAGGCGACCCGGCCGCGTTCGACTTCCCGACCGGCGCCCGGGTGGAGGGCCTCGACTTCAGCTTCGCGGGCCTGAAGACCGCGCTGCTGTACAAGGTCCGCGACCTCGGGCCGGAGGAGACCGAGCGGCGAAGGCCGACCTCGCGGCCAGCTACGAGCACGCGATCGTCGAGGCGCTGATCGGCGCGCACCGAACGCGCGCTGGAACTCGCGCCGCGGCTGGCGATCGGCGGCGGCGTCGCGGCGAACCGCCTGCTGCGCGAGCGCGCGCGGCGCTCGGCGTGGATGTGCACGTCCGCCGCACGCGCTGTGCACGGACAACGCGGCGATGATCGCCTCCGCGGCGCGCTTCGTGGAGCCGTCGCCATTCCCGGACTACCTGGCGCTCGACGCGTACGCGACGCGCCGCGCGGCGCTGACCCGGCGCGGGCTCGCGGCGGCGCGACGCTCGCCGTCGTCGTGCTCGTCGTCACCCTGCTCTCGGGCGGCGCGGGCCGCTCCCCGCGTTGACGCGCCGGCCGCGTCGCTCGCCGACCCCGTCCCGTACGACGGCCGTTCGCCGCTGCAGCCGCCCGGGCCCGAGCAGCGCGTGCTGGTGCAGCTCCGACGGCCCGCGCTCGGCGCGCTGACGACGCTCGCGCGATGGGTGCCGAGGAGCAGCGCCGGTACCTCCGCTCGCTCAAGAAGGAAGCCGCCACGCTGCGCTCGGCGCTTGAGGCGCGCGGCGTCGTGTTGCGCGATGTCGTCGGCTACTACCGCGTCTGGAACGGGTTCTCGGCCACCGTCCGCACGCGTGACCTCGCGCGGCTGAACTCGCCGGGCGTGCGGGTCCGGACCGTCCGCCGCGCGTATCCGGCGAGCGGCGACCGGTTCCGGTCTCAGGCAAGCCGGAGCTCGAGCGCGCCGGGCTGAGTGGTCAGCCGCCGGTGGCGGTGCTCGACACGGGCATCGATAGCGAGGCGCTCGAGGGCCACGCCGACCCCGGCTACGACGCCGTCGATCGCGACCGCGATCCCGCGCCGGGTCGCGATCCGGGCGGCGGCTAGCAGCGTGAGACGTCCGGTACCGCGCTCGCCGGCGTCGTAGCTGCCGCGATTGCCCGACGCATCCAGCGGGGGAACGAGCCTGGCCGCATCCGGCTCGTGTTCGAAGCCCGGAAGACGGAGCTGCCGCAGTGGCTGCGCTTCGAGCCCCTCCGATCGAACGCCCTTTTTCACTCCGAGCAGGGCTGGGGCAGCTACCTGGACCTCGGCATCGGCGATGGCAACTTCCGTTTTACCCCCATCGTGGCCATTGACGACTCGGACGATCTGGTCGAGGAGTACTCCGGCTGGGGGCTGCGCTTCGAAACGCGGAAGTTGGGCACCCGCCGGCTCGGTGCCAGCCTCGAGTGGTCGTGGTTCGAGCAGGATTGGCGGAGCGCCACGCTGGACGCCCTCGCGCTGCAGCCCGGGATTCCGGGTCCGTACGAGACGCGATCGACGATCACCCCCCAGCTGAAGTTTGCCCTGAGCCCGGACCTCAGCGTCGGGGCGGGCGTGAGCATCTCGGAACTGGAGCCGCTCGTCCCTGCGACCGGCTCGCAGATGGCGAACGCGGCGGTTGCCTCGGTCGCCTTCGACCGCCGATGGAAGAACGACTTCGATACGCACCACCTCGCGGCCAGTTTCGGCGTGCGCGCCGGCACCCATAACCTCGAAAGCGATCTCGACTACAGGAGGTATCTCGGCCAGGGCGCGTATCGATACGACTACGGACGCCACCACGTGCAGGCGACCGGGATGGCCGGCAAGATCACGGGGACGGCGCCGCTCTTCGAACGCTTCACGCTCGGTGACTCGACGACCCTCCGGGGCTGGGACAAGTACGACATCGCGCCGGCGGGCGCCGACCGCATGTTCCACACGTCAATCGAGTACCGCTATACCGGAGTCGCGCTCTTTCTCGACGTCGGATCGGTCTGGGACGCGGGCACCGAGCGGAAGGTCCGGGTCTCGACCGGGTTCGGTCTCCACGCGGGGCCGGCGTTCCTGGTCGTGGGCTTTCCGTTGAACACCGACAACCTGACCGCCGTCGTCACGCTTGGCCTGCGGATGAAGGGGTTGGGGATCCGGTGGTAGTACCAGCTCGGCGAGCCGCCATCGTCCTGCTCGCCCTGCTCGTGGCGCCTGACCTCCGGCCGTCGGCACAGACGGTGACCGTCGACATCGTCGGCGAGATGTTGAAGATCCGGGCATCCGGCTTCAGCTTCTTGCAGGGCAATCCGCTTGCGCGCCTGAAGGATGGCCGGTCGGTGCGCGTCGAGCTTGCCGCGATCGCGCTCGCCGGACCGGGGAAGTCGCCCGCGGCGACCGCGCGACGCAGCTTCGCGTTGAGTTACGATCTCTGGGAGGAGCGATTCGCCGTGACGACGGTGGACACGCGGTCCCAATCGGCGTCGCACCTGAGCATGGCCGCGGCTGAGGCGTGGTGCGTCGAACAGCTGGCGATCCCCGTCAGCGCGCTCGGCGCGTTGGGCCGCGACCTGCCACTCTGGATCCGGCTCGAATCGCGGGTCCTCGACGGCGACAACCCGTCGGGCTCGGACGACTCGGGCTACACCTTGCAGGCGCTCATCGACATGCTGAGCCGGCGGCGCAAGACCGAATCCCCGTCGTCTGCTTTCGAGGCCGGGCCCTTCCGGCTGCGGTCGCGCGGCTCGCCCACGCCGCGATGAACCGCTTACGCAATCGCCTGATCGCGGCTTTCCTCGCGTCAACCCTGCTGCCGCTCTGCGCCACCGTCTGGATCACGACCTCGCTCCTCGATCGCAGTCTCCGGTATTCGACGACCGGCGAGGTCGATCGGCTCTCGCGCACGCTCGAGACCACCGCGAAGCAGTTCTATCAGCGGGAACGCGACGCGCTGAAGGAGGACGCGCGTGCCGGCCGGACGCGACCGACTGTATACGCGACGACGGCCGCCGAGGCGTGGCCGGTGCCGGTGCGCGCGTTCTGGGACAGCGGCGAGCCTGAGCGGTTTGGCGTGTCGGGCCCCAATGGCGAGCGGGTGGACTACATGCGGCGAGTGGATGGTCCCGGCGACGGGCGCGGCGTCGAGATCTACAGCCGTGACTTGGGCGGCGTCAGCATGGAGCAGCTGTCCACCCAGTTGCGACAAACGCGCGCGCTGGTGAACGAGATCGATACGCGCGACCTGCGGCGTGGATTCACGCTGACGTTGCTCCTGCTGCTCGCTACGGCGTGGCTGGTGTCGCTGCTGCCGCTCATGTTCATCGCTCACCGTGTGAGCCGCCCGATGCAGCAACTCACCGCGGCGCTGACGGATTTCGCCGGCGGCGACTGGTCGCGCCGGCTGGAGACGGGCGGCAAACCTGGCGCCCCGCCGCGCGACGAGGTGGGCCGTGCCGTTGCCGCTTTCAATCACATGGCGGACGAACTCGGGGACAGCCGCGAGCGGCTCGTCCACCTGACGCGCATGGCGACCTGGCAGTCGCTGGCGCGGAAGACGGCGCACGAGCTGAAGAACTCGCTGACGCCGATCCGGCTGATCGTCGAGGAGATGCAGGCGCGCCAGCCGGCCTCCAAGGACCTCGAAGCCCGCGCGTTCATGGACCAGGCCGTCCAGATCGTCGTCAGCGAAATCGAATCGCTGGAGCGGCGCGTGCGGGCCTTCTCTGACTTCGCCAGCGAGCCGGACGTGCATCCCGAGGATCTCGATATCAACGCGGTCGTGACCGAGCGGCTGGCGCTGCTGCGGCCGGCGAATCCCGGGGTGACGTATCACCTTCGGCTCGATGACGGTCGTCCCCGCGTGCACGCGGCTCCTGATCTCGTGAACGGGATTCTGACCAACCTGCTGCAGAATGCAGCGGAGGCGGCCGGGCCGGACGGCGCCGTCGTGGTGCAGACGCGGGGAGAGGGAGAACAGGTGACGATCGAGGTGCATGACTCCGGACCAGGCTTGAGCGACGAGGCCTCGGCCACGCTCTTCGAGCCGACGATTACTTTCAAGAAGCACGGCATGGGGCTCGGGCTCTCGATCGCCAAGAAGAACGCGCTCCGCTCCGGAGGCGATGTGACGGTGATCCCCGGTGCGCTCGCCGGCGCTGCCTTCAGAGTGACGCTGCCGTCATGAGCCACAGACAACACGGATGACACGGATGCCCTCATGACCCGTAAACGGCACATCGTCATCGTCGACGACGAGGCGAACATCGGCAGGTCGCTCCGTTTGATCCTGGAGGGGGAGAGCTATCGCGTGAGCGTGTTCGACTCGGTGCGGGCGTTCGCCGCGGAACGAAGCCGTACCGCGGCCGACGTCTACTTGCTCGACGTGCGGTTGCCCGATGGCAACGGCATCGACTTGCTCCGATCGGTGCGGCAGTGGGATGAGCGCGCCGCGGTCGTGATGATCTCCGGTCACGGCACGGTTGGCGACGCGGTTCAGGCGACGAAGATGGGCGCCTTCGAGTTCCTCGAGAAGCCGCTGGCGCGCGACCGCGTGCTGCTGGTGGTCAAGAACGCGCTCGAGTGGTCGGACCTGCAGCGCGAGAATCAACGCTTCCGGGAGCTGGTCGGCGACGCGCCGCGGATGATGGGATCGTCGCCCGCGTTCCAGCAGGCCGTGCAGCAGGCGACCCAGGTGGCGCGATCCGACGTCAGCGTGCTGTTGACGGGTGAGTCCGGAACCGGCAAGGAGCTGCTGGCCGCCCACATCCATCGCGAAAGCCCATTTGCTGCCGGTCCGTTCGTGAAGGTGAATTGCGCGGCGATTCCAACCGAGCTCATCGAGAGCGAGCTCTTCGGCCATGAGAAGGGTGCCTTCTCAGGCGCGGCGGCGCTGCGGCGCGGGAAGTTCGAGCTCGCCGACGGCGGGACGATCTTTCTCGACGAGATCGGCGACCTGCACGAAGCGTCGCAGGCGAAGCTGCTCCGCATCCTGCAGGACGGTGAGCTGCAGCGTGTGGGTGGCGAGCAGACGATCCGGGTGGTCACGCGGGTCGTCTCGGCGACCAACCGGCGGCTCAGCGACCTCATCTCGGACGGCCGATTCCGGGAAGACTTGTACTACCGCCTCAGCGTCGTGCCGATTCGCGTGCCGGCGTTGCGCGAGCGCATGCAGGACATCGCCGAGCTCGTGCCGTACTTCCTGTCCGAGTTCTGCGCGCGGAACAACTTCCGGCCGCGGACGATCGATCCCGACGCCGTCGCGGCGCTCGAGCGTTATGCCTGGCCGGGCAACGTCCGCGAGTTGAGGAACGTCGTGGAGCGGATGGCGATCCTCACGCCAGGCGATCGGATCACCGCCGAGGCGATCCCGCTGGAAGTCAGGTCAGTCCAGGCCCCGCGCGCCGCGGCGGGACTCCAGGAAGTGCGCCACTCCGCCGAACGCGAGCGCATCCGGCAGGCGCTCGACCAGACCGACTGGAACGTCTCGGCGGCGGCGCGGCTGCTCGACACCGAGCGGACGGCTCTCCACAAGCGGATCCGCGCCCTCGGCCTGAAGCGGTAGCCCTGCTGCCGGGTGTTTAGGCCCAGCCCTCGACCAGATACAGATCGCTCGTCGCGCGATGCCAGGTGTAGCCGTAGCCGCGGCCGTCGGGCGTCGTCGACGAGCGTGGCCAGATTGCAGATTCATGATGCCCGGCCGGATCCTGCGGCTGGATGTCGGCCCACGGCTCGCGCCGCCCCGTCGCCGGATCCACGCGGAACACCGCGTCCCGCCCGACGCGGGATCCTCGGAGATGAGCAGTCCGCTTTCGATCCAGCCGACGACGCGTCCAGCGGCTCCGAGCGCGCCCGGCACGCTGTCGCGCCGCGCCGCCGGCCATCGGCGAACAACTCGGGTCCGTTCGGCGGTGGACACCGCCACCATCGTGCCGTCGGGCGAGAGCGACCATCCCGCGTCGCCGACCGCGAGGCCCTCGGGCGTGACCGGGCGACGGCGTGGTGCCCTCGACGTCGAGCACGATACAGGCGCGGCGGGCCCTTGCCCGCCGCGCGCGCGACCACCACCCGCCGGCCGTCGGCGAGCCACCGCGCGCCGAGCAGCGTCAGCCCCGGCCGCTCGAGCCGTCGGCCGGCCCGGCTCCCGTGGGAATCAGGTCGAGGTGCGTCGAGTCGGTCTGCACGATGGCCCAGCGGCCATCGGGCGACAGCGCCAGCGCCTGGCCATCGCCGAGACGCACGGCCGGCGATCCATCCGTGCCGCGCAGGTAGATCGAACCCTCGCGGCCCGCCGCCGACACCCGGTCTCGTAGAACAGAATGCGGCGGCCGTCTGCGCGACATGTCAGCGAGATTGGCGGCATCGAGCCACGACAGATCGCGCTCGGCCGCCTCGCCCGGCACGCGCACCGAGATGCCGCCGCGATCGTCGGTGCGGGCGATGAGCACGCGGCCGTCGGGCGCGATGTCGTGCAGGCTGGTGTTGCCGGGCACGCGCGCCACGATGCGCACGGCGCCGGAGGCGTTCATCGCGTAGCACCGTGTTGCGAAACAGCGGCAGTTCGTCGGCCGCCGTGAACCACACCTCGTCGCCGCTTCCACGCCAGCCCGAAGACGTTGAAGTATCGCGCCGACACCGCCCGCCTCGTTCCGGACCGATCGACGATCACGACGCTTGCCCCACAAGGCCGCCGGCGAACTCCAGCTCGAACACCGCCACGGCGTCGCCGCGCGGCGAGACGCGCGGAAAGCTGAATCCTGCGCCGGCGTGCGTCCGCCTCGGCGATCGACGTGCCGGCGGGAAACTCGAGCACGGTCGCGGTCGCCGACGCGGCGGACGATGGCCAGTTCGCGGCCGTCCGGTGACCAGTCGGCGTACTTGACCTGCTCCTGCAGCTCGCGCGGGGCGCCGCCCGCCAGCGGCACGCGCGCCAGCGTGCCGTAGGTCATGATGCCTCGCGCAGTGCGTGCCGAGCGCCAGCGCCAGTTCGCCCGGTGCTCGACACGGCCAGCGGCGTGGCCGGTGGCAGCGGCAATCGCCGACGACTCGGGGCTCTCCGGCCGCACCGTGTAGACGCGGCAGACGTCGCCGTCCCACAGCGCGCCGTAGAGAACCGTCTGGAAGTCCGGCCCGAACCGGGCCGTGCGGATCATGCCCGCGCCGGAAGGTGAGCCGCTGGTACGACGGCAGCGCCACCGGATCGCGGCGCGCGGCGTGCCACGAGCGCGCCGCGCAAGCCGGCGCCGAGCAGCCCCACCGCCGCGCCGCTGGCCAGCAGGGCGCGACGTGAGATCGCCGGCGGCTGGCGGCCTGGCCGAGCGTGCCGGCTCCAGTCGCCGACGGCGTCGGCGGCCGCTGGTCGTCGTCCAGGTACGGGCGCGCGTCGGCGATGTCGCGCAGCCGCGCCTTGGTGCGTGCGCTCCAGGCAGCGGCGCCACGAGCTGGCGCATCGCCGGCGGGCACGTCGGCCGGCAGCGCGCTCCAGTCGATCTCAGCGGTGAGCACCGCGGCAATGCGTGTCGGACGACGTGCTCCGCGCAAACGCCGGACGGCCGGCCAGCATCTCGTAGAGGACGCAGCCGAACGCCCAGATGTCGGTGCGCCGGTCGAGCGGCAGCCCGCGCGCCTGCTCGGGGCTCATGTAGGCGGCCGTCCCCATCACGACGTTGGGCTCGCGTCTCGGCCGGCGACAGCGTCGCGGGTCTCGGTCTGATGGGCGCCCGAGTCGGCGGTCACGACGGCCTTGGCCAGGCCGAAGTCGAGCACCTTCACCACGCCGTCGGGCGTGAGCTTGATGTTGGCCGGCTTGAGGTCGCGATGGACGATGCCCTTTTCGTGCGCGGCGTCGAGCGCGTCGACGATCTGCCGGGCGAGTGCCGATCGCCTCCGGCAGCGGCAGGCCGCGGCCGGGCACGCCGGGCGCTGCAGGCGTTCGTGGAGCGTCTCGCCCTCGACCAGCTCCATCACCAGCGCCAGGACGCCGTCCTGCTCGCTCGAAGCCGTGGATCGTGGCGATGTTCGGATGGTTGAGCGTCGCGAGGATCCGCGCCTCGCGCTCGAACCGGGCGACGCGCTCGGGGTCGGCGACGAACGCCTGCCGGCAGTGTCTTCAGGGCGACGTCGCGGCCCAGGCGCGACGTCGTGCGCCCGGTAGACTTCACCCATGCCGCCGGCGCCGAGCGGGTCTCCGCACCTGGTACGAACCGATCCGGCTGCCGGGCTGAAGAGGCATCGGTTAATTTTGATTAGGTTGCATGAGCGTGGCGGCGAAGCGAGGCCCATCCGGCGCGCCCGGCGCTGCCGCCGACGCCGAGTGGCGCCATCACTTCGTACACGCCGAGGCGCATGCGGGAATGACGGTCAAGGCCGTGATTATACGCAAATCCGCGCGCTCGGCCTGCTGGGAGCCTTCGATCTGGAGTGACTGAGACTTGGTTTTACTGAAGAAGGCGGCCGTACCGTAACCGTGCCCGTGAGTCAGGCAGAAGGCCGCGCGCCGCCCTTTGCTAGCTCTCGACGACGACGTCTGCCAACCGTACGTGCAAGAGATCGCCCCACGCCTGCGGGCATAGGCGAGGGCGACCTCGAAACACACTCCAGTTGATGCGGGCGCCAGCCGCAACTAGCACGGCGCCGTCGTCGAGTCCCGAATGTTGGCGCCTCTCGTCTACTTGCCGGGCTCGACCGACACCAGCACGGCTTCTGTCCACACGATGTCGACCTTGTCGCCGACTTTCACCTGACCGAGCGCCGCCTTGTCCTGCACTCTGGACGTGTACTTCCAGCCGTTCGGGCCGGTGAAGGTGATCGACGGAAGATTCGGATCGATCGCCGTGATGGCCGCGGTGATCGTGCGCTGTCTGGCTCTGGTGCCGCCAGGCAGGACGGTGTCGGAAGGCGTGGTGGACTTTGCTCCGCTATCCACGTCCGGCTCACCGGGCTTCTTGAGACGCACGACGACGTTCTCGTAGTACCGGGCGTTGACCTTGTCGCCGATCTTGATTTCCGCGAATCGTTTGACGTCGGGCCCCGCGATCGTTGTCACGTAGGTGCCGTCAGGCTTCTTGAGCGTGATCGTGCGGCTCGCGACTTCGACCGCCTCGACGGTCGCCGTCTCCGTCCTCATCTCCGAGCTGACGGTCTTGGCCTGCGCCGAGGCCGACCGAGCCATCGATACCATAACTGCTGCTGCAACGATCCCCACGACCAACCGTTTCATAGGTCCTCCTAGCCTTATCTTGACGCGCGTTTCCCTGGGCTTGTCCGCGACCGAAAGCGCTTCGCCAATCGGAGGTTTACCGGCCCATCCTGCCGATCACCCCGCCGGACACCACCGGGACGGTGCAGACCGTGTACCGGGCGGGGAGGAAGCAAGAACGCGGAATTCAATAGGATTTGGCGACTTGACGCCGAGCTACGCCCGGCCGGGCGGCTGCGCGTCGTCCGGTTGACCGGAGGACGTCCGGAATACCGTGGGACGAACCTCGGTTCGGGCCCCCGCGATCCGCGAGGAGCCGGAGGAACTCGAACATTCGCGTCCGATTGTCCGCGGCGAGAACGCCCCGGCGGCAGGCCAGCCCAACCGGCACGCGGGTTGCTCCGACCACGATCTTCGAACTTTTTCGCGCAGGTGGGGGCCTCGGACATGGTGCCGCTGTACCTGGATTCGGCGAGCGTATACGATCGTCGCTGGCGTTCTGCTCAGCTTGCTGGCCGTCCATCTCGTCATGGCCCAGCAGCCTGCGCCACGTCTGGGCGGCGCCTACTCTGGACTCGATGTACGCCGCCAGCGGCTCGTCGACGACTGGGTGGTGCGATTTACCAAGGTAACCGGCCAGAAGCTGGACTCTCCGTCGTTCTACGACGAGATCCTCAGCCTCTCGACGAAGACGACATTCGACGCGGTCACCCATGCCCTGATGACGACGCCGCTGACCGACGCGTCGGGTCAGAAGTTCGGCGACGGCCTGGCGCTCATCGAGCGGGTTGACACGGTCAAAGGCGAGGTTTCGGGAACGCGCAGCGACCACCAGTTTCGGATGTACGCGCGCTTGACCCCGGACGCGCGCGCGATGCTGGAGCGCTCGCGTGAGTTCAAGCGCGGCGTCGACAACGCCGTCTACCACCACGGCTATCCGCTCAACTACCGTCAGCAGCAGGGCACGCCGTCGATTCAGTTCTCGATTGCGCTCGACGGCCGTCAGGCAGACGTCGACGTGGACTATCGAGCGTCGTTCTTTCCCGTCGGGTTGCTCAACGGACACTTGAGCTCAGCAAACTCGGACGTCCGCGCCGGCAACAACGCCGACCGGCACGCTGCGCAGTGGTCGGGATTTCAGCAGTGGTGGCGAGGGTTCTTCGGGATCCGCCAGGAGAGGGCTCCTGACGAGGTGAAGACGGCCTCGGCGCTGGTCCTGCCGACCGTTCCGCGGGCGGGCAAGAAGAACATCAAGGAGATGGTCCCTGACTTCCTGCAGGCCTGGCTGATTGAAGGCGACGCAGTGGCGGCGATGGGCTACGTCTCGCCCCGGTCCTACGCGTGTCTGGCCAGGGACGCTCCCGACCCGTCGTCGTTCGACCGCGGCCTGGCGCCGTTTCAGATCCTGGTCAACCTGAAAGCCGCCCGCGACGGGCTTGCCAGGCACGATTCGCTCGCCGGACTGACGGTCGGCGTTCCCCTGACGATCCCCGGCCTGCGAGCCGTGGCCCATCCTAATCAAGCCCAGTTCGTCATCTACGAGTTGCCCGACAACGTTGCGGCCAGGTTCGACTGCGAGACCCAGCTGATCCCGGGCCCGCCGAAAGGTTCACGCGCGTATAGCAACCACGTCGTCTCGACCCTCCGCGTTGCCGGCTCCGACCGAAACACCTCGGTCGCGTTGCTGTGGGCCAGGGAAGATGGGTACTGGAAGATCGTGTCCTGGCAGACGGAGCCCGAAGCCAAGGTGACGCTGGATGCCAGAGCCTGAGCCGGGGCCTAAAGTCGTGCGGATCAAGGCCGACCTGCCCCTCGTCAACGCCGCGAAGGACTTCGTCGAGACGTGGTTGATTCGCAAGAACTACGATGCGGCGTTCCGATACTTGTCGGCGAAGAGCTACGGGTGCTACGACCTCGTGAGAAGTCCTGACGCCCCAGCGTCGACATCCCCCGACGATGCCGGCCGGAAGCTGCGCGCCGGCCTCGAACGCATCGGCCAGCGGGTCGGCACGTCGGGCAGCCTGGAGGCAATCGTCGAGGCTGCCGAGCCGCGCCATCCGGCGATTCTGGTGATGGAGCAACCGGTACTCGCGCATGTTCAGCCTCACCAGTTTCCCCGCGGTGCTTGGCGACGCCGTCGAGTGCGACGCCCGCGCTCGGGGTGCCGTGCCGCCCGACCCGATTCCGCTCGAGTACGGCAGCGCCTTTGGCATGACCTTCCGCTTTCGCACCCAGGGCGGCGACGCGCCGGTCCTGCGGCTGCTCTGGCGAAAGGAAGATGACGCCTGGCGGATCAGCGTCGTTCGACGTCGAGGTGCCGTAGCGCCTCGACGCCCCGTCAGAGCGCGCTACGAACGGGGTCGGCCGGTCACCGGAGGCTCCACGACCGAGTCCTCGAACAGCGTCTTCGAGGCGACGCCCGCGAGCGCGGCGCCGATCACCGGGGCCAGCCAGAACAGCCAGAGCTGCTGGATGGCCCAGCCGCCCACGAATACCGCGGTTGCGGTGCTTCGTGCCGGATTGACCGACGTGTTCGTCACGGGAATGCTGATGAGATGGATCAGGGTGAGCGCGAGGCCGATCGCGAGACCGGCGAATCCGACCGGCGCGCGTTTGTGAGTCGTGCCAAGGATGACGAGCAGGAACATGAACGTCATCACGACTTCGGACACCAGCCCCGCCGCCAGCGAATATCCGCCCGGTGAGTGCGCGCCGTAACCGTTCGAGGCGAATCCGCCGGCGACGCTGAAGTCGGCGCGGCCGCTCGCGATCACGAACAGCACGGCGGCGCCGGCGATGCCACCGAGGACCTGCGCGAGACCGTACGGCAACAGCAGCGCGGCGGGAAAGCGGCCTCCGGCCCACAAGCCGACGGAGACGGCAGGGTTGAAATGACCGCCCGAGATCGGACCGAACGCGTACGCCCCCGATAGCACTGTCAGGCCGAACGCCAGCGACACCCCGAGCAATCCAATCCCAACGTCTGGGAAGGCGGCCGCGAGGACGGCGCTGCCGCAACCTCCGAGAACGAGCCAGAACGTGCCGACGAACTCAGCCGAGAGCTTAGAGAACACTTCGTACTCCTTTCGTCTGGCTGAATCGAGCCAGCTGCGGGCGCGCGCATACATCTATCGGTGATGGCGAGGAACGGGGAACTCAGGATCCTGCCCCGACGAACTGCCGCGGCCGATGCAGACCGCGTACCGCGCGAGGTGGAAGTGGCCACCGCCAGATCCATAGAGAATTTCACGACCCGGCGTCGAGCTGGCGTGCAGCCTGATGCGGCGGGCCCCATCTGACGGAGGGGGTCCGAAATACCGTGGAGGCACAGGTGCGCCGGCGGCCTTCAGGGGCCACCGGCCAGAACGTGCGGCGGCTGGGCCGCGTCCATGGCGCTCATGACGCGCGGACGACCGAGGCGCTGGGCCTCGGTTCCGCCGCGTCCTCTGCTGCGTATGCTAGCGCCCGAGCGTGGCGCGCAACCGTGCCAGGTGGTGATAGCTGTGCCGCACGGCGTGGTCCTCGAGCATGAACTGGCACGTCAGCTCGGCGTCCGCGTAGAGCGATACGGTTGCGGCCCGATCGAGATCCCCGTCGCTGAGTGTCCGGATCGCTGCTGCGGCGGCCGCGCTGTTCTCGGCGAGGAGCGCGAGCGCCGCCGCGCTTCGTCACGCGTTCGAACTCGGCGGCATGCGCCGCGTTCATCTCGTGGACCGTGCCCACGTCACGCCCACGATCGGGCTGCCGGCGGCAAGCATCTGCGCCAGCCGTACCTCGAGCGGATAGACGCTGGCGACGTGGTGGACGATCACGCCGACGGCACGGCCGTCGCCGGGAACCGCCGTGCGCCACTGGCTGTCGGAGAGTGGACGCGCGAACTCCGTCAGCGCGCGGGCGCCCTGCAGTCATCGATCGGCGAGCGAGCCGCTGCGGACGTGGGTCGCGGTTGCCGTCCGTCGTGAGACAGGTCAGGTCGGGAGTCATGGAGGTCGTCTCCTTGCGATGAGCGCCGCCATGCATGGCGGCGCACGACAAGGCTACGCAGCCGTTCGGCGGCTTCCATGTGCGGGCGTCCGATCGACGTTGCCGCGCGTCTGGCACGGCGTGCGGCATGCCCAGCGTCCTGCCGGCATGCCCGATCGTCCGACCTGAGCCCACGGTGATCGCCGACGTCCTGTCCGACGTGCTCCGCGCCGTCCGGCTGACCGGCGCGGTCTACTTCGACTTCAATCTCACGGCGCCGTGGGTGGCGGAGGCCCCGCCGTCGCACGAGATCGCCGGCATCGTGATGCCCGGCGCCGAGCGCGTCATCGAGTACCACCTCGTGGTGGCGGGCGCCGCCTGGGGCCACGCCATCGGTGCGACGCCGATCCGGCTCCGGGAAGGCGACCTGCTGGTCTTACCGCAAGGCGATGCGCACGTGCTGTCGAGCGCGCCGGGCATGCGCGCGGCACCGACTCTGGCGATCTACGCGCGCACATCGACGCCGCTGCCGCTCGTGTACGAGCTTGGCGCCGGCGGCACCGACCGCACGCGCATCATCTGCGGATTCCTTGGGTGCGACGAGCGGCCATTCAACCCGCTCCTGACGGCGCTGCCGTCGGTCATCCACCTGTCGGCTGGCGATGCGGACGCCGGCCACGAAGCCGCTCGGCACGTTGCTCGATTTCGCCGTGCGCGAGTCTGGCGGCGTGGCAATCCCGGCACGCGAGAATGTGCTGGCGCGGCTGTCAGAGCTGATCTTCGTCGAGGCGATCCGCCGGTATCTGCGGACGCTGCCGCAGGAAGCAGCTGCGGCTGGCTCGCCGGCCTGCGAGATCCCATCGTCGGGCGTGCCTTGGAAGCGCTGCACGGCGCGCCCCGCGACCCGTGGACCGTCGAAAGCCTTGGCCGCACGGTCGGCGTGTCCCGGTCGGTGCTGGCGGCCCGATTCACCGAGATGGTCGGTCATCCGCCGATGCACTACCTGACGCTCTGGCGCATGCAGCTCGCCGCGCGTCTGCTGCACGACGGGCATCACGTGGTCGCCGTCGCGGCCGCGATCGGCTACGAATCGGAGTCGGCGTTCAGCCGGACGTTCAAGAAGTTGATGGGCGTGCCACCCGCGACGTGGCGGCGCGGCGCAGGACCCCGTTAGCGTTCGCGGGCCGGCGCGCCACTCACTCGAACGTGAACGACACGTACATCAGCCGTCCTTCGCGCTGGATCTGCAGCGTGACCGGCGTGCCCGGCGTCAGCGCGCGCACGCTCTCGCGGAGCGCGGCCAGCGTGGCCACGCGCCGGTTGTTCACGCTGCGGATGATGTCCCTCGGCTGCACCGGCACGTCGCTGGCCGCGCCGGCCGCGCGCGCGACGACGATGATGCCGTAAGGATCCCGCAGGCCCGTGGCCGTGGCGGCGATTCCGGAGTCGATCTCCACGCCGATGATGCCGAGCTCGGCCACCAGGTTCTTCGCGGGATCGGCCTTCGACGACACCGAGTCGAACTCGCTCCGCGCCTCCACCGGCTTCACGCTGATGCTGATCTGCGCCGTTCCCCGAGCACGACCAGCTGGACGTTGTTGGGGATCCCGGAGGCGGAAGTCGTAGCTCACCGTCGGCAGGTTGTCGGCCGGCTGGCCATCCACGGACACCAGGATGTCGCCGACGGCGAGGCCCGCGGCCTCGGCCGGGCCGCCGGGCCAGACGTCCGACACGATCACGCCGTAGTCTCTCGACAGCCCGAGCGCCGTCGCCATGCCCGGGGTAATCGTCTGCATGCTCATGCCGATTTCCTGCCGGCGCAGGTGGCCGTACTGCCGGAGTTGGCGAAACACCGTCCGCGCCGTCGCGCTCGGAATGGCGAAGCCCAGTCCCTCGTTGCCTCCCGACTGCGACAGGATGAACGTGTTGACGCCGACGACTTCGCCGCGGATGTTGACGAGCGGGCCGCCGGAGTTGCCGGGATTGATCGGCGCATCGGTCTGCACGAAGATCTGCGGCGAGTCGGGGTCCACCTGCCGCGCCACGGCAGAGACCAGCCCGTGCGTCAGGCTGTTGCGCAGTCCGTTTGGGCTGCCGAACGCAAACACCATCTCGCCCTGGCGAACCTCGGTATAGGTCGCCAGCGGCAGCGCCGGGAGCTTCAAGCCTTCGACCTTCAGGACCGCCAGGTCCAGTTCAGTAGTAATGCCCACGATCTGTGCAGCGACGAGCTTGGCCTTGGGGGACAACGCCGTCGCGAGCGTGCCGTCGGCGTTGTCGGCGGGCAGCACGATCTGCACTCGCCGCGCGCCATTGACGACGTGCGCGTTCGTCAGGATGTAGCCCTCCGCGTCGATCACGAAACCCGAGCCGGTGGACTGTTGCCTCCCGACGACGACGCCGGCGCTGCCTGGGGGGCCTTCGTTCCGCGGGCCGTAGCTGCTCACCAGGATCTGCACGACGCTCGGCCACACCTTCCTGGTCAGCGCGTCGATCGACTCGTTCATCCGCACCAGGGGGTCGGGCTGCACGGGCCGTGGCACTGGCTGGGCGTGCGCATTGAGCGCCGCCAGGAGCATCGACAAGGACAGGAACGTGCGGGCGCGCGGGAACCTGGGCAGCCGGCAAGACGGTGTGATCATGGGCAGTTCCTCGGCTTCACACGTGCAACCTATTCGAGTTCGCTGGTGAAGCGCAACTGCCCTTTGGGGCGATCGTTCGCGATCGGCGGTCTTACCGCAGCGTCCGCCACCACCGGTCCGACGCCGAGACGGTCGCGCCAACAGGTCACCGTCTCTTCCCGCAACAAGGCGTCGATGCCGAACGGGATGCTCGCCGCCCGCCAGTCGCGCCGGGTCAGCTGGGCTCGGGCCGCCAGTCACGTATGCCATCTTTGCGCTAGAATGATGCCCGGCCGTTACGGGCGGCCTACGGTCCGCGTCAAGGGTTGAGCCCACCCGCGCATTTACTCGTACCGTCAGAGACCCTGACTTCCAGCCCGACGCTGCGGACACCGGGCGCGCATGGAAGGAAGGTGTCTATGTCCCTCAATCTCCCCGAACGCGCGTCGTACGACTACCTCAAGAAACTCGCGAAGGAACGGTTGGTGTTGTTACGGCGCGCGAAGCCCGCGACGCAGCTCGCCGATGCCCAACGGGCGATCGCCCGGGAGTACGGCTTCGCGAGCTGGCGAGCGCTGAAGGCCGAACTCGACCGCCGGCGCGAGCCCAGAATCGCGGCATTTATGCAGGCGTGCAGGCCGGAGACGTCGCGGCGCTGCGCGAGCTCCTGCAGGACGATCCCGGGCTCGCGCGCGAGCGCCTCGCCGCCGGCAGTCATGGACTGCACCTTCGCGTTTCGCCATCCCGACGCACTGCGGCTCCTCATCGCCCATGGCGCCGATCCCAACGTGCGCGATCTTGGCGACAACGCCAGCCCGCTGCACCTGGCGGCCGCGAATGCCGAGCTCGAGAGCGTGCGCGTCCTTCTCGACGCCGGCGCGGACGCACAGGGCACAGGCGACGTGCACAACGGCGACGTCATCGGCTGGGCGATGCGCGAGGGCAATGAGGCCGTGATCCAGCTGCTCCTCGAGCGCGGGGCCCGCCACCACATCTTCTCGGCCATGGCGCTCGGCGATCGGGATCTCGTCCGGCGGCTGGTCGCAGAAAATCCGGACTGCCTCTTGCGCCGCCGCTCGCGGTTCGAGAGCGGCCAGACGCCTCTGCACGCCGCCTTCGCCCCGCCCGACGGCGTCGGGTTTCTCGCCGGGAAGGCGGACTACGCCATGCTGTCGCTCCTCATCGAGCTTGGCGCCGATCTCGAGGCGGCCGACGACAAGGGCCGCACGCCGCTCGCCGTGGCGATGCTGCGCGGCGATCGCGAAGCCATGCGCATTCTGAAAGCCGCCGGCGCAGTCGAGCCGCCGGCTACTCCGAGTGCCGACGCCGCGACACAACTGGCGGCGGCCGCCGCATCGGTGAAGAAGGGCGATCCCATGTTCTCGGTGCCCGACATGCGAGCCACGGTCGGGTGGTACGAAGCCGCCGGCTTCACCGTCGCTCGATCGCTACGAGGACGGCGCCGAGCCGACCTTCGCCAGGCTGGCTTTCGGCAAGTGCGAGTTCGCCTTGACTGCCGGCGGCCGCGGCCCGCGCGACGTGAGCCTGTGGTTCTACACCGACCGCGTGGAGGAGCTCTACCAGCTGTTCAAGGAACGCCAGCTTCGCGTCGCGCGCGCCGCGCTGACCGGCGCCACTGACGAGCCTGACATCCGGTTCAGCGAGGACCTGTATGTCCCTTTCTACGGCGGGCGGCAGTTCAGCATTCAGGACCCCAACGGCCTCTCGCTGATCTTCTGGCAGCCGGACTGGCTGTCGCCTGGTCCGGGGTAAGTCATCACACCGACGCTTTCACGATCTTTGTGGTCCTTCGAGATCATTTGTGCTGAGTCGTCGGCCGCGCCGGTGAGAGGGCGAGGAAAAGTGTCCGGCCACCTACGCCAACTGTCGATCTCGGCCGGCGCCGTTCGTATAGAGCGTGAACAGCCAATCAGTCACTATCAAGGACGCGATAGGCTCCGGCCGGCGCGGAAACGCTGCGATACGATGCCGGGGTGAGCGTCCGGGAGGGCACTATGAAGCAGTATCTGCTCAGCATTTATCAGCCTGATGGCGGCGTGCCTCCGCCGGAGGTCCTGGCAACCGTGATGCGGGACGTGAACGCGCTCATCGCGGAGACCAAGGCCGCGGGCGTCTGGGTCTTCAACGGCGGCCTGCATCCGCCGAGCACGGCCACCGTCGTGCGCGCCGAGCACGGTGACATCCTCATCACCGACGGCCCATACGCCGAAGGCAAGGAGCACGTCGGCGGCTTTATCATCATCAAGGCCCCCGACCTCGATGCTGCGCTCGAGTGGGCGCGCAAGACCGCGCGCGTGATCGCGCTTCCGATCGAAGTCCGGCCGTTTCAGGGAGAAGGAGAGAGCTGATTCGGGCGTGCCCACCTTGAACGCTCCGGAGATCGAGCGCGTCTTCCGCGAGGAGTACGGCCGCGCGGTGGCGGTGCTGGTGCGTCACTGTGGCGACATCGACGCCGCGGAAGAAGCCGTGCAGGATGCGTTCGTCGTGGCGGTCGAACGGTGGCCGTCATCGGGACTGCCCCCGAGCCCGGTGGGATGGATCATCACCACGGCTCGCAACCGGGCGATCGACCGCTTCCGTCGCGACGGGTCCCGCGCCGAACGCCACGCCCAGGCCGCCCTGCTGCACCCGAGCGCTGACACGACTGGCACGATCCCGGCGTTCCCCGGCATCTCCGGCATAGAAGAGGAGGGCGCCGTGCGCGACGATCGACTCCGGCTGATCTTCACCTGCTGTCACCCCGCTCTCGCCACGCCGGCCCAGGTCGCCCTGACGCTCAGGCTCCTCGGCGGTCTCACGACGCCCGAGATCGCGCGCGCATTCCTTGTGCCGGAAGCAACGATGGCGCAGCGGCTGGTTCGGGCAAAGGGCAAGATCCGTGATGCCCGCATCCCCTATCGAGTGCCCGGCGACGCGGATCTTCCGGCCCGCCTTCGCGCCGTCCTGGCCGTCATTTATCTCATCTTCAACGAAGGCTACCGCGCGAGCTCCGGCGACCGGTTGGTGCGCGACGATCTCTCCGCGGAGGCGATTCGCCTCGGACGGCTCCTCGCCGGGCTCATGCCATCGGAGCCGGAGGTCATGGGGCTCGTCGCGCTCATGCTGCTCGTCGAGTCGCGCCGCTCAACTCGTACGACGGCGAGGGGGGACATCGTCCTTCTCGCCGAGCAGGACCGGGCGCAGTGGGACCGCCGCCTCATCTCCGAGGGGCACGCCATCGTCCGGGGTTGCCTGCGCGCGCAACCAACCCGGCGCGTATCAGATCCAGGCCGCGATCCAGGCCGTCCACAGCGACGCACCTGTCGCGTCCGCCACGGATTGGCGGCAAATCGTCCAACTCTACGACCAGCTGCTGACGCTCGCGCCCGGTCCCGTAGTGGCGCTGAACCGCGCCGTTGCGGTGGCCGAAGTCAGCGGACCGGCTGCGGCGCTGGCACTCGTCGATGGTCTCGATGGTTCAGACCTCGACGGCTACTATCTCTTCCACGCGATACGCGCCGACCTGCTCCGGCGTCTTGATCGTGCGAGCGAAGCGGCGCAGGCCTACGACGCGGCGATTGCCCGCGCCGACAATGTGCGCGAGCGTGAGTTCCTGCAACGCCAGCAGCAGACGCTCGCCGGAGCTCCGCCGCCAGAAGACTGAAGCGTGGAGAAAGCAGCGTGGAGGGAGTCCGCTAGCGCCAGACGTATCCGCGCCGGGCGTGGACGTCGACTTTCGCGCGCTTCACGCGCACCTCGAGGGTGTGGGCCCCCTGACGGTCAACGCCTTTCGGCGTGAAGTAGAGCACGTAGGTGGTGCGAAACTGCTCGAGGACGCGCCTGAACGTCGACGTCAGGTTGTCGCCGGGATTGATGGCGACGACGTAGCCGCCGGTATCGCTGGCGATTTGATCGGCCAGGTCGGCAATCGTGGCGGTGCCCAGTTTGGTCGCGGTGCGCTGGAGCGAAGCGGGACGCTTGGTCGAGGTCGACGCCAGCACCATCGCCACGGTCGGCGCGCTGCGCCTGGCCACGTCGAGCAGGGTCTCGGCATCGCTGATGCTGCTGCTGTCCTGGCCGTCGCTGAACAGCATGATCAACTGGCGCCGACCGGCTGGCACGGGCGCCGTCAGGGCCACGGCAAGACTGTCGAACACGGCGCTGCTGCCGGAGGCCACGACCGAGGCGAGCGCCGAGTCGGTGGCCGACGGCGGATCGGCAAAATCGACGAGCCGCCGGACGCGCATGTCGAACGTGACGACGCGCAATTTATCCCGAGCGCCGAGGTCGGTTCGCAGTTGCTTCAGCGATCGCCGCAACTCGTCGAGGACCGGCCCGGTGACGCTCGAGCTGACATCGAGGACGACCGTGACGTCGATCGGCAGCTTCTCGTAGGTGATGTCGGTGATCTCCTGCGCGACGCCGTTGTCGAGCAACTCGAAATCGGCTGCCGTCAGGCCAACGACCGCCCGCCGCTCACGGCGTACGGAAGCTTCCACGGTGACGACGTCGGCGCCGGCACGAAAAACTGGCGCCGGATCCTGTGGCGGCGCGGCAGCCTGGCTGGCGCCGAGCGGTGCCGCGACGAGTCCGGCCGCCGCCACCGCGAGTGAGGCTGCGAGGATCAACGCACAGTCGCATCGACGGTTCATCGCGCGAGCTCCCGCAGCTTATCGAGCAGCGCCGGATAGTTGGGGAAGTCACCGAGCCAGTACGTCCACCACGGATCGAACTCATTCTCGGAAGCGGTTTGCGTGGCTTCGGCGAGGGCCGCGGCTTCGTCGCGCTCACCGCGATTGACGAGCAGCGTCATGAGCGCCACGCGCGCGGCCTGCGCGCCCGGCCAGGTCACGAGCGCGGCGCGATACGCGGCGACGGCCTCGTCGGAACGGCCCTTGGCTCGCAGTACCTGTCCGCGAATCAGATTCGTGAGGTAGCGAATCTCTCGATCCTCCGACGCGCGCGTGGCGCCAGAAATCACCTCGAGCGCGCGGTCGACGTTGCCGAGGGCGAGCAGAAACCGCGCCGCGCGAACGCGCGCCTCAGGTTCCGTCTCGGGGAACTTCATCGCCTCTTCATAGCGCCGGACGACGTCGAGTTCCTGTTCCGGCGTGACGCCGCCACGCATCCACTGCTGTTCCGATACGAACGCGTACGCCAGGTGCAGCCGGGGAGTGGTCGGGCAGCGCTGCAAGGCGCGGGGGATGAAGAGCATGGCGCTGTCGGGCAGGAAGAGCCCT
Organism: uncultured Acidobacteriota bacterium; assembly: GCA_963847975.1. GTDB lineage: Bacteria > Acidobacteriota > Vicinamibacteria > Vicinamibacterales > 2-12-FULL-66-21 > DATBJJ01. Next base: position 446,010 of record CAWKBU010000014.1, on the reverse strand, counting down.
TCGAGCGCGGCCGCTTCGGTCAGGAACCACGAACACTCGAACGCATGTTTTTTTTTTTTTTTTTTTTTTTTTTTTTTTTTTTTTTTTTTTTTTTTTTTTTTTTTTTTTTTTTTTTTTTTTTTTTTTTTTTTTTTTTTTTTTTTTTTTTTTTTTTTTTTTTTTTTTTTTTTTTTTTTTTTTTTTTTTTTTTTTTTTTTTTTTTTTTTTTTTTTTTTTTTTTTTTTTTTTTTTTTTTTTTTTTTTTTTTTTTTTTTTTTTTTTTTTTTTTTTTTTTTTTTTTTTTTTTTTTTTTTTTTTAAAAAAAAAAAAAAAAAAAAAAAAAAAAAAAAAAAAAAAAAAAAAAAAAAAAAAAAAAAAAATTAATTAATAATAATAATAATTAATAATAATAATAATAATCAAATCAAATCAAATCAATTTATTGATCCCAGAAACAAAACGAGTAACATAAAACTACAGTAAATAACATTTCACAAACATAATGCAGATTATTACAGAAGTTTATCTATGAAGAGATGGTATGAGGGAGCAAAGGGCACACCCGAAGGGACAAGTCCCGCTGAATAGGGGCCTAATTGCATTAACTGTATAGCAAAACTTGCAAGTAATTTTTTAGAACTAAATGGACGGCAGGGGGATTCCATCCCTACTCAACTAAAATCAAGAAAATTAAAAAAAAACAGAAAGAACCAAAAATCAAATGCTAACAAGGCTATGCACCGTCATCAGAACATAAAAAACAACAAGGCACTGCTAAGACAGAGAACATTCAATATAACAGCTTAACAATCCTATTAATTGTATCAGACAGTATGGGCCTACACTTTAAAATGGAATAACAGGCAATCAATATAATGAGTTACAGCACTACGAGCTATATAATAATAATATATTTATTAGGAATAAATAAATATGGACGAAATAGGAGACAGCCGTGAAAAAAATCCGGACTGAAACACCCGCGCACTGCTTGACTCCGACTCGAAAGTAATCGAAAGGTCGGTTAACTCAATAAGCGTCTTGCACCTGCAAACATGGCATGTTGTGCATGACAAGAAGTCCGAGCGACAAGTGCGACACGTGTCACTGCTCTGCTGCCTGTAGCGTCAGGTGACACCAGTATATTTAGAGATATCACGCAGGCTGTTATCATGTAGCGCTATCTTATTAACCTGAACATAATATACAACTGCTGTTAACGTTGGGGATATGACAATCTCTGCGGTGTTTGCAATTTAAGACATGCACCAAACTGATGTACATGCATGTATAGCTGTTGACGGCTGAAGCAGAGGGGCTTCTGTCTAATTTCACAGAAACCGATTATGTCTGCTAGGCGTCGTTGATCGTCGCTTCACTGCGGGGCGTCGCCTCGATCACAGGCGGAAAATTGTTACTGATATTATTAGGAATAATTTCAGTCGTCTTCATAAATCTTAGAAATCTAAGACATCCGCGAATGACCTATTTATACATAGCTGTTTACTTCTTCATGATCTGCTGATATAGGCCTAATCCCGCATTTATATATAAGTAGGCTATATATAGGCCTATAGATTGTGTCTATGCATGAATGTTATATATATAATAGCTCTGTTTTTCTTATTATTTATGGATTATTGGATTATAAACCAACCGTCGCATGTTTGTTTTGCGTCGCACTATAACAGCGAGAATCTGCACGTTTACTAACTATAGCCGTATAATGACTTGGATACCCGCAAAAAAATTTGCAGGAGGGGACAGAACCATGTTGCTCCCTAGTACAAAAAATCTTGTTGGTAGATATAGAAAGTACGAATTTGACGATATATATCTGGGTAACAAAGATGGGCACGATTAATTAAAATTGCTAATCAATTAGAATTAGCTACTGAACATTGCAACATAATAAAAGTAGAAAATAATTCACAAAAATGTATATTGTTTCAGCACCTGCAGATTTAGTGTAAGAGACTGTAAGTAGTGAAGTGGTATGGCGAAACTACAATCTTGACTCTGCACAACTACGCGTTTATAGGAATGGAAGAAACTGAAGGCGTCGACTATCACTATCGAATTCGTACGCCATATTCTTCATTAATTCTTTTCTATACTGGTTTATTTTACTCTATATATTCCATATCAGAGCCTCCGAGAGAAATTATAAGATGGATTTCTGGCCCTCTCTTACGGGTCTTCCCCCATTAGCCCTCCTGTTTTCTTCCCAACACCCATTATAACACAGAGTCTACAGTGCAACAAATTCTAAATTGTTATTGTTATGGGAATGTTTGACCCAATACTCAGACACGTCAAATCCACAAGACGTTCTTGAGACAACTTGTAGACCTCAAAAATTCCTTAACCAAATTGTTTTTGCTGAATAATGATCTCTGTGGCTCTGCAGAGGCTACTGTTGCTGGAATTGTTTAATGCTTCACATTTGCATTTTTTAAAAGCTGTCGTCATTTTCGATCTAACTTTAAAAAATCACCACCGTCTGACGAAACTGGCGTTGCATGCTGGATTCATTGTCTGTGGGTCATCCGAAATTGCTGACTAATTATATAGCCTCTAAGATTAAAAGCTTCCATAAACTCCATGGAACTTGATGCAGCTGCTGGTTGCTCTTTTCTCTTTCAATTAATATCATAGACTGAACTTCGCTTGATTTTTGTCTCTTTATTTGATGAAGATAAGCGAACACACAATGCTACGCCTTTATGACTCAGTGCCACTGCCCATACATACATCGCCGCCTCGAAGCACTTCCCCTAAGAGAGATTCTAACCTTATTAAAATAGGCTAGGTATTAGATCAGCAAGGTGACTGCCTATATGGAATCATGCCTACTAGAACTAATCAGTCTGACACCTTCCTTGTTCTGCAAGTGCTTGAAGTATGTTCTGTTTGATCGTGGGTCCTCTATGCTTGATCGGGAGCGTTGCTGCTTGATTTTTCTTGCAGTTTACAAGTTTTCACTTTTGTTATGTTATGTTAGAATTTGACGCTTTTGGCCTGAAAACTATCGAAGGAGTAGGCCTTAATGTGGGGACTGAAAGATAGATTATCTACCTCATTTCCTACCCTATTAATCCTAAAGGGTCAAGCTTTGATCTGACACGCGTAAGCATCATCCAGAGAGAGAGAGGAGAAGAGAAATTGGTCGAGAATGCGTCAGGCGAAGACGCCGAAGAGTATAGAGGGCACTTTGACAGCGGTGACGAATACGTAGCTTAATGTATAATACTCAGTGCATGGGTTTTCAGGGAGTGAGAGACAGACAGGCAGAGACAAAGATAGAGACAGACAGGCAGAAACAGAGATAGAGACAGACAGGCAGAAACAGACTGGGTCAGTTCGAAGAGAAATTAATCATATATGATCTCGCTGTCTTTCGTGTGATGACCATTGAAATTAAAGGCGCAGAAGATAAGAAAAAAGAGTCTATAAACATCTAATTATGCCGCTCTGTTCTCCCCCCCCCCCCCTTGGACGGTGCCTCCCCCTTGGACGGTGCCTCCCGGAGCGGAAGCACCAATCGCCCCCTAGCTACGCCACTGGCTACTAATAAATATTATGCTAGTATTGTGGCGAAATTCGCCTTCTGGGTTATTCCCTTATACACTAGGGAGGAGTTTATTTCACGCTGTGAAGTCATAGAATTGCTCCGGTGCAGATGTGTGGTCTGGAGCAGGTAAACTGCATAGGTGAAATCTTGTTAGTTGCACCAGGGTCTCTGCTGTGTTTTCCTTCGGTGCTAATTGTAAAATCTGCACCGAATGTTTAGTATTGGGGGATACGATGGATGAAGGCTTGGTTACACCGCCTGTGTTGACGATCAGCTCCGTTCGTGGGATTTGCACCCGACTCCTATCATAAGAAGTTGTGGAGTGGGTCTACTTTTTGTCGTGTGTGTGTGTGTGTGTGCGTGTGCGTGTGCGTGTGCGTGTGCGTGTGCGTGTGCGTGTGCGTGTGCGTGTGCGTGTGCGTGTGCGTGTGCGTGTGCGTGTGCGTGTGCGTGTGCGTGTGCGTGTGCGTGTGCGTGTGTGTGTGTGTGTGTGTGTGTGTGTGTGTGTGTGTGTGTGTGTGTGTGTGTGTGTGTGTGTGTGTGTGTGTGTGTGTGTGTGTGTGTGTGTGTGTGTGTGTGTGTGAGTAGGCCTAGTGAAAAAAGAAGTTAGGAGGAAGAGGACGATACATAGAGGTGCCTTGTCTTCGGTGTGAGCCGTACAGTCGAGGTATTAACCGTTTAAAGCGTTTAAGAGTTGCTTTACAAAGAATAGAAGTTGAGTGATTAGTTAAAGATATAGGCTACCTGTAGTTTTCGATTACCATTTGTTTGCCATTTGTTTGATAGACACCTTTGGTGTCGATGTTTGAATAAATACTTTGAATCGACAAGTTGTTGCGTTGATCATAAAGCCTCTTCCTATACCACGGCCGAGCTCGTGTCTGTGCAGATATACCGCTCCATCTGGGGCAGGAGTTCCCTCGGCCTGATCAGAGCAGTGGACTATCGTGCCTCTGCGATCCGGAGCAAACACCCCGCGCCGAAGCCGCGAAAGTATCTGCATCCGATGAATTTCGGATTTAAGGTGGGCCACATAGGCGTACTCCCACATGTGCACCCTCCTATATATTTCAGTGAATTGACTTGCTAACCAAAATGGCACCCATCTATTATAATTGGCCCTAGGTCTGTCAGGTTTTGTCACTATAATGTGTGTTTGAGCAGTTCAATTATTTGCTCTGTTAACAAGTGTAGACTGGCCTACTTTGTCTGCATCTTTTGTTGAGCTGGTTTTCCTACACGAATGGCGGTGTTTCTTCAACAAATTGTGGACATAATTTTATATTAATGTAGATACAGCCGAGTCATCTACGAAAAGTGCTGCATAGAAGTCTATATTTGTCAATAAGTCAGACCTAAGCTGTCCAGGTCCATAATTCAGACGGATTCTCTACACTAAATTTCGAGAGTCCTATTTATTCAGGAATAAGAAGTTAAGAACACCAGTCAACAGAATGCTTGAATGTCTCAACTCTAATGACGTTTGTGTTTTTAATTTAAGACAGATCTGTTAGAATTCGCAGAACTGTTTCAACTTTTTTAGTCGAGTGTTTTTGCCCCGATTAAATGACATTAGAGGGCAGTTGTTGTTCAAATTTTCGACTCTGTGTATTATACAAGCCTATATGTTATACATGTCGATAACATAATTTCGAAGAGAGTTGGAGATCATAAGTTCTTGTATGGGCGGATCTAGCGTTTGAAGTTGAGTTCGGCAGCGTCACTAGCCTATTAAAATAAATAGTAAAAACATCCGTCGGCCAAACTTATGGGTCGTACGCCCGTCAGGTGCTGCTCAAATCGTATCATTAAGGGGTCGTACATTAATTATGTCAACAAAATAGGGGGAGGGGGTTTGGAAAAGTTTGACAGTTGTTGACAGGGGAGGGGGGGTTCGGTACAAGTTGACGTCAACAAATTTTTTTCCCAATGAATCAACACAGACCCTAAAAAAAGGTCATCGAAGTTAAAATGTGTAAAAAAAGAAGGTCATCGCAGATACAAAATGTCTAAAAAAGGTCATCGGAGTAAAACTGTCTGAAAGTTTGATTTACTGTTACTGAATAGTTACTGAAGGCATCAGTGGGCTTCATTCTGCTATTACATACCATAGATTTAACCAATTTTACACAGTAGCCTATACATGTGAATTTCTCTTTAATCTCTTATGTGCACAATTCGTTTAAGTGCATAGATTTAAGGCGGTTCCGAGGCTTTGCTCATTAGCGTCGTCGACTGTAGGCCCTATATTCTCATTTCATAATTAATAGATCAGAAAGCATGTATTTTTTTGAAACAACATGGGAATACAAGTATAGAAAGCAGGTGAAATTAAGCCTCAGATACACAACATTGTTCAGATAAGAGCTAAGTATAGCCAAATAAATTAATCTACATCGCGTGCATGGCAGGCCTAAAAATCCGGAGTGAAAATTAAATTAAATGTAAAGCTCGGTGTTACTGTTTGAGAAGTATATATCCTATCTAAATTCTCTCAGTATGTATAAGCCAGCATTTAGAGCCTAATCTTAATCAGGCAGCACGAAATTATCCAGGATGTGCAGATGACATGCAATACGATAACAGGGTTTGAACAGGCCCGGATTAAGGGTTATTGAGGCCCCCGAAGCACAAGATAATGTGGACCTTCTTTTACCATCTCCAAGCTAAGCGGCTAAAAGTGCGTAGAGCTTTCAAGGCTAGGTGCATGTGTGGTGAAGCCGCCAACGCTTTGTCATGCAATTCGACGATAAGCCGAGCTATTTCTGGAGGTCACGCCATTTTGTGTTGTCTAGATCACTAGATGTTCACATAACTTAAAGTAACTGAAATTGTGGTCCAGTTTTGCGCCCCGCAATTAATCTCTCCCCCATTCCTCTGCCATCGTAATTGTATTCTCGAGATCAAGGGCGTAGCCAGGAAAGAATTTCGGGGGTTTCCATTTGGGGTTCCATTGGATATGGTCGCAGAGTATGTGGTCAGTTTTGAAAAATTAAGTGTTTTCTTTTAATTATTTATTTGAGGAGGGCTTAAACCCGTAACCTCTAAATACGCCAGTGCTCGATATTTCTACAGCAACCAAAAAATCCAAGTCGCGGGAATCAGCTCATTTGCAGGTGCTCAGTGAAAATAAAATCTAAAGGCAGGTAGGGTCAAAATTGGTTCCAGGTCCAGGTGTAGAAATTGTCGCAGTCATTCATTCATTCATTCATTCATTCATTCAAGATACAAGATGGCTTCAAGATACAAATGGGTCCGGCAGGCAGAGAGATGGCTTCGGTGGATGGTGTTTAGAATTGAAGCAACGTGATAATAATAATAATAATAATAATAATAATAATAATAATAATAATAATAATAATAATAATAATAATAATAATAATAATATCTTTTCTTTAATAAGCGCCTGACAAACGCACTGCGCTGTACATTTACATGTTATGCAATTGAAATCTTAACTACTAACAGAACAGACAGCCTGCAATACAACGGCGCTAATAACATAACATAACATAACATAACATAACATATTTTATTCAGCAACCAACTTAAAATACAGGTCGTAAGTACATGAACTGTTTTCGAGATTAGTCGGTATGCCCAGGAGACCCAAAAGGGGCCGAAGGTCCCGCAAGCCAGGGCCACCTGAGACAAATTAGTTAACAGAAAGCATAATAGCAGCCTACAAAGCATATCCGCCCAACGGGGGCTCGAACTCGGTACCTCTCGGTCTCTGTGCCAGATGTTATCTAATGCGCCACGGGGCCCCCCCCCAATTAGTAAGAGGAAGAGGAGAAATCATGAGGGTAGCATTTATAAAAGTGTAATATTATTGGTTTTGAGTGGAAATATACGTAGATCTTAACCCAGGTCTTAACCCCTCTTGCAGTCTCTTTCTCCGCGTCGAGGTCCTTGCATTATCTTGTAATTTACTATCTTGACCGACAGAGACCGTTGCCATGACAACGAACGCGTTGCAGCTGCGGCTGCTGATGGTGATTGCGATTGAGGAGGAGGATGTGCCTCCATTGGACCAGCGGACGTGTCGACGCCTGCATCGCAGCCAGACGCAGTCAATACGACACAGGCATTTTAAATTTTAAAAAAAAAAAAAAAAAAAAAAAAAAAAAAAAAAAAAAAAAAAAAAAAAAAAAAAAAAAAAAAAAAAAAAAAAAAAAAAAAAAAAAAAAAAAAAAAAAAAAAAAAAAAAAAAAAAAAAAAAAAAAAAAAAAAAAAAAAAAAAAAAAAAAAAAAAAAAAAAAAAAAAAAAAAAAAAAAAAAAAAAAAAAAAAAAAAAAAAAAAAAAAAAAAAAAAAAAAAAAAAAAAAAAAAAAAAAAAAAAAAAAAAAAAAAAAAAAAAAAAAAAAAAAAAAAAAAAAAAAAAAAAAAAAAAAAAAAAAAAAAAAAAAAAAAAAAAAAAAAAAAAAAAAAAAAAAAAAAAAAAAAAAAAAAAAAAAAAAAAAAAAAAAAAAAAAAAAAAAAAAAAAAAAAAAAAAAAAAAAAAAAAAAAAAAAAAAAAAAAAAAAAAAAAAAAAAAAAAAAAAAAAAAAAAAAAAAAAAAAAAAAAAAAAAAAAAAAAAAAAAAAAAAAAAAAAAAAAAAAAAAAAAAAAAAAAAAAAAAAAAAAAAAAAAAAAAAAAAAAAAAAAAAAAAAAAAAAAAAAAAAAAAAAAAAAAAAAAAAAAAAAAAAAAAAAAAAAAAAAAAAAAAAAAAAAAAAAAAAAAAAAAAAAAAAAAAAAAAAAAAAAAAAAAAAAAAAAAAAAAAAAAAAAAAAAAAAAAAAAAAAAAAAAAAAAAAAAAAAAAAAAAAAAAAAAAAAAAAAAAAAAAAAAAAAAAAAAAAAAAAAAAAAAAAAAAAAAAAAAAAAAAAAATCCTCTGATGGTTTACATTTTCTTATAACTCAACCGAATCACCTTAATTAGACTACTCTTTACTTGTAAGCAGCAATGCGTCTGTGTCATTCTGTTAATGCAAATAAACGAATATTGATTGATTGATTGATTGATTGATTGATTGATTGATTGATTGATTGATTGATTGATTGATTGATTGATTGATTGATTGATTGATTGATTGATTGATTGATTGATTGATTGATTGATTGATTGATTGATTGATTGATTGATTGATTGATTGATTGATTGATTGATTGATTGATTGATTGATTGATTGATTGATTGATTGATTGATTGATTGATTGATTGATTGATTGATTGATTGATTGATTGATTGATTGATTAATTGATTGATTGATTGATTGATTGATTGATTGATTGATTGATTGATTGATTGATTGATTGATTGATTATAATTTACACTCCATATCATAGACTTGACCATTCGTTTCTTCAATTTCTTATTTGGCTATAGGCTACTCTGAATAATTTCTTTACTTAATAGAAGGCATTTTCCCATAGCTATTCTTCTCTTTATTTCTAAACGATACTTTGCATCATTTGTGATCATACTTCCTAGGTAACATAATTTTCTGACGTGTTCCAGTTCCTTATCATCTATTATTCTATAACTTAATGATATTTAGGCTACTGTTGTTCTCCCTCCTTTGCTTATCTTCATGATCGTTGTCTTTTTGATGTTCATTTTCGTATCGTACTCCATCGAGATCTTATTTAGCCGATCCATCATTTTCTGTAGCCCCTTCTGGCTTCCTGCCACCATTCCCTGGTCGTCTGCAAATCTTAATACTTTCGTCAGTCTTCATCCCACCATTACGTCCTTCGTCACCCCTCCATTGCCTCTCGTATTAATTCCTCAATGTAGAATTGTAGATGTTAGAGTATTATGGTAGCGTGAACGGGCACCCTTGCCTCGCTCCTATCTCTATCACCTTTCTGAGTATTCTCCTTCATTTTTATTCTTACTTTCTGTCCCATGTATGGGCTTCCTATGAGTCTTCTGTCTTTCCAATCCACGCCTATTTTCTTAGTGCATGTTGTATTTCGGCTTAACGACACTTTTTCATATCGAAGATGATTAGTGTCGGAGGCAGAAAGCAACCTCGTACTCCACGTTTATATTGCGACCGAGCCACCCGCAGTAAAGATCCGAGAAATTAATCTCTGATAAACCGACCGACCGGGAATCGAACCCGGGCCGCCGACGTGACGAGCGGGCTACCAACCCACTCGGCCACTCAGGATCTCTTCTTAGTGCATGCATTTGCTTTCCATAAATATTGTCTAAATGTTGATGAGAATCGACGCGCGGATGCACCGCTTAATTAGTACGTCCCAGACAACCACGATCTTTGGGCCGCTTACTATGGTCCACATTGTGTCGATGGTGTCAACAGGTGACATGGAGCTACGAGACTAATGTGGGCTAAACAGATGTGGCTGTCAAGTGACCGACATGTCTGGCACTTGGTCAATCTGCCTAGATGAATCGTACACGGAAAAGTTTCTCCATATAAATATTATGTAGACCTATGAGGTAACGGATTCATGTTCAGCAATTATTGTCTTCTGGAAAGCTACATGGACATTGCTACTAATGGATTCGAGCAATGTAGCTGTATAATGTATAGTTAGCTGAACAGGATGGTTTTGGTCATACTATTAGGCCTACATAGGCGCCGACTTTTGCTTTTCTCTCTGGGTAAGTGGGTTCTACCCCGGAGAAAATTTTATATTCTACATTGCCGTAACCAAAAAGTGCATTTTCGGAGAAAGAAAATTGTTTTCTTGTCAAGGGTTACGTGGTTAGAAAAAGTAGCCTACTTGAAACTCACGTGACAGTGACTATGTGGTCATATACAAGGTAGTAGGCTATGCGTGCATAAAGCGCTTGCATTGCCAGAGGTTACCGACACACAGACAGACAGTGGCTTCTATCCCCCCTAAGCAACCGGGCTCAATCCCTCCCTTCCCCCCTCCCGGGCCGGGCCTCCACTCTGTCCCAGATCCCACATTGCCGACGTGAGTTTTAGCCAGTGCTTTTTTTCAGCCGGAGCGGTCCGGAGCGGCGTTCTGGAACCTTTTTTCAGCTATTACAAAATAATTTAGTTAATTTTATTTTTAATCAAAAATTGATTAAAATTATTTAGATACTTTAATTTAATTCCAGTAATTTCAGTGTTTATTGATATTTATATTATATGAAATAGAAATATTAGCATAAAATATGTCCCTATAATTGCTCTGAATTTGTTGAGTGCCGGAACCTTTTTCTAGGAAAAAAGCACTGGTTTTAGCTCATTTCTGATTAGATAAATGTATCTGTAATTCATAGGTTTGATCTGCTAAAATATCATCAGTCCAACTTCTATTTATGCGAAGATTTCTTTCATCAATCCAGCTTCCATTTAGGCAGACAATTGTTTTCATAATCCAGCTTCCATTTTAAAATGACCATATACTGTAACAATGGATACCAATGCAAAATAATTAAGCGCCTAATATGGAAAAGTAAAGTTGTTCAATTTTAAGCATGCGAGTCAACGGGTGTGAATTATAGTAGATAATGTCAGGCGATTAAGTGCGTGAACTCAATAACGCATTTTAAGTAGGCCTACAGTGTGTTAACAAAATCGAGTGACTTAATCGGACGATGTCACCGGTTCACACTAATTTATACGAGAAAAGTGGGTCTTTCATAGGACTGCAAGTGAAGACTGTAACTTGTACAAAGTGTGATAAAAATTGAAAAGAAACACTTCCCCCCCTGTTTTTCACTGGGCTCAACTTGCGCCCGCCCTGTATAGGGATAGAAGCCCCTGCAGACAGACAGACAAACATATATTGTTTTTCCTACTCTTAAGAAGTCTAATTTGGATCCTAGCAAATGTCAAAATTACCGCCCTTTATCTAATCTTTCTTTCCTCTCTAAGACTTTGGAGCGACTTGTCTCTTTGCAGCTTCTTCCTTATCTTGAACAGTCGGGTCTTCTCCCGTCCAGGCAATCTGGTTTTAGAGCCCATCATTCTACCGAAACTGCTCTCTTATCTCTTCTTTCGGACATTTACTCTGCCATGGATAAATCTCATGTTACCCTCTTAGCCCTCTTTGATGCATCTTCAGCATTTGACATGGTAGATCATGACATTCTTTTACGTCGTCTTGAAATCTCCTTTGGTCTTAGTGGGCCTCCTCTTCACTGGTTTCGATCCTATCTCACGGATCGCTCACAAATGGTCATTCTAGTGATAACCGCACCCTGTGGGTACCTGTTAAATTTGGGGTTCCTCAAGGCTCTGTGTTGGGTCCACTTCTCTATATCATGTTCACTGCTGATATCCCTCTCCTTTTTTCTAAACACTCTGCATTTGGACACCTGTTTGCTGATGATGTTCAGGCCTTTGTTCATGGTCCTCTGCCCATCAACTTGACCTTTCTCAATCTATTGAGTCTCTCTCTCTCTCTCTCTCTCTCTCTCTCTCTCTCTCTCTCTCTCCCTCTCTCTCTTCTTTTTTCTCACTCTTCTCTCTCTCTCTGCTCTCTCTCTCTCTCTCTCTCTCTCTTCTCTCTCTCTCTCTCTCTCTCTCTCTCTCTCTCTCTCTCTCTCTCTCTCTCTCTCTTCTTTTCCTTTCTTCCAGTCTGCTATCCATCGACACTCTTCCTTTTGCTTCTATACACTGTAGCAAATTACAGCTATTTTCTTTCACCATTGTGACAGCATTCCGTATCCAAGTGCGGTTTCTTTGTCTGCTAGTGTATCTCCATCGCAACTATTTCTTGATTTCTTTGGGCCATGGCATTAACTGCTGACCCAATTATTTTTTATTTCAAATTGCCAACTTCTGTTTTAAGCAAGAATTATTATTTTTCATCAATCCAACTTCTATTTTAAATTCAAATGATGATTATTTTTCATCAATCCAATTTCTATTTAAACAAAGAATTCATTTTTCATCAATCCAACTTATTCTTTTTAAAATGCTAAGAATTATTTTTCATCAGATCCATTACTTTCTATTTTTAATGCTATAGATATCATTTATCATCATATCCAACTTCTATTTAAGCTAGAATCACTTTGGGTCTACGACTCTACATTGAGCGCATAAATTAGAACGCTAAAACGCTAAATTACCGGCAGAGTCCTACACTTGCCATGAGCTTTGTTAGGCTTATGCTTAATAAATCCGGTATCACGAAATAGAGTATCCGTCCTAAGACTATCCGGGGGGATGTATGAATTTATCCCCGGAATCGGATGGAATAAACCGGTTTAGAGTATCCGGGGGATAAACCATTCTATCCCCCATCGTCATACGCGTCACGATAGCCTCGACGAAAATCCAGTCAAAATAACCAAAAACGAAGTAAATTGATTTCAGGTCGACTTACAAACTAAAGATACACAATTTAAAAATGTTATGTGTACAATAAATCCAAACAGTACGACTGAATACACTTAGAAACCGCCAAAAATGCAAACTAAACCGAATACTCCATTTCGCTAAGGGGGATACTCATGTATGGGGGGGGGGGAATACTTCTATTCCGTGACACCGGCACTGGTCATGACATTCACCATTAAGACACTGTCGGCGAAGACGGCGATACACAGACTAAATCGTAGGCAGACAGTGACAATAGCATGCGATTGTTTTCAAATGTTTTCTCATTATAGCTTTGTTAATGTCAGACGTCTATGTTACTACATTATGTTTTTTAATTAATAGCTACATAGTAGAGGTCTGCGGGTACAGCATTTTTGCTACCCAGACCTGTACCCGTAACACTGGACCGCTACCCGTACCCGTACCCGACCCGTAGTCAAAATTACCACCCAACCCGACCCGTACCCGCGGGTATACCCGTACCCGTACGTACACAATTATTAATATGCCTTCCCATAATCCCAGCCCCTATCAGTCCAATAGTCTCACAAAGCATGTAGTAGTAATAATAGTCTGATGATCATGGTAATGATCACAGTAATAATAATAATAATAATAATAATAATAATAATAATAATAATAATAATAATAATAATAATAATAATAGTAATAATAACAATAAAAATTATAATCATAATACTCTTAATCATAATGAGAATGATGATGATGACAGTGAACCTGTTTCATGGATAATCGTGCTGCCCAACTGAATTTCTTAATGTTCGGAGTATGGCTTTTTAGATTTAAGGCCCAAAATGGAACGATTTACCAAAATTGGCGCAATATAAGAAGGCTATAATAGTAACAACCGATGCAGCTATGTCATACACCATAATTTGATGCCAGAAAAGCTCATAATTGACAATATTATCGTCGAACTTTCATATTTCCACGGCCGATTACAGTAGGGTACAGATGTGACGTTATGTACCGCCGCTATTACATCTAACCCCAAAACTTCAGTTCGGTACGGGTAAAACCGGGTATACCCGTACCCGTAATGCTCCTACCCGTACCCGACCCGACCCGTGAAATGTCTACCCGACCCGTACCCGACCCGCGGGTACGGGTTGGGTACGGGTAAACCCGCGGGTACGGGTATACCCGCAGACCCCTACTACATAGGCCTACCTGCAATGTGAAACATCGCTTTGCATGCTGTTTTATTTAAGGCAAAAGTTTAGAACTTTAGACTCAATTATCAATTGCATCTGGTATTCTTATAACGACATCAGCAAAGTTGTAGCTTAAAATGTAGCTTACCTTTTCTGAAACTAGTAATTAGTAATAGTAAGTATAGCCTTTATTACTCGACTAGATGTTTGCCCGTCCTAGGACGGTTAAATACAATTTGAAAATGTCAAGAGATGCGTCGTCACGTGATATTTGATTTGATTGACGTAAGTCTTCTCCCTCTCCCCTGCCTGTTCCTCCCTCCCTCCCTGTCTCCCTCCCTTCTTCCCTCCGGTCCTCCCTACCTCTGTCCCGCTGCCCCTCCCTCCCTCCCTACCTACCTACAACTGTCCGTCCGTCCCTCGTTCCCTCCCTCCAACCCTGCCTGCCTCCGTACCTCCCTGCCTCCAACCCTCCGTCCATTCTACTGCATTGTGTAAGATTTTGATGTCGCCCCTATCGAAGTGTCTGGTACTCATTCTGGTATACCGGCTATGCGTAACAGGAATGTTGACCCTATGACAGAGTTCTTTCTATTATATTATTAATAAGCAAAAGCACAATGGGACATTAAACTTACGCATATAAATAATATAATAGCCTATAAGTAGCCTAATAATAATGGAAGTATGATGCAAAAATGCATTGCAATATTTAAGCACATGTCATGTTACATGTAATAAGTGTACAGCATCCTGATAATGAATTCTCTTTCTAGTAAGTATAGGCACGTCAGAGCATGGAATGTAATGTAATGTAAATCTTCGAAAATTTCTCAGCGCCCACAAAAGCAACGTCAGGGAGACCAGCTTATTCACCGGCGCCATATCAAATCAAGTCCGCAATAGCCAAAACTCCTCTGTTCGTTTCGGTGCCAGGTCGAAATCCGGGGAGGTCAAGCCGATTTCCTGGTTATGAGGACGTGGCCGTAAAGATGTATCGTGTTTCACGAACTTGAGGGTAAAAACACGGAATATGCCCAGGGTCAGCCAAAATGGCGGCAAATAGAGTACGGTCGGTTTAACGCACATCTCTTCTAATGTAGGGGAGTGGCTGGGCAAAAAGCCCTGTTTTATTAGTTTTTTATCAACGAGTTAAGCCTTTCTCGCTCGCCCAAATTAGGCCTTGAATCCCCACCAAACAGGAGAGGAGTAAACCATTTCTCGCAACAACGGTCGAGCGTAATACGTCATGTAGACGATTACCAGTAAGCCCATGAGCCACCAGAACACGCAATGCAAAAACGGACTGCTTAGCTCTGCAGCATATCTATTATTTTTATGCAGGGAAAATCCGATTCTATCAGAAAGAGTAACACCAAGGATTTTTAGTTCGGTTACACGTTCAATCCCAGCAATTGGTGGGATTGCGACATTAGTTCGGGAATAGGGACGGGTTATAATAATTTCACAGGACTTACTATGGTATTTAAACGTAAGCTGCAGCTTTTAGACCATTGTGCAATATGAGTGAGTTCGGATTCGGTAGTAGTAATTCCTGATGCTGGGACCACCAAATAACAGTCATCTAGCATACTTAAATAGTCGGTTGCCCGCATGGAGACCCTTTAGACCAGAAATCGTAATAAGGAAGTTGGGAGGACCGAGTCCAGACCCCTGGACAAAACTATCGTTAATACACTTGTAAGATGAGATTATAGTACCACAAAACTTGGTTCAATGCACTAGTTATAGTAATAATTAAACTGCTTCAAAAGTGCATTTTAAGAAATTGTGGTTAAACTAATTTTAAAGTTTTAACTTACTTTTAAGTGACTAGCACTGTCTACTAAAGACTTCCCTATCATACTGACACTGTGCGTAAACAACTGGGAGCTTCCAGGGATCCGAAACGACCATGCAAACTGGGTCCTGAACGAAGCGCTGTACATTCTTTTTACCAACTGCTGGAAGATCTACACTTAGCTCAACCAAAAAATGTATAAACTACTGTAATAATATTTTTTTTTTCGTTTATTGCAACAATCCGGTTGACATACCGCAACCGGTTACAGTGTACAATTATGCAATTGAAACAATTCACAACCGGCCCGCTTGGCTGGCGGACGCGGGCGTGATACTCGGCGAGCAGCCGGCCGCCTTCGTCGCGAGCGTAGCCGTTCTGGCTGCGCAGGCCGGCGATCGCCATCTCGAGTGCGAAGACCGCGGTGCGCCGGGGATCGTTCGGCCACGGGCTGTCCGACATCCGGAACCCCCGGATCGTCCCCGCGAGGTCGCTCGATCGTCCGAGCGCGCGCTGGAACACGTCGTAGTTGCCGCGATCGAACGCGTCCGCCAGGACTTGGACGTCCGCCGGTATCTCGCGCCGGACCGGAGGGGGAGCCGGGGCCGGAGCGGTCGTCGCCGGGTCAGCCGGCGGCGGCTCCGGAGCCGTGGCCGCCGGCTTCGTGCTGGCTGCGGTCCCAGTGCGCCGCGGCACCGTGACCCAGCGCCGCCCGCGGATCGTCACGTTGGGCTGCGTGGTCTTCACCGCGATCTGGTGCGTGCGGCCATCACGGTCCTCGTCGCCAGGCTCGACGCCGAGAAGATAGTACCGAGGACAGCTCGGTCTGAATGCGCGCGAGCGCCGACTCGGCGTTGCCGACCTGGACGCTGAAAAGGGCGCCGCCCGCGGCACCCGCGAACTGCTCGAGCCACCGCCCCATCAAGAGGCTGTCGCGGCTCCAGTTGACCAGGCTCTTGTCGCCCGCGCGTGTCTGAGCGGAGAAGCGCTCGATGAAGCTCGACTCGATGTACAGGGTGTAGATGGTCGTGTTGGCGATGGCGGCGTCCTTGCCCACCTGAATGCCCATCTCGCCGAGATCGGGTCGTCCGCCCGGCACGTCGCTCGCCACCATGCCGCCGCTGACGAGGATGAGCGTCTTGCGCCCGAGGAAGCCGCCCATCTCCTGCGACGATGGTCCGCAACATGCCCAGGCTGGCTCCGCCCTGGCCCTCGTAGAACAGCGCCGTGCTGGAGACTTCTTGAATGAACCTCGACTGGCACACCGGATCGACCGGGTTGCCGCACTCGCGCGCGACAATGGCGTCGACGGTTGGTCCGCCACCCGCGCAGGAGCTCACGCGAGATGTCGATGATCTCCGACGGCCTGAGATGGTACTGACTCATCTCGGCCAGGTCTTTCTGTCCGACGACGGTATCGAGCGCGCGCAGGACCGCCGCATGGTCCGTCGTGGGATCGAGCTTGGCCCCGTTCGGGTAGGCCGAGAGGCCGACGAAGTCGTCGGGGGACAACTGCCTGACGAACTGGCTTGATGGCCTGGATGACACCACGCGAGGCGGTGGCGTCGAAGCTGATGCAGTCGACCGCGAGCACGATCACCCGGCCGCGCACGGACTTGCCGCTCGCCGCGATGATCCGTTCGCCTTCCCCGAGCATCTCGCTGCCGATGCGTTCCGCCGACACCACCCGTCGCCGGCGGCCGTTGATGGTGACGGTGAATTTCTCGGGACCGAGATCCGGTACCGGCCGGCCCGTTTTGTCGATGACCTGGACGTCCACGGCGACCACGTCGACCGAGACGCGGAAGGGCGCTGCCGCCTCCTGATCGGGACGCTGCGGCTTGGCGGGCGAGGCTCCCTGGGCCGCGACGACTGCGGCATAGGCCAGGATCGCGGCGGTCAGAATTGACAGGCGTGGACTCATCTGCCCTGCACCGAGTTGCCTTCCTGAAGAGCGACGGCTACCTTACCACATGCCCGTGAAGAGGACCGATGTGACGAAAAGGCCGGCCAGAACCGACAGCCTGGTGGCCGAGGACGTTCAGGCCGCCCTGGTGGCGCTCGAGCGGATGAGCACGAAGCGCGATCGCGACAACCTTGTGCGTTTCGGCATTACGGCAACCAGGCCCTTCGGCGTGTCGATGGCCAATCTGAAGATATTGGCGAAGCGGCTCGGGCGCGACCATGCGCTCGCCGCCGGGCTCTGGGACACGGGGCGGTACGAAGCGCGTATGCTGGCGACGCTCGTGGACGATCCGGCGCTCGTCACGCCGGCGCAGATGGAGCGCTGGTGCCGCGACTTCGACAATTGGGGCATCTGCGATACGGCGTGCTTCGTCCTCTTCGATCGCACGCCGCACGCCTGGGCCAAGGTCTCCGAGTGGAGCTCCCGGCGCGAAGAGTTCGTCAAGCGGGGTGCGTTCGCGCTCCTGGCCTGCCTCGCCTTGCACGACAAACAGGCTGGAGACGAGCCGTTCCTCGAGGGGCTGCGCCTCATCGAGCAGGGCGCGACCGACGACCGCAACTTCGTGAAGAAGGGTGTCAGCTGGGCGATCCGCCTCGTAGGCAGGCGCAACGCGGAGCTGAACGCCGCGTCAGTCGCGGTCGCCCGGCGCCTGGCGGATTCGGAAACTGCGGCGGCGCGTTGGGTGGGGAAGGGCGCCCTCAAGGAGCTCACGAGCGCCGCGGTGCAGGGCAAGCTGACCAGCCGCCGAAAGGCTCCGAGCCGCCCGAAGGCCGCTGCGCCGCCCGCCCGCGCGCCGCGCCGGCAAAAGTCGAGCAAATAGCGTCCGCGCGGCGAAGGCAACAGGTGATGACAGAACCGAGGCGCGAGAAATGAGCGTGTTTATTGCCTTGCTGCGCGCCGTCAACGTCGGCGGCACCGGGATGTTGCCGATGAAGGACTTGGCCGGCTTGTGCACCAAGCTAGGCCTCGAGAACGTCCGCACCTATATCCAGACCGGGAACGTCGTCTTCACGAGCCGGATGTCCAAGGTTAGAGTTCGGGAGTCGCTCGAGACGGCGCTCGAGGCGCACATGGGCAAGAAGGTCGACGTGATCCTCCGTGACGCGGCCGAACTCGAGCAGGTTCTGAAGTCCAATCCGTTTCCTGATGTGCACCCAGCCCGAGTTGCGGTGGCGTTCTGTTCGGCGCCGCTCCAGAAAAAGCTCTTCGACGCGGTCGTCATCCCGGCCAACGAACAGATCGTCGTCGGCCATCAGGAGTTCTACGTCCACTATCCGGACGGTATGGGTCGATCGAAACTGAAGTTCCCGAAAACCGGCGGCGTCGCCACGGTGCGCAACATCAACACCGTGGCGAAGCTGGTCGCGATGGCCGGCGAGGCCGCGTCGCCGCCGGGCGGCAGGAAGCCCCGCTGAGCGGGTCCCGAGCATCAGGCGTGGGCCGCCGGGCGCCCGCTGCCGGCGCGCACGACCCGCGTCTTCGACAGCATCTCGAACGCGCGCTGCCGCTTGTCGGTGAAGAGGGCGAACAGCACGTCGATCCAGAAGATCTGCAGTGCCACGGGCAGCAGTCGGACAATCGACTGGCCGAACCCGATGGGCGCGCCCGACTCGCGCACCACCTGGAGGCCGGCAATCCGCTTCCCGATGGTCTGTCCAAGCCAGTACTCGCCCACCACCGTGTAGACGCAGAAGCCCAGACTGCCGAACAGTGCGGCTGCGACGATCGCGAACCAAGACCACTCGCCCGGTAGAACGAACCAGGTCAGCGCGCCCACCGGCACGGCGATGGCGGCGACGACGATCGCGAAGTCGACGCACTTGGCGCCGGCGCGAGCGGGGAACGACGCCGGCTCGAGTGGGACGGCGCTCAGGTACGACTCGGCGAGAAGCGCCGGGTCGCCGAGCTGGCGCAGTACCTCGCCAACGGTCTGCCCGTGTGCCACCCGTTCCTCGATGTGGCCGCGAAGTTCGACGGCGATCTGCGCGCGCATCGGGGTGGCGCGCGGCAGGAGCGACAGGACGCGGTTGATGTAGTCGTCTGCGGTCGTCATGACGTTCCTCACTTCTCCTGCGGCTTCGCCTTCGGGCCGAGCAGCCGCGCCATCGCGTCAGCAAACGTCGTCCACTCGCGGGTCAGGATCGCCAGTTCGGTCCGTCCCGCTTCGGTCAGCCGGTAGTACTTCCGCGGCACGCCGCGCGCCGGCGTTTCCCAGCGCACCTCGACGAAGCCGGCGCGTTCGAGGCGGTAGAGCACCGGGTAGAGCGTGCCGTCGGTGACGCCGAGGCTGCCGTCGGTTTCGGCGGTGAGCTTGTCCACGATTTCGTAGCCGTACGCCTCACCCGGTGCGAGCAGATGCAGCACGATGAGCTCGAGCGAGCCGCGCTTCAGTTCGCGCTCGATGCCCCGCCGGCCGTCATCGCGTTCGTCGGCTTTCTTGTTCACGCTCATAATTGTCTCGCAAGCTATTTTGCATGACAAGGTATAAGACGAGACAAGTGTTATGCGGGTTCAATAGTCGCAACTAACTGTAAATGCGAGTCTTACTGTCTCAGTAGGGCTGCGGACGCCTCATCGGCAGGAAAGAACGTCTCGATTCGGAGCTCCTGCAGCGTGACATCCCGGGGGGTTCCGAGGGTCATGATCGTGCTGAAGAGACGCACTTCGAACGGGCCCCGTTTGATGTGAACGGGCAGAAGCAGATCGCCCGGACCCGGCGGGCGCCGGCCGTGGCTCCGGCGAGGGAGCGGCGTAGCTGCGGAGCTCGGCCAGCAGTTCGCCCGCGTCGATGTCGTCACGCGCCTCAGCCAGCTCGCGCTCGGCTCGTCCGAGGAGATGCCGCGACACTTCGTCCCAGTTGACGATCGACGCGCGCAGACCAAGCGGGTGGAAGGTCATCCGCAGCAGGTTCGGCGTGCCGGCGAGGAGCGACGCGTCGACGAGTCCCGCGAGCATCCGCGTCGCCGCCGCATTTCCCATCAGCATGTTCGAATAGCGGTCGAGCACCACCGCGCCATAAGGCTCGTGACGATCGAGGATGAACTGCAGGACGCTGCGCATGTGGCGCATCTCGTCGGCCGCAAGCGGCGTCTGGCGGTACACATGCGCGTAGCCGCCGGCCTCGAGCAGCCGGTTGCGATCCCGCAGCGGTACGTCGAGGGCTTCGGCCAGGACGAGCAGCGCCTGACGACTCGGCGCCGCCCGTCCAGTTTCGATGAAGCTGACGTGTCTGGCCGAGAATCCGGACTGCAGCGCGAGGTCGAGCTGGCTGAGACCGCGCACCGCCCGCCACTCGCGCAGCAGCTCTCCGACGGGTCCTCCAGCCTGCCGTTCGCGCCCGGTTGTCGAAGGTTGCATGCCGCCATGCTACCCGTCCCGGCCGCGCCGATGCCATTACCTCGGAGGTAATTGCGGCCCGGCGCCCGCTGGCGGGATGCTGGCCGCAGAACATTCCAACAGGAGTCCAACCATGACGCCACATCGCATTCTGCAACTGAACGCCATCTCCACAGCCGCCTGCGCCGCGGGCATGCTCATGACGCGCGGGACGCTGTATCAGCAGTTCGGCTTGTCATCGCCGGCAGTGCTCGACGTCCTGGCGGTCGGCCTTCTCGCCTACGCCGCCGCGCTCATGGCTGCGGCTCGACAGCCCACCGTTGAACGTCCGGCGCTGCTCGCCTTCACGATTGGCGACGCGCTGTGGGTTGCCGGGAGCGCCATCGTGTTGCTGTTGTTCTGGAACCAGTTCACGCCGGCGGCGCGCGTGCTCGTCATCGCCGTCGCGCTCGCCGTCGACGTGTTCGCGACGCTGCAGTACCCGAGCCGCCCGGATCGGCGACGGCCGCTCCGCACGAATGGCCTGAGCCGCGGACTCTGACGGACCTGCAGGTTCTCGGGAAAACGATCCAAGGTATCCTGAGACTCTCCGGGCCCCGACGAGTCAGCGATGATACGGATTGCCGCAGCGCAGGATCTTCCAGCGATCGTCGATATCTACAACCAGGCGGTCGAGCAGCGGTTCGCCACCGCCGATCTGCGTCCGGTAACCGTCGACCAACGGCGCGCATGGTTCGCCGATCACGAGCCGTCGGCGTATCCCATCCACGTGTTCGACGAGGACCGGGCGGTGATCGGCTGGTGTTCGCTGAGCTCGTATCGCTCCGGCCGTCAGGCGGTTCTCGGAACGGCCGAAATCTCGTACTACGTCGGCCGCGGCGCTCAGGGGCGCGGCGTGGGCTCCGCGCTCGTGCAGCACGCAGTGCGCGAGGCGCCGCGCCTCGGCAAGCGGGTGCTCTTTGGCATCCTGCTCGAGAGAAATCACGCCAGCATTCGACTCATGGAGAAATGTGGCTTCGAGCTCTGGGGGAGGCTCCCGGACGTGGCGCTGATTGACGGCGAGCTTGTCAGCCACCTGTACTACGGCCGCAAGGTATGACTGGTCGCGGCAGCCGATGAGCGTCTCCGACAGCTACAAGCGGTTCGTGCTCGACCAGCTCGAGGAGCTCGGCGAGGTGACGCCGCGCTCGATGTTTGGCGGCGTCGGTCTCTACTATCGCGACGTGTTCTTCGCGATCGTCGCGAGCGATGTGCTCTACCTGAAGGTGGATGACGCCACCCGCGGCGACTTCGAGCGCGCCGGCATGAGTCCGTTCCGGCCTTACCGCGATCGGGGTGGGAGCATGCAGTACTACTCGGTCCCGCTCGACGTCCTCGAGAGCGCCGCGGAGCTGGCGCAATGGGCGCGGCGGGCGATCGACGCGGCTCGACGCGCGACCCGCTGAGCGACTCGCTTCGAGGGCCGCGCCCCGCGGCCGAACGGTCAGCCGTCTGCCCCCTTCGCCACCGGCAGCTTGGCCGCCTCCCACGCGGTGATGCCGCCGGCGATCTCGCTGACTTTGTACCCGTGGTGCTGCAGGAGGCTGGCGGCAATCGACGACCGGTAGCCGCCGGCGCAGTGCACGAGCAGCGGACGTCCGCCCGGGAGCTCCGACAGGCGCTGCGGCAGTTGACTGAGCGGGATGCCCAGGCTTCCCGCCAGTCGTTTCTGCTCGCGCTCCGCCGGCGTGCGCACGTCGAGCACGAGCGGTCGTGCGCCGGCTTCGCCAGCGGCCGCACGCTCGGCCGCCACTTGCGCGCTCAGGCGTTCGACGAGTGCGGTCAGCTCGGGTCGCGACCGCAGGCTCGCCATGCCGTGGTCGAGATAGCCGGCGACGTGGTCGAAGCCGATGCGTCCCAGCCGCGTCGCGGCTTCGTGCTCGCGTCCCGGATCCGCGACGATGACGATCGGCTTGTCCCGGCTCAGGACGGTGCCCGCCCACGTCGCGAACTGTCCTCCGAGGCCGATGTTGATGCTGCCGATGAGATGCGCCGAGGCGAACTCCGCGGGGTCGCGGACGTCCAGGATTTGCGCCCCGACTGACTGCAGCGCCAGCAGCTGGTCGAGCGTCATCGGGTTGACCTCGCGCGCCAGCGTTTCGTCGAGCGTCGGCCGCTCCTTGGTGTTGAGCACCGCGTCGTAGGTGAAATACGGTGGCGCGTCGGGTTGATCGACGGTGACGAGCTCGATGAACGCCTCTTTGCTCATCGGCTGCAGCGCGTAGTTGGCGCGCCGCTGCTCGCCGATGGTCGAAAACGTCTCTTGACCGAGCGCCTTGCCGCAGAGCGATCCGGCGCCGTGGGCCGGATAGACGAGGCTCGCGTCCGGCAGGGCGAGGAGCTTCGTCCGCAGCGACTCGTATAGCAGGCCGCCAAGATTCGGTCGCCGACCAGCCGAGCGCCACGCGCAAGTCCGGGCGGCCGACGTCACCAACAAAGAGCGTGTCGCCGGTCAGGACCGCATAGGGCTCGGTGGCGCTGCGCTCGAGGTCGTGGACCAGGATCGAGATCGATTCAGCCGTGTGGCCGGGTGTCTCGAGCGCCGTGAGGCGAACCTTGCCGAACTCGACGACATCCCCGTCGGCGAGCGGCGTGAACCGGTACTCGGCCTTCGCCGCCGCGCCCAGATAGATGGCGGCGCCAGTCCGGTCGCGCAATTCCAGATGGCCGGCAACGAAGTCGGCGTGAAAGTGCGTGAGGAACACGTGCGCGATGCGCAGGCCGTGCTCCTCGGCATAGGCAACATACTGGTCGACGTCGCGCTGGGGGTCGACGACGGCAGCGGTATGCGTCCCTTCGTCGCCGATGAGATATGAGGCGTGCGCGAGGCAATTCAAGTAGAACTGTTTGAGGACCATCTCCCAGATCCTAAACGTTGCCGCGCCTCAGACAAGTGAATTGAACGACTCGGCGCTTCCGACGTCGCCAATCGCCCTCTGCCCGCTCTTGCCCCAAGCGCGGCTATTGCACGTGCAGGTGTCCCATCATCCCGACCTCGGCGTGGTCCAGGATGTGGCAGTGATACATCCACATGCCGGGGCGTTCATCGAACTTGATCGCGATGCGGACCGTCGACTTGACCGGTACGTTGACGGTGTCTTTCCACTCGGGGACGCGCTCGGTCGTCGAGGACCTGGAAGAAGTAGCCGTGCAGGTGAAACGGGTGATCGAAGGGCGAGTTGTTCGTCACCGTCCAGACATGCGTCTCGCCGATGCGCGCGTGCAGCGGCTTCGGCCTTCCATGCCGGTATGCCGTTGATGCCCATCTCGAGCCGCATTGCCTCCGAGCTGGATGGTCAGGTCCAGGGTGTGCTGCACCGCCTGGCGGACATCGATCCGCGGAATGTCGCGGAGATGCGCTCGGGAATGACCGCGGGCGTGCACCGCGCGGCTCGTCAACGGTCTCGATCGTCCATCATGGCTTCTGACTGGCGGGCGAAGGCCGTCCCATAGCCACGGTCCACGGGGCAGCCAACGCAGCGCGGAGACCGTGCCCGGGGCCGACGATGGCGTGAACACGACGTCGAGCCGTTCTCCGGGAACGACGCTCACGCGCGTCAGCTTCTCGGAACGTTCCGCCAGACCGTTGTCGCCGCCGAGGCGCATGAAGCGTGATGCCCAGGCATCGCGAAGGCGTAGTAACGCGCGCGCGCCGCGTTGATGAAGCGCCAGCGCTGCTGCTTGCCGGCGCGGACCTTCAGGCGGGGCCGCACCTTCCCGTTCACCAGCAGGACGCTCCCCTCGCGGCCGAACAGATCGCCGAACGCGCCGCCGTTGTCCTTCGGCAGCAGCTGTCCCTTGCTCGTCCAGGCTCATGTCGGACAGCATCAGCACCAGGTCGTCACCGAACACCTTGGGATCGTGCGGGTCCTCGACCACGATCGGACCGTAGAGCCCCCAGCCGACCTGGGCCGCCGAGTTCGTAGTGCGGGTGATACCAGTAGGTGCCCGCATCCCTGACGACGAACTCGTAGCGGAACTCTCCACCGGGCGCGACCGGCTGCCTGCGTCATGCCGGGCGCGCCATCCATGTCGTTCGGCACACGGACGCCATGCCAGTGGATCGTCGTCTCCTCCGGCAGCGAGTTCTTGAAATGCACGATGACGGTGTCGCCGACCTTCGCGCGGAGGTACGGACCCGGCAGCATCCCGTTGTAGGTCCAGACGCGGTGTGGTCACGCCAGGCGTGATCTCGATGGCTGCGCAATCCTCGCTTCGAGGTTGAACTCGAGAATCCCGGGATCCGGGTTGAGATCCCGGGGCTGCGGCAGCGTCAGTTCCTTGTCCCATCCTACCGGCTGCGGGACGTCCTGCGCGGTCAGTGGTTGCGACTGAGCGGCGGATCGAACCATTGGCGCGCCGGCACGGGTTGCGGTTCCCAGCAGGACAATCAGCGCGGCAGCCAGGACGGCCGGACGTTGCACGGACTCACCTCACCATCACTAGTATCGCGTCCTGCCGAGGGCTCCTTCTCGGGTCCGCCGGGTCTCAGCGTGCGCGTCTCGGCAGCGCGACGGGCGCACACGGGCGGAATATCGCGCGAGGATGGGGTGTTACCCTTGCCGGGAATGAACTCGGCCGCGGCTTCCACTTACACGTACACCGTCGTTGGTGCGAGACTCTCAGGCTGTCGCGCTCCTGCCCTGTCCGTTGCGGCGCAGGCACGCCCCGAGGATCTGATTCGCATGCTGACCCGACGGATATTCTTCCTCGCGGTGGTCGCCGTGATGGTGGTCGGCGGCGCGGCGCTCGTCGTGAGCCGCCGTGGGGCGTCCGGCGTCCCAGTCGACGTTGGATCGCCCACGCGCCACGCCACGTTCCGTTCGACCGTCACCGCCTCGGGCGAGATCGTCGCCACGCGCTACGCCGACATCGGCTCGAGCGCGATGGGCAAGATCGTCAGCCTGCCTGTCGCGGGAAGGCGACCGGGTCACGGCGGGGCAGGTGCTGGCGCGCATCGACGCCGTGCAGGCGCGAGAGCGAGGCCTCGCCGGCGCCGAGCGCGCAGGTGCAGGCGCTCGAAGCCGACGAGCGCGCCGCCGGAGAGCAGGTCCGGGCCGCGCAGGCGGAGTCTGGCCGCCGCCGAGGCGCGCGCGCGGGAGGCCGACACAGCAGTTGGCGCGAGCGCGGCGACCTGCCGCGCAGCGGGCTCGTTCCCGAGGCCGACTTCGAGACCGCGCGGGCCGCCGCCGAGGCCGCCGGCGCGCAGGTGGCCGTCGGCACGCGCGGCCGTCGAGCGCGCGCGACGCAGAGCGCAGGACGCCGCCGGCCGGCGTGTGGCGCAGGCGCGGGCGCAGCGCGCGCGCGCCGACGACGTCTTGGCGAAGACGTCGATCGTCTCGCCAATCGACGGCATCGTCAGCCGCCTGCGCGTGCGCGAAGGAGAAATGGTCGTCGTCGGCATCCAGAACCAGCCTGGCACCACGCTCATGACGATCTCCGACCTCGGCGCCATTGATGCCGAGGTGAAAGTCGCCGAAGCCGACGTGCTGCGGGTCGGCGGTCGGACCAGCCGGCGACGGTCACGCTCGAGGCGCTGCCCGGGCAGCACGTTTCGCGGGCGGGTCGTCGAGATCGGCGCCAGCGCCTGCCGGTCACCGGCACCGGCGCGGCGGCGCGCGAGTTCAAGGTCGTCGTGCGACTCGACAGCCCCCGACCCGGGCCTGCGTCCCGGTCTGACCTGCGATGCCGAGATCGTCACCGACGAGCGGGACGAACGTGCTCACGGTTCCGCTCCAGAGCGTCGTGCTCCGGCCGGAAGCCGACGGCGTCGAGCGCGCCGGCGTCTTCGTCGTCGAGCGATGGCGCGGCGGTGTTCGCGCCGGTCACAGCGGGCGTCATCGGCGGGCTCGACATCGAGGTCACCGGCCTGTCGACGAGGGCGACGCCGATCGTCGTCGGTCCGTACCAGGTGCTCGCGCGATCTGCAGGACGGGGCGCCCGTGCGCGTCGATCTGCAGCGGTGAAGCGCGGCGCCGATGACACCGCGAATGCGTCGTCGCAGGGCATCGTCGAGGCGCTCGGCCACGAGCCTCGCGCGGAACCCGCTGCGCGCGTCGCTCGCCGGCGCTCGCCATGGCGGTGGCCGTCGCGACGACGGCGGTCGTGCAGACCGGCGCTCGACGGCCTGGCGCGCTCGGCGCGGAAGCCAGCGCCCGCGCCTTCGGCAGCGACTCGTTCGTCATCGCGCAGCCTCGCCGCCGGCACCCTCAGCCGCCGCGCACTCGCCGACGAAGCACGGCGCGCAACCCGACCATCACCCGGAGCGACGTCCGCTTTCTCGACGCGTGTCGCCGACGGTCGCGTCGTCTACGCCGCGACGGCGCAGCGCACCGGCCGACGTCACGGCCGGCGGCCGGACGCTTCGAGAATGCCACGCATCAACGGCACGCAGTTCGACGTTGCTCGACATCCGGGACGTCGGGCATCGAGCGCGGCCGATTCTTCACCAGCGCCGAAGACGCTGAGCGGCGCGCAGGTCGTCGTCGCTCGGCGCGAAGTGGTCGTCGACGCGCTCTTCCCGGCCGGCGATCCCCTCGGCCAGACGGTGCGGCTCGGCCGGCCGCGGCTTCCGGGTGGTCGGCGTGCAGGCGGCGCAGGGCAGCGGCCGGCGGGGAGTCGTTGGATCGGTACGTGTGGATGCCGCTGCTGGCCTTCGAGCGAACCTTTGGCGCCGCCGGCCAGCCTGCAGGTGTTCGCGGCGGCCGCCGGCGACACCGTCCACGGCGCGGCGCCGAAGAGCACGCGCGGGTCTCGATGCGCGCGCGCCGGCACCTCGGGCCCGGCGCGGCGGATACGTTCGACATCATGACGCCCGAAGCCTCGCGCACCTTCGTCGACGCGCATCACCAAGCAGGTCAGCGCCGCCGGACCGCCCATCTCGCTGATGGCGCTCCTGGCCGCCATGATCGTCGTGGCCAACACCACGCTGGTGTCGGTGACGCGAGCGCACGCGCGGAGATCGGCGTGCGCCGGGCTGTCGGCGCGCACGCGCCGCAGCATGCTCGTCGAGACGCTTGCCGAGTCGTGCCTCGTGGCGGTCGATCGGGGGCGGCGTCGGGCTCGGTGCCGCGGTCGGGCATGCTGTCGGCTGCCGTCGCGGGTCGATCGGCGCTGGCTCTGGCGCTGGAATGGTCGGCGGCGGTCGCGAGCCTGGCGGCGGCCGGCGCGAGCGGTGTCGCGGCGGGCTGGTATCCGGCCCGCCGTGCGGCGGCGCATCGACATCGTCGACGCGCTGAGGCAGGAATGACGCGACGTGCCGCTCCTGGAGGGACACGCCTCGGCGAAGCCGCGCGCGCTGGCGGTGGACTCGCTGCGCACCCACCGCGCGCGCTCGGCGCTGGCGATCGTCGGCATCGTCATCGGCATCGTCACGGTCATGCTCGTCGCCTCGGTCCTGGCGAACGTCCGGAATCAGATCGCGCTCCTCTTCCGCGACCTCGGTACGGAGAACGTCTTCGCGTTCCATCTCACGGGCGACCCCTACGTCACGCCGAGCGAGGCGGAGGCGCGACGCCGGCCGCTCGAGCTCGGCATTCGTGCCCGAGGTCAAGCGGCTGAGCACCGACGGCCGCGCGACGTTGGCGCCCAGATCATCGTGCCGACCGCCGGTCGGCGGCCAGGCGCTCATCGCGCGCGCCGGCGCGCAACGAATCGGACACCGTGCTCGTCGAAGGCGCCACGCCGACGCTCTTCGACATCATCGGCGCGGAGTTCGCCACGCGGCCGGCCGTTCACCGACCTCGAGGACCGCGCAGGGCGCGCGGGTCGCGGTCGTCGGCGCGAGTCTGGCGCAGGCGCTGTTCGGCAACGGCGTCGCCGATCGGCCGGACCCTCACGCTGGCGGGCGAGACCTATACGGTCGTCGGCGAGCTGGCCGAAGCGGCGCGGCGGATTTCTTCGGCGAGAACCGGCAGGACAACGTGCTCACGCTTGCCGGCCGGCACGGTCCGCGCGCCGCTTCGGCGAGCCCGAGCGCGTCGTGCTCTACGTGCGGGCGCAAGCCAGGGCAGCGCGACGGCGTGCTTCCGGCAGACTCGAAGCGATTCTGCGGCTGCTGCGGAAGCTGCCGGCTGACGCGCCGAACGATTTCACGCTCTCGACCGCCGATCAGATCATCGCGACCTTCGACGGCATCAGCGCGCGCATCGCGCCTGGCCACCGTGGGCCTGGCCGCCATCAGCCTCGCTCATCGGGGCCATCGGGATTGCCAACGTGATGTTCATCAGCGTCACCGAACGCACGCGCGAGATCGGTCTGCGCATGGCCGTCGGCGCGCGGCGGCGGCGAGGTGCTGCTGCAGTTCCTGCTCGAGGCAGTCTTCCTCTCCGGCATCGGCGGCGTCGCCGGCGTCGCGGTGGCGCTCGTCATCGGCCTGTTACTCACGTTCGTCGTCCCGGGCTTTTCGGCGGTCGCGCCTGCCTGGGCGATCGCGGCGGGCTCGTCGCGTCAGTCGGTGCGTCGGCATCGTCGCCGGATACTGGCCGGCCCGGCGCGCCGCGCGGCTCGATCCTGTCGAAGCGTTGCGCCACGAGTAGTGGCGGCTGCCTGCGAATCGGCCCTGCCTCCTCAGGGCCCGTGCCCGCCCGCAGCCTCTGGGCGCGCGGCTCCTTCGTCGAGGTACTTCACGAAGACCACCTCATTCCGCTTCTCGTTGTAGAGGAGCTCGTCGACGCTGCCCCGCACCATGAGCAGGCCGAACCCTCCTGGCCGAATCCCCTTGGCCTCGCGGACGTGCATGTGCGCGACCGGATCGTCCGCAGGCCCCCCAATCGCGGCGTGCGGCAGGTCATCGAGGTTGAAGCCGGGGCCGGGGTCGGCGATGCGATAGAGCAGCATGCGGCGGGCGCGCAGGTACGAGATGCGCACCGTCCGGGCGGGGTCAAGCCGCCCACCCCACTCGATCGCGTTCATCAGCAGCTCGCGGAACGCGTAAGCGATCGATTCCCGGACGTCCGGCGCGAGATCGGTATCGAGCTGCGCCATCACGGTCTGGATGCGCTCGACCGCTTCCCGGCGGCACGGCACGACGAGCTCGACCCACTCCGGCCGCGCCGAAATCACCTCGATGGCCGGTGGATCGGGGGCCTTCAAGACGTCGCGAACGGTGTGCAGCAGTTCGAGCGACGCGATCGGTTTGTGCACGTAGGTGAACGCCTGCTGACGCACCGCTTCGAGCAGCGTCTCCGGCGCCTCATCGGAGGTCATGACGATGACGCGCGGGCGTACTTTGCGCGTGCGCAGCCGCTCGAGCAGATCGAGACCCGTCATCCGCGGCATCCACACATCGAGCAGCAGCAGATCGAAACGTCGCTTGCGCAGGAACGCCAGCGCCTCGACCCCATCCTTCGCCACCGTCACCGAGAACCCCGCACTCGTCAGGACCTTGCTCAGCACGTGCCGGGTGGTGCGATCGTCGTCCACGACGAGGATGCGGCTCATGATCGGCCCTTCTTCTTGAGCGTCGGGCGGCTGCGCCGGCGCGGTGCGGGAGCGCGTTGCGGGCGTGCGGTGAGACCGGCGGCGGCAAACGCGTCGTCAAGGAGCGCGATTTGTTCGCGCAGCCGGCCCAACGCGCGGTCGCCCTCGTCGAACTCGTTCGAGCGGCCGATCTGCTCGAGCTCGGCGGCCGCGTCGCGACCGGCGGCGGCGCCAACCGTGGCGATGGATCCCTTCAGGGCGTGCGCCGCCAGCCGAAGCGCCTCGCCGTCGCGCTGTGCGATCGCGCGCTCGATGCGGCGCAGAGCCGACGCCTGGTCCGAACGAAACAGCGAGATGATGCGTTTCAGCAGACGGCGGTCGTCCCCCGTATGAGCCAGCGCCGCCTGCTCGTCGAAGATCGCGCTGGTCGCCGCCGGCGCCGTCGGCACTCCCGGCCGCGCGTTCGCGTCGCCGCCGAAGCGCTCGATGGTTGCGACCAGCTCGTCGACGTCGATCGGTTTGGACAGGTAGCCATCCATCCCGGCCGCGAGACAGCGCGCGCGGTCGCCCTGCATCGCGTGCGCCGTCAGCGCGACGATGGGCAGGCGCCTGGCCGTCGGGCTCTCGCGAGCACGAATCGCCTGCGTCGCCTCGAAGCCGCTCATCTCCGGCATCTGCACGTCCATGACCACGACGTCGAAGCCGCGACCGCCGGTGGGCCGAATCGACGCCACCGCCTCGCGTCCGTTCTCGACGGCCTTCACGGTGTGCCCACGTTTCCTGCAGCAGCGTCGTGACGAGCTTCCGGTTCACCGGGTTGTCTTCGGCGACGAGGATGTTGAGCCTCCGGCGCGGCATCCGCGTCGCTCGGCGTGCCTTGGGTCGAGCCTTCTCCCGGCGCGTCGATACGCCGACGAGAGTCACGAGCGTATCGAGCAAATCGGAATGTTTCACGGGTTTCGTGAGGTAGGCGTCGACCCCGACCCGACGGCAGCGCTCCGGATCGCCGGATCGTCCCACCGAGGTCAGCAGGATGACGGGAGTGCTGCGGAGCTCCATGGTCGTGCTTGATCTGTCGCGCCAGCGCGAAGCCGTCGACGTTGGGCATCTGACAGTCGGACAGCACCACGTGGAAACGGCCGTCGGTCGGCGCGGCTTCCCGGAGCATGGCCATGGCGGAACGGGCATCGCCGACCGCGCGTGGCTTCATGTGCCAGCTCGCGAGCATCTCCTCAAGGATGCGGCGATTGGTCGCGTTGTCGTCCACCACCAGGACTCGCAGCCCGTCGAGAGCCTCCGGTTGGAGCGGCGTGGATGCGGCGGTGGTCTGCGGGCGGTCGAACACCGCGGTGAAGTGGAAGGTGCTGCCGCGTCCCTCCTCGCTCTCGACCCACATGCGCCCGCCCATCAGATCGACGAGACGGAGCGCGATGGCGAGGCCAAGCCCAGTGCCGCCGTACCGCCGCGTGGTCGAGCTGTCGGCTTGGGTGAAGGCGTGAAAGATGTGCTGCTGCTTCTCGGGCGGGATGCCGATTCCGGTGTCGACGACGCTGAAGTGCAGCTGGATGCGGGGCTCGCCGGCGTGCTCGACGTCGACGTGAAGGACCACTTCACCCTCGCTCGTGAACTTGACGGCGTTGCCGAGGACGTTCAACAACACCTGGCGGAGGCGGCCGGCATCACCGAGGAGCCACTCGGGCACGTCGGGATGGACGTCGCAGGCGAGCTCGAGGCCCTTTTCGGCGGCGCGGATCGCGATCGCCTTCGCCGCATCGCCCACCGTTTCCCGCAGGTCGAACTCGGCCAGATCGAGATCGAGCCGCCGCGCCTCGATCTTCGAGAAGTCCAGGACGTCGTTGACCACGGCCAGCAGCGCGTCCGACGACGACTTCACCGTGGCCAGGTAATCCTGCTGCTCGGTCGAGAGCCTGGTCTGCAGGGCGAGCGTGGTCATCCCGAGGATGGCGTTGAGCGGCGTCCGGATCTCGTGGCTCATGTTGGCCAGGAACGCACTCTTGGTTTCCGCGGCATCCTCCGCGCGCCGCTTCGCGACTTCCAGCTCCTTGACGAGCTCGCGGGCTCGAGTCGTGGTCTCGTCGGCGCCGCCTTCCGTTCGGTGATGTCGCGAGCGGCGGCATAGATGACCTGCTGTTCCGGGACCGGGACGGCGGTCCACATCAGCCAGCGCACCGTTCCGTCCTTGTGCCGGTATCGATTCTCGAAGTAGATGAGCTCCTTCCCGGCCGACACCTTCTGCCGCCTCCGCCAGAGTGGCCGCCCGATCGTCGGGGTGGACGAGATCCAGATACGGCCGCGACACCAGCTCGGCCTCGGTGTATCCGAGGACACGATGCCACGCTGGATTGACGCGTTTGACGACGCCGTCGAACCCGGCGACCAGAAACATGTCGAGCGACAACGTGAAGAAGCGGTCGCGCTCTTCCTGCACGCGGGACCGATCGATGAACATGCCAATCTGGTTGCCGACCGTCGTCAGCATCGACAGCAAGTCCGCGTCGGGGGCGCGGATGTCGCGGCTGAAGAACTCCATGACGCTGAGTACTTCGCCGCGGAGCAACACCGGAAACCCGAAGGCCGCGTGCAGTCCTTCGCGCGCGGCGATCGCGGCGCGCGGGAAAGTTCGAGTCGTGGACGACGTCGGGAATCCAGGCCGGTTCGGCGCTGGCCCAGACGCGGCCCGGAAGGCCGGTGCCGCGGGCAAACGTCAGGGAACGGCTGGCGGCGTGGAACTCGGGAAACGCGCACCAGCGGAGAGGTCCAGATCCTGGCACAGCGCAGGGCGTCAGCTTCGCGGTCGATCGTCCACAGCGCACCGTGTTCCCATCCGAGCGTCTCGCAGATGGCCTCGAGGATCTTCGGGGCCGCGTCGTCTATGGTGGTGGCATCGAGGAGGGCGCGCGCCGCGACGTACTCGGCGGTGAGTCGCCGATCTGACGGCCGGCCGGATCCGGGTGTTCGTCCTTCCGTGGCCATTGACCGAATCGATATTGACCCTCGGCGGGCTAACCCGCGGCCGGATGCACCGGGGCGAAGCTGCGGATCGCGAGCTCCTCCGACTCGAACGACTCGAAGACGCCGAACAGCTGCGCGATAGATAACACGTGACGGACGCGTTCGGACAGGCACATCAATTTGAGGTTGCCGCCGCGCTTCCGCAGGGTGACGTACTTGGAGACCAGCGCCCCCACCCCCGCGCTATCGATGTAGCTCACGTCCTGGAGATTGACGACGATCTGGATGCGCTCTTCTCGAATCAGGCGGTCGATGCGCTCGGCGCAGGAGATGTCGCCTTCGTCGAACACCAGTCGCCCGCGCAGATCGAGAATGGTGACGTCGCCGATGCGGCGTTCGGAAATCGTGATGCGCGGCGACATGGAGTGGCCTCCGTCCTGTTCCGCTGCACTCGCGTACCTTGGGTGCGCGCCGGAGCTGATTATAGGCCTCTTGGCGTCGGAACGGCAGTCTACAGTTGGCGCGCCTGACCTCCCGGGCCGGCCGAGGGCTCTCTGGTATGATGCCGCCGCAATCCGTTACGGGGAGCCGACTGATGGCACGTCAGGAAATTCGCAGCTACGACTACGTCAATCACCCCTACGCGAAGGTGCGGGAGGCGCTCGTCGCCGATCCGGCCGCCATCTTCCGCGCGGCCACCCGGGCGGCCGCGGCGCGCGCGCGGTCGGTGGCGGCGGAGCTGCGGGTGACCATCGCCGGCGTGGACGTAGCCGCCGAGATCGTCTTCACCATCGGCGCGGTCGAAGATGAAGCCGCGGGGCCGCACGGCTCCCCGCTGACGCGCATCCCGGTCTCGTGGGAGGCAGCGAAGAATCCCCAGTTCTTTCCGCTCATGAACTCGGTGCTGACGATCTACCCCCTCACCGCCACCGAGACCCAGCTCGACTTCCTGGGCCGCTACGACCCCCCGCTCGGCGTCGTCGGCGACGCGATGGACGCGCTCGTCGGGCGCCGCATCGCCGAGGCGTCGGTCCATCGCTTCATCGGCGACGTCGCCAGATATCTCCGCGAGGAAATTGCCAGGGGCTGATCTCTCAGCGCGCAGCCGTCAGGCTCCGCTCATCCCGGATTCAGCCGGTCGATATCTCGGCCCAGCCTACGGCCGCCGCGCCACGAACAGCTCGTACGTCCCAGGCTCGAGCTCCGAATGATCGAATGGCACGGATCGCGCGGCGAAGCCTGCGTCCGACAGGAAACGAATCCAGTCCGCGCGGCTGAAGAGGCCCTCGACGTGCCGATCGTGCTCGACGTGAACGGCACCGCCCGGTGAGCGCAACAGGTACGCGTACTCGACCAGGTACGTGGAGTCCGCCGGATCGGGATCCCAGGTCCACTCCAGATATCGCAGCCCGCGGGTCTCGCCGTCATGCCCGCCGTGGTCGGTGGACGGCTGGAAGGTCTCGCGCACGTGATCGGGCGCGAAGAGCGCCGCGCCACCGGGGCGGCAATGGAGGAAGGCGGTCTCGATGGCCAGGCGGAGATCGGCTTCGGTTGTCATGTAGCAGACGGCATCGTGGACGAAGACCGCGTCGAACTGTCGCCCAAGCCGCACCGTCCGCATGTCGCCCTCGATGTGCTCGCACTCGGGATTCAGCACGCGGCTGACCTCCCGCATGCCGGCGGACGGTTCGACGAGGACCATGCTGAAGCGCGTTTTGAGATGCGAGGCGTTGTTGCCGCCGCCGCTGCCGAGCTCGAGAACGGTGCGCAGAGGACCGTCGCACGCCTGAGCCAACAGGTCTCCGTAGAAGCCGGCTTCCTCAGCGTAGTCCTCCGGGGCCGACAGCAGCGGCCACCACGAGGCGAGCTCGTTGTACATCTTCGACATCAGAACATCCAGGCGCAGACGGCCACGGCGGCGATCGCCGCCACGACATCACCGACGAGCGCCGCCGGCACCGCATGCCGCGTCCGGCGCACGCCCACGGCGCCGAAATACACGGCCAGCACGTAAAACGTCGTCTCCGTCGAGCCGTACATCGTCGCGGCCGTGCGCGCGATGAGCGAGTCAGCGCCGTTGGTCTTGATGAGGTCAGTCGTGAACGCGAGCGATCCGCTGCCGGTCAGCGACCGCAGAATCGCCAGCGGGACGAGCTCGGCGGGGAAGCCGGTCGCGGCTGCGAGCGGCCGGAGCGCCGACGTCAGCAGCTCCATCGCGCCCGAACCGCGGAACATGCCGATGGCGACGAGGATTCCGACCAGGAACGGGATGATCTTGACGGCGACGTCGAATCCTTCTTTCGCGCCGTCGATGAAGACGTCGTAGACCTTGACGTTGCGGACGAGGCCGGCGAGCGGGATGAGGACGAGCAGAACCGGAATCGCCCAGAGCGAGATCGCCTCGAGGGCGGCGCGGATCACGAGCGCACCTCCGCTGGCGCAGCCGGCTGCGCGTAGAAGCGCTGCAGCAGCTTGGCGGTGATGACCGCCGCCAGCGTGCCGGCGAGTGTCGCGACGAGCGACGTGCCGATGATCACCGTCGGGGTGAGCGAGCCCGCCGCGGCGAGCACGCCGATCATCGTCGCCGGAATGAGCTGGACGCCGGAGGTCGTCACCGCCGTGAGCATCACCATGGCATCAGTCGCCGTGTCCTTGTCCGGGTTGAGCGTCTGGAGTTCCTCCATCGCTTTGATGCTGAGCGGCGTCGCGGCGTTGTTGAGGCCCAGCATGTTGGCGGCGAGCGCGACCACGATCGCGCCCGCCGCGGGATGGTCCGCAGGTACTTCGGGAA
The DNA here is from genome assembly GCA_963847975.1 of uncultured Acidobacteriota bacterium. Classification (GTDB taxonomy): domain Bacteria; phylum Acidobacteriota; class Vicinamibacteria; order Vicinamibacterales; family 2-12-FULL-66-21; genus DATBJJ01. Next base: position 409,653 of record CAWKBU010000014.1, on the reverse strand, counting down.
AGAGCCACCGCAGCAGTGGCCGGAGGGCGCGACCCACGACGGTGACGAGGCCCGCGGCTTCGGCGACGCGCATCATGCCCAGCCAGAGCGTCATGACGCCAACCAGGCCGATCGCGATCTGCACCGCCGTCGACGCGGACTCGACCGCGCCTTTGGTCACGCCGTCAGCGGTGCCGTTGATGGCGGCGACAACGAGCGCGATCGCCATCAAGCCGAACCAGATGTAATTGAGCACGGCGCCGGATTATAGCCGTGGGGTCAGACCGGGGTCAGACCGGGGTCAGACCGGGGTCAGACCGGGGTCAGACCGGGGTCAGACCGGGGCTCAGCCGGGGTCAGACCGGGGTCAGACCAGGGTCAGACCCCGGACCGCTGCTCGGCCAGCCGCCGGTGCCTGGTCGTGACGGCTGAGCGCTCATGCTAGCCTTGGGCAACCTGCCAGCATGGCGCCATCACCAACCGACGGCTTCCTGTCCGGTGTAATCGAGGGCTTCTACGGCCCGCCGTGGACCAACGGCGAGCGCCTCGAGTTGTTCGATCGGATGGCCACCTGGGGCCTGAACACCTACGTCTATGCGCCCAAGGACGATCTGAAGCAGCGCGCGCTCTGGCGCGAGCTGTACTCACCCTCGGAAGCCCGTGAGGTGAAGGCATCAGTCGAGGCGTGCGCCGCGCGCGGCCTCCACTTCATCTATGGGCTCAGCCCAGGCCTGGACATCCGGTACGGCGACGAGTCCGACCTGGTTCAACTACGCAGGCGGTTCGAGCAGATGCTCGCGCTCGGCTGCCGCGCGTTCGCGCTGCTCTTCGATGACATCCCCGGCACGCTCGACGGCGCCGATCGCGCGCGATGGGATTCGCCGGCGTCGGCACAGTCTCATGTCGCCAACACGATCCTCGCCTGGATTCGCGAGCGGGAACCAAGCGCGCGGCTCTTGTTCTGTCCAACGGCGTATTGCGGCCGCATGGTCAACGCTGGCGTCGGCGGCCCGGACTACCTGGCGATCGCCGGGCGTGAACTGTTGCCGGAGATCGACATCTTCTGGACCGGTCCCGAGATCATCTCCCGCGAGATAACCGTCGCGCATCTCCAAGACGTGCGCGGCGTGCTGCGACGGAAGCCCGTCATCTGGGACAACCTCCACGCCAACGACTACGACGGCCGTCGCTTCTTCTGCGGACCGTACTCCGGCCGGCCGCCGGAACTCCGAGGCGAGGTCGGTGGGCTGCTCACCAATCCGAACTGCGAGCTGCCATTGAACTTCGTGCCCGTGCGCACGCTGGCCGAGTTCGTCCGCTGTCGCGGGCGCCTGGGATGCCCGCCGCGCCTACCTGTCGGCAATGGAGGAATGGCTTCCGGCGTTCACCACCTGCGGTCGCGACGTGACCCTAGCGGACCTGATCCTGTTTGGCGACTGCTACTACCTGCCACACGAGGATGGAGCAGAGGGCGTCGCGTTCTACCAAGCGGCGCGCGATCTGCTCGTGCGCCATCCCTCTGACTGGGGTGGTCAAGCCGCGGCCTTTCGTGCCGAGGCGAGCCGCTTGCGTGACTTCTGCGCCCGCATGACGGAGCTCCGCGATCGCCGGTTGTTTCATGCGCTCAGCCGCCGCGTCTGGGAGCTGCGCGAGGAGCTCGATCTCCTCAATCGTTACGTGGAAGAACAGTCCGTCCTCGGGACCGACACACCCGTCAGCTCAGACTCGCATCTCGCGGGTACTTTTCGAGGCGGGATGGTGACGCGGCTGCAGGGACTGTTGACGCAGCGACCGGACGGCACGTTCACCGCCGGGAGTGCAGGCGATCGTACGCCGAGGTAAAGCCCGAGCTTGATAACGACGGGTTCACCGGCTCCACAGCGTACGGGGCAGGCGAACGACGGAGATCTCCCACCGCCGCCCTCCGTCTTTTCGTTCCGCGATCGCGATCGCCCGTCCGTCGTCGGACCACGCGGGGAGAGTGAAGTTCCCGTTCATGATGCGCTTGGCGCTGCGGCCGTCAGCGTTTGCCACCCAGAGATCGCCCTTGCCATCCACATAGGCAACTCGATTCAGTTCTGCCGGGGACCACGACCACAACTCCCCATCGTAGGGTTCCGGCCCCATACGCTCGTGCATCACCAGGGACCCGAGCTTGACGATGATGGTGGTCTGGGTGCCGCCCATCTCCACCGCGTCGCCGATGCGGCGCTCCAGACCGCCGATGCCGAACTGCGGCATCTTGGTGTCGGCGCCGATTTCGATTCGTCCCAGGCCGGTTGGGCTGGTACGACTGGCCTTCTTCCGCCAGTAGTCGAGCGACGCATCGGTCTGGGTGTCGCGCTGCTCGAGCTTCGTGCTCTCGGTCGGCACGACGAAGTATTGCGTCTTCAGCTCGCCCCCGGGTTCGGCGAAGATGCCTTGCAGCAGCAGCGTGCCCCCGTCCCAGGTGATCTCGGACACCAGGCCTCCCTTGAGTTGCGGGCCCGTGATCGTGACGATCAATTCCTTCTCGGCCTGCTGTGGGGCTGCTCCCGCCAGCGCCAGCAGGAAGAGAAGCAGGAGTGTCATGGGGGCACGATAACACGGGTGCCATCGCATTCGAAGTGCGTGCGCCGCCTGCTCGATACCCTCCGCGCACGGTTGCGAAGACGGCGGTCAACGCCCACAATCTCCCCTGAAAATGAACACGCCGTCCGCGGTGGCCCCTCCGCCCCTTTGGCAGTCGATTCTCCTGCCGGCCATGGCCGGCGCGATGGGCTGGGGGATCCGCGGCCAATACGGCCACGAAACCGGCGCGATGATCGCCGGCGTGCTCGTCAGCCTGGTGCTCGTCTTCCTGCACTGTCCGCGCGCGGCGGTCGTACCCGCGGCACGCGCCGCGGCCTTCGGCGCCATCGGCATGGGTATCGGCGGGTCCATGACCTACGGTCAAACGATCGGCCTGACGCAGAACCCGGCGTTGATTGGCCACTGGGACGCGTGGTGGTGGGGCATGCTGGGCCTGAGCGTCAAGGGCGCCATCTGGATTGGCTTCGCGGGACTCTTTCTCGGCATGGCGCTCGGCGGACGGCGGTACGGCTGGCGCGACATCTTCGTGTTGATGATCGGCATGTTCGCGCTCTACGGCGCCGGATGGTGGGCCCTCAATCAGCCGTTCGATCCCGCCAGCAGGATCCTGCCGACGGTGTATTTCTCCGCGTCGTGGCACTGGCAGCCCGGCGCTGGCGAGGAGCTTCAGCCGCGACCCGAAGTGTGGGGCGGGCTGCTCGTCGCGATCCTCGGCGCGTGGGTGTGGGCAGGCTGGGCCCGCGGCGACCGGCTGGCGCGACACCTCATGCTCTGGGGCATGCTTGGTGGTCTGGGATTTCCGCTCGGCCAGTGTCTGCAATCCTGGCACGCGTGGAATCGCGACCTCTTTACGACCGGCATCTGGGCGGCGATCGATCCCACCATGAACTGGTGGAACTGGATGGAGACCACGTTCGGAGCCGTGATGGGCGCGTGCCTCGGGCTGGGGCTGTGGCTGAATCGGCGCGCGATCGGTGACGGGGACGATCACCTGAACGTGGCCTCGCGACCCTGGCTGGAGTGGACGCTCGTGTGCGTGCACGTCGCGCTGCTGGTGGTGGCGGAGTTCACCGCGATCGCCTGGGCCAACGCGCTCTACGATCCGGGCCTGGTGATCGCTTTCATTCCGCTCGTCGCCGTCGCGAGCGGGCGCTGGTGGCCGGTTCTGCTGGTGCTGCCGATCACGCTCGTGCCCATTGCCGGCAAGACCATCCGGAGCCTCGTCTATCAATCGCAGGCGATCGGCTCCGCGGCGGGCTGGATGCTCTACGGAGTCCTGCCCGTGCTCATCGCCACCGCTGTTGCAGTCTGGTTCTTGCGCCAGGCCACTCGTGCCTCGAGTGGTCGCGAGTTCGCCAGGATCGCGCTCCTCGTCAACGTCTGGCTCTACTTTGGCCTGAACTACGCGTTCGTCCGATTTCCCTGGCCGTGGCAGCCGTGGACCACGCGCACTCCCAATTCACTGGTCTTCCTCGTCTGCGCTGTCGGGTTGACCGTGGCTTGCTGGCGCATAGGGCGCGTTGACCCGGGGGCGGGGTCTGACCCCGGTCTGACCCCGGTCTGACCCGGTCTGACCCCGGTCTGACCCCGGTCTGACCCCGAGGGTCACCGGGGCGTCTTCAAGAGTTGCAGGGTCCTGTTGTCGCGCGCGCCGCCGAAGTACTTCTCGAGCACTCGCTCGAACACGGAGCCGGGGGGCGACACGGACGCGAAGAGGGTCGCGCTCGACTGCAGTTTGAGGTCGTCGGGAGAACCGAAGATCTCCGTCGCGGATCGGCCCTCGACACCGACGACCGCCTCCGCGCACGCGCGCAACCTCGGACCGATGATCGGGTGCTCGAGGTACGCCTTGGCCTCCTCGACGCTCTTGATCGCGTAGTACTTTGAAGTCGAGCTGAACGCCAACCCATCGAACTGCGGAAAGACGTACCACATCCAATGCGTGCGCTTCTGGCCGCTCGTGATCTCCGACAGGGCCTGCTCGTAGTCGTCTTGCTGCCCTCGTACGAACCGGGTCAAGTCGTAGGGATCGTCCATGTGATGAGCGTCGCTCGAGTTGGTTAGTTGCGGCAAGCTGGTGCGTTGGACAAAACGATCCCGCACGCTGTCAGAGTGGCCCGAGTATAGCCGGAGGCGTGGCGCAGGCACACGCCGAGGTGGTCGTTGTCCGGACGCAACCGCCGAACCGGGTTAGAATCCGCGAGGTCGTGAGCCGGCGAGGTGAAATGAGATTGCGTAGCAGTGCGCCGCGGTTGATCCAGCAGTGAGCCATAACGTGCGTGTAGCGCTCGGCTGGGCTGGCGTGTTCGTCTTCATAGCGGTGGTGATGATGCTGGCGGCAGTCCCGCGACATTACGCCAAGCCAACCGCCCGTCAGAGTCGGGAGCGGCTCTTGCGCGAGCTCCAGCCGGTCGTGCTGCAGAACTGCACGCTCGAGCGGATTGGCAGCACCTACGACGGCGGCTACCTGATGTGCGCCAACCTGCTCGGCAAGATTCAGTCGGCGTACTCCTACGGCATCGGTCCGGCCGACGATTGGGGCTGCGCGATCTCGCGTCGCCACGGCGTCCCCGTCCATCAGTACCGACTGCTTCAACCCGCCGCAGGTCGCCTGCGACGGCGGTCAGACCGTCTTCCACGACGAGTGCATCGGTCCGAAGAGGGAAGTCCTCGAGTCTCGGGTGTTCGATACCCTGACGGACCAGATTGCGAAGAATGGTGATGCGGGCAAGACGCTCGTAGTGAAGATTGATGTCGAGGGGGCCGAGCTCGAGTCTGTGTTGGCGACGTCGGACCGCGTGCTCGATCGGATGGATCAGCTGGCGATGGAGATCCACGGCACCGACGCGCGGTTTCTCGAGCTGGTGCGGAAGTTGAAACGCACGTTCCACCTCGTGCATCTGCACTACAACAATCAGGCGTGTTCGCAGCGCTTCCGGCCTTTGCCGGCGTGGGCGTACCAGGTGCTCTTCGTCAACAAACGGATTGGGATCCGCGATCCCACGAACCCCGCGCCGACGTTGCCGCACCCGCTGGATGCGCCCGACTACGCGCTGGGGCGCGACTGCCAGGCGCCTGAGGTCAGGCGCTAGAACGGCCGGCTACCCGATGGTGACCTTCTTGACCCCGCGCGCCTGAAGCAGCGCCGGCAGGCGCTTGCGCTGGTCGCCCTGCAGCACAAGCCGTTCGTCCTCCACGGTGCCGCCGCAGCCGAGCGCCGCTTTGAGCGCCTGCACCCACTCGTCGCGCGCCGCCGTCGTGATCGCCAGGTGCTCGACGACGGTGACTTCCTTGCCGCCGCGGCCCGAGCGTTCGAGCCGGACGACGGCCCGGGGGATGGGCTTCGGCGTGGCGGTCGGCGCCGCGGCGCTCTTGCGCAAGACCGATCCATCAGGCGCCGGCGCGGGCGTTCCCTGGACATCGCCGGCCGCCGCCGCCGGCTTGGCCAGGGCCCGAAGGGATTCGAACGGATTGTGAAATGGTTTGTCGTTCTCGCTCATCGTGGGATCCAGGTCGAGCTGTTCGGTGACCGCGCGAAGGCCAGCGCGGCGCCACGATTGTAAATCCGAAGCGCTCGGCGGACGGCAGGAGAGCCAGGAGAAGCGATGTCCGATTTCGTCATCCGTGCCGCACGGTCTACCGACAAGCCTGGGGCGTATTACGTCTGCGTGAAGACCGGCGACCACGGTCAGGACGGCGAGCCCTTCTACCAGGAAGATCCCGACGCTCTGGGCCGCATCTACGTCGGCCCGTACCTCGCCTTCGAATCCGACTTCGCGCTCGTCCTCGAGGACGCCCAGGGCATCTGCGGCTATGCGCTGGGCGCCCTTGACTCGCGGGCGTTCTATGCGCGATACGAGGCCGAGTGGCGACCCGACCTGTGCCGGCGCTTTCCCGCGCCGGCCGGTGATCCCGGTACGTGGACCCGCGTGCAGCAGGCCTATTGGACTTACCACCATCCCGACTATTTCTGTCCCGAACCCTACGAGGCGTATCCTTCCCACCTGCACATCGACTTGTTGGCTCGCGCTCAGGATCGGGGCTTCGGCCGCCGGCTGCTCGAGGAGGTCATGGACACGCTCGCCCGACGCGGCTCTCCCGGCGCGCACCTTGGCGTGAGCACGCTCAACCGGCGCGCGCTCGGCTTCTACGAGCGTTTGGGCTTTCGCGAGCTCGTTCGGGTTGGCTCCGCCGCTGACGGGTGCATCTACATGGGGATCGCGCTGTGACGCTCGCGCTGTTTGGCGGCTCTCCCGTCCGCACCCAGCCGTTCACTTCCTGGCCCATCATCGGCGAGGCCGAGGAAATGCGGTTGCTGCGGACGCTCCGGAGCGGCAAATGGGGCCGGCTGCACGGCGAGGAAGTCTCGGAGTTCGAGCAGCGCTTCGCCGCCATGCACGCGTGCCGCCACGGCATTGCCGTCGTCAACGGCACGGTCTCGCTTCGCATCGCGCTGCTGGCGGCGGGCATCCGCGCGGAGGACGAGGTCATCGTTCCTCCCTACACGTTCATCTCGACCGCCTCGGCGGTGATCGAGGCCAACGCGATCCCTGTCTTCGCGGACGTCGACCTGCACACGTTCAACCTCGACCCCGCGGCTGTCGAACGTGCGCTGACGCCGCGCACCAAGGCCGTCATCCCGGTCCATTTCGCCGGCCAACCGGCCGACATGGAGGCCTTAATGGCAATCGCTCGCGCCCGCGGGCTGGTCGTGATCGAAGATGCCGCGCACGCGCATGGGGCGAGCTACAAGAGCCGTCCGGCAGGTTCGCTCGGTCACATGGCGTCGTTCTCCTTCCAATCGAGCAAGAACCTGACCGCAGGCGAGGGCGGGATCATCACGACCAACGATGAAGCGTTCGCCGAGTCGTGCCGATCGATTCAGAACTGCGGACGGCTGCCGGAGGGCGTCTGGTACGAACACCACGTGATCGCGGGCAACTACCGCCTGGGAGAATTTCAGGGTGCCGTGTTGAACGGCCAACTCGATCGTCTCGAGGAGCAGGCCCGGACGCGTGACGCGAACGGACAGTACCTGGCGTCGCGCGTTGCGGCAGTGCCCGGCCTCTACCCGCAGGCGCGTCCAGCGGACTGCACGCGGCACAGCTACCATCTCTTCATGCTGCGGCTGGACGCCGCCGCATTCGGTGCGCTCGCGCGACGCCGTGGTCGAGGCGCTCGCGGCCGAAGGCATTCCGTGCTCGAGCGGCTACGGCTTCTCGCTGCCGCGCCAGCCGCTCTTCCGCAACAAGGCGTTCGGTCCGTTCCTCTCCGGAGCATCCGCCAGGCTGGATTACGAGCAGTCGCCGTGCCCGGCGAGCGATCGGCTCTGCGAGCAGAGCATCTGGCTCGAGCACGCCATGCTCCTCGGCCCTCGTGACCGATATCGACGACATCGCGCGTGCGTTCGAGAAGGTCTACGAGCACCGCGCGGCGCTGAACCGACCGCCGGTGAGTGGCGTGACGCATCCACGGGCTGCAGAACGGGCGCGTCGTGCGGGCGCTGACGGCGCTCGGCGAGAACACCCACTTGTCCGCCATCAGGGCGGGGATGGTCGCGGTCGTGCCGCTGACGATCATCGGCGGGTTGTTCATGATCGTCTCCCACCTGCCGGTGAGCGGCTGGGACGCGCGCGTCGAGCCCTATCGAGCGTTGCTGCAGATCCCCGTGACCGCGACGTTCGGCTTGCTGGCCGTCGTCGCATGCTTCTCCATCGCCTACGATCTCGGTCAACGCCTCAAGCAGGACGCCGCTGGCCAGCGCGTCGATGGCGACGGTGGCATTTCTGCTGATTCAGCTGGATCCGGCGGCGGGCACGCTCGTGATGGACAACCTGGGCTCGAAGCGGCCTGTTCACTGCCATCCTCGTCGCGCTCGTGTCCGTCCACGTCCAGAAGTTCTTCACCGACCGGGCCATGGTCATCAGGATGCCGGCCAGCGTGCCGCCGATTGTGTCGCAGTCGTTCGCCTCGCTCAGCCCGCTGTGTTTTCTGCTCGTCCTCTTCTGGTCGGTCCGCTTCGTCGCCGGCGTCGACATCAACCAGCTGGTGCAGGCCGCGTTCTCCCCGCTGGTCTTCGCCCTCAACACGCTGCCGGGCATCCTGGTCTATGCCAGCCTCGTGACCGTCCTCTGGTCCATCGGCATCAATGGCGACAACGCCGTCGATGTCGTCGTGGCGCCGATCTTTCTCGAGTATTTGTCGGCGAACGTCGCCGCGATGGCCGACGGCCGGGCCCTCCCCTACGTGACCGCGTACGGATTCTTCACGACCTTCGTGAACGTCGGCGGGACGGGAGCGACGATTGCGCTCGCGCTGCTGCTCGTCAACTCGTCGGACCCTGGCTTCCGCACGATCAGCCGGATGTCGCTGCCGACACAGATTTTTCAGATCAACGAGCCGATTTTCTTCGGGCTGCCGATCGTCCTCAATCCCGTCTTCATGATTCCCTACATCCTGAACGCGCTGATTCTGACCACCGGGAGTTATCTGCTGATGGACTGGGGCGTCATCCACAAGCCGTTCGTCAACGTCCCGTGGACGACGCCACCAATCATCGGGCACTATCTGGTGTCGGGTGGCGACTGGAGAGCGGCCGTCTGGGGCGCCGTTTCCATCGTGATCGCGATGCTGGTGTACTTTCCGTTTGCCCGCGCGGCGGAACGGATGCGGCAGCGGCGACGTCACGATGAGCGACTGGAGAGTCCTTCGTGATCGGCGTGAGCTTCGTGGAGTTGCGCCGCAAAGGTAGCTTACTGTCCAAAAGCTTGTCACCGCGGAGGACGCCGAGGGCGCCGAGACCAAGTGGTTTTTCTCTGCGCCCTCGGCGGGCTCTGCGGTGAAGGGCTTTTGGCGCCCGGTTGTGAGGCAGCGTGACGGAATTCGCTTTCCGGTAGGAGCCCAACAATGCGGTATTCACGTGCCCGGAGATGCCTCGTCGCGTGGACGATCTGCTCGACCGTCCTGATCGTCTCGGCCCAGATCGCCGCAGGCGCCGACGTACCCGCAGAAAACGCGTACGTTTCACTCGGCCGACGAGTTCGCGCGCATCACGGGCGGCAAGGTGCGCATCGAGCGCACGCTCGACCCGCAGCAGCAGGCGGCGCTGCGCCAGGCGCTCACGCAGGTCCCGTCAACTGAGTTCACCGTCATCGGCGTGCAGTCGCCGGCGGTCACCTGGATCGGCACGCGCCAGGGCGCCATCCGCCTCACGCGCAGCTACCAGGCGCGCGAGTACTTCGCCGGGCTGCGCTGGCTGCCTGACGATCACGTCACCGGCATCGGCTTCGACGGCGCGGTGACGTGGATCGAAACAGCGCGAGGGCTTCGCGCGCATCGAAGATGTGCCGATGACGCTCGCCGGCAAGTCGCGCGTGTTCGTCGATCGCATTCAGGCCCGGCACAACCGCTGGGGGTTGACGGCCTCGTCGAATCTTCGCGTCCCCGGCGATCTGTCCAGCAACCAGACGGTGTCGAGCGACAACGACGGTCTGTGGACGGCGATGTACGTCGTGGCCGAGTGCTTCCGCTTCCGCGTCACCGGAGAGGCGGACGCGCGCGAGAACGCGCGGCGTGGCATGCAAGCGATCGTCCGGCTCGAGGCGATCACCGGCAAGCCGGGATTGCCTGCCCGATCGTTCATCAACGTGAAGAGCGACGCGCAGCCGGGCGACGGCGAGTGGCACGACACGCCGGACAAAGAATGGCGTTGGAAGGGCGATACGAGCTCGGACGAGATTGTCGGTCACTACTTCGTCTATCCGATTTACCTCGAACTCGTGGCCGACGAAGCCGAGAAGCCGGCACTCCGGGCCGTCGTCGACCGCATCACGAACCACATCCTGGACAACAACTACCAGTTGAGGGACGTCGACGGTCAGAAGACCACCTGGGGCTGGTGGGGCCCTGACGTCATCTGGGAGGACCCGGATGAAACCGGATTGCGCGCGCTGCACATCCTGTCGCACCTGCGCGTCGCGATCTCTACAACCGCCGACGCGCAGTACCGGACGCGTTACCAGGCGGCGTACGACGACCTCATCAAGACCCATAAGTACCACTGGCTCACACGCAACCAGAAGGTCATCATCCCTGGCGCGATCAACCATTCGGACGACGAGCTGGCGTTCCTCTCGTACTATCCGCTCTTGCGTTACGAGAAAGATCCGGCGCTCCTCGGGGTCTACAAACAGAGCCTGGAGCGAAGCTGGCAAGTCGAGCGCCCGGAACGCAACCCCCTCTGGAACTTCATCTATGCGGCAGGCACCGGAGCGAAGGAGTTCGATCGGGCTGAGTCACTGCGGACCCTTCGGGAGATTCCGATGGATCAGATCCAGTGGACGGTCAGAAACTCGCAGCGCCTCGATGTACCGATCGACCCGATGAACGATCGCTTCAAGCGCCGCCAGGCCCTCGTCGTCTTGCCCTACGACGAGCTGCCGATGTGGAAGTGGAACGGCAATCCCTACAACCTCGACGGCGGAAGCGCGGGCCGCAGCGAAGACGACGGCGCGTACTACCTGCTCCCGTACTGGATGGGCCGGTTCCACCAGTTGATCGTCGAGTAGGGCGAGGATGACGATGACGTTGTCGCGGCGCGCGTGGCTGACGTGGTGCGTTGGGGCTGGCGGCGGCCGGTTGCGCCCCGCGGGCGGGTGGGAGCGCCGCTCCCGCGGCAGCCGGGGCCGGACGGGCGGTCGCCACCGTGACGGGGCCGATCCGGGGGGACGCGCTCGGCGTGACGCTGATGCACGAGCACGTGCTCGTCGACTTCATCGGCGCGGCCGAGGTCAGTCGCTCCCGCTATGACCCCGATGCCGTCGTCGCGATGGTGCTGCCGTATCTGCGGCAGGTGCGTGCGCTCGGCTGTCAGACGATTGTCGAGTGCACGCCCGCCTATCTGGGCCGTGATCCGCGGCTCCTGCAGCGTTTATCGACCGCGTCCGGCGTGACCATCCTGTCGAACACCGGTTACTACGGCGCGGCCGAGGACAAGCACGTGCCGGCGTTCGCCTTCACCGAGACGGTGGAGCAGCTGGCCGCGCGCTGGATTCGCGAGGCCGAGCGCGGGATCGACGACACGGCGATCAAACCGGCCTTCATGAAGATTGGCGTCGATGCCGCGCCGCTGTCGGAGATCGACGCGAAGCTCGTGCGCGCTGCCGCCCGTACGCATCGCGAAACCGGCCTGCCGATCGCATCGCACACCGGCACGGGCGCTGCGGCGATGGCCGAACTGGATCTGCTCGAGGCGGCGGGCGTTCCGCCGAGCGCGTTCATCTGGGTCCACGCGCAGTCCGAACGCGACGGCACGTTCCACGTCCGGGCGGCGCGCCGGGGCGCCTGGGTGGAGTTCGACGGCATCAGCCCGTCGAGCCTCGGGCGTCACCTCGAGCTCGTGCAGCGCATGAAGACCGAGGTGCTGTTGGAACGCGTCCTCGTGTCGCACGACGCCGGCTGGTACCACGTCGGCGAGCCGGGAGGCGGGCAATTCCGTCCCTACACGACGCTCTTCACCGACTTCGTGCCGGGCATGAAGAGCGCAGGATTCTCGGAGGCGGAAGTGCGGCAACTGCTGGTCGAGAACCCCCGCCGGGCCCTGACGGGCGAGTGAGACCCGCGATTAGAAACCGCTCGGCCTGAGCCAGAAGCTCTCCTGCCATTTGCCGCCGGGAGGAACGCTCTGCAGTTCCTTGTAGAGCGCCTTCTGCGCCAGGTTCATCGAATCGGTGATCCCGACCATCGGCTCGATGGCGATGAAGCCCCGGTTGGTGACGGTGTCCTTGGCCCCGGTGAGCGGCAATGAGGGTTCCGACGGCGTGGGTGGAGCTGTCGCCGGCGCCGCCGGTGCTGCGCCCCGTCCACCGCCGCGTCCGCCGCCACCGCCGCGCGCGTTGGCGGGATTCGGCGAGTAGAGGACGATGGCGCGGAAGTTGGGGCCGAGCAGCACGTCGAGCTGCTGCGTCTTGCCCTTGACGCTCACCACCGCGCGGCCCTGCGCGTCGCGCTCGAGATCGCCGAAGACGTGATCGAGGTCGAGATCCTTGAGCGCCGCCGCCTTGCGGTTGGTGAAGAACTTGTCGGCGGATTCCGTCTCACCGGTCGGGATCTTGTTGTCGGCCAGGAGCCAGTGCGTCTTCGCGCCGACCGAGAGCACCCAGTCTTCGCGCGTGGAGTCGGTCAGCTGGAAGTAGGGGTGGAACCCGATCGCGACCGGCATGGGCTCGAGGCTGAGGTTCTCGATCACGGTCTTCACTTCGAGCACGCCGTCTACCAGCCGGTAGGTCATCTCCAGCGTGTGTGCGAACGGGAACTGCTTCATCCATTGCGGATTGCGATAGAAGTCCAGCTTGCTCGTCACCCACGCGCTCTTGCCGTCGGCCTTCGCTTCGACGAGCTTCCAGTCTTTCGTGTTGGAGAGGAAGCCGTGGATGGGAATCGTGCCGCGCACGTTCCCCAGCTCCATGTCGAAGTTGTACTTCTTCCCGTTGGCGTAGAACGCCGGTTCGTCCAGGCGGTTGGCGAAGGGCGCCAGGAGCGGGATGCCGTTGAGGCCCGGCCGGGCGCGGAAGTCGTCCACGGTCGCAAACGGCATGCGGATGAGGTTCTGGCCTTTGACGACCATCTCATACGCGTTGCTCACGGTCGTCATCACCGACACGGTCGTGTCGGTGCGGCTGTCGCGCAGCTGCACGATGTCGCCAGTCTGCTTCGCGCTGTATCGCGCTTGCGCCTGAGCGTCGGCGGCGACGGACAGGAGCACGGCGATCACGGTCAATCCGACGGACCAGTAGTGTTGCTTCATACGTTGTCGCTCCCAGCTTCCAGATCCTATTAGAGTGTCGCCAGGAACGCCTGCGTCCACTTCACGCTTGCCTCGACGTCGGCGAGGTTGGCGGCCTGCGGTGTGACGGCCGGGTCGCCCGGTGCCGCCGGCGACGGCTTGCCCTTCTCGCACAGGGCAAGAAAGCGCGCGAACTCCCATGCCGGGGTGCTCTTGTACAGCTCCCAGAACTGCGGGTCGCGATAGTTGAACATCCGCGGCTTGCCGCTGACGATGACTTCGAGCGACACGGCTTTCCCGGGGCACTTGGCGACGTAGGTGCGGATGTAGTCGGCGATCCCGACGTTGCCGTCGCCCATCCGCGTCCAGCGGACCGCGGCGCCTTCGGGTGCGTTCCAGACCGCGCTGTCGCGCATGTGGCTCGTCAGCACGTACGGCGCCAGGGTCTCGAGCGTGAGGTGGGGATCCTCAATCGTCCACACGGCATTGCCGGAGTCGATGCAGACGCCGACGAACTCGGGGCCCGCGGCCTCGACGAGCATCTTCAGCTCGCGCGCTTGCATGTCGCCCGCGTGGTTTTCGATCGCGACCTTGACGCCTGCGTCCATGATCCTCGAGCGCGAGTTCTTGAGGACGCCGACCATCGATTCGATGTGCTTTTCGATCCCGGTCCGCCGGTCGGCACTGCTGCCGAGCACGGCGCGCACGATGGGCGAGCGAACGATCTTCGCGGCGTCCACCATCTTCGCGAGCTGTTCTTCGGCAGTGCCTTGAGCCTTGTCGAACATCGCCGAGGTCGGGCAGATCGAGCGCATCCCGATCTCGAGGTCGAGTCCCAGTTTATCGGCGTAGGCGCGGACCTGGCGCAGGTTGTCCGGCTCGAGCGAGCCGAGGAACCGGATCTCGCTGAAGTGGACGACCTTGACGTTCCACTTCGCGGCGAAGTCCATCTGTTCGAACGGCGTCCACTTCTGCGCGCCGAGGCTGTACATGTCGACGCCGAACCGCACCGGGGTCGCAGGCTTCTGGGCTGCGGTTGTCGCCGCATCGGTGCCGGGCGTGGCGCCGAGCGCCAGCGTCGCCGCGCCGAGGGTCTTCACGAACGTTCGTCGATCTGTGGGCATGGCATCCTTACTAGGCATGTGGGACCCCAGCAATTCAATCACGGAATGCACGCCAAAGTACCCCACCGCGCCTGACGGCCGCAACGCGCCAGTAAAATGTCAGTAGCCAATGTCGATCGCCGCCCTCCTCGTTCGACGTGTATATAGAGAGCAGAGTGACAGCGGCCCGGGCATCGGGTCAGCGCCTGCCCAGTCAAGGAGATAACACGATGCGATTCATGATGATGGTCAAAGCCGACAGCAACTACGAAGCCGGCCGGCCACCAGACGCCAAGCTCATGGCAGTCGTCGGGCAGCACACCGAAGAGATGATGAAGGCTGGAGTCGTGCTCGAGACCGGCGGCCTCCTGCCGAGCGCGAAAGGCGCGCGCATCCGCGCGGCCGAGGGGCAGCTGACCGTCATCGATGGCCCCTTCGCCGAAGCCAAGGAGCTCATCGGTGGCTACGCGATCCTGAAGGCCGGCTCGAAAGCTGAGGCGATCAGGCTCGGCACGGACTTCATGCGCCTGCACCAGGAAGTCCTCGGCCCAACCTGGCACGGCGAGCTGGAAGTCCGCCAACTCGCCGAGTTCGGCTGCGAGTAGCTGCCTGGGGTCAGGCCGCGGTCAGACCTACCGCTTGTCTCCGACTGCGGGTGGCACGTGGATGGGGTAGTCCTTCTCGCCGGCGAGGATCTTGACTGACAGCCGATTCTCCCGAATCGGGATGGGGCACGTCGTGTAGGGGTTGAACGCGCACGGCGGGTTGTACGCCTGGTTGAAGTCCAGCACGGTCGTTCCATCGTCGAGCAGGTCGGCGTACAGGAAGCGCGCGGCCTCGTACGTTTCCTGGCCGCTCGATGCGTCCCTGAACACGAAATAGAAGCGCTTCGGCCGCGTCGTGAACGGCCGCAGCCGGAGCGTTTCGCCCAGGAGCGTGAATTCGACGACGCCCTCGCTCTTGAACTCGTCGAGCTCGCCGAACGTGTTCAGGACCTTGACGGCCTGCGGCTGCGCGTCCTTGATGAAGCGGCCGACGACGCGATACTGCAAGTCGATCGGAAACCAGCGGAAGCCGAGAAATCCCCGGGCGAGCTCGCCGTTCGGATCGCGGACGCGCAGCGACTTCGTCTCGCCGCTGACGTGGACGACGAGGCGGACGTCGCCGATGACCAGCTCGTCGGCCTTCGGCGTCCGGTCATCGCGCAACTCGACCGGCTGGGTGACCGCCTGACCGTTCAAGACGACCGCCGCATCTGCCGCCGGCTCGAAGCGGACTGCCCGATCGTCTCGCACGAACCGGCCCAGTCGTCCGGGTGCCGCCGCGGGCAGGACGATGTCGTTCGAGGCGGCGCTGCCGGCGGTGTTGACGCCAGATTTGAGCGGATGCAGGCCCGCGATCGTCACCCAGTCGCGGCGATAGTCGGTCTCGTGCTTCGCGCGCCACTTCTCGTTCAGAACCAGCGGTGATTCGGCCGCAGCCGGCGGGACGGTCCCGGAATCGCTGGTCGGCCCGCCACCGCAAGCCGCGGTCAAGCCGATGGCCATGGCCCCCGCGGCGAGTGTCCTCGAGCGCATCCGTGTCGTCATCACTGCACCCATCGTACGCGCCTGGCCCATCAAGTCAAAAGCGAAACCGCCATGCCGGCGTGAGAGAAGACGCAGATCGTGCGGTCACCGAGCGTCAGGGCCGAAGAAATCATCGGCGCTCCGATACTCGAAGCCGAGCCGTCGCGCGAAGCCGGGATCCTGCGTGCCGGCGCCGACGTAGATGCACGCCGACGGGTCGAGCTTGTGGCGCTCGATGAGCAGCACGCCAAGGCCAGGCAGCGGTTTCCGGCACCAGCAGACCGGCGGCCCCGCGGCGTGCGGACAATACTCGATGTCGATCGCCACGCCGAGCAACTCCCGCATCCTCGTGAAGCCCGCCTCGACATCGGCCCTGCTCATCGTCTCGTCGGCAATCTCGGGTTGCCACGACAGCCCAATGAGGCGCCACCCATCATCCTGATAACGTCGTAGCAGATCGCCGCGCCCCGCCATCACCTCGACATCCTCAGCGGAGGCCGGCGTGCGCGCGCCGGATCGGCTGCGCCGCAGCACGCCGTCGCACCAGAGGACGAGCGCTTTGTTGACGAGCGATGCCTCCCGCCTGCGCGCGAAGGCGACGCGGTCGATGGTGGAGAATCCCTCGGATGGATGCGGCGCCTCGAGCTCGCGTTGATAGCGGAACTGCACGCCCGGGCCAAAGAGCGTCACGTCGCGCTTCGCCCCGGCGCGAATCTCGTCGGGGCCGGGCAGCCGTCCGTGCTTCGAGATCATCCGCCCGACCGCATTGATCTGGGCCTCCTCGATGCTGGTCTCGATCCACAGGCAGCGCACCGGCAGGCCGTGGGCGGACGCGGTGGCGATCACGCGCGCGCGCGACTGACGTGAGACGTAGGTGTTGTCGAGGACGATCCGCGACGCGCCGGCGGCAACCAATCGATCGATTTCCGGAAGGAGATCGGAGAGCGAGCCGCCAGTCGTGTCGCGGTTGACGCGCGCGTAACCGCGCGCGACGAAGGATTCGGCCACGGTGCTCTTGCCTGCGCCGGGGAGGCCCATGATGAGCACGACTTCTCCGTCGCGGGCAGGGGCGGCCGCCGGCACCGGCGCTCCTTCCCGACGCCGGACCGCTCGGCCGGCTGCGAAACGCTCGTCGAGCCGCGCCCGATCGTCATCGTCGAGGACGATCGACGCGGTGCGCACGATCGACGACACCGTGTCGATGCGCGTTGCGCCGGCGACCGGAACGATGAGAGCCGAAAGATCCATCAGCCACGCCACTGCGATCTCAGCCGCGCTGGCGCCGTGCCTAGCGGCAATCCCGGCAAGCACCGGGTCGGCGGCGAGCCGTCGCGCCCGTTGGACACCCCCGAGCGGGCGGTAGGCAAGCAGGGGAATGCCGTGCGCGAGGCAGCAGGCGACCACGCCGTTCAGGATGTTGTCGTCCTTCCAGACGCTCAGTTCCACCTGGACTGCGGCGATCTCGGTGATGCGCCGGGCTTCCTCGATCTGCCCGACGTTTACGTTGCAGAGACCGAT
Organism: uncultured Acidobacteriota bacterium; assembly: GCA_963847975.1. Classification (GTDB taxonomy): domain Bacteria; phylum Acidobacteriota; class Vicinamibacteria; order Vicinamibacterales; family 2-12-FULL-66-21; genus DATBJJ01. The sequence goes on along the minus strand of CAWKBU010000014.1, from coordinate 392,131 downwards.
CGACTCGATGTGACCATCGCGCTTCAAGGCGTCGAGCGCGCGCACGCTCGTTGCGAGGGACACGCGCGGATCAGGCGCGTGCAGCTGATAGAGGTGAATGCGATCGAGGCCGAGCGCGCGGCGGCTGGCTTGACACGCGGCGGCCAGGTGGCGCGCCCGACCGTCCGGCACCCAGCCGCCCTCCGGACGCGTGAGACCGCCTTTGGTCGCGACGCGAAGGCGCGATCGGTCCCCATCCCAGGTCGATATCGCGCGAGCGATGAGCCGTTCGTTGTGCCCGGCGTCGCCGTCATCCCAACAGTACGCGTCGGCTGTGTCGAGGAGCGCTATGCCAGCCTCGAACGCCGCGTGAAGCAGCGCCACTGCTCGTTCGTCGTCCCGCTCGCGTTCCGTCGACAGGCGCATGCAGCCGAGCGCGAAGCGCGGCACGCCGTCAGGGGATCGATCCGTGAGGACGGTCGTCGAGATCATCATCGACACCCCTTGGGCGTCAGCGGCCCTGGCGCATGACGAGCTTGATACCGACGATCGAGGCGAGAATCGCGCCGATGAGAGGCACGGCGAAACCGGTGAACGGCGTCAGCAGCACGAGCCCCGCGACAATCGGGCCGAACCACCGTGTCCGACGGTACTCCGGCCGGTCGTGGAGATACCACAGGCACATTACGAAAAGCGCGACCGGGAGTGCGACCGCGAACCCAGCGCCGACGGCGCTCACCTTCGCATGATGCGTCGCCTGATCCACGCTGACGGCCAGCCCCGCACCGACGGCTGCGGCGGCAGCAAACACCAGATAGTGACCGTATCCCCACACGATGGCCTTCGTCAGGCTGGTGAGCAGATCGTGCACCGGCCGATCGAAGTACATCCACCACATCGAGTACGCGACGAGCAGCCCGCCGATGATGATCGGCAATAGCGTCGACAGGGCCTCCCCCGAGGCGAGCGCGGCTTGCACCGCGACCGTCGCCGCCAGGATCGATTCGCCCAGCACGATGAGCGTCAACAACCCATACCGCTCGGCGATGTGCTGGGGGTGCCAGGTTGTCGGAGTCGTTCCTTCGGCCCATACCGGCAATGCCAGCTCGAGCACCACCAGCACCAGGAAGCCGGGGCCCCACAGATGGGGTATCCACAGCATGCCGACCCACGCCAATTGCAGAAGAGTGATGCCGGCCGCGTACCGGCGCGCCGTCGTACGACGTTCCGGATCCGAGGCCGCGGCTCTCAGCCACTGCACGACCATGGCCAGCCGCATGACGACGTAGCCGATGACGACGGCGAGGTTGGGTACGCGGGCTTCGAACATCGCCGGCACGCCCGCAGCCAGGATGAGCGCGCCGGAAATCTGCACGAACACCGCCACGCGGTACGGCACGTCGTCGCAGTCGTACGCCGACGCAAACCAGGTGAAGTTCATCCACGCCCACCAGATGGCGAAGAAGACCATCAGGTAGCCGATGAGGCCCTGCAGCGCGTGGGCTTCACCAATCGCGTGATGCAGTCCGCTCGCGGCCTGCGCGATGGCGACCACGAACACGAGATCGAAGAAGAGCTCGAGCGGCGTGGCCGCGCGGTGATGTTCGTGCGGCGAGCGCGCCGTCATCGGGGCCCTGAGCCGCGTGCCAGAAACGGGATCCGAGGCCCTGACGGTTTCCGATTGAGACATCTCTGTGCGCGAGATCTTATCGCGTGTTGTTCTCGTCATGTTCGTGGACGGTGTAGCCTAGACTAACGACTGCCGACTGAAGACTGCCGACTGACATGTTTCCTTATCACGACGAAAACGAGACGCAGCGGCCCGCCTACGTGACGATGGTGTTTGTGGCCATCAACGTGCTGGTGTGGATTGTGGTGCAGGGCGCGGGATCGTCGGTGGCGCTCGCGACCTCGGTCTGCAATCTGGGCCTGATTCCCGGTGAGTTGACCGGCGCGCTGCCGCCCGGCGCCGGGTTCCCGATGGGTGAGGGCCTGGTGTGCCTCACCGATCCCGGCCGCCAGCCCATCAACGTCGTCACCTCGATGTTTCTCCACGGCTCGTGGATGCACTTGCTCGGGAACATGTGGTTTCTCTGGCTGTTCGGAAACAACGTCGAAGACTCGATGTCGCGGCCCCGATTCGTCGTGTTCTATCTTGCGTGCGGCCTGGCGGCAGCGCTCCTGCAGGTGGTTGTCGAACCCGCGTCGGCGATCCCGATGGTCGGCGCGTCGGGCGCGATCAGCGGCGTGATGGGCGCCTATCTGGTCCTTTTCCCGAGGGTCCGCGTGTTCACGCTCCTGACGCTCGGGTTCATCTTCACCACCGTCGCGCTGCCGGCGTGGGCGATGCTCATCTACTGGGCCGTGCTGCAACTCTTCGGCGGCTTCGCGCGCATCGGCGCCGAGGGCGGTGGCGTCGCGTTCTGGGCGCACGTCGGCGGTTTCGTCGCCGGCGTCGTCCTGGTCAAGATCTTCGAACGCCCCGATCGCCTGCTCGCCCACAAGTTGCACCACTGGCAACCAGAACGGGTTGGGTGGCGGTGACGCTGTCGAGGAATTCTTACAGGAGGCCAGGAGATCAGGCGTTGGTAGGGTTGACCCGGCCAATCTCGGGCTCTGATCTTCTAACCTCCTGTTTAGAACGTTCACGCGACCGGCGCTGACTTGCTCGAAATTTTCTCAGGAGACCAGGAGATCAGGAGTTGGTGGGGTTGGACCCGGCCAATTCCGGTCTCCTGTTCTTCTATCCTCCTGTTAAGGACCTTCACGCGACGAACGCCGGCCCTTCGATGCGCCTACCGCGCAACGCCTTTTACTTGTTGCGCCAGCGGGTGCGCCGGGTTCAGCGCGAGGGCGGCTTCGGCGTGCGTGCGCGCCTCGGCAGGGCGGCCCACTTTGATCTCGCAGTAGGCGAGATGTGCGAACGCGTCCGGATCCGTCGGATCGAGGCGCGCCGCTTCGGCGAGCTCCGGGATGGCGGCGTCGCAGCGGTCGAGTACCAGCAGGTTGAGGCCGTACTGCACGCGCGCGCCCGCCTGGCCGGGTTGCAGCGCGACCGCCTGCCGGAAGAAACGCTCGGCTTCGGCCGGTGCCTTCACCTGCATCGCCAGCCGGCCCACTCTCAGCCACGCTTCGGCGTCATCCGTGGAACTCGGCGTGAGGTCGTGAATCACGCGAGCCGCGGCCGCGAGGTCGCCCGTTTGTTGCAGCGCGACGGCGAGATCGTAGCCACTGTGGGGCAGACCGGCTTCGTACGCTCGGCGCAGGAGCGGCAGCGCGCGCGCGGCTTGCCGGGCCGCGAGCAACTGCACGCCGACGCCGGTACTGGGCGACGCCGCGCCTCGGCGCGTTCGCTTCGAGCGTCGTCGCCAGTTGCTCGGCCTCGTCGTAGCGGCCGATCGTCACCAGGTGCTCCGCCAGCCGCAGCCCTTCTTCCCAGCGGCCGTCGTGCAGCGGCAGCGGCCAGTTCGTGAGCACGAACAAGCCGGCGAGTGCCATCGCAGGCACCGCGAGCGCCGATGCACGGCGCGAGGCGTACGCCCGCAGCCCAGAGTCGATGGCCGCCCCCGCTCCGACGCACAGGGGCACGAGGAGCGGCAGCCGGTAGCGTTCGGCGACGAAAAACGCCGCGACGCCCACGGCGTAGCCAGGCACGAACGCTGCCCAGATCAGAAAATCGCGGCGCCGAGGCGGAGGCGGCGCGAAGAACACCAGTCCCACGAGGCCGAGCGGGATGAGCAGCCACGGGCCGATCGCGTAGAAGCGCAGCATCGTGCCGACGTCGTAGGCGTAATAGGGGTAGCTGTGGGGCAGGGCGACGTGTTGTGAGCTGAGGGTGTAGCCCAGCTTGCGCGCGAACAGGCTGGCCGCGTCGATCGGATGCTGACGGATCCACGTCCACGCCAGCCCGAAGAAGTAGCTCGACGTCTCGGCGTCGCTCTGCGGCCGGCCGAGCGCCTTCTCGGCGACCCGCCGCGCATCTTCCGCCTGACCTTTGATGTTCGGCGTGATGCCGGGCACGGGATGGAAGAAGCCCGTCGCGGTCTCGCGGTTGCCGATATAGAAGTTCAGGCCGCCATGGGAGGAGGCAAACGCTGCCCTGATCGACCACTGCTGCGACACGACGACGTTGCGAATGGCCACCGGCGCGACGCCAATGGCGAGGCCGGCGACGATGAGCGCCAGCGCATGCAGTCGTCGTGTGAGGAGCAGCGCGGCGGCGATTCCGGCGAATCCAAACGCCATGTTGGGCCGATTGAGCACGGCCAGGCCAAAGACGACGCCGGCGGCGGTCCACCAGCCCTTCTTCTCCGTGACCAGGCCCCGCGTTACCGACAGCAGTGCGGCCGACGTCAGCACCCCATCGAGTGAGGCCTGCAGGACAAGTGATTCGTAGAACGTGAACAGGCCGGTGAACGTCGCGACGCCGGCAGCGACCCACGCCGCGCGCTCACCAAACCAGTCGCGGGCCGAGAGAAAGACGAACCCGACCGATGCGGTCCCGAGCAGCACCTGGAGCACCCGCACCGCCGTGAACGAGTCGGTAACGGCAAGGCTGGCGGCCAGGAAATAGATGTAGAGGGGCGAGATGAAGTAGAGTCCCGGGCCGAGCCCCAGGTCCCCGGCGACGACCCTCCTGGCGAGCTCGGCGTAGGCGGCGGTGTCGAGGCCGACATCGGGCTGGAGGAGCGGGTGGTCCCGCAACTGCAGCACGACCAAGAGCTTGAGTACGAATACCCCCGCCAGGCAAAGGATGGGCCAGTCGCCACCCGGTCGCCGGCGCTTCCGGCAGGCGACCAGGGCGGGCCCTCTTCGAGCGGGCAGCGCTCATCCTACTTTTCTGTCCTTTCGTCCCACATTTTTGTCGCTCTGATCGCACTTTAATGTTTCTTGACCCCTAGCATACCCGGCAGTAGGATTCCGCAATCCTCTGTGCGGGGGATCACTGACCGTGTGCGCGGTCGGTTTCGCGTTGGCCCGACCGCCCGGTCGGGCGTCCGGTCAGTTCGTCGTCATCGTTATTGTCGTCTTCAGGGAGAGGGGGGGATGATGAGGCGTGGCTTCCGAGGGAGCCTGCTCCTGGCAGGTATTCTCACGCTCTGGGCCGCTTCGGCCAGTGCCCAGGCAATAGGTTCCATCTTCGGCAAGGTTACCGACGATTCCGGCGCGGTGCTGCCGGGCGTTACCGTGACGGTCGCTGGTCCGTCGCTGCAGCAGCCGCTCATAGCCGTCACCACTGGAACCGGCGCGTACCAGTTTCCGAACGTGCCGATCGGGAAGTTTACCGTCACGTTCGAGATGAGCGGCTTCAAGAAAGTCACTCGTCCCGATGTCGTGATCGAATCCGGCTTCAACGCCGGCATCGACGCCAAGATGGAGCTGGGCGCGCTCACGGAAGAAGTGACCGTCTCTGGCGCATCGCCGATTGTCGACTTGAAGAAAACGACCACAGGGTCGGTCTTCACGGCCGACGTGCTCGAGAAGATTCCCACCGCCCGCGACCCCTGGCAGATCATCGGCATGACGCCGGGCGTTCGCGCCGGCCTGAACGTCGGCGGATCGACCTCGGGCCAGCAGGTCGGCCTCAACTCGCGCGGCACGGCGGCCAACGTCCAGTGGAACCTCGAAGGCGGGTCGATCACGGACCTCTCCTCGAACTCCTCGCCGGCCTACTTCAACTTCGATTCGCTCGAGCAGATCCAGGTCAGCAACGGCGGCGGCGACGTCTCCGTGCAGTCGAGCGGCCTGGCCATCAACCTCGTGACCAAGAGCGGCAGCAACGTGTTCAAGGGCACGGCGATGGCCACCTACGAGAACGACAACATGCAGGCCAGCAACGTGACCCCAGAGCTCTTCGCCGCCGGTGCGAACGGTTTCCTGTCGGGCGCGCCAATCCAGAAGATCGCGGTGTACTCCGCCGAGTACGGCGGTCCGATTCTGAAGGACAAGCTGTGGTTCTGGGGCGCCCTCGACTACCAGGACATCAACGTCGGCGTCGTCAACTTCTTCGACGCCAGCAAGGGACCGTTCTGCGCCGACCTCGTCGCGGCGCAGAAGGCGCGCAACCTGGCCGGCTCGATCACCTACGACAACCTCGATCAGGTCTCGGACTGCCTCAACAACGACAAGACCACGATCAAGAACATGTTGTGGAAGATCAACTACCAGTTGAACTCCGCCAACAAGATTCAGTACCTCTTCCAGAGCGACAACAAGTACCGTAACCGCCGCGACGCCAGTGCGACCAACGCCGCCGAGACCACGTCGCAGCAGACGAGCGACGCGCCGTGGAAGCTGCCGCTGCCGACGCACTCCCTCACGCACACCTGGATTGCCAGCGACAAGCTGGTCTTCAACAACATGTTCACCTACGTCGGCGGCGGGTTCTTCCTCGACTATCAGGACGTGCCGCCGCAGGGTGGATGCTTGCAGAGCCGGTATCTCGGTACCGACAACGCCGCCAGCTATCAGACTGGCGGTCGCGAGCTCAGCGGGGACTGCATGTGGAACATACAGTCGCTGACGAACCGGACGACGGCATTCAACACCCGGGCGAAGACGAGCACGTATCAAACCGTGCGCAAGTCCTGGGAGGCCAAGACCGACGGCACCTACCTCCTGTCGGGCGTGCTCGGCGGCGACCACAGCCTGAAGTTCGGCATGGGCTGGCGGAAGAACCCGATCATGACCTTCTCGCACTACAGCGGCGGCGCGCGCGCCCACCAGCAGTGCGTCGGCAACAACATCAACAACTGCGGCAACGGCGACAACGTCGATGTCGGTTCGGCCGCCGGATTCGTGCCCTATCAGGCGGTTCTCTACCGTGACCAGCTGCGCAACAACAACTGGTGGACCTACAACGGCTACATCCAGGACTCGTTCTCCAAGGGCCGGTGGCGCTTCAACGGCGGCGTGCGCTACGACTGGCAGTACTCCACCTACCTGGGTGGCTGCGTGCCCGAGAACACCATCATGCCGACGCTGCTGCCGGCACAGTGCGAGGACGCCACCGAGGTCGACTCGATCACCGGCAAGAAGCTGCAGTCCTTCAGCAACTGGTCGCCGCGCTTGTCGGCGACGTACGACCTGACGGGCAACGGCAAAACGTCGGTGAAGGCCACCTGGTCGTACTTCTACGACACGAGAATCACGCTGGCCAACAGCCTGGGCGGCTTGTTCGAAGTCACCACCCTGACCTGGGGTCCCAATCAGGCGAGCGGCGCGTGCAGCGCCACTGCCGGTGCGCCATGCTGGACCGACGCGAATCGCGATGGCGTCGTGCAGTCAGGCGAGCTCATCGGGACGCCGACATCGAGCAACGCCCGGTTCCAGAACGGCGTGCTCGTTCCCGCCGGCAACAACGTCGATCCAAGCGCGCAGCTCGGCCGCACGCGCGAAGCGATCGTCGGCATCCAGCACGAGCTCATCTCGAACCTCGCGGTCGGTGTCGACTACATCTACCGCAAGTACGACAAGGGCACGGCGACCTACACGCAGGGTTATCAGCCCGGCGCACCGGGATTCCCGCTGTCCCAAATCTACTCGGGGCCGTTGACCTACACTGACCCGGTGACGGGCCAGAGCGCGCCCTACTACGAGATCTGCCAGGGGTGCCAGCGCCCGTCAGGCGTCGGCTCGATCGTCATGACCGATTTCGACTACGAGATCTACCATGGCGTCGATATCACGGCGACCAAGCGCTTCAGCAACCGGTGGCAGATGCAGGCGGCGCTGACGCTCCAGACCAATCCGAACTACCTGCCGGAAGGGTCCGTGTCGCTCATCAATCCGACCACGCGGCCATTCCGTGACGACGTGACCACGATCGAGCCCTGGATCTTCAAGTTGCAGGGCAGCTACACGCTGCCGTGGGACATCATCGCGTCGGGCAACTTGAACATGTATGACGGCGCCGCTCGGACGCTGACCATCAACGGGCCGGGCTCGGTGTACGGCGGTGTGAACGCTGCCGGTGCCGCCACGACGATCAGCTACACGACACTGGAGTTCCAGGACAGGGACGCCTTCCGCTTCGACCCGATCAAGCTCCTCGATCTGGGCGCGCAGAAGGTCTTCCAGTTCAACGGTGGGCGGCAGCGGATCAAGCTGATTCTGGACGCGTTCAACGTGTTCAACATCAACACGATCACCGCTTACGCCAGCGGCAACATCAGCACTGCGGGTGGCACGCAGCCGAGCACGATCGTGTCGCCGCGCGTGTTCCGGATCGGGACGCAGCTCGTCTTCTAACGCGGATCGCGGAAAACAGACTACGGGACGCGGATCACGGACTAGACGGGACGCGGATCACGCAGATCACGGATCGGACGGGACGCGGATCACGCGGATCTCAGGTTAGAAGAGGGACCCGGGCTTTATCGCCCGGGTCCTTTTTTTGTCCACGACTAAGGTACCCTTCGACCGGAGCATGAAGAGCAAGCGAAGCCCGAAGCCGGCCACGAGCAGTGGCCGGCCGCCCCCCAATCTTTCCAGCGGAACCCCCGCGCGCGCGCGTGACGGCGCTTGTGCTCATCACGTTCACGGTGGTCTTCGTCGCGCTTCAGGTCGGGAGCTACACGCGCACGTCGGCCACCTTTGACGAACCCGGAGGCCTGGCGGCCGGCTACGCCGCGCTCGCGTCGGGCGACTACCGGCCGGCGCTCGAGCATCCGCCGCTCACGCGGCTTTGGGCGGCGCTGCCACTTCTGACCATGTCCGGCGTGTCGTTCGACAGCAAGGCGCTCGACGCTGCCAGGCCGGAGGCCGTCGCCTTCCAGGGGCCGTTCGAGAGCGGCCATCGCTTTCTGTATGCGGGGAACGGGGACGCGGCGATCGGAGACGCGCTTCTTTATCGCGCGCGCTTCATGAACGTGCTGCTTGGTGTCCTCCTCGGCGTGCTTGTCTATAGCTGGGTGGCCGAGTGGCTCGGTTTCCGCGCCGCCGTCGTCGCGCTCGCTCTCTATACGATCGAGCCCAACATCGCTGCCCATTCATCGCTCGTCACGACGGACCTGGGCGTCACGTGCTTCATCTTTGGCGCGCTCTATTTTCTGTGGCGAACGTCGAGGCAACTGACGACGTTGAACATCGCCGGGCTCGCCGTCTTCTTCGTGCTCGCGATGCTGAGCAAGTTCTCGGCCGCGATTCTTGGTCCGGTTGTGCTCGTCCTCCTGGTGATGATCGCGTGGCGCCGCGGGACGTTGTCGGCGAGCGCGGTTGCTGGCGTCGTCGCGTTGCTTGTGGCCGCCACGTGGCTTGGCGTCTGGGCGGCGTACGGTTTCAGATACGCTCCGAGCGCAACGCCCGACTGGCTATTCGCACTCCAGCACCACCCGGCCGCCGAGCGCGCGGTGCCGACGATTGCCGCGCTCGTCGGGTGGGTCGACTCGTATCACCTCCTGCCGAATGCTTTCAGTCAGGGGTTCCTGCACGGTCAGGGTCTGGTACAAGGACGCCCGTCCTTCCTCGCCGGCAGCTACAGCAACGTCGGTTGGTGGTACTACTTCCCGATCGCCTTCCTGATCAAGACGCCACTGGCTCTTCTGGCCCTCTTCTTGGTGGGGGTTGTCTCGAGCGTCAGGCGCGGGCGGCTCCTCTCCCTCGATGGCGAGGCCTTCCTCGTCGTGCCGGTTGTCCTCTTCGTCGCGGTGGCGATGACGTCCACGCTCAACATCGGGTTGCGCCACATCCTGCCGATCTATCCGTTCGTGATCGTGCTCGCCGTCGTGGCGGCGCGCGCGCTCGCCGACGGCAAGGCCAAACACGGCCGGGCAATCTGCGCGGTGCTGCTGGCGGCAGGCGTCCTGGAGTTCGCCAGCGTTTACCCCAACAACCTGGCTTTCTTCAATCGCGCCGTCGGCGGGCCGTCGAACGGCTTCCGCTATCTCGCCGATTCAAACATCGACTGGGGCCAGGATCTCAAGCCGCTGAAGGGTTGGATGGACCGTAACCAGGTCGCGCACATCAACCTCGCCTACTTCGGCGTGGCCGATCCCGGCCTACTACGGCATCGACTGCACTTACCTGGGCGGCACGACGATCCCTGGCGTGACGCCGGCGATGATGCGCCCGCCAAAACTGCCCGGCTACGTAGCCGTGAGCGTCACGCTGCTGAACGGCGTGCCGTTCGCCGAGCGCGATCGAGACTTCTACAAGCCCCTACGCGATCGACCGCCAGCCGCCGACATCGGCGGGTCGATTCGAGTCTATTGGGTGGAGCAGGCGTGGTGGTGAAATACCGGGCTCTGGGCTCTGGGCTCATCAGGCTCAGGCAAGAGCCTTGAGATCCCAGCCGCGTGACTGGGATCTGAGTGCTTTTCCCTGAAGCCCAGAGCCCTGAGCCTTGAGCCCAACACCGCCTAGCGCCCCCCGAGCAGGCTCTCCTGCGGCGGAAGCGCAATTGCGGCGTAGCCCTTGCGCGCGCGCACGTTGAGGCCGGCGACCTTGGTTTTGACCTCGATGCGCCGATACTTCCCATCCATGGTGCTGTTGGCGGGCTGATAGCCGATGACGTAGTAGGTGCTCGTGTCGCGGATGATCATCCCGAACGCGCGCGACATGTCGTCGATGTTGCGGACCATAAGGCCGCCGGTGCCGGCGGTGAGGATATTCGGGCCGTCGTCTCCGGTATCGAACGCCGTCGAGCGGCCACGGGCGTTGGTCAGGACGTCGGCGGTCGGACTCGGGGCGCCGATGAGTCCGCGCCCGTCGATCGAGTAGATCGTCGTGCCACCGCGCGCGGCTTGCGCCGCGATCGCTTCGATCAGGCCGCGCGAGTCCTCGAGGTAGAAACCCTCCGAGAGAAAGACGACGGTCTTGCGGCCTGGCAGGCGGCTGAGCCCGCGGGCGACGGTCTGCAGATTCTGCGCCGTCCTGTCGGCGAGGATCCTGGCCTGCCGGACGTAGAGGCGAGCCTTCTGCTGGATGAGATTCTCGACCTGCTGCAGGCCGCCGTTCAGTTCGCACTCGACGCGGTCCTCACGGCAGGCCTTGATGCCAAGCTCGTCGACGAGCTCGCGCGCTCCCTCGGCAATCCGCGTGGCGTCGCGCTCGCCAGGAATGCGCGGGAACTGCCGGAACGGTGCCAGCAAGGCCTGGCGATTGTCGAACGCCGGCGTCACCGTGTGCACGCCCGCGAGCAGCTGCGTCTTGTCCGAGGTCAGGCGGCCCTTGTACATTCCGCCGTTCACGAACACGCCTCCCACATCGTCGGGGCCCATCCGATCGCGGATGAACGCCATGGCACCTTCCTTGACGCGCATCAGTGATTCGTTGGCGAGGTGCGCCTCGTCGAAGACGATCACGAAAACGCGCTGCGCCCGGTAGTCGGTCGCGCCCGCGTGCTCGCTCAGGACCGAGCCACCGGGGTCGTGCGTGACCATGTAGAACTGTTCGATCTTCTGCGGCTTGCCGTCCTCGAAAATCAGGACGTCCTCGGCGCGGAGGCCGGTGGCGAACTGCCCCTGCTTGTCGAGGACGATGGCATCGACTTCGACGAGGGCGGTCGACGAACGGAACATCCCCTGGCCGCCGGCCGGCGGGGGATTCTGGCCCTGCAAAGACGGACCTGACCGGCACCAGCACAAGGAAGGCGACGATGGCGCCGGGCAGGAGTCGCGTGGATGCTGGTGGCATGCCTCAGCGAATGCACAATTCTACGCTCTGGGGCTCAGAAGCGCGTCCGCCAAGAGCTTTTCACCGCCGAGAACGCCGAGCACGCCGAGTCATTTTGAATCACTCCGCGCACTCGGCGGCCTCGGCGGTGAGAGGCTCTTGGCAGCCGTAGCGTGGATATATACTTTTTTCGCCATCGCCCCACACCCGTCCGAGGATGGGCCCACAAGGAGAGTTGCATGCGAGTTCGTCTGGTCGGCACGACCCTGCTGGCGGTGACCCTGGTGGCTGCGCTGGCGGCGTCGCCCTTTCAGCAACAGAAATCGGCGCTCGTGACGGTGGTCGCGGAGGCGGGAGGACCGGTGAGCGGTCTCACCGCCAAAGACTTCGTCGTGCGCGAGGACAAGGCGACGCGCGAGGTGGTTGCCGCCGACGCCTCGACCGAGCCCCTGTTCATCGCGCTCCTCGTCGATACGACGCAGCCGCCGATGGGCGATCCTGCCGCCGACCGCAGGATCTGCGCCGGGCGCTGGCGTCGTTTGTCACCATCATCAAGGGCGCGAGCCCCGACGCCCAGATCGCGATCATGGACTTCGCCGGCGCTTCCGTGACCGCCGTCGACTTCACGCCCGAGGCGGCGGCGCTCGACAAGTACATCCAGCGGGTGTTTCCGAACCGCACGACCGACGCCGTCCTCATCGAGGCGATGGTCGACGCCGGCAAGAAGCTCAGCGACCAGCCGAGCCCTCGCCGCGCCATCGTCTCGGTCGACTTCAACTCGCGCGACACGAGCGCCGAGAAGACGATGAAGCAGGCGGCGGAGAACATCCGCAAGGCCGGGGCCACCGTGTGGTCCGTGTCCATCCGCGGCACCGGCGGGTCGACGAGCGCGCGCGAAGAAGTACTGAACGTCGTGACGCGCTCGAGCGGCGGCATGCGCTTCACCGGCGTCGAGGCGACCGGGCTCGAGCCGATGCTCAAGAGCGTCGCCAACAGCCTGCTGTCGCAGTACACGGTGACGTTCACGCGCCCCGGCGAGCGGCGACGTCAAGTCGACGGAGATGCAGACGAGCAAGGGTGGGAAGGTGTTGCTGACGCCCTGGATGCGCTGAGACTATCGCGCTGAGAACTATCGCAAGGTCGCGGCTGCCTGCCGTTCGAGGACGGCCCACAAGGAGAGTTGCATGCGAGTTCGTCTGGTCGGTACGACCCTTCTGGCGGTGACCCTGGTGTCGGCTTTGGCGGCGTCGCCCTTTCAACAACAGAAGACCGCGCTCGTCACGGTGGTTGCGGAGGCGGGTGGGCCGGTGGCCAGCCTGACGGCAAATGACTTCGTCGTGCGCGAGGACAGGGCGACGCGCCAGGTGGTTGCCGCGGAGCGCTCGGCCGAGCCGATCTTTGTCACCCTCCTCGTCGACACCCTGGCGCCCCCGATGGGCGCTCCGTCAGGCGCGGCCGGCTTCTCGCAGACACAGGATCTGCGCCGAGCGTTGACGTCGTTTGTCACCGCGATCAAGGGGGGAAGTCCGGACGCACAGATTGCGCGTCATGGAGTACGCGGGCGCAGCGGTCACCGTCCTCGACTTTACGAGCTCGGCGACCGAGATGGACAGGTACATCCAGCGTGTATTTCCGAACCGGCGGGCCGACGGTGTGGTGATCGAGGCGCATGGTCGACGCCGCCAAGAAGCTCAGCGACAAGCCAACCCCTCGCCGCGCCATCGTCTCGATCGACTTCAATTCGCGGGACTCGAGCGCCGTGCAGGCGATGAACCAGGCGGCGGAGAACGTTCGCAAGTCCGGCGCGACGGTGTGGACGATCTCCATCCGTGGAACCTCGGCCTCCTCGAGCAACCGCGAAGAAGTGCTGAACGTGGTGACCCGCGCGAGCGGCGGGATGCGCCTGACGGCCGTCGAAGCCACCGGGCTCGAATCCATGCTCAAGAGCGTCGCCAACAGCCTGCTGTCGCAGTACACGGTGACGTTTACGCGGCCAGCGAACGCCGAGGTGAAGTCCACGCAGATGGAAACGAGCAAGGGCGGGAAGGTGCTGCTGACGCCGTGGATGAGATGAGACAGTCGCTAGTCTTCAGTCTTCGGTCGGCAGTCACAGTCGTCAGTCCGAATCGTCAGTCGTCAATCGCAGCCTTCAGTCGGGGCGGTAACCGGGCGACTGTCGACTGCGACGTGACGACTCGGACTGAAGACTCGGCACTGACGACTGTGACGGACGATTAGCGACTGAACGACTGCCGATTGTCCCAACGCCTTCCTTATCACCGCCACATCCGCCTGTAACGCCTTTGGCGCGGCGGCGATGAACCGCTCCCCATATGCCCTCGCCTCGTCGCGCCTGCCTGCGGCGACGAGGTTGATCGTGAGGTTGTAGAGCGCATTGAGCTCGACGGCGTCGATCGCGATCGCGCGCTTCCACTCCTCGATTGCTTCGTCGCGGCGGTTGGTACCGGCGAGGACTACTCCGAGCGCGGTGTGGGCGCCGGCGAGGCTGCGATCGAGCTCGATGGCGCGGCGGAGCGATGCTTCCGCGGCGGACACGTCACCGCTCTGGAGTTGCGACGTGCCGATGTTCTCCCACGCCAGGCCGTTCTTCGGGTCGATCTCGAGCAGCCGCTTGAAGGTGCGGATGGCGTCGGCAGCGTGGCCGCCGAGCTGATAGGCGTTGCCGAGCGCGACGAGCGCGTCGGGGTCGTCGCCGGCCTCGCCCGCGAGGAGTGCGACGGCCTTGTCTGGTTGCCCCGACTCCGCCAGGTACTGGCCGAGCTTGATGCGCACTTCGCTCTGCGTGATCCCATTCTTCAGCGCGCCTTCGAGGGTCGCGATGGCGTCGCGAGGTTGACCGCGGCGCCAATACGCGAGCGCGAGCCGGCGATATGCATCCTCGGTGTCGGGACGCCTGGCGATGACGCTCTTGTACATCCCGATCGCCTCGTCCAGCCGCCCCTGCCGGAACGCATCCGCCGCCCGCGTCATCGTCTGTTCGAGCTCGATGAGGCGCTTTGGGTCGTCGGCGTCGGTATAGGCCTCGCGGACAGCCGCGGATCCGCCCCCGATGTAGCCGAGCGAACGCAGCCGCTCGAGCGTTTCCGGCGATTCCTTCTGCGGGCGCCCGGGTGGGGCGACGTTGAATGTCTTCAGCACGTTCACGAGCACCGGCGCCCGATCGGTTCGCGTGGCAAAGAGGTTGCGCTGCTCAGGCGCGTCCGAGGAGAGGTCGTACAGCTCGGCGATCGGCAGGTCGATGAGCTTCTCCCGGCCGACGAGCACGCCGCGCAGCGGTGCCCAGCCGCGGGTGAGGGTCGGCGTCATGGCCTCGAAGTACGAGGGCCTGTCGTCCGAGTTGCCAGCCATCGCCGCGCGCAGAGACGAGCCGGGTAGCGTCGCATCGGCCGCGGCGCCGGTCGCGTCGAGCATCGTCGGAAGGAGATCGACGTGCCGTGCCGGACTCTCGATCGTCACGCCGGTATCGGCTGACGCGCGGCTGGCCGAACCGAGCTCGCTCACGATGAGCGGCACCTTCAGCACCGACTCGTACGCGAAGACACCGTGGGTCAGCTCACCATGGTCGCCGAGTCCTTCGCCGTGATCGGACGTGACGATCGCCAGCGTCGACCGCGATTGGGCCGACACGCCGATCGAAGAGCACCCCGAGCGCGGAGTCCGTCCACGAGACTTCGCCGAGGTAGGGCTCCGACGGAAAGCGCGCCTTCCACTCGGCGGGCGGGTCGTAGGTGACGTGCGGGTCGTAGACGTGGACCCAGACGAACCACTTCCCGGATTGTTTGCCGATCCACTCGAGCGCTGACGAGACGACCGCATCGGCGCGGCGCTCACGTTCTTCCTCATTGGCGCGGCCGCTCGCGCTTGCGCCTGGGACCGCGGCGCTGCGGAGATCATCGTCGTAGGTATCGAATCCGACGCCGAGACCGAAGCGCCGATCGAGCGGGAAGCCGCCGATGAACGCTGCTGTCGCAAAGCCCTGCGCCTTGAGCCGCGTCGCGGCTGTCGCCTGCGTCTGCGCGAGGCGGTAGCCGGTGTTGTCGCGGATGCCGTGCTCGTACGGGTACCGGCCGGTCAGGATGGAGGCATGTGAGGGCAGCGTGACGACCGCGTGCGAGTGCGCGAACGCGAAGCGGGCGCCGCGGGCGGCAAGACGGTCGAGGTTCGGCGTGCTGGCGCGCCCGCCGTACGAGCCGAGCGCATCGGCACGCAGCGTGTCGATGGTGACGAGCAGCACGTTGCGATCCGCGTTGACGTCGATCGCGAACGCCGGCGTGCGCAGCCACCACCATGCGCCGGCCGCGACGATGGCAACGAGAACGGCGCCGACGATCGCGATGCGCGCGCGTGAACCTTCGGACGCCACCGGTGGCGCTGGTGGCGGAACCTGGGCACCCCTCTGCCCGGCACGTTTCTTCGCCATGAACCTCTTAGTTTAGCTTGGGGCTTACCTTGGGCGGCGTCAGAGAAGGCGCAGTCCTGGGACGTCCCGAAAGTCAGCGGCATTGAGCGTCCACAGACCTGCGCCCTGGCCGAGCGCACAGGCGGCAATCGCCAGATCGATCTCGCGGCCGCGCGGTCTCGAGACCTTGCTATAGAGGCCGGCCGCCAGGCTGGCGTCCGCGGCGGTGAAGGGCACGGCGCTTTCGCGCGGCAGCAGGGCCTCTTGCGCCGTCAGCTCCGCGCGGGTCCGCGGCCCACGGAGCCACTCGAACAACACGATGCTGGAAATGGCGACGCGGTGACCATCTTCGACGATGGTCGTCAGGCGGGGAAGCGAGCGCCGGGGCCCAGTCAGCGCGTCGATGAGGGCGGAGGTGTCGATGTGGACGATCATTGCCGGCGCCGGCCACCGTGCCGCCGCGCTGCGCGCACCGCCTTGATCTCCTGATCGACAGCTCGTGCCGTGCGGTGTACCGGGGCGTGTCCGAGCCGCTCGAGAACGCCGAGCAGCTGCAGCCGCTCGCGTTCACTCAGCCGGTCGGTGCGTGCGGCGTATTCCATGACGGCTTCCCGGACGACGTGGCTCTGGGCTTTGCCGAGGCGCGCCGCTGTGCGCCGAAGCTGTTCCATGGTCTCGTCGTCCAGTGAGAACGTAGCCTTGACCATACCGTGACCATACTACCATACCGAGGTCATGTCACTGGGCGCCCAGGAACTTCCGCATCTGCTCGATCGCCGGCCCGTACAGCGCGGGCGGAGCGGTCGCCACAAACTGCTTCGCATACGCGCGCGCATCGTCCAGGCGCTGCGCCTCGAGGAGAAGAACGGTCAGGTTGTAGAGCGCATCGAACTCGCGGCCGTCGAGCGCGACGGCGCGCTTCCAGCTGTCGATGGCCTCACTCTTGCGGCCGGACTCGGCGAGGACGACGCCGAGGGTGGTGTAGGCCTTGGGGAGTGAAGGATCCGTGTCGAGCGCCTGGCGTGCGTAGCGTTCGGCTTCCTGGAGCCTGCTCTGCCGATCGCTCACACTCTTCGCCGCCAACGCCTGCCTGAGCACCATCGACGCGAGATTCTGGTAGGCGAGCCCGTTGGTCGGGTCGAGCGCCAGCACCTTCTTGAACGCTTGAATGGCCTCCCCATAGCGGCCGGCGCCGCCGTAGGCGACGCCGAGGCCGTTGAGCGCTTCGACGTCGCTCACCGGCAGTCCTTCGAGCAGCTTGATGGCGCGGCCGGGATCGGTCTGGCTCTCGGCGAGGTAGATGCCAAGCCGAATGCGCACGTCGCGGTCGGGTGCGCCGTTCGTCAGCGCCTTCTCGAGTGTCGTGATGGCCAACGGGAGCTGGCCGGACTCCCAGTAGGCGTGCGCGAGCGAGATGTAGGCGTCGGCGGTATCGGGCCGCCGCGCGATGACGCTGTTGAGGAGCGTCATCGCCTCCTGAACCTTGCCGCTTTGGTAGAGCTCCGACGCCGTGTGCAGATCGCGGTCGAGAAGGACGAGGTTCTTCAGATCGTCGGCCTCGGTGAAGACCTTGCGCTCGGGGGCGCTGCCCGACACGTAGCCGAGCGAGCGCAGCGTCGCCGCGACCTCGGCGGATTCCTGACCAGGCCGGCCTGGTGGCGCGACATTGAACGAGCGCAGCATGTTGACGAGCACCTGCACCTGCTCGGGCGCGCTGCGGCGCGAGGTTCCGTTCTTCCTTCGGATCGTCCGGCCAGGTCGTACATCTCGGGGATGGGCTGATCGATGTACTTCTCCCTCTGCACGAGCACGCCCCTGAGCGGCGCCCAGCCGCGCACCAGGTTGTAGGTCATCGACTCGAAGTAGGCCGGCCGGTCGTCACCACGGCCGGCGCGCACGACATCCTTCAACGACGTCCCCGCGACCGGTCCGTCGGCGGCAACGCCGACCGAGTCGAGCACCGTCGGCGCGATGTCGACGTGCCTCGCCGGCGTGTCGATGACCACCCCCTTCGGTGTTCGCGTACTCCCTGGCTCAATCCTGGCGACGATGAGCGGCACCCGCAGGGTCGCCTCGTAGGCGAACATCCCGTGCGTCATCTCGCCGTGCTCGCCCAGGCTCTCGCCGTGGTCCGATGTGACGACGACGAGCGTTGGGCGGGAAAGCGTGGTGAGCCGATCGAAGAGCGGTCCGAGCGCGCGATCGACGAACGCGACTTCACCGTCGTAGGGCTGCGCGGCGTAGGTGGCGGCGAGATCGGCAGGAGGCTTGTACGGCGAGTGCGGATCGAACACGTGGACCCACGAGAAGAACCGCCCCGGTGTCTTGCCAATCCACTCGACCGCACGCCCGACCACCTCGTCGGCCCGGCGCTCGGGCATCGTGAAGCTGATATCGCCCTCGAGCTCGGGGATGTGATCGTCGTAGACGTCGAATCCCGGCGTCAGCCCGAAGCGCTTCGTGAGCGGAAACCCGCCGACGAACGCGCTCGTCGCAAAGCCCGCCGCCTTGAGCCGTGTGGCGAGCGTCGCGGTGCCGTCCTTGACGCGAAACCCGCTGTTGTCGCGCATGCCATGCTCGTACGGCAACCGTCCCGTGAGGATGGAGGTGTGCGAGGGGAGCGTCACGACCGCGTGCGCGTGCGCGAACGTGAACCGCGCGCCGCCGGCAGCCAGGCGATCGAGGTTCGGCGTCTGCGCCCGCCCTCCGTACGACCCGAGCGCGTCCGCTCGCAGCGTGTCGATGGTGACGAGCAGGACGTTCTGATCGGCGTTCGGCTCGAGCAGGAACGCGTGGCCCCTGGACCAGAAGAAGCCGACGACAGCGATGATCGCCAATGCCGCTGCGCTGACGAGCCAATGCGACAGCGGGCGACGCGTGTGTGGGGTCGAGGCTGGCGTCCGCTCGGACTGGCGGGGTTTCTTGGAGCTCACTGATACAAGTTTAGTCCGGCGTCAGTTGCCCACACAGGTTGCCCGGCCGGGTTCACTGTCACAAAGCCTCTCACCGCCGAGGACGCCGAGAACGCAGAGCCAAATTGAATGGTCTTCTCGGCGCCCTCAGCGTTCTCGGCGGTGAAAGGCTCTTGGCGGCTGAAATCGCTCACTTGATCGAGATCCCCATCTCCCGCGCCGCGCTGTTCGTGCCGTCGCTGGCGGTGACGCGCAGGCGGTAGGCACCAGGCGTGAGCGTGCCGAGAGGCAGCTTGAGATCGACGCGGCCGCGGTCGTTCGGCGGGACCTCCCGGTCCACCCACGCCCGGACGTCGTCCTGCGCATCGAGAATCTCGACCTTGGTCCGCACCGTCGAGGCGGCATTCCTGCGCGCGACCTCGAAGTACAGCCGCAGCGTGTCGGCCGGCGCGAACACGCGATCGAGCGAGGGGGCAAACGGTGCGCGCACCTCACGACGGGGCGCCTGCTTCGGCAGGTCCGCCACCGGCACGCGCTCGCCGTCGACGTAGCCGAGCGTGACGCCGGCGATCGCCAGGGGCTCCTTCGCGAAATCCGGCACCTCGATCGTCAGGTAGACGCTGCCGCCCTTGCCCAGCCTGGTGCTCGCAGCCGACGCGCGCAGCTGATACTTGCCAGGTGCGAGCTCGAGCGTCAGCGGAATCTGATAGGCCACGAGGCTCGGCATGTTCGGATCGTCTTCGGGCGATGGCACGGCCACGCGGGGCTTGAGCGCGATGCGCGCGGCCAGGTTGGTCCGCGACGTCACCTTCGTCTTCTTCTCGTCGACCACGAGCACGCCGTAGGAGACCTGGTCGTGAAGCTTCGCGTCCGGGCCCAGGAGGGCCTTCGTTGGCGCGGTGATCTCGATCGCCGCCGTGATGGTTGCGAGCTTGCGCTCGCCCGGGAACACGGTCGCGTAGAGCCGCAACGGCAGATCGGGCTTCGGCAGGACGCCCGCGGCCAACGCGACCAGCGGATCCTTGTTCACCGGCGCCGCCGGCGCGCCGCCAGGCCGGTACCCTTTGCGGGAGCGAACAGTCCAGTCCGGGTGGTCGCGAACCTTCACCTCGAGCGGCCGGTAGTCGCTCCCTGAGCCGGCCGCTCGCGCGAGACCCGCCAGGAAGCCTGTCGTCCGGCCTGGCTCACTCGGATAGAAGCCGAGCAAGTAGTAGTGATCGAGATCCTCGATGATGCGATGCAGGCCAGACGTGTAGTCGTCAGTGTCGGTGACCGCGAATCCGCCGGTCGCCTCGGTCATGATGGTCAGGCCATCCTGCGCCTGTCGAATCGGGTTGTTCCATCTGAACCCGCCGGTCGCCGGATCGTCCCCGAGTCCAGGAGGCCCCGGAAACGCTTCGAGCGCCAGAGCTTGCGGCGACACGTGCCCGCGCGGATCGATGGCGTAGGTCGTGACGCTCGAGCGCCGCAGCGATTCCATCATCACCCCGAGCGCACGGTCGTGAAAGCAGGGGCAGGCAGGGCAGTTGGCTTCGCACGGCGTCAACGCGCGATCGAACACGCCAGTCAGATCTTTGCCGATACCCTCCGATACGAGCACGAATGCCTTCCGCCTCGCATCGTCCGATCCGAGGATGCGCGCGGCGTCCTCGAGCGTCTTGTACTGCGTCATGTTGTCGGAGAACTGCTGGAGGCTGACTTCCTGCGCTTTGCCGATGGCATCGAGCCTGGCCAGGGCGTCCTGCTCCGGATCACCGGCCGGCGCCTTTTGGTCGTCTCTCGCCTGATGCGGCCGGCGCACCGATTGCCGCCCGCGCAGCGTGTCGATCGCCGCCAGGAGCTCGGCGCGATCCTCGGTGACCTGCGTGTTGCGGTTCGCGCTCGTGAAGAGCACCGCCATCGACGCCTGCGGCCCGAGCTGCGAGACGATCTGGCGCGCGATGTCCTGGGCGCGCTCGGTCCGGCCCTTGTAGATGTGCAGATCGTCGATGACCATCACGACCAGCCGGTCGGACCGCGCGGTCTGATTGTTGCCGACGTCGAGCCTGGCCGGCCGCGTCAGGAGCGGCGCCGGCGCCGCGTCGCGCGGGCGCTCGTGCGACACCTCTTCGAAGGTCGCGATGGTCTGCGGCTGGTCGCGGTCGAGGACGGCGAAGTCCGCCGCTTTCAGCCCGCGGATATGCTTCCCGTCCTTGTCCACGACCACGACGTCGACCTGAACGAGCTCGATGCCCGAGCGGAAGGTGGGCTGTTGCGAGGTCTGAGCAGGCAGGGTGGTAGAGAAGAGGATGAACGCCAGCGTAGAAGAGACCACTGCGGACGACAGACCAGCACGATGCGCACGAAGCTCACAAAGATCGCGAAGACCCATCACACGTCCTTCGTGATCGTCGTGAGCTTCGCGCTCATCGTGGTGGTCTTCGTGTCAGGGAAGCTGCCTACTGCGGCGCAAACCCGCTCGCATGGAGCCTCACGCCCGTGCGGGTCACCGCGATCTGCACGGCCTGCGCCTTGGTGGCCGGCCGCTTGTAGGTCGCTTCGTATTGCGACGTCAGCGCGTCGGCGAATTTCTCGAGGTAGCTCGCGATCGCCGACGGCGAGACGATGAACTCGCGGGCGCCGCCGGTGTTCTTCGTGAAGACGTTCAGCACGACGTCGCGCTGCGGGTTCTTGAGCGCGCCCTTCTGGATCGACACGCACCATAACTGCGCCACGGACTTGCGGAGGGACTCGACGATCCGCTTCGGATCCTCGCGGCTCTGTTCGTCGCCCGGCTCGATGTTGAGCGAGACGATCGCACGCCGCGGACTCGGCCGCTTCGCGAGATTGTTGCTGGCGGCGTTGATGGCTTCGAGGAGGACCGACGCCGAACGTGGCTTCCCGGAGAGCCGGTTGATGCCCTTCTCGAGGTCGGGGCCGCTCGTCGTGAATGGCACCGCCGTCACCGCCGCCTGGCCGAACTCCATCAGCGAGATCTGCGCCGTCGGGCTGACCGCGTGCACCTGGTTGACGAAGGCCATGAGCGCCTTGCGGACGTCGAGCAGCATCTCGTCGACGGCGGCGGTGGTGTCGGCCAGGAGCATGATGTTCAGCGTCTCGGTCGATGGCTTCACCGACACGATCTCGCGGTCGACGCCGTCCTCGCGGATGAGGATCTCGTCGGTCCTGATGTCCTTGACGGGCTTGCCGGCTTCGTCGAGCGCCGAGAAGATGAGCGTCCGCTCGCCGGCGCTCTGTTCGCGCGCGGTCAGACTCGTGATGGCCAGCCATGGGACCGCGACGAGCGCGAGCAGGGCGAGAGCGCGTTCGGGAAGCGTCGCGCGTGCCAGCGGTCATTAATTGAAGGGCCTCCACGCCCTGTTGATGGCGCATTCTATCCCACCGTCCGTCCCGTGGATGAGACCGCGAACCCGCCCGCCAGACCACAAAAGCTGCTGCTTGCGAAGCCCTCGTTTGACATGGCGGTGGCCTCGCCGGAGAATGCGCCCGTATGCGCACCAGGGTCGGACTTGCCGTGGCGCTCGCTGTCGCCGCGCTCGCCGGCCTGACCAGCCCTGCCCACACCAGCCAGACGGCCCCGCCAACGACCGGCCGGGTCGATTTCAGCTTCCAGATTCGCCCGCTGCTGTCGGACCGCTGCTTTCGCTGTCACGGCCCCGACGCCTCGAAGCGGAAGGCCAAGCTGCGCCTCGACACGCGTGAAGGGGCCTTCAAGGACATCGACGACGGGTGGTCCATCGTCAAACCGGGTGTTCCGGAGAAGAGCGAGCTCGTTCGCCGCATCTTTTCTGAGCTCGACGACGACATGATGCCGCCTCCCGACTCGCACCTGGCGCTGTCGGACGCCGAAAAGGCGCTGCTGCGCCGCTGGGTTGCCGAAGGGGCTGACTACAAGCCGCACTGGTCGCTCATCCCGGTGCACGAGGTAGCGGCGCCCCCGGGGTCGGCCGTCTCCGATCGACGGGTTCGTGCGCGCGCGGTTGGTCAAGGAAGGCTTGAAGCCTGCGCCACAGGCCGCGCCCGAGATCCTGCTACGCCGTCTGGCGCTCAACCTCACCGGCCTTCCGCCCACGCCGGCCGAGATCGACGCGTTTCTTGCCGACCGATCGCCGGGCGCCTACGCGCGCGCGGTGGATCGCTATCTGGCCTCGCCGGCCTACGGCGAGCGCATGGCGATGGACTGGCTCGATCTCGCCCGCTACGCCGACACCTACGGCTACCAGGCCGACTTCGATCGCGACATGTCGCCCTATCGCGACTGGGTCATCCGCGCCTTCAATCAGAACCTGCCCTACGATCAGTTCCTTCTCTGGCAGCTCGCGGGCGATCTCCTGCCCTGACGCGACGCGTGACCAGCGCATCGCCACGGCGTTCAACCGCCTGCACCGCCAGACGAACGAAGGCGGCAGCATCGAGGAGGAGTTCCGCACCGAGTACGTCCTCGATCGCGTCAACACCTTCGGCACCTCGATGCTGGGGCTGACGCTCGAGTGCGCGCGCTGCCACGACCACAAGTTCGATCCGATTACCCAGCGCGACTACTACTCGCTCTTTGCCTTCTTCAACAACATCGACGAATCGGGCCTCTACTCGCACTTCACGAACGCCACGCCGTCGCCGTCGCTGCTGCTCTGGCCTCCGGGCGCCGAGCGGCAGCACGACCTCGCCGTGCGCCGCATCGCCGAAGCGGAAGCGGCGCTGCCGACGATTGCGCGTGACGCTCG
Organism: uncultured Acidobacteriota bacterium; assembly: GCA_963847975.1. Taxonomy (GTDB): domain Bacteria; phylum Acidobacteriota; class Vicinamibacteria; order Vicinamibacterales; family 2-12-FULL-66-21; genus DATBJJ01. The sequence continues at coordinate 368,483 of CAWKBU010000014.1, read as the reverse complement.
CGCACCTTTCGCCGCCTGGCTGCCGTCGGCGTCTGTCGCCCGGCCGTCGCCGATCGCTCACCTCGAGTTCAACCGGATGACGGTCGACGCGACGCCAGACAGCGTCGCGAAGGCCTACGCCAAAGTGCAGGACGGGCTCTCGATCGTGCGCGAGGGACCGACGGCCGCACTGCGCTTCACCGGCGACAGCAGCGTCGTCCATTACGCCGTCAGGCCGTTTGTCCGGACGGACCCGTTCTCGATCGACGTTCGTCTGAAGCCGACCGAGCGTCAGGACCGCGCGGTCATCCTGCATCAGTCGCGGGCCTGGACGGATGCCGCCAGCCGCGGCTTCGAGCTGACGCTCGATCACGGCCGGCCCTTCTTCGGGCTGATTCACTTCTGGCCCGGCAACGCCGTCGCCGTCCGCGCGCGGCGAGCCCTGCCCCTCAACGTCTGGTCGCGGCTCGTGGTGACCTACGACGGCTCCAGCCGCGCCGCCGGCATCCGGCTGTATCTCGACGGCGTGCGCCTCGAGACCGACGTCGTGCGCGACCACTTGTTCAAGGACATCAGCTACCGCCGCGAGGCCGGCGACCGCTCGGCCGACATCCACCCGTTCACCATCGGCGCGCGCTTTCGCGACACTGGCTTCAAGAACGGTCTGATTGATGACCTTCAGGTCTTTGACGTCCGCTTGACCGCGGTGGAGGTGAGCGGCACCATTCGCCGCGAGGCGGCCGATGCCGATGCGCTCGACTACTTTCTCGCGCGCGAGTATCAGCCGTACATCTCGGCGCTCGGCGAGATCAGATCGCTGCGCGAGATCGAGAACCGACTCGTCGCCGATGTCCCCGAGATCATGGTCATGGAGGAGATGGCGACGCCGCGGCCCGCGCACCTGCTGGCGCGCGGCGCCTACGATGCGCCGGGCGACGTCGTCTCGCGCGAGACACCTCGCAGCCTGCCGCCGTTCCCCAAGGGCCAGCCGCGCAATCGCCTCGGCCTCGCCCGCTGGCTGATCGATCGCCAGCACCCGCTGGCGGCCCGCGTTGTCGTCAATCGCATCTGGCGCATGCACTTCGGCCGCGGCATCGTGCCGACGCCGGAGGACTTCGGCAGCCAGGGGAAGCTGCCGACCCATCCCGATTTGCTCGACTGGCTCGCGGAGCGGTTCATGGAGAGCGGCTGGGACGTGAAGGCGTTGCACCGGCTGATCGTCACGTCCTCGACGTTCCAGCAATCGTCCTCGGTCTCGCTTGTAGCTAATATTGACGCGCTGCGGCGCGACCCCGACAACCTGCTGCTGTCCCGCGGTCCGAAGACCAGGCTCCTGGCCGAGCAAATCCGCGATAGCGCGCTCGCCGCGAGCGGGCTTCTCAACCGGACCGTCGGCGGCCCCAGCGTCAAGCCGTATCAGCCGGCGGGCCTGTGGGAACAATCAGGAACAGGGAAGTCGTACACTCAGGATCGGGGCCTCGAGCTGTACCGGCGCAGCCTCTATACGTTCTGGCGCCGCACCTCGCCGCCGCCGGCGATGATCATGTTCGACGCCGTGTCACGGGAAGTGTGCACCGCGAAGCGCGAGGTGACGACGACCCCGCTGCAGGCGCTCGTGCTGCTCAACGACCCGCAGTTCGTCGAAGCCGCGCGCGTGCTCGCCGAGCGGCTGCTGAGACGATTCCCGACCGATCCGGGCGCCCGCCAGCGCGAAGCCTTTCGCGCGCTCACGGGGCGACTGCCGGACGAGATCGAAGGCGCCCTGCTCACGCGGCTCTTCGACGAGCAGAAGGAACTGTTCGCGCAGAACCTCGACCAGGCGGTCAAGTTCCTCGACGTCGGCGACTCTGCCTTCGACGACACGCTGCCGCGCGCGGACCTCGCCGCGATGACGGCCGTCGCGAGCGCGATCATGAACCTCGAAGAGTTCGTGGTGGTGCGGATGACGATCAGCCGCAGATACGTTCGCTTGCAAGGCGCCAAGAGCCTCTCACCGCCGAGCATCGCCGAGCGACGCCAGAGTAAACCAATTAGGAGCTCCTGTCGTTCCTCGGCGATCTCGGCGGTGACGAGGCTCTTGGACAGTGTAAACAAGGGAACGATGAAGGACTCGATGACCTGCCAGAAATGCACCGGCGCACTGCCGGCCGCCGGATTGTCGCGGCGCGCGGTGCTCAGCCGCTTCGGCATGGGCCTTGGCGGGATCGCCCTCGCGAACCTGGTCAATCCGGCAAGGGCGTTCGCGTCGGCGCCGCAGGACCGTGGCGTGCTGGGTGGCCAGCTCCACGTGCCGGCGAAGGCGAAGCGCGTGATCTATCTCTTCATGGCCGGCGGCCCGTCGCAGATGGAGACGTTCGACTACAAGCCGGTGCTCCGGCAGCGCAACGGCGAGCAGTTGCCTGATTCGGTGCGGCAGGGCCAGCGGCTGACCGGCATGTCCGGCAATCAGTCGTCTCTGCCGCTAGCCGGTTCGCAGTTCGGGTTCAGCCAGCACGGGAAGAACGGCACCTGGGTCAGCGATCTCCTCCCCCAGACCGCCAAGGTCGTCGACGAGCTCTGCATCGTCCGCTCGATGTTCACCGAGGCGATCAATCACGATCCCGCGATCACCTTCTTCCAGACCGGCTCGCAGATCGCCGGCCGGCCGAGCCTGGGCTCGTGGATTCACTACGGGCTCGGCAGCGACAACGAGGACCTGCCGGCGTTCGTGGTGCTCATCACGCCCGGCAAAGTCGATCAGCCGCTCTACTCCCGCCTCTGGGGCAGCGGTTTCCTGCCGGCCGAGCACCAGGGCGTGCAGTTCCGGAGCGGCAGGGATCCGGTGCTGTACCTGGCGAATCCCGACGGGGTGTCGCGCGCGAGCCGGCGGCTGTTGCTCGACCGGTTGCGCGAGCTGCAAGCGCACGCCGCGGAGGTTCAGGGGGACACCGATGTGGACTCTCGCATCGAGCAGTACGAGATGTCGTACCGCATGCAGGCGAGCGTGCCGGGTGTGATGGACGTGTCGAACGAAACGCCCGAGACGTTCGCGCTCTACGGCCGCGACGCGCGCACGCCGGGAACCTTCGCCGCCAACTGCCTGCTCGCGCGGCGCCTGGCCGAGCGCGGCGTGAAGTTCATTCAGCTCTATCACCAGGGCTGGGATCAGCACGACAACCTCCCGCGCGATATTCAGCGGCAGTGCCGTGAGACCGACCAGGCGAGCGCCGCCCTCATCACCGATCTCAAGCAGCGGGGCATGCTGGACGACACGCTCGTCGTCTGGGGCGGGGAATTCGGCCGGACGAGCTATTCACAAGGTAAACTAACGGCCACCAACTACGGACGCGATCACCATCCGCGTTGCTTCACCGTGTGGATGGCCGGCGGCGGCGTCAAGCCGGGCCTGGTCTACGGATCCACCGACGATTTCAGCTACAACCTGGCCGAGAACGGCGTGCACGTGCACGACCTCCATGCGACGATGCTGCAGCTGCTTGGAGTGGATCACGAGCGGCTGACCTACTTTTATCAGGGCCGCCGCTTTCCGCCTGACCGACGTGCACGGCACCGTCGTGACGCCCCTCCTGGCGTGAAAAGCCGCGCGACCAGCAATACGAACTGAGGATGAAGATGAAACGCCTGCGATTGATCCTTCACGTGTTTCTCCTGGCGATCCTGGGAGTCGGCGTCACCCGAGTCGTCGGCGCAGTGGCCGCAGTTCCGCGGTCCCAACGGTTCCGGCGTCGATTCCGGCAGCGGCTATCCAGTCGCCTTCTCTCCAACCGCAAACGTCATCTGGAAGGCCGCGCTGCCCTTTGGCCAGTCTTCTCCGGTCGTCGCCGGCGGGCGCGTCTACCTGACCGGGAGCGACGGCGGGAAGCTCCTCACCATCAGCCTCGACGCCGGCGACCGGCCGCGAAGTGTGGCGGCGGGAGTTGAAGCCCGCGCACAGCCAGAAGGTCTTCCACGCCAACGATCCCGCCTCTCCGACTCCGGCCGCGGACGCCGACGGCGTCGTCGTGTTCTTTCCCGATTTCGGCCTCGCCGCCTACTCGGCGGACGGGACCGAGCGCTGGACGATGCCGCTCGGGCCGTTCAAGAGCTTCTACGGGATGTCGGCCTCGCCAATCATCGCCGGCGACCTCGTCGTGCTGCTCTGCGATCAACGCTCGGGTTCCTTCCTGGTCGCCGTGGATCGCAAGACGCGGCAAGGTGCGGTGGCGGAAGGAGCGGCCCGGCGCTCCGGAGAGTTGGGCGACGCCGATGGTGTTCCGGGCGACGGCGAACGCGCCGGCGCAGATCGTCACGCTCGGCTCGACGCGCATCGACTCGTACGCGCTCGAGACGGGCGAATCCAGATGGTGGATGCCGGTCGGCTCCAGCGGCTCGATGGGCATCCCGGTTGCGAGCGGTGACACGTTGTTCTTTTCGACGAGCGGCGGCAGCGAACCCAATCTGCCGGCGTTCGAAACGGCCCTGGCGAAGCTCGACACCGACAAGAACGGCCAGCTGTCGCACAAGGAGTTCCTCGCCGACAAGGAGATGGGCGAGCACTTCGGCTGGCTGGACGAAAACGGCGGACGAAGTCATCGATGCCAAGGAGTGGCAGATCATTCGGACGATGGGCATGGGCGAGTCCGGCGCGGTCGCCATTCGGGCCGCGACAGCCAGCGGCAAGGTGGAGCCGGCCGCGGCGCTGTGGCGCGTGAAGAAGAACCTGCCGTACATCCCGGCGCCGCTGCTACTACAAGAACGTCCTCTACCTGGCGAAGACGGGTGGCATCATCACCTCCTTCGATCCGGTCACGGGGAAAGTGCTGAAGGAAGGTCGGAGCACCGGATGCGCCGGGCGAGTACTACGCGTCGCCGATTGCCGCCGATGACAAGGTGTTCGTGGCGAGCGTCGACGGGAAGGTGACGGTGCTGAAGGCCGGCGCCCAGTGGGAAGTGCTGGGCGTGAACGACATCGGCGAGCCCATCCACGCGACGCCTGCGCTCGCTGGCGGCCGCATCTACGTGCGCACGCGTGGCGCGGTCTACTGCTTCGGCGCGAAGTGAGTAGTGGAGGAGAGCCGGTTCTGCTAACGCCGGAGGAGTTGTGGCACGTGCCCGTATGTGAAGCCGCGCCAGAGCCATTCCATCGGGCCGTAGTGAAACCTGGACAGCCACCAGTGGCTGAAGGCAATCTGCGCCGCGTAGACCACCAGCACGAACAGCACTTGTTGCGCCCGCGGCATCCCCCAGTGGCCCAGGGCGTAGCCGTAAAAGTAGATGGCGCAGATCAGTGACTGGGTGAGGTAGTTGGTCAATGCCATCCGGCCGAGCGGGCCCAACACCCTGATGCGCGAGAACAGCGTCTGGCTGTGGAGCATCAGCACCACGATGCTGACATATCCCAGGCAGGCGGGAAGATTGCCCAGGATGGAAAGTCCGACCGCGATTCCCCAGCCATCGTATCGATCGCCGGGCGTGTGAGACGTCGCGATCAGGCTGCCAAGCAGTCCGAGCCCGATGCCAAGAGGCAAGCCCACCACGGCCAGCTTGCGAAAGAGCGGTAGATGCGCGGCGGTGTTGTCCATCACACCCGAGCGCACGAACCAGGATCCCAGGAGGAACATGCCAATCAAGATGATGGCGAAGCCGAAATCACTCAGCGGCTTTCTCGGGGAACCGGCCGCCATTCCACTTCACCGTCTCCCAATAGCTCCCGCTGGTGAAGATACGTAGCTCTTTCTCCCGATCGGCCTTGCCCTCGGCGAGCTGCTTCTCCCTCTCGGCCTGGCGTTCCGCCGCGCGCTCTTCCTTGGTCTGCTTGCGGTCCTTGTCCTCGACCTTCTTTTCTTCGACCTTTCTTGTCTTCGGCCTTCTTGTCTTCGGCCTTCTTGTGCGCCTCAGCCAGGGCCGCCGCTGTGACGGTAACTCCGGCGTCTGGATCGGGTGCGAAACGCTGCAGGATGCCGCTCGCGGTAATCGAGATGGCGAAGAACACGTAGATGCTGACCGCCAGGCGAAGGCGACGCTTTTCCGCCGGCTCGTAGTATTTCCACGAGAGCCATCCCGTGATTGCGAGCAAGGGCCCGAAGACCGAGAGCGGCAGGCGCGGCTCGACCGGTCCATCTGGCAACAACCAGAACACCGCCGCCGCGATGATGAGGAGCGCGCCGATCAACAGCAGCAGGAACGAAAACAGCGGAATGCCGCGGCCGCGGACGTTGACCCGTGTCTCGCTGCGAAGGTAGAGCGCGATCAGTCCGGCCGCCGCCAGGCCGGCAGCGACGGCAAAGATGTCGCTCAACCCGGGAATGAAGCCCAGGCCGGCCACGGCGACGATGGCGACGATGAGTGGCTTTGGCTTCACGTACAGCACGACCATCAGCATCAGCGCCGCCACCGCATAGCTGAACAGGATGTCGCCTTCCCACAGCAATAGAAAGTGAGCCGCACCGAACATGGCCAGGGCCAGAGCGCGGCGCAGGTAGACTTTCTTGAAGTCACGTCCCGCCTGCTCGGCGCGCGTCAGCATCACCGCGAATCCCATGCCGAACAGCAGCGAAAAAATCGTCCAGAACTTGCCCTGCACGAAGTAGGCGACGAACCAGCTCGCAAACCAGTCGAGGCCCGTGAGGCCGCGCGGCATGCCGTCGCCGAGGCTGCCGATGATGCGGTTGAAGAACTCGATGTTCATCAAGAAGATGCCGAGGAGCGCAAACCCTCGCACCACGTCCAGGGCTTCGATGCGCTGATTCGGGGCAATCGGCGCCAAATCGACGCGGCTGGCCGCCGTTACGTCGGGTATCGTCGGGTAACGGCGGCGTTGCTGATTCCATCTTGATCGCTCTCTTCTACCAGGCCGCATCCGAGCAGGGCCTGTCATCCGGCGCTTTCGCGGGGGGTCGCTCAGGTGTCAATATACGCCGAGCGCGATTCGCGCGCGCGGATGACACAAGGAGGACGAGTGGCCCTTACCGTCACGAAGGATCTCATGCTGCCAGCAACCGTGACCGGCTCGTGGCCCCGGCCGCGCTGGTTCGACGTCAGTATGTGGGCCAAATCCCTCGACACGTGCATGATGGACGTCAGGTTTCGCGAGAAGTTCCAGGACGCCTTGGCGGTCGTCATCAGCGACGAAGAGCGCGCCGGGCTCGACATCCTGACCCACGGCGATTTCCACTGCGACGAGGACTTCGGCGGGCGAAGCTGGCACCACTATCCGCTGCAGCGATGGACCGGCCTCGACGGCGACTACCTCCAGTCCGAGGAGACCCGCAGCCCGTGGCTCCGGTATCCGCCCGGTACGCTCCTCAACGAGATCTACACCGGCTGGCGCTGGCCGCGCGTGACCGGCAAAATCGAGCACCGGCCGCTCGACTACGACAAAATCTGGCGCCTGGCGCAGAGCAAGTCCACCAAGCCCGTCCGCTTCGGCACCTGCTGCTCGCAGGTCATGGGCCTCTTCCTCGACATTCATACCGACAAGTACAAGGATCCCAACGAGATCGTCTGGGACATGGCGGTCGCGATGAACAAGGAGCTCCTCGCGCTGCGCGATGCCGGCTGCCGGTGCATCCAGATCGAGGAGCCGACCCTGCACTTCATGGCCAACACCTACGGCGCCAAGCACGAGAAGGTGAAGTTCATGATCGAGTGCTACAACCGCGAGGTGCAGGGACTCGACGATGTGGAGATCTGGATTCACACGTGCTGGGGCAACCCGAACATGCAGCGCGTGATGGACGACACGAGCTACAAGGCGTCGTTCGACCTCTACCTCAACGAGCTCAGGGGCGACGTCTGGACGATCGAGACGAAGGATCGCGGCTTTCGCGACATCGAGCTCTTCGGCGCCTACAAGGGCAAGCTGCCCAAGAAGATCTGCATCGGCGCCGTCAGCCACCGCACGCTGCAGGCCGATCGCGCCGACGACGTCGCCGGCTCGATCCGTACGGCGCTCGAGCACATCGCGCCCGAGCAGTTGATCGTCTCGAGCGACTGCGGCTTCGGCCGCCAGGGCTGCAACCGCGAGATCGCCTTCTACAAAGCCACGGCCATCGCCCAGGGCTGCAACATCGTGCGCAAGGAGCTCGGGCTCGAGACGACCTACGTGCCGGCCGCGGATCCGGCGCTGCAGACTGATATCGTCCCAAGGACCGCAGCCCGATGATGCGTAATCTTCAACGTCTGGTCGTCGCTTCGATCGCGCTCGCGGTGATCGCGAGCATTGCCCGAGTCGATGGACAGGAAGCACGGCGGCTCCGCGCCCGCGAGCTCGGCATCAGCGCGCTTATCGGCGGTCAGCCTGGCGCGCTCGATGCCATCACCGATCTGAAGGGCGTCGAGGTCGGCCACACGACCCTCATCGAGGGCGAAGGACGCCTCGTCGTCGGCAAAGGCCCGGTCCGCACCGGCGTTACGGTCATCCACCCACGCGGGAAGTCGAGCGCCGATCCCGTGTTCGGCGCCTGGTTCACTTTGAACGGCAACGGCGAGATGACGGGCACGACGTGGCTGGAGGAGAGCGGGGTTCTCGAAGGGCCCGTCGCGATCACGAACACGCACAGCGTGGGCGTCGTCCGCGATGCGATTCTCCAGTGGCAGGTTGCCCGGCCAGGTCTGCAGCCGTGGGGATTGCCCGTCGTTGCCGAGACGTACGACGGCAGCTTGAGCGACATCAACGGATTCCACGTCAAGCCCGCTCATGTCACGAGCGCTCTCGACGGCGCTTCGGGCGGCGCGGTTGTGGAAGGCAACGTCGGCGGTGGCACCGGCATGGCTTGCCTCGGGTTCAAGGGCGGGATCGGCACGGCGTCTCGCGTGCTCGCCGCCAGCGCCGGTGGCTACACCGTAGGCGTGCTCGTCCAGTGCAACTTCGGAGCGCGGCAGGATCTGCGCGTAGCCGGCGTGCCGGTGGGCGAGGAGATCACCGACCTGCGGCCGTGCATCGCGCTCGACGACCCGAAAGTGCGTCCCCAGACGCCGCGGTGCGGCCAGGAGCAGCCGCGTTCACCGGCCCCGCGCGATGAAGAACTAGGTTCCATCATCGTCATCGTGGGAACCGACGCACCGCTCCTGCCTCACCAGTTGAAGCGCATCGCCACGCGTGTCTCACTCGGCATAGCGCGCGCCGGCGGTTTCGGCGGCAACGGTTCAGGCGACATCTTTCTCGCGTTCTCGACGGCCAACGCGCAGACCGGCGGCGCCCAGGGCGTTCAGCGCGTCGAGATGCTGCCGAACGCGGCGATGAACGCGCTGTTCTATGGGACCGTCCAGGCGACCGAAGAAGCGATCCTCAACGCGATGCTGGCGGCGACGACGATGACGGGTGCCGATGGACTCCGCATCCACGCCTTGCCTCACGATCGGCTGCTGGCCGCGCTCCGCAAGTACGGCCGGTTGAAGTAGTCTGTCGCGAGGCGGGTCAGCCCCTTCCGACAGCTAGCGCGCCAATCTGTCGGCACCACTCCCCTGAAATCTCCCATTGAGAACCACCGTTATGGGCCCCCCCGGGACTTCTGAGTGGGTGTTCATGAGAAAACGCTTCCCATCCGGGGAAACGATGTATTGCGGAGACAGTATTGTTGCGGATTGTCCCGCCCCGTACACGCGGGCCCAGAAGAGAGGGACGGCTGCGCCCGGCGCGATACTGGAACCCTTGGAACCAACGTCAATCGGAACGGCCATGAGTCGGCCGTCGATAGCCAGGTAGAACAATTCGCTGCCTTTTTGGCTCCAGCGTGCCTGAATACCACCCTTGGCCGAGACCCTCAACTTCGGTCCGGGGCCCGGAAATGGCTGGACGTAGATCTCGGCCTGGCCTGACTCGTTCGACTGGTACGCGATCCACTTTCCATCGGCCGACAGCTGGCCCTGCTGTTCGGCGGCGGCAGTGTGAGCCACGACGATGGGAGCTCCGGGTTTTCCACCGTCATCGACCGGCAGGGCCCAGAGATCCATGCCTGTCTTCGGGTCGTCCATCTGAAACACCAGATGGCGACCATCGGGCGACCAGGCGGTCGGCGTCGCCGGGGTCGTCGCTGTGAACAGTACCGTCTCCGTTCCCGGAGGATCTGCGACAGACCTTTGATAGAGCATTCCGTCGCGACGATACGCCATTCGTTTCCCGTCGGGCGACCAGACGGCTGACCAGTCAAAGCTCGAGTCAACGGTGAACTTCGTCAGGATTCCGCGTGCTACTTCCAATAACCAGATGTCGAAATTGCCGCGGACGGTTCTGTTCACGGCGAGACGACGCCCATCCGGTGACATCGACCACATCCACAGGTTGGCGCTGTCGGGGTCGCCTATCCGCTCGATCTCGTTGCCAGATCGGTCGAACCATGTGAGCTGCCTGCTCACGTCTTCCGAGCCGACACGGTACACAACAGGGCCGGCACTCGATGCCGAAAACGCTGCGACCGCCACGTCGACGAGCACCTCGTTCAGCAACCGGGGATGCGGCCCCGGTCAACTCGAGCGACTGGAGATCAAGGTTCTGGGCAAAGAGTGTTCTCTCTCGAACGAAGAGCAGTTGGCCCGAGGAGGTCAGCGCCGGCGGCCCCACCGCATCGACGCCGAGCAAGCGTTTCGGCTTCGATTCATCCAGGGAGTCGACATAGACACCTCGAGCCCTCGGTGCCCGTCGCAAAGTACAGAAAGTGACGACCATCGGGCAGGAACCAGGGAAATCGATGGGACGATTGCTGGGGTCGTTCGACCCGCGTCACTTGTCTCGGTTCGCCGCCCTCGGCAGAAATGCGAAACAAGTCCGAGTTGTTCGCGCAGTAGATGATCGTCCCGTCCTTGTTCCACGTCCCGCCCAGACCCTGAGGCGCTTCCGCCAGGACTCTTGGCGATCCGCCCGCGATGTCGAGTCGTTTGAGCTTGCCGTCGCCGAAAAACCCAAGCGAGCCGCTGTCCGGCGACCAGAACGGATGAGAGGAATAGTCGGTTCCAGGTAGTGGCCGCACCGCAGCAGAGTCGAGCCGGCGGAGCCAGAGTTGGGGACGCTGATCCAAGTCCCGCGACATAGACGAGCTGAAGACCATCGGGCGAGATCGCCAAGGATGTCGGCCTGGTAGTGGCCGGCAGCCCGATCTCGAGACGCATTTCTGGAGGGGGCGATGGTGATCGCACGGCGGAGAAGGCCGCCACGGCTGCAACCGACGCGACCACGGCGAGTGCCGCGATAGCTGCATACTGCCATCTATGAGTGCCAGATGAAACCGGAGGCGTGTCTCCCGCGGGCGCGCTGAGCGCGTCCTCCACCTCGATGCGCGCGTCGCCGATGGATTGCAGCCGTTGAGTGCGATCTTTGCGAAGGCACCGTCGAATCAGCCTCGCGATCTCGTCCGGGACCCGCGGCAATTGCCGCCAATCGGGCTCGCCTTTCAGCACGCTCGCGATGGTGGCGCCGGGAGAATCGCCGTCAAATGCACGGCGGGCGCAGAGCATTTCGTATAGAACGCATCCGAATGCCCAGATATCTCCAGTGTTGCCCGCGTCCGTTCCGTTCAGCTGCTCGGGTGACATGTATGGCAGCGTGCCGACAAACACGCCTGGCGCGGTTGCCGAGAGCGTCATGCGCGACGTCGGAACCGCTGGCTAGCGTCGGTCGCGACCTTGGCCAGGCCGAAGTCCAGCACTTTCACGTCGCCGGCCGGCGTCAGCTGAATGTTTGCGGGCTTGAGATCGCGGTGTGTGATCCCTTTGGCATGAGCCGCTTCCAACGCTCTCGCGATTTGCACGCCGGTTCGTAGGGATTCACCGAGGGGCATCGGGCCGCGTGTCAGGCGTTCAGCGAGGCTTTCACCCTCGACGAGTTCGAGCGCCAAGAAACGGCCGCCGCCAGACTCACCAACGTCGTAGATGGTGGCGATGTGCGGATGGTTCAGCGATGCCAATACTTCGGCTTCCCGCCGAAATCGTGAAAGGCGTTCGGCATCTTTCGAGAACGTTTCCGGCAAGACCTTGATCGCCACGTCGCGTTTGAGCGTCAGGTCGCGAGCACGGTACACCTCTCCCATGCCTCCCGCGCCGAGAAGACTCACGATCTCGTATCTGCCGACGTTCGTGCCTACTTGAAACGTCATCGCATTCTGGCTGGCCAGAGCCTGCTGAGTTCAGCTGATTCTAGTCTGAACTGACCGCGCCGCTCGGATAGCAGGCCACGCGATGGCTCCCCGCCTCATCACCGGAGTGACGCGTCGACGATGCGCTGCGCCTCGGCGACCACCTCGTCGAGGTGCGCGCGGCTCTTGAAGCTTTCCGCGTAGATCTTGTAGATGTCCTCGGTTCCCGACGGCCGCGCGGCGAACCAGCCGCTGGCGGCGACGACCTTGAGCCCGTCGATGGGCGCGTCGTTCTCCGGCGCGCGCGTCAGGCGGCTGAGGATCGGTTCGCCGGCGAGCGTGGTTGCCGTGACTGCCTCGGGCGAGAGCTTCTGCAGTTGTGCTTTCTGCTCGGGCGTGGCGGGCGCGTCGAGCCTGGTGTAGTGCGGCGCGCCGTACCGGGCTTCGAGCGCACGGTAGTGCTCGCCGGGATCCTTGCCCGTGCGCGCGGTGATCTCGGCGGCGAGGAGCGCGAGGATCAGACCGTCCTTGTCGGTCGTCCATACTCTCCCATCGCGACGCAGGAAGCTGGCGCCGGCGCTTTCCTCCCCGCCGAAGCAGAGGCGGCTCTCGAAGAGCGGCGCGGCGAACCACTTGAACCCCACCGGCACTTCCGCCAGCCGTCGTCCGGCGCCCTTCGTGACGAGGTCGATCATGCTGCTGCTGACGATGGTCTTGCCGATCGCGGCCGTGGCCGGCCAGGCGGGACGGTTGGCGAGCAGGTACTGGATGGCGACCGCCAGATAGTGATTCGGGTTCATCAGCCCGGCGGATGCGGTCACGATGCCGTGGCGATCGGCATCCGGGTCGTTGCCGACCGCCACCTGGAACCGATCCTTTAATGCCACCAGCCCGGCCATCGCGTACGGGCTCGAGCAGTCCATCCGGATCTTGCCGTCGTGGTCCAGGGTCATGAACCCGAACGCCGGATCGATCGCCGGATTGACGATCGTGATCCGCAGGCCGTGCCGCGCGGCGATCGCCTGCCAGTAGGGCAGCGATGCGCCGCCGAGCGGGTCGACGCCGATCGTGATGCCCACGTCACGAATGGCCTCCATGTCCACGACCTCGTTCAGGTCATCGACGTACGGGCCGACGAGATCTTCCTGATGCGTCGTCGACGCCTTCAACGCGCCCGCGAATGGGACCCGCTTGACGTCGCCGTTCTTCGCCGCCAGCAACTCGTTCGCGCGCTGCTGAATCCAGCGTGTCACGTCGGTGTCGGCGGGCCCGCCGTTCGGCGGGTTGTACTTGAACCCGCCGTCCTCGGGCGGGTTGTGCGATGGAGTGATGACGATCCCATCGGCCAGGTGCGAGGTGCGCCCCTGATTCCACGTGAGGATCGCGCGTGAGATAACCGGCGTCGGCGTCACCCCGTTGTCGCGCTGAACGATCGTGTCGACGTCGTTGCCCGCCAGCACCTCGAGGGCCGTGTCCTGCGACAGCGCCGAGAGCGCGTGCGTGTCCTTGCCCATGTAGATCGGTCCGTCGATCCCCTGCCCACGCCGGTAGTCGCAGATCGCCTGCGTGATCGCGGCGATGTGCGCCGCCGTCAGGCTGCCGTCGAATGGCGTGCCGCGATGTCCGCTCGTACCAAACTTGACCCGCTGCCGCGGGTCGCCAGAATCGGGTGTGCGATCGAGAAACTCGCGTTCGAGCCTGGCGACGTCGACGAGAACCGCGGCGGGCGCCGGTTTGCCCGCGAGTGGATGCAGTGCCATCAGGGCGACCTCCGTGTCAGTCCCAGAATACATGCAACCATCGTCGACGAATGCGTTACAGAAGGTCAGGAGGCCAGGAGAATGAAGATCAGGGCGAACTAGGTAAGAATGCCCTTCTGGTCCCTGACCCCTGATCCCTGACCCTGTCCTACATGGCGTTCTCGCACTCGTCGCGCGGCCGGCTCACCGACAAGGACCTCGGGCGTTTTACAGGCACGACGCTCTTCGATCGGATCGCACGCGCCGTGTGTCAGGCGGGTTGTCTGCCACGCAAGGAGCTCTACGAAGCGTGGGAGGTGGCGCGACGCGTCCGACGGCTGTTCCGGGGCGGACGGGTCGTGGACCTCGGCGGCGGGCACGGCCTGCTCGCGCAGGTCATGCTCGTCCTCGACGATACTTCGCCGGCGGCGCTCGTCGTGGACAAGGCGCTGCCTGCCTCGAGCGCGCGCGTCCACGCGGCGCTCGTGCAATCCTGGCCACGATTGTCAGGGCGCATAACCTTCGTCGAGGGTGCCCTGGACGATGTGGTTGTGGAGTCCGACGATGTCGTGGTGTCGAGCCACGCGTGTGGCCGGTTGACCGACGTGGTGCTCGCCCGCGCCGTCGCCGCGCGCGCCCGCGTGGCAGTGTTGCCCTGCTGCCACGACCTCGAGGCGTGCGACGCGGGGGCATTGCCGGGCTGGGTCGAGGGCCCGCTCGCCATCGACATCATGCGCGCCGTGCGACTCGAGCAGCAGGGCTATCGCATCTGGACGCAGAGCATTCCGGCGACGGTGACGCCGAAGAACCGCCTGCTGCATCGGAGCGCCGCCGCCGTCAGTTCAGGCTTGATGTTCGCGTTGAGATGAAACAGATTGTCGGGATCGTACTGCGCCTTGATCTTGCGCCAGCCGCGCGTAGTTGCCGCCATACGCCAGCCGCACGCGATCGTCGCCCTCGTCGTCGCCGAGCTCGTTGACGTACACACCGCCAGCCGTGTGCGGCTGGATGGCTGTCCACGTTTCCCGCACCCACGCGATGTTGGGCTCGTTCTCGACCACGTCGTCCCACAGCGAGTAGATGCCCATGTGGATCCCGTGGCGGTGCGGGTACGCCGTCGCGTCCGGCGCGACGCGACTGGCCGCACCGTGGATGGGGAAGAAGAGGATCGAGGATCGCGGCGACGGAATCCGGCTGTGTGCCTCGACCGCGATGTCTGATGAGGTCGTCGCTCATCGCCGTCGATGAAGTCCGCCTTCCAGTAGTTCAACAGGTTCGGCGGCATCGCCTGATCGAGCAGTGACTGCTGTCCGACATACGGTATCGGCCCGATGATGTCGACGACCGGCGGCCCGAATTCCTTGAGCGGCTGCAGTGCCTTCACGCCGTCGTCGACCGTTCCAGCGTAGGCCGCGGCGATCGCGCATGCCTTCTGTCCATCCGGGCCCGTCATGAGCACGGCCGCCGCGGTCAGATCGTCGGGCGCGCCGCGCATGAACTGGCCGTAGAACTTCAGCGCCTCCGCCGCGCGCGCGAACGGGTGGATCACGAGGCCGCCGATGATCATCGGCCCGACCGGGTGCAGCCGGTATTCGAACGAGGTGACGACGCCGAAGTTGCTGGCGCCGCCGCGGATGGCCCAGAAGAGATCGGGGTTCTCGGTGGCGCTCGCGTGGACCAGCTCGCTGTTGGCCAGCACGATGTCGACGCTCAGCAGGTTGTCGACCGTCATCCCGAACCGGCCGCCGAGCCATCCGAAGCCGCCGCCGAGCGTGAGGCCGGCGATACCGGTGTCGCCGATCGTGCCGCCGGTCGTCGCGAGGCCGAACGCCTGCGTCTCGCGGTCGAACTCTCCCCAGCGCAGCCCCGGTTCCGCACGCGCGGTCCTGCGCGACGGGATCGACCCTGATGCCCTTCATCTCCGACAGATCGATGACGATGCCGTCGTCGCACGTCGCCCTGCCCGCGACGTTGTGGGCGCCGCCGCGCACGGCAATGGACAGCCCCTCGTCGCGCGCGAACGTGACGGCGGCCATGACGTCCACCGCGCCGCGGCAGCGGGCGATCACGGCCGGGCGCTTGTCGATCATCGCGTTCCAGACGCGGCGCGCCTCGTCGTAGGCAGGATCGCCGGCAACGATCACGCTGCCACGAAGGTTCTTGCGAAGGGTGTCAATCGAGGTCTGAGCGATGGTCATAATGGGCCCGCAGGATGTCTGATGGAGTGTATCTCGGCGACCATCTTCCCGGAAGGGTGACGAAGACGATGGAACGACTGCTCTGGATTTCACTGGCGGGTGCCGTGGGTACCGCGGCGCGGTACCTGATCACGATCGCGATCGCGCAGCGATTCGGCAGCGCGCTGCCCTACGGCACGCTCTTCGTCAACCTCACGGGATGCTTCGCGATCGCGGCACTCGTGCCTGCCGGTGCGGCGCTCGGCTGGTCGCCGACGGTTCGCACGGCCGTCACCGTCGGGTTCCTCGGCGGCTTCACCACCTATTCCAGCTTCAACTACGAAACGATGAGGCTGTGGGAGGGTGACGCGTCAGCGGCGGCGATACTGAACGTGTCACTGACCGTCGTCGGCGGGTTAGTGGCGGGGTGGCTTGGGATCGTTATCGGGCGCCAGTTCGTGGCGCCGTAGGCGCTGCCGCCACACAACCCACTGATCCTCAGTTGCCGGTCGTGTCTCCGAAAGCGAAGCCTCGCCCCGGCGCGGCCTGGAGCAACGCGCGAGTGTATTCGTGCCGCGGGTTGTGGAAGACGTCCGCCAGTGGCCCGTGCTCGACTATGCGGCCGTGCTGCAACACCACGACTCGATCGCAGATCTGTGCCGCCACTCGCAGATCGTGCGTGATGAACACCAGCGTCAGGTTCAGTCGCTGCTGCACGTCAGCGAGCAACGACAGAATCTGGGCTTGGATCGAGACATCGAGTGCCGAGACCGCTTCGTCGGCGATCAGGATCTCCGGATCGAGCGCGAGCGCGCGCGCGATGCAGATGCGCTGGCGTTGCCCGCCGGAAAACTCGTGTGGATACCGGTGGAGCGACCGCGGAGACAACTTGACCAGGTCCAAGAGTTCCGCCGCGCGCTGCCACGCGTCCGCCCGCGTGGCGCCGAAGTTGATCGGGCCCTCAGCGATGGCCGCGCCGACCGTTCGGCGCGGGTTGAGCGAGCGGTACGGGTCCTGAAAGACCATCTGCACCTTGCGCCGGAACTCGTGGGCAGCCGATCCGCGCAACCAGGTGACCGGCCGGCCGTCCACCTCGATCTCACCCCCGGACGGCTCGACCAGGCGAACGAGCAACCGCGCCAAGGTGGACTTTCCTGATCCGGACTCGCCGACGATTCCCACGGTATCGCCCTTGTGCACGTCCAAGTCGACGCCGTCGATGGCCTTCACGGTAGGCCGACGGCGCAACCAGCCGCCGCTCTCGAAGACCTTCGTGAGTCGACGGGTTTGGAGGTGGATGGCCCCGATTCGCTCGGGCCGCGGCTTCCGCGGCGTGAGGCTGGGCACGGCGTTCAGCAGGGCGCGGGTGTAGGGATGCTGAGGCCGCGTCAGGACGTCTCGCGCCGGCCCTGCCTCCACCAGCTTGCCGCGTTGCAGTACCGCTACGCTGTCGGCGATTTCCGCCACGACGCCGAGGTCGTGAGTGATGAAGAGCACGGTCGTATTGCTCTCGCGCTGCAAGTCACGGATCAGGCGCAGGATCTCCGCCTGGGTCGTGACATCCAGCGCCGTCGTCGGTTCATCGGCGATGAGCAGCGCGGGCGCAAGGATGAGCGCCATGGCGATCATGATCCGCTGGCGTTGCCCGCCGGACAGCTGGTGCGGATAGCTGCGGTAGAGCCGCTCCGAGTCCGCCAGCCGAACGTGGCCGAGCATCTCCAGGATGCGCAGCCTTCGCTCGCGGGCAGACTTACGGGTGTGCTGCACCAGCAGTTCGTCGATCTGGCTGCCGCATGTCATCACCGGGTTCAACGCCGTCATCGGCTCCTGGAAAATCATCGACATCGTGTCGCCCCGGAGCTGCCGCAGGCGGTGCGGCGCAGCGTGCAGTAGCGCCTCGCCATTGACGCGGACTTCGCCCGCGGTGGCGCGAACGTTGCGGGGCGACAGGCCCATCACCGTGTGCGCGATGATCGACTTGCCCGATCCGGACTCGCCGACCAGGCACACCAGTTGGCCCTTGGGAATCTCGAAGCTCACGCCCGACACCGCCTCGCGCCGATCGCCACCCCGAGGCAGGGCGACCGTCAGATCTTGGACCTGCAGGACGGGCACCGTCATGGCCGGTCTCCGCGCTTGCCGAAGTGCGGGTCCAGCGTGTCGCGCAACCCGTCGCCAAGCATGTTGACGGAGAGAACCGTGAGGGCGAGACACACGCCCGGAAACAGCACGCTATGTGGGTACTCGTTGAACTGGAGCCGGCCCTCGGCCATGATGTTGCCCCACGTCGGTACTTCCGGCGGTAACCCGACGCCGAGGAAACTCAACGTCGCCTCCAGCAGCATCGCAAACGCGCAGATGTAGGTGCCCTGCACGATGAGAGGCGCCACGGTATTCGGCAGGATGTGGCGGTAGAGACGCTTGAGCGCCGGGGTCCCTGCCGAGACTGCCGCTTCCACGTACGGCTCCTCGCGAATCGACAGCACGAGCGAGCGGACCAGGCGAACGACCCGCGGGATTTCGGTAAACGTGATCGCCAGGATCACGGTCGCGAGAGACGCGCGCCAGAGCGCCACAAGGGTGATCGCGAGCAGGATGCCTGGAATGGCCATCACTCCGTCCATCACGCGCATCACGACGCCATCGACCCATCGGGCCGCGCCGATCGCCAGGCCGAAGACGACGCCCACGAGCACGCTCAGCAGGGCAACCGAGGCTCCGACGACGAGCGACACCCGTCCGCCGTAGAGAACGCGGGCGTAGATATCACGTCCGTAGCTGTCGGTCCCCATAACGAACGTGTGCTGAACGCGTCCACTCGGGCAGCACGACGCGGGCCGTAGCGCCGGGAAGCAGGTCGCGGTTTACCGGGTCGATCAGCCGTGGATCGGTTGCCGAGAGCCAGGGTGCCGCCAGCGACATCAACGCGAGGAGCATGAGCGTGCTGCCCCCGATGCGCACCGACCAGTTCTTCCCCAGCCGCCGCCAGACGCTCTGCGTAGCCAGAGTTTCCGGATCGGCGGCGTCGACCATCAATGCTTCGATCGCTTCAGGGGCGTCGCGCATGTGTAGTCAATACCGGATACGGGGATCGAAGAACGGATAGCTCAAGTCGACGGCGAGATTGATCAAGACGTAGGCGACCGAGAACAGGAGGACGATACCTTGGATGGTGGGGAAGTCTCTCGCGAGGACGGCGTTCACCGTCAGGCGGCCTAAACCTGGTATGGCGAAGACGCTTTCGGTCACCACGACGCCCCCCATCAGCATCGCGAGTCCGATGCCGATGACCGTCACGATTGGCACCGCCGCGTTGGCCAGCGCATGACGGACGAGCACGCGCCGTTCGGGCAGGCCCTTGGCTCTGGCGGTGCGGACGAAATCCTCGATGAGCGCCTGCGACACGGCCGCCCGCGTCAGCCTGGCGATGAGCGCGATGTAGACGACAGACAACGTGACGCTCGGCAGAATCAGATGCTGGATGAACGGATAGAAGCCGCTCGAGAGGCGACGGTAGCCTTGCACCGGTAACCAGCCGAGCGTGAGCGACACGAGCCAGATGAGCAGGTAGCCGAGCACGAAGACCGGGATCGAGAAGCCCAGCGTGGAAAGCCCCATCAGGGCGCGGTCGAGCCAGCCGCCGTGGCGCCACGCGGCGAGGACGCCGAGGGGCACCGCCACCATCACGGCGAGAACAATCGTGCAGAGCGCCAGGGCGATCGTCGGTTCGAGACGCTGCACGATGAGCGCGGCGACGGTCTTCTTGAAGACGTACGACTCGCCGAGGTCGCCGCGGACGACGTTCGCGAGCCAGATGCCGAATTGCACGGCCAAGGGACGGTTGAGGCCCAGACCTTCCCGGACCTGCTCGATCTGCTCGGTGGTGGCGCTGTCGCCCGCGATGATGGCCGCCGGATCGCCCGGCACCAGTCGCAGCAGCAGGAAGACCAGGACGGCGACCACGGCTAACACGCCGGCGGTCGAGGCCACGCGTCTGGCGAGGAACGCGAGAACACGCGTCACTGCTTGCCGACGTTCCATAACACCATGGTCTGCGGCCCCCGAAGAAGCCCCGTCACGTTCTTGCGCGCGGCAGTGGGAGCCACGTACTCCCCCAGCGGTACATGCGTGCCAATCTCCATCGCGCGCACCTGCACTTGTTCGGCCGCGGCCTTCCGCTCGGGTTCATCGCGGGCGCGGGCGAAAGTGTCACGCAGCCGCTCGAGTTCCGGGTCGCACGGCCAGCCAAACCACGCCTTGCCGCAGTCGGCGTTGAGCGAGAAGTTGACAATCGGATCTGCCTGGGACACGCCCGGTGAGTTCGTGATGAAGGCGTGCCAGCCGGTCTTCCGCGCCCGCCGCGCTACCAGGGACTGCCAGTTCATGGGTTGCATGTCGACGATGAAGCCGGCCTGTCGCAGGAGTTGCGCCGCCACCACCGGAAGCTTGGTGAGAATGACGACGTCGGTCGGCTGCAGCAGTACGATGGGTGTGCCGGCATATCCCGATTCCGCGAGCAGTTGGCGGGCGCGCGAGGGGCTGTGCTCGGCAATAAAATCCATGCCCGTCGCCGTGACGTACCGCGTCCTGCAGGGATAGACCGAAAAGCACGTGCGATACAGGCCGGGAACGCCGACCTGCACCTGCAGGAACAATTCCTGATTGAGGGCCGCCATCGCCGCCCGTCGCACCTTCGGGTTGTCGAAGGGTGCTTCGAGGTGATTGAACCGCAGATAATTCTGTCCGCCGAGCGGATTCGAGATCGAGCAGCTGGATGTCAGGATTGCGCGCCAACGACCGGTACAGCTCGAACGCGGGCATTTCAAGCACATCGACCTCGCCGGTCGCGAGGGCGTTGGCCTGCGTCTGTGGATCCGTGATGATGAGCCACTCGACGCGGTCCACGCGCGCGACCTTTCCCCCGGCAGTTCCGGTGGCGGGATCGGCGCGAGGCGCATAGCGCGTGTTTCTGACGTACACCACTTTCTCACCGGGCCTCCATTCGTCCTGTTTGAAGATAAAAGGACCGGAGCCTGTGTAGTCGTCAATCTGTCTGTCGGCCGATGTGGCTGCCACCCGCTTTGGCATGATGAACGGGACGTTGGCGCTCGGCTTGCCGAGCGACTCCAGGACCAGTCCGTACGGCGCACTCAGGCGCAGACGAAAGGTCCGAGGATCGACCGGTTCCCATTTCTCGACGAACGACGAGAGTTTTTGCCCCGCCGTGTCGCGCCGGCTCCAGCGCTGCAGCGACGCCACGACATCCTCGCTCGTGACCGGCTGCCCGTCATGGAATTCCAGACGGTCTCGCAGCGTGAACGTCCACGTCTTCCCGTCCGGGCTCGTTTCGTAGCTGTCCACCATCTGCGGCTGAATGCGGCCTTCCGCATTCATGCCGAACAGCGTGTCGTAGATCATGTAGCCATGACTCTGGCTGATCGTGGCCGTGGTCCAAATCGGGTCCAGGATGGAGAGGTCCGACCCCGGCACGACGCGAAGCACGCTGTTCTCGCCGTGGAAACCCTCGGTCGGCGTGCACGCCGTGGCACCGAGGAGCGCGGCGAGCGTCAGAGCCCTGCAGACGCGCTGCGCTCGCGAGGGTAGGCTCAAAGGGCCGTTTGTCATGCCGCGCCGGGTGTGAGGGCCCAATGGATGTGCTGAGTATAGGGCACGGGACCAGCTAACGCGGCAGGGTCCCGTCAACCTTCGAGCAGCCGATTTCACCGATTACCGTAAACCGTTGGCCCCTCCCCACCGTCCAAGCCTCACGATGAGCACCCTTCTCGCCGACCTCCGGTATGCGGTTCGCGGCCTGCGCCGAAGCCCGCTGTTCTCGATTGTGGCGGTCCTGTCGCTCGCCCTGGGGATCGGGGCCAACACCGCGATCTTCACGCTGATCGACCAGGTGCTGTTGCGAAAGCTGCCCGTGACTCGTCCCGAAGAGTTGGTCATGCTCTATCAGCAGGGCGCCCACATGGGGAGCAACATGGGCACCCGGATGCACTCCTATCCCATCTACCAGGACTACCAGAAGCGCGCCGAGCCCCTGGCTGAGGTGCTCTGCCGCCGGCTCATTCCCGCCTCCGTCAGCATCGACAACAGCACCGAGCGCCTCCAGGCAGAGCTCGTCTCCGGGAATTACTTCTCGATGCTGGGGGTCAAGCCGGCGCTGGGGCGCGTCTTCAACTCGCAGGAAGACGACCAGGTCTATCAGGGGCACCCGGTCGCGGTGCTGAGCTACGACTACTGGGTCAGCCGCTTTGCGAGCGACCGGAACGTAATCGGGAAGAAGATCCTCATCAACGACTCGCCGATCACGATCGTCGGCGTCTCGGCGGCGGGATTTGCCGGCATCGATCCCGCGCAATCGCCGCAGATCCGCGTGCCCATCCTGATGAAGACCGCCATGACGCCGGAATGGACGTGGCTGCGGATGGACGATCGCCGGGCCCGCTGGGTGCAGGTCTTCGGCCGGCTCAAGCCTGGCTACACGGTTGAATCCGCGCGCGCCCCGCTCCAGGGCCTCTTCACCCAGATCCGGACCGACGAGATGACGCTGCCGGCGGCCAAGAACTGGTCGGCGTATTCACGCGAGCAGTTCATGAAGGGCCAGCTGCTCGTCGTCAGCGCCGCGATGGGGTTCTCTCCGCTCCGCAACGATTTCTCGACGCCGCTCGTCGTCTTGATGTGCATGGTCGGCCTCGTGCTGCTCATCGCCTGTGCCAACGTCGCGAACCTCCTCATCGCCCGCGGCTTCATGCGCCAGCGCGAGATCGCCGTCCGACTCTCGCTCGGCGCCTCACGCCGCCGCCTCGTCACGCAGTTGCTCGTCGAGAGCCTCGTCCTCTCGTGCATCGGCGGCATCGTCGGTCTGGGCCTGGCCTACGCCCTCACGCAGGGGCTGCTCGCGCTCATCCCGACGGGCGGACAGCCGCTCCTGATTCGGCCCGAGCCCGACGTCCGGATCCTGGCGTTCACGCTCGGCCTGACTGGACTGACCGGCATCGTCTTCGGGCTGCTGCCGGCGCTGCGCGCGAGCCGGCCGGATCCGTGGACGACGCTGAAGGACACGATGGGATCGATTGCCGGCACCGGCGGGTCGCTGTTCCTGCGCAAGGGACTGGTGACCGCGCAGGTGGCGTTGAGCTTCCTGTTGCTCTTCGGCGCCGGCCTCTTCGTCCGCAGCCTTCAGAACCTGCAGACGACGGACACGGGTGTGGCGCTCGAGAATCTGATCACCTTCCAGTTGTCGCCGGCGCTCAACGGCTACGACAGCCCGCGCGCGGTGCAGTTCTATCAGAATCTGCTCGAACGCCTGAATTCGGCGCCCGGGGTCACGTCGGCGAGCATGACGGCCGTCTCCATCCTGAGCGGCGACGAGTGGGACAACTACATGTCGGTCGAAGGTCATCGTCCGGCCGACGGCGAGAACATGCAGGCGTTCATGAACGCGCTGTCGCCGGGCTACTTCAAGACGATGAAGATTGCGCTCCTCGAGGGGCGGGACTTCACGCGCGCGGACTACAAGCCGAACTCGAACGTCGCGATCGTCAATCGCAAGTTCGCGGAGCACTTCTTCAAGGGGGCGAGCGCGGTCGGCAAGCACATCGGATCGGGGAGCGGACCGAACACCAAGCTGAACGTCGAGATCATCGGCGTCGTGGCGGACTCGCTCTACGAGGGGCCGCGCGAAGGCGTGCGGCGGCAGGTGTTCGTGCCGCATTTCGGTGCGGGGAGCGCGGCCTTCTACGTGCGCACGACCATCCCGACGTCGGCGGCGTACAGCCTGGTGCGCAACGAGGTGCGGCAGCAGGATGCGGCGCTGCCGGTGTACGCCATCAAGACGCTCGAGGGCCAGCTCGACGAGACGCTACTCACCGACCGGCTGGTGGCGCTGCTGTCGGCGGGTTTCGGGCTGCTGGCCACGCTTCTCGCCTCGATCGGTCTCTATGGCGTGATGGCGTTCGTCGTCGCTCGCCGTAAGAAGGAACTCGGCATCCGCCTCGCGCTCGGGGCCCAGCCCGGTTATGTGATCTGGCTGGTCATGCGCGAGGTGCTGCTGCTGCTCACGATCGGACTCGCGGTCGGGATCCCCGCCGCGATGTTGCTCGGCAGCTATGTGTCCTCGCAGCTCTACGGCATCGAGGCCCGCGACCCGACGATTGCCATCGCCACCACGATCCTGCTCGCGCTCGTGTCGGTCGCCGCCGGGCTCATCCCGGCGCACCGCGCCAGCCGGATTGATCCGATCCTGGCGCTCCGGCACGAATGAGACTTTCTACGAGTAAAGGTCCTCGCTCGTCAGGGAGTGGAGCGAGTCTCGGAGTGGGCGAAGTCAACGGGTTCAACACGAAGAACGGAGCAAGCGGAGACGAAAACGAAGTGCAGCACGACCGATTGCAGACGCAGAGCAGCGACCTAACGCATGGCCTCGTCGCCCTCTTGATCTCCTACTCTCTTGTTCGAGCCCCTGACGGTGAATGTTGTGCGGGTAAGCCGCGAGCGAAGGCTCTGCTAGAGAGCCCGTTTCAGGAACGCGATGATCTCCTGTCGCCCTTCCGGCGTTTCGACGTGTGCGACGTTATAGCGCAGCAGCTTCCACCGTTCGGGATGGCCCTGCTCCTTGTAGACACGCGTGAGCTCGCGGTCGATGATGTCGAGGCCCTCGACTGGCGTCAGCTTGTCCTGGAGTCCGGCGAGGCCGAGATGGGCGCGGGGCGCGATGAGCGCGTTGATCTGCGAAGTCGTGAAGTGCTTGAGGAGGCCTGGCACGTAGTAGTACACGCCGTGACCGCTCAGCCCCTTCTTCGCCAGTAGCGTGTCGAAATCGGTGAGGCAGCAGATGTCGACCGTAACCTTCACGCGCTCGTCGAGCGCCGCGAGCCACCACGCCATGGTGCTTCCCATCGACATGCCGAGCGTGCCGATGCGCGCGCTGTCGACGTCGGGCCGCGCGACCAGCCAGTCGAGCGCGCGCAGGCTGTCGTAGACCATCATGCCCCACAGCACCTGGCCCTTCCACAGCATGGCCTTGAACATGTCGAGCTCGGTCGTGTGGCTGCGCTCGCCGAAGACCCAGTGGTCGATCGCCAGGCCGACGTAGCCGAGATCGGTGAGGACCTTGGCGTACGGAACCGGCTGAAGATAGGACCGTCCGTCCGTGAACTCCTTCTTGCCGATTGTGTAGCCGCCCCCGTGGGAGTGATCGAAAACCACGGCCGGCGCCCGTCCTGTCAACCCACGCGGCCGTGCCAGGTAAGCCGGGACCGTTTCGATCCCGTTGAGATCGAGGTCCCACGTTTCGAGGATGTAGCCGTCGCGCTCTTCCTCGCTCCGCTTCTTGCCGCCGATGGCGCGGCGCCGATCGGGGAGGTCGCCGAGGAGCGCGTACAGCTCGCGGCGGCGGCTCTCCACGCTCTGCTTGCCGGGAGTCGTCATCGTCTGACCTGCGAGCGCCTGTGTTCCAAGTGAAGAGAGTGAGGCCAGACCGGCGAGAGTCAGGACCTCACGCCGGCCGAGGGGTTGGTTCGCCATGGCAGGAGGATACACCCGCCGCTAGCGCGTCGAAACACAGCGTGCGCGGCTGGTGGGTCCGGCTCCCGGTAATGCCGGTGACGCGATCGTGTTCCCGAGCTGATCGAAGGCGACCTGTTGCAGTGCCTTGGCCTGCGGACGTGACAATCCCAGCTCGTAGGCTGAACACTCGTTCTCGCCGAGCGAGCGCGGATCGCGTCCAGTCAGGCTGCCAAAGACGACCAGCGCCTCGAGGTAGTAGCCGTGCGTGCTGGCGTGATAGTGGTCGTAGGTCCAGAGATTGAGCTTGCCAGCCTCGATGCCGTCGTAAGGATTCGGATCGGCGACGCCCGTCTGCATCGCACGCGTCCACGCCTCGCCGACCGGGATCACCGCCTTGACCCCCGGCGCGCCGGCGGCGGCTTTGTCGTAGGCGGCGCGGACGTCTCGAGCCATTGCCTCGATGGGCTTGCCGGACCACGTGCCGGCCGCCGGGTACGTCTGATCGGCCCGTGACCACGTCGCCATCAGGTAGATGTCGACCTTGGCATTGCGCTCGCGGAAAAAGTCGGCCATCTGCCGGCTCGTGGCAATGAGCTTGGCCGGGTCGCCTGGCTTGGCGAAGTCGAGTGTGCTTTGGCCGTGCATCACGACCTTGTCCCAGGGACGCGTGCCGAGCACTGCGAGCTTGTTTTCGAAATGGAACTCCAACCCGCTGCCGCCGCGAGTCTCGAGGTAGACGTCGTAGTCGAGTCCGGCTTGGACGGTAAACGACTTGAAAAGGGCCGGTACGCCTCCCTTGCCCTCGCTGTTGAGGTCCGTCACCGTGTCGGCTCGATAGAACTGGACCGGCGAGCCATCACCGAACGTAAAGCTGTTGCCGACGAATAAAACGGTGGTGCCGGCCGCTCCCGCGGTGACACCCAGTCCGACGATCAGGGCAGCGGCGAGAACTGATGCGTACCTCATTCAGTGATCCTATGCTCTTTGGCTCTGTCCTTCCGCCTGAACCCTGAACCCTGAACCCTGAACCATGAACCCTGAACCAGCGCGGGTGGACTATGCTCTACACCTCGCGAGCGGCCGGAGGTGTCCGAAGAAGCCCGGAGGGGCAATGTCCAGCGGTCAGAGCAGCAAATCCGAGAGCAAGGCACGACCCATCAACACGGCACGGCAGGTCCTCTTCGCGAGCCTCATCGGCACGACGATTGAGTTCTTCGATTTCTACATCTACGCGACCGCCGCCGTCATCGTCTTTCCGCGGCTGTTCTTTCCTGCCTCCGATCCGGCGTCGGCCACGCTCGCCTCGCTCGCGACCTTCGCGATCGCGTTCATGGCCCGTCCCGTCGGATCAGCCCTCTTCGGCCACTTCGGCGACCGCGTCGGCCGCAAGACGACGCTTGTCGCCGCGCTGCTGACCATGGGCATCTCGACGGTGCTGATTGGCGCGCTGCCGACCTACGAGACAATCGGCGTGGCCGCTCCGCTCATGCTCGCGATCTGCCGGTTCGGCCAGGGCCTGGGCCTCGGCGGCGAGTGGGGTGGCGCCGTGCTCCTCGCGATCGAGAATGCGCCGCCGGGCAAGCGAGCCTGGTACGGCATGTTCCCGCAGCTCGGCGCCCCGATCGGGTTCTTCTTTTCGGGCGGCGTGTTTCTCGCGTTGTCGCGCTGGCTGTCCGACGAACAGTTCTTCTCGTTCGGCTGGCGCATCCCGTTTCTCGCGAGCGCCGTCCTGGTCCTCGTCGGGCTCTATGTCCGGCTGACGATCACCGAAACCCCCGTCTTCCAGGATGCCGTGACGCGCAGCGCGCGCGTGAAGGTCCCGATGTTCGAGGTCTTCCGGCATTACCCAGGCACGCTGGTGATCGGGACGATGGCCTCGCTGGCGACGTTCGTGCTGTTCTACCTGATGACCGTCTTCGCGCTGTCGTGGGGGACGAGCGCGCTCGGCTACAGCCGCGAGCAGTTCCTGCTGATGCAGCTCGTCGGAATTCTGTTCTTCGCGTTGACGATCCCGTTCTCCGCGATACTCGCCGAGCGCGGCCGCCGCCGAACGCTCATCGGCGTGACGATCGGCATTGCCCTCTTCGGCCTGGTCATGGCGCCGATGTTCGTCAGCGGCACGTTCGGCGCGATGTTCACCATGGCGCTGGGACTCTCGCTGATGGGCATGACGTACGGGCCGATCGGTACGGTCCTGTCGGAGCTCTTCCCCACCTCGGTTCGCTACACGGGGAGCTCGCTGACGTTCAATTTCGCGGGGATCTTCGGCGCATCGCTCGCGCCCTACATCGCCACCTGGCTGGCCAAGACCTACGGGCTGCAGTACGTCGGCTACTACCTCACCGCCGCCGCGGTCGTCACCCTCATCGGGCTCGTCCTCATCCGTGAGACACGGGACGAGGATCTGCGGTAGGGGACACGTCAGGCAATCGCCAGCTTCGCCGGCAGACTCAGGAACGTGCCATAGCGCGCGACGGCATCGGCCAGCGCTGCCTTCTCGTTCTTCGACAATGGCCGGAACGGCCGCACGTCGATCGTCGCCGAGCGGCCGGTCACGGTTCTCCGCCATGCTCCTCTCAGGATGCCGTCGATGGCGAGTTGGTGGGGGAACCCCTCGAAGGCACCAGCGGGTGGCGGACCTGCGGCATCCCGGAACAGGCTGCGGTCGCGCAGCGCGTTCATGAGCTCGTCGTAGTTCGGCAGCAGGTGAACGATGGGGCCTTGCGCGGCCGGCTTCTTTCGGGCCGAGGCGCCTGACGGCACCGACCAGTACGTGCAGCCATCGATGGTCTCCGATACGACGGCCTGGCCGAGTATCTCGAGGCCGGTCTTCGCCAGCTTGACCGTCAGGCCGGACCACCACACGAAGTCAGCGACCGTTGCCGGGCCGTGGCTGGCGAAGTAGCGCCGCGTCAGCTCCGCCAGAGCCTCATCGTGCTGGAGCACGCGCGCGCGCGGTGCACGTTCGTCGAGGAGCGCGTAGGTGAACTGCTTGCCCTCGCGCGGCCCGCTGCAGACGACCTGCTGCAACTCCGCGTCCATCATCAGATAGGCCAGACGCTGGCCTTCACCCGCGATCCCGGCACGCGCCAGAACTCCACCGAGAGCGGTACGGGTCAGGAACTTGCCGCCGGTGAGCGCCTTTTCAAGCACGCGCCGGCTGCGCGCGAGTATCTTGTCGTCGAGGCCGTTCTTGCGGCAGTACATCCGGTTGCCAGGCGAGGATCCGTGGGCCCGTCAGAGCCAGCATCCAGCGGATGTCGGCCGGCGCCACGAAATGCCAGGTCGGTCGCAGGATGTGCGTGCGGACGATGGCACCAGTGTCGAACGCCTCGTCGACGGCCGCGTCGGTGAGGCCAGGCACGCGCAGGTGCAGGGCCCATTTCGCGCCGGGGTAGTCCTGCGACTGCACCGCGCCAAGCCACGACACCACGCCAACGAGATCGCGCGCGTCCGACTGCACGAGCTTCTGATTGCGGAGCCGCTCGCCGACGATGCCACTTCTCACTGTCAAACCTCCGACTTCGCCACTTCAGACTTCGACTTCCTACTTCATACTTCCACTTCCGCCTTCGAACTTCGGACTTCCTGCAACTTCAGACTTCACCCGTCAGACTTCAAACTTTCGAGTAGTACTGCTTATACATGCCGCGCCGAAACAGGAACCCCCCAAGCGGTCCGAGCCACTGCAACACGTAGTGCATGTAGCCGAGATCGATCATCTCGATCAGGTTGCCATCGAAGTCGCGAGCGAAGAAGAAGGTGTGGCCTCGCGGCGAGCGCTCGGGCTTGCTCAGGCACTCCACGCCCTTGCTGACGAGATAGTCGTACCACTTCTGCGTGTTGCGCACGTTGAAGCTGAAATGGGTCAGGCCGACGCGGTTCCACGGGATCGCGCCCGGCGGGAGTTGCGGCTGAAACTCGAAGATCTCGAGGATCGCCCCCCCGGCACGCGGACCCAGCCAATCTTGCACGCCGGCTGCGGTCCGTCCACGTGGAAGAACGAGCGCACCCGGTCCGGCGGCGTGTCCGACACGCCGACGAGCGGGCAGCCGAAGACGTCGGCGTAGAACTGCACGAACCGGTTGAAGTCCGACACGGTGATGCCGACGTGACTGAACGAACGTGCCTTCATAGGGTCTCCATCGCCAAGATGCGCTCAACTAGGCTAGAACCAATCTCATAAACCCCGAACCACGCTGAACGGGCCGACGGCCAGGGTGCGGAAGTGTGTGGGGGGGGGAAACGTCGTGACAGCATTGATGAGACGAGTCCGACTACAGTTCGGTCGCCATGATATGGTCCGCCACCCGCAGCGCCTGCGCCACGATGGTCAGGCCGGGATTGACCGCGGCCGACGAGGGGAAGAACGACGCGTCGACGACAAAGAGATTCGCGACATCGTGTGTGCGGCACCACGGGTCGAGGACCGACTCGCGCGCGTCGGTGCCGAAACAGAGCGTGCCGCACTGGTGGGTGGTGTTCTTGCTCTTGTGCGAGTGCGTCATCACCTTCCAGAACCCCAGCCGGTGCAGGATGCGTGTCGTCTCCTGCACCAGCGCGTCGTGCGCCGCCAGGTTGTTGGGACGATAGTGCAGCCGGATGCGCCCGTGTGCGTCCACCGTCACGCGGTTGTCCTCGCGCGGAAGGTCCTCTGACATCGCGAGCCAATCGACGCCGCGCGCGACCCAGGCGTCGTACGCCCAGACTGGGATCCACGGGACCACCGTTTGCGCCATCACGCCGTGCGTGCGTCCCTGCGACTGGATGTGGCCGAGCGGGATACTTGCTGTCCGGGCCGCCGAAGTAGAAGTCGTTGATCGCCACCGTCTTCTGAAACACGGTGTCGTTCTTTCGCAGCGGGTGGAACCCCTGCATCATGGTCGCGAGGTGCGCCATGTACCGGCGCCCGACCAGCCCCGAGGAATTGGCGAGGCCGTCGCGATGCTTGTCGCCGGCCGAGCGCAGCAGCAGCGCCGCCGAGTTGACGGCGCCGCACGACACGACGACGAGCCCGGCGCCAACGCGGACGGTCTCGCCGTTGCGCTCGACCTCGACCGCCTCGACCTTCTTGCCCGCCGGATCGGCGACGAGGCGCAGCGCCCGCGCGTTGGTCCAGAGCGTGACGTTGGCGCTCGCGAGCGCAGGCTCGACACCGCACACTTCGGCGTCGCTCTTGGCGTGGATTCGGCACGGAAACGAATTGCAGGTGCTGCAGAGCTGACATCCGCCAGGCTCGCCGGGCCGAATCAGGCCGAGCGGCAGGTGCGACGGGTGCAGTCCCTGACGCCGGAGGCCGTCGACGATGTCGGCCATGCCGGGGGCATGTGGAACCGGGGCATAAGGAAAAGGCCCTCGCGCTGGCTCGGTGGGGTCGCTGCCGTGCTGCCCGTGCACATGGTACAGGCGCTCGGCGCGCTCGTAGTACGGTTCGAGTGTGTCGTAGTCGATCGGCCACGCAGGGGACACGCCGTCCAGGTGCTCGAGGGCCTGAAAGTCTTCGCGCCGCAGCCGATACAGCACGCTGCCCCAGAACTTCGTATTGCCGCCTACGCCGTAGTGCGTGTACGGAAGAAACTCCTCACCCTGGCCGTCGAGCCAGCGTTCGGTCGTCCGGTAGCGCAAGTGCTTCCAGACCGCCTCCGGATTCCAGTTGTCGGCCTCCTGCGGCACGGACGCTGCCGCGCTCGAGCACCAGGACCCGCGCCTCGCTCCCCGCGAGCGCCCGTGCCATCGTCCCGCCGCCGGCGCCGCTCCCGATGATGATGATGTCGTAGTGAGTGTTCACTGCCCGATGTGCCCGGCGTTCCCGTCCGGCAGGTGGTGGCCAGCTGCTATCGGACCGCGCTATTTCTTCGCCAGCTCGTCGTAGGCCGATTCGAGGACGCCGGCGAGGCCGATGCGCGCGTTGACCTGCGCCGACGTCTTCGAAGCCCTTGAGCGAGGCCGCTTTCGCGATCTCCTCCTTCGACTGACCGGCCTTGATGCCTGCCCGAACGTGGTCGAGCGCCGCGGCAAGGTAGTCGCGGAAGAACGTGACGTCAGCCTTCTTGCCGAGCACGACGCCGTCCTTGCCGTGGCCGAAGATGAACGCCGTGTCGTTGCCGTGAGCGCCGACCATCTTCGACAGGATCGACTCCCAGTTGACGACCGAGGCGCCGGCTGGGCTGTCGACCCGGGGATGCACGCGCCGGAACAACAGGTCGCCGGCATGGATGATGTTGGCCTTCTCGAAGAAGATCACCGCATCGCCGCTCGTGTGGCCCGGCCCGAAGTAGCGTATGTGCACCGTCTCGCCGCCGAAGTCGACCTGCCAGGTGTCCTTGAACGTCGCGTCGGCGTAGACCGGCGTTGCGGGTGCCGGCGTGCCGGCGGCAGGCGGATTTGCCGCCGCCTGCTCGGCGACCTTGCGCTGCCACGCGACGCAGTTCTCGTGCGCCAGGATACGCTTGACGATCGGCCGGAACGCCGGATTGCCGCTCGTGTGATCGCCGTGATGGTGCGTGTTGACGAGCAGCTCGATGCCCTTCGGCGCCCGCTGCTTGAGCCCGGCGGCGCAGATTTCGGCCGTGGGCATGAACTGGCTGTCGATCACGATCGCGCCGTCGTTGTTGACGAGATAGCCGATCGTCCCGCCGGTACCCGTGAAGTAGCCGACCCCGCGGCGAATCTCCTCGAATTTCGTCACCGGCGGAGCCTGGGCGGCGGTGGCCTGTCCGCCTGCCTGGCCAAGCACCGGGAGCCGCGCGAGTCCGACGGCGACGACCGAGAGTGACGAAGCGGAGACGAATTGACGACGGCTGATGGTCACGGAGAGCTCCTTAGGCAGCGGCCGCCACGCGCGGCTCGACCCTGAAAGATAGCAGATTTCCTCGGCCCTTCGGATACAGTGTGCAGGACACGTCTTCTTTCACGTTCGGCCCCTAGAGCATGTCCAGAACCTCCACCGACATTCCCATGCGCCCGTTCGGCCGCACCGGCCAGCGCGTCTCGAGCCTCGGCCTCGGAGGCTGGCATCTCGGCGTTCCGGAATCAGACGAGGCTGCGATCCGGCTGGTGCACACGGCGCTCGGAGCCGGCATCAACTTCCTCGACAACGCCTGGGACTACAACGACGGTCTCAGTGAGGAGCGCATGGGCCGGGCGATCGCCGACCGCCGCGACCAGGTGTTCCTGATGACGAAGGTGTGCACGCACGGACGAGACGCCAAAGTCGCGATGCGGCAGCTCGAAGACTCCCTGCGGCGCTTGCGCACCGACTATCTCGACCTGTGGCAGATCCACGAGGTCATCTTCGACGACGAGCCGGCAAAGCATTTCGCGCGCGGCGGGGTCGTCGAGGCGCTCGACAAGGCGCGGCGGCAAGGGAAAGTCCGCTACGTCGGCTTCACCGGTCACAAGGATCCGTCGCTGCATCTCGCCATGCTGGCGCACGATTTTGCCTGGGACGCGTGCCAGCTGCCGCTCAACTGCTTCGACGCCTCGTTCCGTAGCTTCGAGGAGCAAGTGCTGCCGGAGCTCAACCGGCGCGGCATCGCGCCCATAGGAATGAAGAGCCTCGGTGGCGACGGCCGCGCCGTGAAGGCGAAGGTCGTGTCGGCCGAGGAAGCGCTAGGCTACGCGCTCAGCCTGCCGGTGGCGACGGTCGTCAGCGGAATGGAATCGGTGCGCGTGCTGAAGCAGAACGTCGCGGTGGCGCGAAACACCCAGGCCATGACCGCGCGCGAGCGCGACGCGCTTCGACGGCGGGTCGCCGAGTATGCCGCGGATGGCCGCTTCGAGCTCTACAAGATCTCGGCGGCGTTCGAAGGGGAAGAGACGCGCCGCGTCCACGGCCTGCCACCACAGGCGGAATTGCCGCTGTAGGAAACCGGGAAGGATCAGGGATCAGGGATGGAAGGGACAGTCGTACTGTGATCTGATGCTCTTCTGACCCAGATCCAGACCATTTCCCGCCTCACGGCGTTCGTAGCAGCACAACCGGATCGATCTTCAGCGCTCGCCGCGACGGGATCCAGGTGGCAAGTGCGCTGACGACGCCGATGACGAGCACCGGCAGAGCGAACGAGTAGACTGCGGGATCCCAGATACTGCCCGCGCCCCCGCCGGCCCGCACCAGTCTCGCCAGCGCGAACATCAGCAGCAGGCCGAGGGTTGATCCAGCGGCCACGAGCCGAAACGTCTGGGCCGTGATCAGCCGGACGACATCGCCGGCGCTCGCGCCCACCGCTACCCGAACCGCCAGCTCGCGCGCTCGCCGCGCGATCGCGAACGCCAGCACTCCGTAGATCCCCGCCATCGTCAGCAGGATGCCGATGGTGACGAGCGGGACGAGAGGGGCCGTCGCGATCAACATCTCGCGGCCACCTGCGTCGATCATCTGGTCGACCGTCTCCACGCCGCCCACCGTGGTTCCGGCCGCGACCTTGCGCATCTCGCCGCGAACCGTCTGCACGAGCGCCGCCGGATCGCCGTCCGCTCGCACGAGAAAGTGCATCCGGGTGACGTCCTTGGAGTCGGGCGCCAGCGGTACGAATACTCGCGGCTCCGGCACCGCGGCCTGGAGCGGGTTGCGCGCGTAGTCGGCGACGACGCCGACGATGTCGTGCGGGACCTTCGCGATCCACAGGCGCGCGCCCACCGCACTGCGGCCGGCGAATAGTTGTCGAGCGAGCGTCTCGTTGACGATGGCGATGCGGCCGGCGCTCGAGTCGGCACCCGAGAACGCGCGGCCGGCGCGCATCGGCACGCCGAGCGTCGAGAAGAACCCCTCGCCGATCTCGCCATGACGTGCGGTGACCGGCTCGCCGCCAGCGGCCTCAGCGGCGACGGGCCGCCGTGAGCCGTTCGCGGCAAATGGAACGAGCGTCGACGCGGCGGCGGCGGCGACACCTGGGATGCCGGCCAGCGCATCGACGATCTGCCTGGATTGCACGCCGTTCCGGTTGTCGATCCGTACCGTCAGGAGGGGACCAGTGGCGAAACCCACCTCGGCGTGCCGCGCGCGCCAGTAGGCGTCGATCATCGTGGCGGTCACGACCAGCAAGGCGATCGTCACGGCGATCTCAAAGACGACGAGTGCGTTGCGCCAGCGTTGGCGGACCCGGTCGGATGAGGCCATCGTCCGCAGCGGGTTGGTATGCAGCCGCCGCGTTTCGTACAGCGCCGGCCCGACGCCCGCGGCGATGCCGGTCGCGAGCGCGATGATGGCCGTCTGCAGCGAGGATGCGCGCGTCGATCGTGAGATCGAAGAAGCCCTCGCTCCCGCTGTTGCGAAGGATCACGCCGCGCAGCGCAAAGGTCGTGCAGACGCCGAGGATGCCGCCGCAGATCGAGACGAGGAGCGATTCGGTCAGGAGCGAGCGCACGATGCGGCCGCGGCTGGCGCCGATTGAGGCGCGGATGGCAATCTCGTGTTCGCGCGCCGTCCACTGCGCGATCATCAGGATGGCGACGTTGGCGCAGGCGATGAGGAGCGTCAGCAGGACGGCCGTGCCGAGGACGTAGGGCAGCACGAACGACATCTGGTGGCCGAGAGGCGTGCCAGTCAGGCCCGACGCCCGCAGGGCGAGCTGCCGCTCGTCGGCAGGCAGGCGGCGCGCGAACTCCGCGAGCCCGTTCTGGAGCCGCGCCTCGAGCGCGGCGTGCGTCGAACCGGGCGCCCTGCGCGCGATGACGCCGACCCGCGCGTCCGACGCCAGGGTCCGGGGATCGAGCGGCGTCCAGATGGGGGAGTCCATCTCCGCGAACCAGAAGCGCTCGGGCATGACGCCGATGACGGTATGGGCCCGATCGTCGATCCAGACGATCTCGCCGATCGCGTCAGCACGCTGGTCGAAGAGCTCCTGCCACACGCGACGGCTGAGGATGGCGGGTGGCGGGCCGTTGGCGGCGGCGGGCGAGGCGGAGAAGGAGGACGCCTGGTGATGGCGCGACGCCGAGGACGCTGAAGAGCTCCGGCGTGACTTCCCGCTGCGGGACGCTGACTGTGCGGTCTCCGGCCCGAACGTCGCGAATGCCTGGCGACGTGACCGCGGCGATTGATGGTCCAAGTGCCTCCCGCCAGCTCTGGTAGAGCGCGACGGGGACCGCGTTGCCGACCGGCATAATCGGGCTTGCCGGCGAGCCGATCTGGATGCTTCGAGAGCTCCTCGGGATTCTGGTAGAGCGGCGGCGGCTTGCGGAAGATGACGTCGCGGATGGTGAGCGTGACGGTCGTCGCGCCGATGCCGGCGGCGAGCGAGAGCACCGCGACGAGCGACGCCACCGGATAGCGGCGCATGTTGCGGGCGGCGCACCGCAGGTCCTGGACGAGGTGATCGAGCCAGAGCATGCGGCCGGCCTCGTAGAATCGTTCGCGCACGCCGGTGACGTTGCCAAACCGGCGGCGGGCCGCGGCCCGCGCCTCGTCCGGCGTCATGCCATCCTCGATCAGCCGCTCGGTCTCGATCTCGATGTGCGCGCGGATTTCCCGGTCGAAGTCGTCGTCAGACCGCTTTCGGGTTGACATTCAACCCGAAGAATAAGATCGCTTCGGGTCGAATGTCTAGACGAAAAGTCGTTGCCGCTGGGCCTACTTCGCCGAGCGCTTGAAGTTCGAGCGGCAGCGTCCCCGGCCCCTGCGTCCACGTGCCGACGAGCTGCCCGTCCTTCAAGTCGCCTTCGTAGGAGCCGCCGACGGCCGGGACCGTGAACTTCAGGTGCGCATTGGTCTGCTCGATCACGCGCAGGGGAATCTCGGCGTCGCCCTGGTCGAGGCTGATCAGCGTGCCCGTGGCGCCGCCGTCCACGTTGGCGAGCTTCAGCGTCAGGCGCAGCGTGATGCCGTTGACGTCGAGCGCGCCTTCCCAGGTCGCCCTCGAAGTCCTTGGCGAGCGCGGCGTTCTTCGCCGGCGGTTCGAGCTTCGGCCTCGCCCTTCCACGCGAGCGTGAACGTTCCCGTCACCGGACCCTGGGTGAAGTCTCCAGCCAGGGTCTTCGAGTCCTTCGACAGCGTTCCCTTGAACGTCGGATCTCCGGGCACGCCCTTGACGGCGAAGGTCACCGCCTCGCCCTTGACCGCGATTGCCGTCGAGCACCAGGCCCTTGGCATTCATCTCGGGAAAGCCACGCGGCGCCCTCCCACTTGTCCGCGCCCTCGCGACGAGATCGACTTCGAGCTTGCAATTCCTTGCCCTGGACGGTGATCGCGCCTTCCCAATGTCCCGACCCCGCCGGTCCGTGGATGTGCTGCTGCGGCCGGCCGCTGCCCGAGAGGAGTCGCGATCACGGCGAGCCCGACTGCTGCGAGTCTTTCATCTGAGATGTCTCTCTTCGCTCTCAAATGGCGGCTTCGTCCTAATTCCTACGTCATTTTGCCTCGAAACGTTCTGCGCGCGCCCGCTTCGCCGCGATGCAGTGACCGGTCAACACTTTCCGGCAATCGGTCGGGTACCATCGAAGAGACAAGCCTCATGACGCTCCGCGGCTTCGCATCTGCCTTCTCGCCAGCTCTGCCTCGCGGTCAGCGCCTGCGGCGTCGAGCGCCCTGCGTCCGGTACACCGCCACGCGCCGCCAGCCGCGTCCGTCGATCCTGCTCGTCACGCTCGACACGACGCGCGCCGATGCGATCGGTCCCGAGGCGCGGGGCGTCGACACGCCCGCGTTCAACGCGCTCGCGGCTCGCGGCCGGCGCTTTCGTCAGGCGTACGCGACGGCGCCGGAAACGCTGCCGTCGCACAGCTCGATGATGACCGGGCTCTATCCCGGCGGGCCACGGCGTGCACGAGAACGCGCGGCTACCTTGCCGACACGCATCCGGTCGCTGGCCGCTCGATTGAAGGACGCCGGCTACCGCACGGCGGCCTTCGTCTCGTCGTTCATCCTCGCGCGGCGCTTCGGCCTGGCGCGCGGCTTCGACGTCTACGACGACACGCTGCCGGCCGGGCAGGTCGAACGCGCCGTCGCGCGAGACGACCGATCGCGGCGCTCGCCTATCTCGGCCAGCCGTCCGCGCAGCCGCTCTTTCTCTGGGTCCACTACTTCGATCCGCATACGCCCTACGCGCCCGCCGGGCACCGTGCGCACGCTCAGTACGCGAAGACGCCGTACCTCGGCGAGATCGCGGCGATGGACGCGCAGCTCGGCCGCCTCGTCCAGGCATTCTACGCGCACGCCGCGTCGCCAAGGCGGCCCGCGCGGCCATCATCGTCGCCGGCGACCACGGCGAGGGCCTCGGCGACCACGGCGAGCTCCAGCACGGCAACCTTCTCTACCAGTCGACGATGCACGTGCCGCTGGTCGTGGTGGGGCCGGGCATTGCGCCGGCGGTACGACGACGACGCCGGTCAGCACGCGGCGCGTGTTTCACACGATTCTCGACTGGGCCGGGCATCGACGCCGGCGCACAGCCTGCGCAGCGGTCGACGGGCCGTCGCCGCAGGAGGTCGTGCTCGGCGAGGCGATGAAGCCGTTTCTCGGCTACGGCTGGCAGCCGCAGATCATGGCCGTCGAGGGACGGCAGAAGGCGATTCTTCGCCGGCAAGACCGAGGTCTACGACGTCATCGCCGATCCGGCGGAGGCGAAGAATCTCGGTGCCGGGCGCCAATCTGTCGGCGGCGCTCCGGAAAGCGCTGGACGACTATCCGGTGCCCTCGCCGGAGGCCGCGCGGGCGCCCGAGAACCTTAGCGACGAGGCGCGGCGCAACCTCGCGAGCCTCGGCTACGTCAGCGCGAGCGCGCCGCCGGTGGTGCGCAAGGACGCGCCGCGACCGGCCGACATGGTGGCGCTCTTCGACGTGCTCGAGAAGGCCTCGGGACTCTTCGTCGCAGGAGCAGTACGCGCAGGTCATTCCGCTGCTCGAGAAGATCCTGGCGGCGGACCCGTACAACCTCGACGCCGACGCTTCGTCTGGCGACGGCGCACTCGTCGCTCGGCCACGACGCGCAGGCGCTCGCGGCGTTCAAGAGGGCCGCGGCGATCGCGCCGCGCTCACCCGACGTTCGAACCTACCTGGCCCTGCACTACGCGCGCGGCAAGGACTGGCAGCAGGCCGTGCCGCTCCTCGAGCGCATCGTCGCCGAGACGCCCGAGCGGCTGCCGGCGGTCGAGGCGCTGGCGCGTCGTCCGCGAACGTCAGGGACGATTCGAGGAGGCGATCGCGCTGCGGCAGAAGATCGCGAGCGCTGCGCACGCCGACGCGCGGCGGACCTCGTCCGGCTGGGGCAGCTGGCGATGCAGGCGCAGCAGACGACGCTGGCGATCGAGTCGTTCGAGCAGTGCGCGCGCGAAGGTGGGGCCGGCCTTCACGCACGACCTCGAGCTGGGCGTGCTGTATCTCGCCGCGCGCCGGTTCGACCGACGCGCGCGACGCGCTCGACCGCGTCCCGCCGTCGCATCCGGAGTATCCGATGGCGCTCTTCAAGCGCGCGCAGGTGAGCGTTCTCTTGAAGGAGCCCGACAGCGCCGCCCGCATCGCGCGCGCGCGCCAGCACGCGGACCGAACGACGCGCGAGCTCATCGCGAGGGAGAGGCTGTTTCAGTGACAGGGTCACGAAGCCGACGCGATGAGGATCGAAGCTCACGAGGACCGGAGGAGATCAGCGATGTCTCGCTCGTGGTCATCGTGGCCTCGCGCTCATCGTGATGAATGTCGTGGCCCTGCATCCGCGCTCTCGACTAGAACCGCAGCCTTGCCGCGAGCTGGAACCGCCGCGGATCGTAGAACGATCGCGGCGTGCTGAAGTCGGACGCGTGCACGGCCGGACTGGAAGTTGTAGCCCGTCTGCTTGTCGAAGACGTTGAACAGGTCGGCGTCGAGCTGCAGGTTCAGGCTGCCGCCCAGCCGGAAGTTCTGGATGTATTTCAAGTCCATCTGCCAGTGCGCGTCGCTCGTGCGGCGAGCCGGCCGGTTCGGCGTAGCCGGTTGACGTCGCTCGTGCTCGTCGTCAGCGCGACGTACGGCTCGTAGCTCCAGGCTTCCCACGGCTGACCGGACTGCGCGACGAAGAACGCGCCGGCCGTCGCGTTCCAGTTGAGGTTGTAGTAGCCGTACAGCTTCAGCATGTGCCGGCGGTCGCCGCGCAGGTCGCCGTCCTTGAAGTCCCAGAGCTGGCGCCCGGCGCCGTCGGCGATGAACGACGAGCCGATGAAGACGTTGGCGTCGTTGGCCGTGGTCGAGTTGTCCTGGTCGAAGTTGCCGTAGTAGTGGCTCCAGGTGTAGGAGCCGCGAACGAACGCCCTTGTCCCCGCGCCATTCCGACTCGCGCCGTGACCTCGTAGTACTTCGTGTACGCGCCGTCGAGCTCGGCGATGACGTAGGTCGAGCCGTTGCCGATCTGCGCGAGCTTGTGCCGCGAGATCCGGGATGTACAGCTCGCGCGGGATGCCGGCCGGCGGGTTGAAGGCCACCCGCGCGTTGTTGTTCGTGTCTTCCCAGAAGTGGCTGCCGTCGCGATAGCGCCAGTAGGCGCGCGCCGGTCAAGCGGCGGCCGAACTGCCGGGCGGTGCCGACGAGGTACTCGTCGATCGTGCGCGGCGTCAGGTCGTCGACGAAGAGCTTGCCGGACGAGGAGTTGACCGGGCACGGCGGCGAAGAGCACGCCGTTGGCATCGAAGTGGGCGTCGATGAACGTGCCGATCAGGTTGCGGTCCCACGACGCCGCGCGCGGCAGCGAGCTCGCCGCGGGTTGTAGCGGGCATAGCTCCCGTAGACGGTGTCGGTGCCGTTGTACGCCCAGGTCGCGCCGACGCGCGGCTGGATCATCTTGCTGAACGGGATCTCGTACATCTTGTACTTGTTGCCCGGCGCGAGCACGTAGCCCGAGAGCGTCGACGCGTCCTCGCGCAGGCCCTGGCCGTAGAGCGTGTCGCGGCTGGCGAGCACGCCGAGGTTGAACGACCAGTCCTGCCAGCGGATCGTGTCGTTGACCTCGAAGCTCTGCGAGTGATACTCCGAGCGGATCGGCGCCGCCGCGCCGGTCGTCTGCTGCTGGAAGCGCGCGGTGTAGAAAATCGGCGTGCCGGCGAGGTTCGTGCCGCCCGCCGGGCACCGATGATCAGGCCCCAGCCGTTCGAGCTGCGGACCAGGTCCTCGGCGTCGACGTACTGCTGATAGCCGAGGTGCAGATCGTGCGCTGATCGTCGCCGCCGAAGGTGATGTTGTAGGCCGACCTGGCCGGCGTCGCGGAAGAACTCGTGCATCGTCGAACTGCGAGCCGTAGCCGACCGTGCCGCCGCCGACGCGCACGCCGTTCTCGACGTAGCCGTAGCGGTCGATGAGCGGCTGGATGAACGCGTTGTACGCGGTCTGGCCGGCGATGGGCGCCGGCACCGTCAGGAGGCCCTGCGTGTCGAGCGCGTTGCGTGTCGAGCCGCGTGCCGGGGGCGGTGCTGATGTTGACGTTGGCGATGTTGTCCGGCCGGCCCAGCGTACTCGTCGACGAAGTGGTTGTACTTGAAGGTCAGCAGGCTGCGCGAGTTGATGACCCACGAGCCTTCGCACGATGCCGATCTTCTGCTCGGCTTCGCTGCCCGTGCCGGTCGTCGCCGACGGCATTCGACGCGAAGAGTTCGCTCGTGTCCTCGCGCTCGGAGCCGCGGTAGCTGAAGTTCAGCAGCACCGAGCTCACCGGCGTGAACGTCACCTTGCCGAAGCCTTCGTTGCGCGTCGCGCTCGTACGGCGGCAGCTCGCCGTAGCGGTTGGCGCGGTTCTCGCGCGTGTTCTCCGGGCGGTAGTACGACCCGTAGAAGAACAGCCTGTTCGGCAGGACCGGGCCGCCGATGCTCGCGATCGAGCCAGCTGCGATCCTGCTCGTAGCGCGAGGCGCTGCCGCTCGTGCAGCGTCGGCGGTCATGTTGTCGTTCTGGAACTGGTAGCTGATCTCGCCGGCATACCGGTTCGTGCCCGACTTGCTGATCGTGTCGATCGAGAAGCCGCCGGAGCGATCGAAGTCGACCGCCCTGGCGCCGCCCTTGATCGTCGTCACCTGCGCGATGTCGTGCGACGAGGGCTCGGCCGAGAGCGTGCCGAAGAGCGGCAGCGTGACGTTCACGCCGTCGAACTGGTAGACGTTGTCCTGGCCGCTGCCGCCCGCGCTCGGGCCGCGCGACGCTGTCCTGCGTGTACTGGACGCCGGGAATCAGCTTGAGGAGGTCGCGATATTCCTGCCCGACCGGCAGCGACATGATCTGCGCGTTCGACAACCCGCTCTTGATGGTCGCCGTGTCCTTCTCGATCAGGCTCGCCGTGGCGGTGACCTCGACGCTCTCGGTCACGCCCTGGAGGCCGAGCGTGCGCATCGACGACCGTGTCCTGCGAGAGCTGGACCTCGGCCTGGCGGGTGACGTTCTGCATGCCCGCCAGGACGAACGTCAGCGTGTAGGTCGCCGGGCGGCAGCGCCGGCAGCCGATACTCGCCGTTGACGCCGGTCGTCGTGACGCGCGGCGCCGGCAGCACGTTCGGCGCGAGCCTCGACGGTGACACCCGGCAGCACACCGCCGCCCGAGTCGACGACTTTCCCGCTGATCGCCCCGGTCTGCTGCGCGTAGCGCAGGAATCGCGGGAATGACGACGGCAATGAATAGCAATGTTCGCAGGAGACGTGAAAGCATGTGGGCCCCTCCCAGAGCTCATGCAGCCCCAGAATTATACCGCCGGACCCAGAAAGCCGCTTGTTCGTCCCTCGCCTAGGGAGTGATAGGCGCCGCCATGTCCGCCTGGATTTCACCGGCGGTGAGGGCGCGATTGTAGATGCGCACTTCGTCGATGCGGCCCTGGAAGTACTCGCTCCACACGCTGTTGCCGCCGATGCGCAGCGCGCCGGTTGACGTGGTGATCGCGCTCGTCGAGCGGCGCGTGGTTGCCACTTGCACGCCGTTGACGTAGAGGCGGAGGTTCGCGCCGTCGTAGGTGGGGGCGACATGCGTCCAGCGTCGTTGACCGGTAGCTGAGGCCGTGCCGATGACGCGCCACGTCGCCCGGCGTCCGCCACGTAGCCCGGACGGCCGCGTGCCGTCGCTACTCGTATACAGCGCGTAGGCCACTCCGCCGGTCCGTTCTTTGAGGA
This sequence comes from uncultured Acidobacteriota bacterium, assembly GCA_963847975.1. Classification (GTDB taxonomy): domain Bacteria; phylum Acidobacteriota; class Vicinamibacteria; order Vicinamibacterales; family 2-12-FULL-66-21; genus DATBJJ01. The sequence continues at coordinate 325,975 of CAWKBU010000014.1, read as the reverse complement.
GCGACGTTCCGCCAGCCGCTCAGCGCTCGACGGCGCACCCACGCCTCGAGCGTCATCCCCGTCGTCAGATCCAGCGCCGCCGTGTCGCCGATCGTGACCCAGTCGTTGACGCCGTCAAACGACAGCGCGCTGCCGAACCTGCCCTGCGTCGACCACGTCGCGCCAGAGATCGTGCCGGTGTGTCCCCGTGCCACTTCTGTCCACGAGCGTCGTGCCCGCACCTTCGTTGAAGCTGTAGGCGGCCACGAGGCCGGTGACGGCGACGTTGTTGACGGTGACCGAAACGGTCGCGGATGTTGCGGACGTTGCCCGCGGCGTCCCTGGCTCGTGCGGGAGCAGGTAGGGTCCGCCATTGGCGACGCTCGCCGAGTTCCACGCGAGGCTGAAGGGCGACGCCGTGTCTTCGGTTCCGAGCGGTGAGCCGTTGAGAAGGAACTGGACGCCTGCAACGCCGACGGCATCGGTCGCGGTGGCCGTCACCGTCACGGTGCCCGAGACGGTGCCAGCCGCCGGAGCGGTCATGGTCACGACGGGGCGGTCGTGTCGACTGGAGGCGCCGGCGTGATGGTCAGATTGACCGTTACGGCGTCGACGTCGCCAGCCCGTCGCTGGCGCGGTAGGAGAATGCGTCCGCTCCGGAATAACCTGCCGCCGGCGTGTAGGTGAGCGAGCCGTTGGCGTTCAGGGTCAGCGTGCCGTTGGCCGCGCCTGACGCCAGTTGCGCCACGAGCGTTCCGCCGTCGATGTCGCTATCGTTGCCGAGCACGCCCGGGCGCCGCCACTGTCAGCGTGGTGCCACTCTGAACGGTGTACGTCTCTGCGGTCGCCACCGGGGGATCGTTCACCGGCTGGACGGTGAGCGAGACCGTTGCGACCGTGCTGTTCAGCAGGCCGTCGCTGACCCTGAACGTGAATGCGTCCGTGCCGTTGTAGTTCGTCGCGGGCTGGTAAGTCAGGGACGGAGCGCTGCCGCTCAGTGCCCCGTGCGCCGGACCGCTCAGAATGGTGTATGTCAATGCCGCGCCCTCGGGGTCGTTCGCTCCGAGCGTGATTGCGCGCGCCGCATCCTCGGGCGTGGTGACCGACTGATTGTCGGCGGTCGGCGGCTGGTTGACCGGACCGCCCGTTCCCGTGGTGAACCGCCACACGGGACCAGTCCGGCTCTTGCCGCTCTCGTTGGTGACCGTCACCTGCCATTCGTACTGCGCTGTTCGGTTCGAGCCCGGAGGGTGTGACCGACGCTGTCGATCCACTCGACACGGTGACGCTGCCGACGGCTTGATACGCTCCGCCCATCGGATAGTCGAGCGTGAACTCGCTGTCGGCGTCGGTTTCGAACCGGTTGAGCCACGGCGAGTACGTCTGGACGTACACCTTGTTCTCGGCCGGCACGAAGCGCAAGATGCGCAGCCAGCCCTCGCCGCCGCTGGCGCGGTCCTGGTAGTCCGCCAGCATTTGAAATACCGGCTGTCCGTTCGCGATGTCGACCCGTCGCGACTCCGCGTGCACGTGGCCGCTCAGCATGAAGCGGAGGTTCGGGTTCGGAGCTGCCAGGCCGTCCCAGAGAAACTGCGTGCTGCCGCACCCGTGCGTGGAGCGCTCGGCCGATGCACCCAGATACGCGTGCGTGGTAAAGATGCCGACGCGGTCAGGGTGCGCCTTGTAGACCGAATCGGCCCACGCCACGACTGCCGCCGACGGGCAGTACGTCAGGTGCACGATCACGAAGTCCATTCCGCCGGCTGAGAACAGCTGATAGTTGTTGTCGTTCGTTGTCCCGTAGTGCCCGCCGTACCAAGGCTCGCCCTGGTAGCGCGTGAAGGGGAAGAACTGATTGAAGTATGTCGTGGGCACGTCGTGATTGCCTGGCCCTATACCGTAGGGACGACCCCGTCGAGCAGGCTCATGCTGGTGTTCGCCGCTTGCCATTCCGACAGGAGGTTGTAGTGCTCGACCACATCTCCTTCGTGCGTGACGAAGACGATGTTGCGAGCGTCCTTGTTGTTGACGATCCACTGCGTCTGGGCGGTGAAGATATGTGGAAATGCCTCCGAGTAGTGTTGCGTGTCGGGCAACGCGATGATTGTGAACTCCGGCGCCGCTGCTCGCCTCAGCGCCACGCTGACGTCGAGCGTCCCGCCATCGGGATTGCTGACGACGGCAGCGAGCGTCGGCGAGATGCCGACACCCGTCGACCCGTCGGACGGTGACACGAGGACCGGGGCGTCAGGAGAGCGTCGCGTCGATGGTCAGCGCGAAGTCCGACGGCGCCGAGCTCTGTTGCCCGGCGGTGTCGGTGACCCTCACGTTCCAGTAGTAGGTCTGGCCGACCGGAAGCGTCGTCAAGAATGAGACGTCGGCCGTCGTTCCGGACAGCGCCTGCGTTTCGACGGCCACCTGGCTGCTCTTGTACGATGACCGTCAGCATCGGAGAAATGCGCTCGACTCGCTGCTCGAGAAGTCAATGCCGTCCGTGCCCGACTCGGTGAGGACGAGGCCGTGGTTGGGAGTGCCATTGCTCCACTCCTGCACGAAGAGCGTCAGGTCGATCAGGCGCTGGCCGGTCACCGTGCAATCCCCCGTGACCGCTACACCGCTCGTCGAGCCCGTGCCGTCAGCGCCCAGCCGAAGCCCACGCCGCGCCAAAGGCGCGTTCGTTCCATGTGGCTTCGTTTTCGATCCAACTCTGCGTGAGCCGATAGAGGCGCATCGCCTGGCCGGCATTCGTGCAGTTCAGCTGGAGTGTCGCGGCCGTGATGATGGCGCCGGCCGGGACCTGGCCAGTCAACGGGCCGACAAGTGATGGAAACTTCAACAGGCCGTGCGCGTGCGGGCTCTGACCGTCGACGTTGAGCGACAGGCTGCTGCCGTCCGGCGAGTGTCGGTGTGTCGGCCGTAATCTGCGCATCCTCTACCTGCGTTGGCCCGCTGAACACGACCGTCTGTGGCGATCCACCGATGAACAAGGTTGCGCTCGCGAGTCCCTGCGGTGCGGTCACCGTCGCCTGCAGCGCGACTGCCGGATCATTCGACACCCCGCCGTCGGCCGGCGAGGTCAGGGTGACGGACGGCGTCGGCGCCTGCGCCTCCGTCGCCCGCAGCTCGAGATCGAAACTGATGTCGGTGCTCGTCGGCGACTGCTGGTGCAGTTCGACGGCGATGACGTTGCTGCCCGCCACGAGGAGTGCCGGATCGATCGGCGCCTCGAACCACGAGCTCTCGGCAGTGCCGCTGACGGCCGTAGATGCGCGGGTCGTGTAGGTCACAGTCCCCGACGGCATGTTGGAGCGGACCACCTCGACGCCGTTGATGTAAATGATGCAGCCGTCGTCGCGCACGAAGCGGACGGCCAGCGCGGCGAACGCCGCTGGGTTGGCGACCGTGAAGCTGCGCCTGAAGTAGTAGGTGATGCGGCGGTTGTTCGAATTGCTGCCGTAAGAAAGAACGGTGGCTTCGTCGCCGTCGCCGTAGCCGAGTTGCGCCACACCGGTGGTCCACGCGGTGTCGTTGTAAGCCGCCGCCCGCCAGCCTGTGCCGAGGTTCGCCCCGCTATCGTTGTACTTCCACGCCGACCCCGCCGCGACGAGTATCTGCTCGGCCGATCGCACGTGAACGCTCGTGAGGAGCGACGAGACTGAGCAGGGTTCCGAGAGCGACCCTCCGGCGGTACATGGCAATGACCTTTCGGGTTGAGGTAAGCGGCAAGTAGGGCGTCAGATTTACGCTTGCCACCAGTCGAAGTCAACGCCATTCTGGCCTCCTGCGCCGCGTGCGAGGGCTTGTCAGCTATTGCGGCGACTTGTCATTCTGTTCGGCTCCATAGTCCGCGATTCGCGCGCCTATAGTGGGGTCAGATCTCGATTTTGTGCATGGTTCCTGCGAATCGAGATCCGACCCTGGGCGTTCGTCTATGCGCCCGCGTGCAGCTTCTTGAGGAGCTGTATCTGTCCGGCGTGATAGACGGCGTGACACGTGATGCCGACGACGAGTGCGAAGCGTTCGGCCTCCGAGAGCCGGCTGCGGACCGCGGCCGGCCTCGATATCAGCGACAAGCGTCGCCAGATGCTGCTGCTGTCGATCGACCACCGCGACGATCTCTTTCCACGTCAGCTTGTCTTTGCCCGAGAGCGGAAACCAGTCTTCACCCTCGAGCACGAACGGTTCCGGCGCGGTCTCGGACAGCCGCCCGCGCACCGAGTGCGCATAGTAGGCGTGATGAAGCGCGATCTCGGCGATGTTGTGGCGTCCGGGGGCCGGCCGCCAGAACGCGAGCCGCGGTCGAGACGTCGGTCAATGCCGCCTTCAGGTCAGGGCCGTGCCATGCCTCGCCCCCATATCCTTCCAGCAGCACGCGGGCGCCCGGGTTGGTCGTCGCTTCTATCGATGTGGTTGTACTCGTCGTACTCATGGAACCTCCTTGTAAAGGAGGTCATCGTAGCGAGGAGGCCGTCAGGCGATCTTGGAAGATCTTGCGGTCGCCTTTCGCGGCGTTGCGAAAGCCGCGGGGGGACACACCGGCGGCGCGGTGGAAGGTGCGGACGAAGTTCGAGAGGTCTCCGAAGCCGACGTCGAGGGCGACGTCGGTCACAGCTCGGCCGTCGTCGGCGAGCAGGCGCGCGGCGTGACGCAGGCGCGAACGCACGAGGTACTGGTGCGGGGTGACGCCGAGCACGTGCGAGAACAGGCGCAGGAAATGGAAAGGACTGAGGCCCGCTTCCGCGGCGGCATCGTCGAGGACGATGGGCTGGTGCGAATGGGCGTCGATCCAGAGCGCGGTTTCGACCGCACGGCGGCGATCGCGTGCCGGCGGGTTCTGCGGCCGGCGCGTGCGCCCGGATTGGGAGTCGACGAGGCGGCCGGCGAGCAGCAGTCCGACCTCGTCGACGCCGATCGCGCTCCGGCCGGTGGCGGCCGCCTGCGCGAGCTCGCCAAGCACCATCATATCGGCGCGCGGTGGCAGGCACCCCGCCTGCCACGCCTCCGTGGGACCGCCGATCGTGTCGACGAGCGCTGGGTCGAAGTAGAACGACAGGCACTCGTCGCCGCCGACGTGGTCGTGGGTGCACATGTACTCGTCGCCAGGGTGGCCGACGAGAAACGAGCCCGCGACGAGCTCGTACGAGCTGCCGCGGAAGCGGTAGCCAAAGCTGCCGTGGCGGACGTAGCTCACGCTGAACGCGTCATGCCACTCGACAAACGGTGCGTCGCCGGGCCTGGCCTCGCACCGGTAGTCGAAGACCGAAACCGACCCGCCTTCGAACACGGTTCTGATTGCCATGCCAGACGCGGCCCTTTCCGGCCAGCGACGATCACCGCCAAAAGCATTCGCCGCGGAGGACGCCGAGCACGCCGAGCCAGCGTGTTCTTGCGTCTTCGAGACAGGCTACTATTTCTCCGCGCTCTCGGCGACCTCTGCGGTGAGAGGCTCTTGGCGGCGTACGAATGAGCTCTGCCCTACCGAGAAACCGCGATCCCGGCGTCAGCCATATAGCGGCGGACGATCTCGTCGAAGTCGGTATCGCTCGGGAACCCAAGGGCTCGAGCGCGGGTGGCCGCGAGCTCGCCCGGCCACGTGGCGACCATCCGCTCGATCCGTGGATCGGGCTTGAACTCGACCCTGGCAGCGATGTCGGGCCCGGCCACCCGGGCGAGCGACGCGACCATGTCGCCAACCGATATCGACATGCCCGGCAGGCTGAGGAGACGATTCGATCCGAGCTTCTCGCCGTCGATGTCGTGGGCCATGATGAAGCAGTCGATCACGGTCCGCGGCGACAGCAGCCAGACGCGAGTCGCCGCGCTCACCGGGCAGACTGAGGTCTCACCGTTGAGCGGCTCGCGGATGATGCCGCTGGCAAACGATGACGCCGCCGCGTTCGGCCGGCCGGGTCTGACGCTGATCGTCGGCAGCCGCAGCGAGCGGCCATCGACGAACCCGCGGCGGGTGTAGTCGTTGATGAGGAGCTCGGCCATCGCTTTCTGCGTGCCGTAGGACGTCTGAGGTGTGACGGCCAGGTCGTCGGGAACCGTCGCCGGCAGATTGCCGCCGTAGACCGCGACCGAGCTCGTGAAAACGAGCCGCGGCCGCTTGCCGTGCCCGCGGCAGATTTCCAGCAGGTGGCGCGACGCATCGAGGTTCACCCGCATGCCGAGATCGAAATCCGCCTCCGCCTGTCCGCTCACGATGGCGGCGAGGTGAAAGACTGATGTCGTCTCTGCGTCGATGGCGCGCTCGAGCAATTGACGATCGGCCACGTCGCCGGTAACCTGGACGACCCGGCTGTCGGTCAATCCCGCGGCCGGCACGACGTCCACGAGCGTGATCCTCTTGATGGCCGCGTCGCGTCCGTCCGGACCGCGTAAGACGCCGCGCGTGAGCAGCGTTTCGGCCAGCCGCCGCCCGAGAAACCCCGATCCGCCGGTGATGACGATATTCATTCGCGGTGGCGTCCCTGGCGCCACGTGGTCAACCATCCCAATCCGTCCTCGGTTCGTCCGCTCGGTCGATACTCGCAGCCGACCCAACCCTCGTAACCCACCTCGTCCATCAACTTGAAAAGATACTCGTAGTTCACCTCACCGCGATCGGGCTCGCAGCGATCGGGCACACCGGCGATCTGCACGTGACCGATGGCGCCGACGTGCGTCCGGAAGGTCACGGCGAGGTCGCCGCCGACGATCTGCGCGTGATAGAAGTCCATCTGGACCTTGAGGTTGGGCTCGCCGACTTCTTCACGGATCGCGTGCGCCTCGGCCTGGGTATTGAGGAAGAAGCCGGGGATGTCGCGCGGGTTGATCGGCTCGATGAGCAGCGTGCGGCCCGCCTTCGCAGCTCGTTGTGCGCCGGCTTTGAGGTTGGCGACGTAGGCCTCACGGTGCCGGCGACGATCCGCGCCGGCGGGCAGGATCCCGGCCATCGCATGGAGTCGCGGTGTGCCCAGGCGATCCGCATACTCGAGCGCGCGCTCGACGGCGGCGAGGAACTCCGCCTCGCGACCGGGGAGCGATGCACAGCCGCGCTCGCCACCAGGCCAGTCGCCCGGCGGCAGATTGAAGAGCACGTTCTCGAGGCCGTTGTCCGCGAGCCACCGGGCGATCTGCGCGGCCGGGAACTCGTACGGGAAGAGGAACTCGACCGCGGTGAAACCCGCGCGCGCCGCGGCCTCGAACCGTTGCGGGAACGGGACCTCGGTGAACATCATGCTGAGGTTGGCGGCGAAACGGGGCATTGGCGAGTCCTACCGGCCCCCTGGCAAGGCGAGGTATAGTCGGCGGCGATCTGGACGTGTCGACGGCATCGGTCGGCCAAAGCGAACAGACGAGAGCGAGCGCAACTGACAGCTTAGTCTACTCAAGCGTGCGAACTAGCGCGGCCTCGGTCAGAGCGTCGCCAGAGAATAGCGAAGCGAGAGGAACGGCCACATGCGGAAGCAGTTATGCGTGACAGTGACGGTGCTCGTGGCAACGGGCCTGACGCTCGGCGGCCAACAAACGCCGCCCGCGCCGCCGCCCGTGGCGCCGGGTCAGGCGGCGCCCGCCCCGGCCTCGGCGACCAATCTCGGCGCCGACGCCAACGGCAATCCGCTGCGACGCGCGCTCAAGACCGGTCACGTCTCGAACTACGACGAGGCCAAGGTCGCGCCCTTCACCTTGCCTGACCCGCTCGTCCTGGCCGACGGCAAGCCGGTTCGCGACCGTCAGACCTGGGTCAAGCAGCGTCGCCCCGAAATCCTGCGGATGTACGAGACCGAGATCTACGGCCGCATGCCGGCGAAGACGCCGGCCGTGACCTGGCAGGTGGCCGAGACCGATGCCAACGCGCGCGCCGGCACGGCGGTCATGAAGAAGATCGTGGGGACGATCGGGAGCGGACCGGATGCGCCGCAGATCAAGCTGACGCTCTACACACCGTCGGCGGCCAAGACGCCCGTGCCGGTGATTCTGCTGGTCAATTTCGGCGGTGGTCCACCGCCGCCCACGCCGCCGGCGGGCCGAGGCGGTGCTGGTTTTCCGACCGACCCGCCGGTGGCGGCCGAGATCATCAGCCGTGGATGGGGGTACGCGACCGTCGGGTATCAGGACATCCAGCCGGATCGGCTCAACACGTTCACGCAGGGCGTCATCGGCCGGACGCTCGCCCCCGGTCAAGAGCAGCCCGCGCCTGACGAGTGGGGCACGATCAGCGCCTGGTCGTGGGGCGTCAGCCGGATGATCGATTATCTGGAGACCGATCGAGCGGTGAACGCCAAGCAGGTGGCGCTCTTCGGCCACTCGCGCCTGGGGAAGACGGCGCTCTGGGCGACGGCCAAGGACGAGCGGATCGCCGCGGCGTTCTCGAGCTGCTCGGGCGAGATGGGCGCGGCGCTCGCGCGCCGCGACTGGGGCGAGACCGTCGACGACATGGCGCAGAACTTCCCCTGGCAGTTCGCCGGCAACTTCCAGAAGTGGGCCGGGCGCTGGAACGAGATGCCCGTCGACGCCCACATGCTCATCGCGCTGAGCGCCCCGCGGCCAGTGTTCATCAGCGGCGGAACCGCCGATCAGTGGGCCGATCCCGTGGGCATGTTCAAGGCCGCCGTCGCCGCCGGGCCGGTCTACCGCCTGCTCGGCAAGAAAGATCTCGGCACGACCGAGCTCCCAGCGCTCGACACGCCGCTGACGACCGGCGACCTCGGTTGGACGTACCACACCGGCGGCCACACCGCCACGCCCGCCGACTGGAAAGCCTTCCTCGACTTCCTGGGCAAGTACTTCTAGGCGGGGACACTCAACCGTGACTGTCCCCGGCGCGAAAGTCGTGCCAGGGACAGGCGGGGACAGTCACGGTTGAGTGTCCCCGAGCGCGCGGAGGACGGCGGGGTCGAGGTTGTAGACATCCTTGGCGAAACGCAGCTCGCCGGTCGCGCCGACTGACACCGTCCAATAGACGATCAGCACGGACAGGGGCGTGTCGAGAAAGACGGTCTGCGACTGTTTGGAGTCGACGACTTCCTGGATGCGCGCCGGGGTCCAGTTGTCCTGCCCCGCCAGCAGGACGGCGGCGAGGTCGAGCGGGTGTTCGACGCGGATGCAGCCCGAGCTGAACGTCCGCAGGTCGGAGACGAACAGCTCGCGGCTCGGCGTGTCGTGCAGGAAGATCGCGTGCGTGTTGGGGAAGATGAACTTGACCCGCCCGAGCGCGTTGTCGGGTCCGGGCGGCTGACGCAGGGTGTAACGGAAGTTACCGGGCGTGGCCGCCTGCCAGTCGATCGTGGACGGATCGACGGCGCGGCCCTGCGCATCCAGAATCGTCAATCGCTTGCGCGTAATCGTGTCCTCACCTTTGCGCATGCCCGCCAGCACGTCCTGGGCGAGGATCGTCGGCGGCACGGTCCAGTCCGGATTGAGCACCAGGTATTTCATGTCGGCGCGGAACGTCGGCGTCTGCCGCGCCTCGCGCCCAATCTGCGTCCGCCCTTCCCAGACGTTCTTCCGATCGCGAATCAGGTAGACCTTGAACGCCGGAAGATTGACGAGCACGAACGAGTCGCTCAAGCTGCCGACGCCTCCCACCACCCAGCGCGCGCGCTCGAGATTCACCCGCAGTTGCTGCACCCGCATCTGGGCCGTGATGTTCATCGCTTCGACCGTCGCCTTCCCGATGACCCCGTCGTCGGTCAGCCGGTGATGCGCCTGGAAAGCCTTGACCGCGGTCTGCAGATCGTCGCCGTAGATGGTGTCGCCGCTCGCGGTCGTCGCCGCCAGCTCGCCCGTGACGAGGAGCCGCTTCCTGACGAGGGCGACGCGAGGGTCGGTGGCTCCGGGCTTGATCGCTGGACCGGGCGTGACGGCCGGCCATCCTCCCGCTTGGACCACCGTCCGCATCCGCGCCAGCGCCTGTTTCAGGCCGACGTAGATGAAGTGTGCCGGCTTCTGCGCCTCGATGCCGGTGTCGAGTCCCGGTGCCCGCGCCAGCTCGTCGAGCGCGATGTCGAGCGCCGGCGCTCCGGCGCGTGGATCGACGTTCCATCGCTTGTCGAGCGACGCCGGCCGCACGCGCCCGTAGCGCACGTGGTCGACGAGGGCGGCCGCGGCGTCGGCGACGAGCACCTGGAGATCGGCCGCCACGTCACTCGACGGCGCCTTGTGATACGCGTCGAGCGCCGCCGTGATGGCCGCCAGATGGTAATCGGCTGGCGTCAGGCCATCCTGGTCGATGGTGCGGATGGCGACGATCACCTGCTCGGCACCGGCAGGCAACCGCCACGCGGGCGCGAACGCGCGCGCCTCGAAGAAGCGCGCGACGGCCTGCGCCTGCAGCAAGCGCGCGCCACGCACGCCCACCGCCGGTTGCAGGCGGGCCTGTTCGACCCGCAGCCGGATGGCGTTCTCGACGCTCAGCGCCTGCCGAGCGTCCGTGGACGACGAGATGGCGAGACAGACGAGAGCGAGCAGGCCTGTGACCGAGCCCCGGGTGCGAGCATTCATCGATAATCGCTTCTCAATCGGCGGTTGTCAGACGAGTGCTCATTCTAGAACCCGTCGCATCATTGGTGTCACGACGTTGCCACACGATGCCCACGACGACACGGAGGTCACGATGGTCCTCAGAAGGGTGTTCTTCGTGTTCATCGCGTCATCGTGTTCATCGTGACCCCTGGCCGTCGGCGCGTTCAGTGTGGTTCGGCTTTCATGAGACAGGTGACTGCTCTGACGTTCGTCCACCGCTCGTCAGCCGACGTTGAACCAGCGATAAAAGCCGACGAGGAGCAGGAACGCGCCGAGAATGGCCAGCATCAGCTTCACGCGCAGCGACATGAGGTCAGGCGACTTGGTGTCCATGATGTCTCTCCTTGACTAGAACGTGTCCGTCCTAAGCGGCGGTGCCTACCGTGTTCTCCGTGTCGTCCGTGGTCGTGAGCCGTGGTGTCCGCGGGCGCTACTCCGGCTTCTTCGCCGGGTCATTGCCGCCGGTGAGCGTCGCCTGCCGCATCGCCGCCGCGCCGAGCATCCCGCCCATGCCCATCGACTCGACGGCGCTGCTCGGAATCAGCATGAGCGCGCCCTTCTCCTTCAGCCCCTCGTAGAGCATGTTCATCGCGCGCAGATGGAGCGCCGTCGGATTGTCGTGGTACGACTTCGCGGCTTCCTGGAAGGAATGCGCGATCTCCATCTCGGCCTGGCCGAGGATGATGCGCGCCTGCTTCTCTCGCTCGGCCTGCGCTTGCCGCGACATCGCATCCTGCAGCGCGCCGGGGATGACGATGTCCCGCATTTCGACCGATGACACGGTGACGCCCCAGGGATTCGATCGCTGGTCGATGAGGCGTTGCAGCTCGCCCTCGATCTCCTCCCGGCCACGGAGAAGGTCGGCGAGCGTCGTGCGGCCGATGATGTCGCGCAGTGCGGTCTGGGCTGCCCAGCTCACGGCCTGGGAGTAGTCCTGGACTTCCAGGGCGGCGCGCTGCACGTCGTGGACCATCCAGAAGAGCACGGCGTCGACGTTCACCGGGACGGTGTCGGAGGTGAGCGTCTGCTCGGCGGCGAAGCTGGTGGTAATGGTGCGCTGATCGATCCAGGAGGTCACGCGGTCGACAAACGGCACCACCCAGAAGAGGCCGGGGCCGCGCAGGCCGACGAAGCGGCCGAGCCTGAGGACGACCGCGCGCTCCCACTGCTGCGCGACTCGCGGCGCCTGCATCAGCACGAGTCCGAGCGCGAGTATCGCAACCGGCGCCAGCGGGCTGCCGGTTGATTGCCACGCGAACACGGCCGCGGCCGCCGCGCCGAGCAGGATCGCGATCGCCACGAAGTTGACCCGCGGAACGCTGACCCCGGATCCATCCGAACCAGCGAAGATAACGGGAGCCATCAGGCTTCTCCTCTTTTGTGAACGTCTCTCTTGTGCGCCTCGAGAGCGGTGACGAGATCCTCGAACGAGAATCCGGCGGCGTCGGCGTCGGCCAGGACGCGCGTGACGAACGCGCGCAGCCTGCGGTCGCGTTCGCGCGGCGGGTGCGCCTGAGTGGGTGTCGCACTGACGAAGGAGCCGACGCCGCGGCGGGTCTCGATGACCCCGGCGCGCTCGAGCTCGCCGTAGACGCGCGCCACGGTGTTGGCGTTGACCCGCAGCTCGACCGCGAGCTGGCGCACCGTCGGCAGCTGATCGCCGGGGCGCAATCGACTCGTGGCGATGGCCGCGCGCAGCCCGCGCTCGAGCTGCGCGTAGATCGGCGTCGCATCGCGCGGGTCGATCGAGACGATGTCCACGTGGATGATTATACTAGTGTATTAGTACAATGGCAACTGAACGCCGCCGGCCTCGAGTGTGGCGGCGAACCTGGCTGACGAGCGGGCGGGAGGAGCCCCCGACTGCGGCTGCCGAGTGCCGGCGGTTTACGCCCGACCGGCGAACTCGCGCGTCTCGGTGTGAACCTTGACCTTCTCGCCGTCCTTGATGAAGAGCGGGACACGAATCTGGAGGCCGGTCTCGAGCGTGGCGAGCTTGGTGACGCTGCCGCTCGCCGTGTCGCCGCGCGCGCCGGGCTCGGATGAGGTGACGGTCAGCAGGACATGGGGCGGAAACTGGAGGCCGATGGCGTTCCCGTTGTACTTCTGAATCTGCACGAGCACGTTGTCGACGAGCAGGAGCCGGTCCTCACCGACCATGCCGGCGTTCAGGGTGACCGTCTCGAACGTCTCCTGATCCATGAAGTGATAGCCGTCGCCGCCCGAGTAGAGGAACGTTGCGTCGACCGTGGCGAGGTCTGGCTCCTTGAACTTCTCTCCGGCCTTGAAGGTCTTGTCGAACACGGCGCGGGTCAGGAGGTTGCGCATCTTGAGGCGAACGAGCGTCTGCCCGCCGCGCGCCGTCGGCTTGGAGACCTCGACGTCAATGCAGTGATAGGGCGCGTCCTCGAACTCGAAGAACATCTTGCGCTTGATCTCGATCGCTTCTAACAGGCTGGCCATAACCCCCCAATTTTAGTCCACGGCAGCGCCGGCCATCCACCACCCATTCCGCGGGTGGCCAATCCGCCAGCGCTCTACCCCGATCGTGGGAGTCCACCGGGCGCTGTTCTGAGGTAGGTTGTATTCCAGAATCATGGCCAACTTTGAGCTGCACGAGATCGCCTTTCCGACCCTCACCGACGTCCAGATCGCCCAGCTCGGCAGCTGCACCGCCGCCTCGCTCGTGACCTATGCTGCCGGCGACGTGCTCGTCCACTTCGGCGACCGCGACTTCAAGTTCTTCGTAGTGCGGTCAGGGGAGATCGAGATACTCGATCAGACGGGCGACACGCCGAAGACGATTGCCATCCACAGCCGCGGCGAGTTCACCGGCGACGTCTCGCATCTGACCGGGACGCCGGCGATCTTCACCGCCGTGGCACTGAGCGATTGCGAGGTTTACGCCATCTCGGGCGCGCTCATCAAGCAGGTCATCAACCAGTGCCCGGATCTCGGCGACATCATCCTGCGGGCCTTCATGGCCCGTCGTCAGCTCGTGCGCGAGTCCGGCACGTTCACGGGCCTCCGCGTCATCGGCTCCCGCTACTCGCCCGATACGTTCCGCATCCGAGACTTCCTGGCCAAGAACCTGGTGCTCTTCACCTGGACCGACCTCGAGGCCAATCCCGACGTCGATCAACTCCTCAAGCACTTCGGCGTCACCGAAGCCGAAACGCCGATCGTCGTCTGCCCACAGCACATGCTTCGCAATCCGTCGAATCGTGATCTCGCTGATGCCGTCGGCATCCGCAAGATTTTCGAGCGCACGGTCTACGACCTCGCCGTCGTCGGCGCCGGACCGGCGGGTCTTGCCGCGGCCGTCTACGGCGCCTCCGAAGGACTGAATACCGTCGTCCTCGAGCGCACGGCGCCTGGCGGTCAGGCGGGCAGCAGCATGCGAATCGAGAACTACCTCGGCTTTCCGATGGGCCTGACCGGGAGCGACCTCGCCGAACGCGCCGTGCTGCAGGCGAACAAGTTCGGCGCCGTCCTGTCGGTTCCCGCCCAGGTCACCGGCGTGACGTTCAACGGCGGCTACTCGGTCGTCGGCCTAGAGGGCGGCGAGTCGCTGGTGACGAAGTGCCTCCTTGTGGCGACCGGTGCGGACTATCGCCGGCTCGAGGTCGAAGGGTGCGCCCGCTTCGAGGGGAGCGGCGTTTTCTACGCCGCCACGCAGAACGAAGTCCAGCAGTGCCGCGGGGCCAACGTGGTCGTCGTCGGCGGCGGCAACTCCGCCGGCCAGGCGGCTGTGTTTCTCGCCGGGCAGGCGAGCCAGGTCTACCTTCTCGTTCGTGGCGACGATCTATTCCGACAGATGTCGACGTACCTCGCGCGGCGAATCGAGCAGACGCCGAACATCGAGATACTGCTCAACACTTCCGTGGAGCGCATGCTCGGCGACGGTCACTTGTCCACGATCGACGTCGTCAACCGCATAACGAACGAGGGCCGCACGCTGCAGATCGCCGCGCTCTTCAGCTTCATTGGCGCCGTGCCGCGGACCGACTGGCTCCCTGAAGACATCGAGACCGACGCCAAGGGCTTCGTTCGAACCGGTCCGGCCGTCGAACAACTGTCCGACGGCGCCACGAAGCGCGAGCCATTTCTACTCGAGACCAGCCGGCGCGGCGTGTTCGCCGCCGGGGATGTCCGCGCCAGTTCCGTCAAGCGCGTGGCATCGGCCGTCGGCGAAGGATCGATGGCGATACAGTTCGTGCACGAGTACCTCAAAGAGATGTGAGGCCGGGGGATGGCTTTTCGTTTGCCGGCGTTCATCCACGTTGGTCACAAAGCTTTTCACCGCGGTCAAAGCCTCAAGTCAGTAATGAACCGTCACTGACCGGCATTCACCCACCCCGACAAGCGCTCCGTCAGATACGGGAAGAACGGGTTCGACGTCACGCGCATCAGCACGTCGACGGGAACCGTCAGCACCGAGCGCTCGCCGCGCGGGCTGAGGAGCCCGAGGGCCACGGGCCCGGTGGTGCCTTCGACGGCCAGACTTCCGTACACCGGATCGCTCTGGGCGAACGGCAGCGCGACGTGCGAGAGCGAGAACAGATCCCGCGACCATTCGAGTCCGAGCGGCGAGTCCACCGGAGTCGTCGATCCTGGTGCCACATCACGGGCGGCGACCTCGAGCGTGTCGGCGCGGGCATTCGTCACCAGCGTGACCCGATAGTCCCGCGGCCGCCGCTCGAACAACCGCGCAATCAGTGTGTGATCCTCCGGCCGGATGAAGGCGTCGAGTCTCGCGTGGCGGTTGAAGTCGAAGAGCACGAGCGCGCTGCCGTTCTTCGGCAGGCGATCGTAGAGGTTGCCGATGATGGCCGGCGTGCTGACAGTAGCGTCGACGAGCGACTGGAACGTCAGCACCGGCGGAAACTGCGCCAGGCGTCCGTCGGCGCCTGCCCGCACGATTCGCTGCTGCAAGTCGCGCGTGATGTCGTAGGTCTGGCGCCCGGCGTTGGCGGGAAAGGAGTTGTACTTGAACGGGTTGTATTCGGGGACGACGTCGAGCCAGCGGGCCTTTTCGAAGTAGGGGATGAAGCCAAGGGCGCTGATGACGCTCGCCAGCCGCGCCATCGGCGTGACGCCGATCATCGGCGAGACGAGCACGAGGCGATTGGGTTTTGCCAGCGACGGATCGTCGAGCGCGTCGAGCGTATAGCGCGTCACGAGCGCACCGCCGTTCGAGTAGCCGACGAGCACGAGCGGCAGTCCGGCGCCGATCCGGGCCCGGACGTGACGCACGCCGAGCCTGACGGCCGCATGCCAATCCTGCGCCCCGCTCGTGACGAGCCCGGCCGGCACGGTGCCGTGTCCGGGCATCCGAAGCGCGAGCGAATAGTAGCCGAGACCCTTGAGGTGCTCGGCGATCGTCTTCATCGAGTACGGCGAGTCGGTCAGGCCGTGGATGAGGAGCGCCCCGCCACGAAGCGTGTCCGGCTCGACCTCGAACGTCCGGTTGTAGTCGCGATCGAGCCGTGAAGGGCTCGAGCGGCTGGCGCGGACGTAGCGATTCGCGACGTACTCTCCCGCTGCGGGTAGCACATCCTCGACGCGCGTTCGGACCTCGTCGAACGTGCGCCCCTCCCGTTCGAGGTAGTCGGCGAGCGTGAACCGGTCGTCGATGTCGGCGGCGCGAATCTCGCTCGCGGGGGCGTTGCGGTGCCACGGCTGAAGATCGGGCAGGCGGTGGCGGGCGTCCACGGCCGCGCCCACGACGACGGTAGCGACGATGAGGACGGCAGCCGCGGCCAGCCACGACGTCCAGCGGAGGAGGCGACGGCCGATCGACTTGTGCGCGGTACCAGTGGCGGTCATGCGCGCAGTATATCCGGCCGCTTCGCAGTAGCATGATGGACCAAGGAGAAACATTCGAGATGACGCGCAGGTATCTGATCGCACTCGTCGTGTGTGGCAGCGGCATGGCTGCCGCCTGGGCCGGGAGCAGCCTGGCCGCCTGGCAGGAGCCGAAAAAATGGGAGGTCGCCGACCCCCTCGGGCCCACGACGGCGCTCGCCTTCGATACCAATGAGGGCACGTGGATGAACGTCGATGTCAGTCCCGATGGGACGCAGGTGGTGTTCGACCTGCTCGGCGACATCTACCTGCTCCCGATATCCGGCAGTTCGTCACCGGCGCGGCGCCTGACGAGCGGCGCGGTCTTCGACATGCAGCCGCGCTTCAGCCCCGACGGCAAGCGCATCGCCATCGCCAGCGATCGCGACGGCCTGTGGAACATCTGGACGATCGATCTCGACGGCAAGGACGCGCGGCAGATCTCGCGCGAGCGGCGCTGGTTCGTCAACAGCCCCACGTGGTCGCCCGACGGCGCCTACATCTACGCGCGGCGGCACTTCGTCAAGGAGCGCTCGCTCGGCGCCGGCGAGATCTGGATGTACCACACGGCCGGACCTGGCGACGGCCTGCAGGTCACCGAACGCAACGGCTGGCAGAAGGATGCCGGCGAACCAGACATCTCGCCCGATGGCAGCACGCTCTTTTACAGCAAGGACGTCACGCCCGGTCAGACGTTCGAGTACAACAAGGATCCCAACGGGACGATCTACGCGATCCTGCGGCGCGATCTGGTGACTGGCCGCGAGCGCCGCGCCGTCAGCGTGCAGGGTGGTTCGGTGGCGCCGCAGGTCTCCCCCGACGGCAAGTCGCTCGCCTACGTGCGGCGCGTGCGTCTCCAGAGCTATCTCTACGTCCGCGATCTCGAATCCGGGCGCGATCGTCAGGTCTTTGGCAACATCGACAAGGATCTGCAGGAGGCCTGGGCGATTCACGGACTCTACCCGCAGTACGCCTGGACCCCCGACGGCAAGGCGATCGTGATCTGGGGCGAGGGAAAGCTCTGGCGCGTCGACGTCACGAGCGGCAAGGGGCAGCCGATCCCGTTCCAGGCGCGCGTCGAGCAGACGCTCAACGCCGGCGTGCGCACGCCTCGCGCCGTGCACCCGCCAGACTTCCCGGTCAGGATGCTGCGCGATGTTCGCGTGTCTCCCGATGGCAAGCTCGTGGTCTACAGCGCCCTGGGGCATTTGTACACGCGCACGCTGCCATCAGGTGAGCCGAAGCGCCTGACGACGCCCGCCTCCGGCGGGAAGGACACTTACGAGTTCTTCCCCTCGTTCTCGCGCGATGGCCAGTGGATCGTCTACACCACCTGGAACGACACCGACTTCGGACGTGTACGCGCGATTCGGCCAGACGGCTCCGGCGGACGGGACGTCGTCGCGCAGCCGGGTCACTACGTGCAGCCCTCCTTTTCGCCCGATGGCAAGCTGGTCGTGTTTCGTCACGCCGGCGGGGATTCCGTCCGCGGGCCCTATTACTCTGGGGAGGCCGGGATCTATGTCGTGCCGGCGGCCGGCGGCACGCCGCTCCTCGCGCGCGAAAGCGGATCGGATCCGGAGTTCGATCACACCGGCGCGCGCATCTACGTGCGCGAGGTCCGCAACGAGAAGTACACGCTGCTGAGTGTCGGCGTACCGACCGCGGCGTCGCCGCTGCCCGGCCGCGATGAGATCGAGCACGTGCGCAGCGACAACGCCACCCAGATCGTCCCGTCGCCCGATGGTCGGTGGGTGGCGTTCGAGGAACGATTCCGGACGTATGTCGCCGCGTTCCCGCGCACTGGCCGTCCAGTCGACGTTGGCCCGGCGGCCCAGACCTATCCGGTGCAGCGCGTGTCGCGCGACGCGGGCTTCTACCTTCACTGGTCGGGCGACAGCCGCCGGCTGCATTGGGCGCTCGGCCCGGAGCTCTTCACCCGTGAGCTGGCCAGCTCGTTCGCGTTCGTTGCCGGCGGTCAGGCCAAGGCCGCCGAGCCCGAAGCCAAGGGCATCCCGATCGGCTTCACGGTGAAGAGCGATCAGCCGCAAGGCGTGGTCGCGCTCGTCGGCGCCCGCGTCATCACGATGGCGAATCTGCGGCTGGTCCCATTCAAGGGACGCCAGGCGTGATCGAGAACGCCACGGTCGTCGTCGAGGGCAACCGCATCAGCGCCATCGGTCCGTCGTCCTCGGTGACGGTGCCAGCCGGCGCGACGCGGGTCGACGTCAAAGGCAAGACGATCATGCCGGGGATCATCGACGTGCACGGGCATCTCGGCGGCGAATCGAGTGGGCTCATCGGGCAGACGAGTTGGCCGCTGGCGGCGAACCTGGCGTTTGGCGTCACGACGTCACACGACCCATCGAACGACAGCGAGACGGTGTTCACCAACGCCGAGCTCGTGCGAGCGGGCGCGAAGGTCGGACCGCGCGTGTACTCGACCGGGACAGTTCTTTACGGCGCCGAGACGCCGTTCAAGGCGGTGGTCGAGAACTACGAAGACGCGCTCTCGCACGTCAGGCGGCAGAAGGCGCTCGGCGCGATCAGCGTCAAGAGCTACAACCAGCAGCGCCGCGACGCGCGCCAGATGATCGTCAAGGCATCGCGCGAGCTCGAGATTCTCGATGTGCCGGAAGGCGGATCGTTGCTTTACATGAACCAGACGCATGTCCTCGACGGCCACACCGGCGTTGAGCACTCGCTGCCCGTGCCGCGGCTGTACAAGGATACGGTCGAGCTCTTTGCCAAGAGCTCGGTTGGCTATACACCGACCCTCATCGTCGGCTATGGGGGGCTTTCTGGCGAGTACTACTGGTATCAGCACACCAACGTGTGGGAGAACGAACGCCTGCTGACATTCATACCGCGCGAGGTGATCGACGCGCGCTCCAGGCGCCGCGTGATGGCGCCGGAGACCGACTTCAACCACGTGCTCATCGCCCGCGGCGCGAAACAGATCGCCGACGCCGGCGGCAGCGTGCAGCTGGGCGCGCACGGTCAGTTACAGGGCCTCGGCGCGCACTGGGAACTCTGGATGCTGCAGCAGGGCGGGATGACGCCGATGGAGTCACTCCGGGCCGCCACCATCGCCGGCGCGCGCTATCTCGGACTCGACGGCGACATCGGCTCGCTCGAAAAGGGCAAGCTCGCGGATCTCATCGTTCTCGATCGCAACCCGCTCGAGAACATCCGGAACTCCGAGTCGATCGGCATGGTGATGATGAACGGCCGGCTCTACGACGGCAAGACGCTCGCCGAAGTCGGGGCCACGAAGCGGCCGGCGCCGAGGTTCTGGTGGAACTGACGTTTCGGCTGTGTTCGCTACTCACCGATCTCGCACGGCCGGCCAGCCCTCGACGCTCGTGGCTGCCCGCACTCCGCGCACGATTGCCTCGGCGATGAGATCGGCGGCGAGCGATCCGAGGACGGTCAACGGAATATCCGACCGCTGCACCTTCGCCGTCGAGACGGCGAAGAGCTGGTCGCCATCGCCGGTCGTGTGATACGGACGAATGGCACGGGCCGCGCCGCAGTTGGCCATCATGGCGAGCTTGGTCAGCGCGGTTTTCGTCAGTTCGACGTTCGTCGCCACGACGGCGAGCGTCGTGCTGCGGAGCGCCGCATCCTCGAGCGGAGCGCCAGGCGTCCGCAGCACGATGCCGCGCATCACGTCGACACTGTCGGCGAAGGTGCCATCCGGCCGGCGGGCGCCGGCGACGATCCGGCCACTGCGCCAGTCGAGCACGTCCCCGGCAGCATTGACGACGGCGAGCGCGCCGAGCACGACGTCGCCCAGCTTCAGGCTCGCCGTGCCGAGCCCTCCCTTCATCCCGCTGGCGCCTCGGCCGCGATGCATCTTGCCGACCGTTGCGCCCGCGCCGGCGCCGACGTTGCCCTCCGCCACGGGCCCCGCCGTCGCCGCGGCACAAGCCTTGTACGCGGCCTCACCGTCGGGGCGGATGCGGGGATTGCCGACAGCCAGGTCGTCGATCACCGCCGAGACGACAATGGGAATCCGCAGGTCCGGCGTCCCCCAATCGAATCCGATTTTGCGCTCCTCGAGATAACGCAGGACCCCTCCAGACGCTGGCAGCGCGAGGACACCGCCTCCAGTCAGGAAGAGGCCATGAATGCGTTCGACCGGGCTGACCGGCTGGAGCATGACGACCTGCGACTCGCCCGGCGCGGATCCGTTGTAGTCCACACCCGCCGCAGCGGCGTTGTCGAAGAGGATGGCCGTGCACCCAGTCGGCCGGCGCGTGTCGGTGAAGTGCCCGACTTTGATGCCGGGTACATCCGTGAGCGATCCCGGGACGCTGGCCGGAAGCACCTGCAGCACGCCGCGGCGCGACATCGTCATCCCGCTGGCAAGCGTGTGCGCGAACTCACGCCGCGTGAACGCGGTCATCGGTGCTCCTTCCGTTGCTGACACTTCGGGGTCGCCGCCGGCCGAGTCTCCATCCTACTAGCTCAGGGAGCCGCGGGGAGCGTGAGCTGCGCGCGCACGCCGCCGTCTGGCGATCGGCTCAAGCCGATAGCGCCGCCGTAGAGCTCGGCGAGATCGCGGACGATGGCGAGCCCGAAACCTGAGCCCGGAGCCGCTTCATCCGCGCGCACGCCACGCTGAAGAACGGCCTCCCGCATCGACGGCTCGAGTCCTGGCCCGTCGTCGTCAACCGTAATCACGATCGCCCCTGCGCTCGCAGCGGATGCGATCGTCACGCGTGTCCGTCCCCACTTGCAGGCGTTGTCGAGGAGATTGCCGAGTATCTCATCGAGGTCTTCGCGCTGGCAGCGGACCGCATGCTCGTCGGGCACCTGGACGTCGATGGCGAGCCCGCGATCGGCGTGGAGCCTGAGCATCGTTCGCGCCAGCCCCTCGGCAGACTCGGCGACCTGACATCGTGCCCCGGGCGTGGCGCCCGAGGCAGCGGCGCGCGCATGCGCGAGGTGCGACTCGACCTGACGCTGCATCCGCTTCACCTGTTCGCCGACCGCGTCGGCGAGATCGTGCTGCCCCGCGGCGCGAGCGCGCTCGGCTTCGTGCGACAGGATGGCGAGCGGAGTCTTCAGGCCGTGCGCGAGGTCTCCGGCTCGCGCCACCGCGCGCTTGACCGTCTGCTCGCGGTGATCGAGCAGCAGGTTGAGGTCGTCGACGAGCGGCTGCACCTCGGCTGGGTAGGCCCCGTCGACGATGCGTTCCTTGCCTTGATGTACGGCGGCCAGTCGCAGACGCAGGCGATCGATGGCCGACAAGCCGCTGCGCACCTGAACGAGACCCACGATCATGCAGACGATCGCAATCGCGGACCACGTCGTCGCATGCGCGAAGAGGTTGTGAAAGAACCTCGGCGCTTCCGGGTGGTGAAACATGATCTGGGTCAGGAACACGCTGGCCGCGGCGAACAAGCCCGCGGTCCAGAGGACGGCCCCGAAGAGGTACTTTGGTGCGGAGCGAGACGCCAGGCGTCATCGGGCATCCTCCCCGATGCGGTAGCCCATCCCTCGGACGGTCTCGATGAAGGAGGCGCCGAGCTTGCGCCGCAGCCGGGCGATGAAGACTTCGACGGTGTTCGAGTCGCGATCGAAGCCCTGCGAGTAGATGTGCTCGGTGAGCTCGCCCTGCGACACGAGCCGCCCGCGGTGGTGCATGAGGTAGGACAGCACACGGAACTCGTGGCTCGTCAGCTTGACCGGCGTCCCGTTCCGGGTGACGCGCGCGGCGCGGGGATCGAGCGCGATCGCCCCGCAGCGCAGCTCGGGTGCGAACTGCCCACTGGCCCTCCGGATGAGCGCGCGGAGACGCGCGAGGACCTCTTCCATGCGAAAGGGCTTGGCGACGTAGTCGTCCGCCCCTCCATCGATCCCCTGCACCTTCTCGTGCCAGCTGCCGCGGGCGGTCAGCAGCAGCACGGGCATTGCCAGGCCTTCCTCGCGCCACCGTCTCAGGACCGTGAGCCCATCCACCTTGGGCAGGCCGAGGTCGAGGACCACGGCATCGTAGCGCTCGGTCCTCCCGAGGAAATCGGCGCGCTCGCCGTCGCCGGCGCAATCGACTGCGTACCCAGCCTCGCCAAGGGCGGTGGCCAACTGCCGCGACAATCGTGCCTCATCCTCGACTACGAGCACCCGCACCTGACCGTTATAGCGCAACCGAACCTGAACGGTACCTGAACGCCACATTCACGCGCCATTCAGGGGCTGACCGATACGCTCTTGCGACCATCTGCCGAGGCCAGCCATGACCAGACGAACTCTCACCATCGTCGTTGTTACAGCCGCCCTGCTCGTGCTTGCCGCCATCGCCATCCGCGGACAGGGCGGCGGAGCGCTCGGGGACTGGTTCCAGAGAATGCACGGACACTGAGGAGAACACTCATGACCACGAACACTGTCGCGCTCTTAGTCGCCTTCGCGTTGTCGGGTAGCATGCCGGCCGGTGGACAGCACGCGCACACCGTCCAGGACAAGAAGACCGATCAGAAGGCCGCTCCGGGCATTGCCGGACGATGGACGATGAGCGTCAAAGGCGGACCGCACGGCGATGCGACCATGGGCCTGGCGCTCGAGCAGAAGGGCAAGCAGGTCTCAGGAACATTCGCGACCCCGCACGGCGACGATCTTCAGGTCCAGGGTGAGTTCGCGGAGGGCACCCTTACCCTCGCCACGCCTGGCGGCGGGGACTCCAAGATCACGATGACGGCGAAGTTGAAAGACGACGGGACGCTGGACGGATACCTGTCGAGTCAGATGGGTGACATGACGTGGACCGCGCGGCGCGCGCCCGCGAAGTAGGTTGACACCATTGTCCTGGCTCGAAGCGGCTGGCAGGGACGTCCGGCACGCGTGGCGGATGATTGCGCGGATGCCCGGCATCGCGCTCGTGGTCGTCCTCTCGCTCGGCGTCGGGATCGGCGTCAACGTCGTCATCTTCTCTTGGATGCAGGCCGTAGTCTTTCAGCCCATCCCCGGCGTCGCCAACGCGGCGAGCTTCCATCTCGTGGAGCCTCGCAGCGAAACGGGAATGAACCCCGGTACGTCCTGGCAGGAGTACCAGGATTTGCGGGCGCGCCTGCGCACGTTCCGTGACCTGCTGGCGTTCCGGATGACGTCGCTCTACGTCGGTGAACCCGGCCAGGTGGAGCGGGCCTATGGGTTGCTGGTCTCGGGCAACTACTTCGACGCGCTCGGGCTGCGACCCGCGGCGGGCCGCTTCTTCCGGCCCGAAGAGGTGACCAAGCCGGGCGGAGATCCGGTCGCGGTCATCTCGCACGAGTACTGGCAGTCCCGCTTCGCGGGCGCGCCACGCGGCGATCGGCCAGTCCATCCGCGTCAACAGCCGCACGATCACGATTGTCGGCGTTGCCCCGCGCGGATTCCAGGGCACGGTTCTCCGCCTGAAGTTCGACCTGTGGCTGCCGGCGACGATGGCGCCGGCGCTCCTCAACGGATCGCGGGAGTTGGAGCAGCGCGCCAGTCGCGGCTATACGGCGACGGGCTTGCTCACGCCAGGGACGTCGCGCGCGCAGGCACAGAGTGATGTCGACGCCGCGATGCGGCAGTTGTCACGGGAGTACCCCGAGACGAACGCGACCATCACCGGGCGAAGTGCTGCCGTTCTGGCAATTCTCGCGTGGTCCGCAGCGCTTCCTGGTTACGGCACTCGCGTTTCTGCAGGGCATCATGCTGCTGCTGCTCGTGGCCGTGTGCGGGAACACGGCCAACCTGATGCTGGCGCGGGCCAGCGCGCGGCAACGCGAGATGTGCATGCGGCTGGCGCTCGGTGCGGGGTCGTGGCGCATCGTGCGCCTGCTGCTGACCGAAAACCTGATGCTCGCGCTCGCCGGAGCGGGCCTGGGCATCGCCGTCGGCGTGTGGGGCACCCGGGCGCTCGGGGCCGTGCCGCTGACCATCGGCCTGCCGATAAACTTCGAGACCCACGTCGACCTGGCGGGCCTCGCGTTCGCCGTGATCCTGGGCCTCGTCTGCGGTGCGATCTTCGGTTCGGCGCCGGCACTGCAGCTGGCGCGGCTGGACCCGCAGGTCGCGTTCCGAGCCGGCTCCGGCATGAGCGGCCGCAGCCGGCTGCGCAACGCGCTCATGGCCATTCAGGTGGCGCTCGCGCTCGTCGTCCTCGTCGCGGCCGGTCTCTTCCTGCGCAGTTTCCTCGACACGCGCGACACCGACACCGGCTTCCGGCGCGAGGGCGTGCTGCTCGCCGCTTACGATCTCACCGGCCGTCCAACCGGGGAAGGCTACGCTCGCACGTTCGCGACCCGGCTGCTCGAACGGCTGCGCGCGCTGCCATCGGTCGAGGGTGTAGCGATCGCTTCGTCGGTGCCGCTCGACATCCACGGCCTGCCCTCACGCGTCTTCGCCGTCGATGGCTGGGTACGGACCGAGGCCGGGTTCGATCAGGCGCTGGCCAACACGGTGACGCCGGGCTACTTCGCGGTGATGGGCATCCCGCTCGTCGCGGGCAAGGACTTCGTGGCGCTGGATGACGCGACGTCGCCGGCACAGGCGATCGTGAACGAGGAGTTCGTCCGCCGCTATCTGGCCAGACTCGAACCGCTTGGCCGCCGCCTCCAGGCGCGTGGCCGGTCGTACCTCATCTCCGGGGTCGCACGCAATTCGCTCTACAACGCCTTCGGCGAGCCGCCGACGCCGATCATCTACTTCTCGTTCCGTGACGGGCCGTCCCGCGTTGGTGAAATTCACTTGCGGACGCGCGCCGGCCAGGACACCGCGGTGGCGTCGGCCGTGCGCCTCACGGTGCGCGAGCTCGATTCGGAGTTGCCGATTTACAACGTGAGGACGCTCTCGACCCACGTCGAAACCAACCTCTTGTTCAGGCGCATCCCGGCACGGATGTTCTCCGTGCTCGGCCCGATGCTGCTCATGCTCGCGGCGATCGGCATCTATGCCGTGGTCTCCTACACCGTCTCGCAACGCACCACCGAGATCGGCGTGCGCCTCGCGCTCGGCGCCACGCCGGGAGGGGTCGTCGGCCATTTCGTGCGCGAGAGTCTGCTGGTGATCGGCGTCGGGGCGCTCGCCGGGTGGGCAGTGGCGCTGAGTGGACTCATCATCCTGGGGGCGGCGCTCGACGTGGCGATTCTGGCCGGCGTGCCGGCGCTCCTGATGGCCGTGGCCGCCAGTGCCTGCTGGCTGTCGGCGCGCCGCGCCGCCCGCTGCGACCCGATGACGGCTCTGAGGCAGCAATAGAGCCTGGGCTCTGGTCGGCATTTGACGCCGCCGCCACCCTTGGATACTGTCTCCGATGCCTCGCGGCTGTTCCGCGAGCGACAGGAGATTCCATGGATCAAGCTCAGGCACAGTTCCTCGCTCAGTATCTCTGCAAGCTCTGGGAGGGGGAGTTCTCGGCGACTTGCAAAGTCCTCGCGGCGGTGCCAGACGACAAGCGCACCTATCGTCCCGACGAGAAGTCGCGCACCGCGTGGCAGCTCGCCACGCACATCGCGACCTCCGACATCTGGTTCATCGACAGCATCGTCGCCGGCAACTTCGCGTTCGATCCGGCGGCTGCGAAGCAGCGCGAGTCGCTCTTCGGCTCGGTGGCCGACATCGTGGCCTACTACAAGAAGGAGTTTCCCGCCGCACTCGGCAGGATCCGCGCCCTGCCCGCCGACAAGCTGGCGGCGACGGTGGACTTTTTCGGCATCATGCAGATGCCCAACGCGACCTACCTTGGCTTCGCCAACAACCACTCCGTGCATCACCGCGGTCAGCTGGCCGCCTACCTGCGCGCGATGGGATCCAAGGTGCCCGCGATCTACGGTGACAGCGCTGACGAGCCCATGCCCGGGGCGTGAGTTCAGAAGGCAACGAGGTGGGCGGGAGCCCGCCCACCTCCATAGCCTCACTCACCCCACAACGGGGTAGAGTAGTCAGAGACCATGTCCACTGACTCGTCGGCCCTCTCAGATGCCATCATCGCCTCCGCCGGTCCGCTTCGTCTGATCGCGGTCTCATATCTCTCTTCTGCTCCGCAGGGCGTCCGGAAGTTCTCCGGTACCGTTCCGTCAGGCTGCACATTCTGGAGCCTGGCGCTGACCGGCGACGGTTTCTACACGGTGCCTGGCGACCACCTGAACTGTCCAATCGGCAGCTACACGCACGCGATCGACCTGCCTGCGGCGCGCGCCCCAGAGCTCGAACAGGCGTTGTCGCTGATGACGAGCATCGGGTACGTGAAGATGGAGGAAGTGCCGTCGATTCCGCGCCTGTCGCAGTCGCCGGCCTTCATCTACTACGCGCCGCTCGGCAGTGCCACGGTCGCGCCTGACGTCGTTATCGCTGCCGGGATGCCAGGACCGCTGATGCGGCTGCAGGAAGCGGCCGCGCGCGCCGGCGCCGCCTCCACGCTGCCGCTGCTTGGCTCGGCCGACGTGCATGGCGCTGCCGGCCGCGATGGCCCACGGCTCGGTCATGAGCACCGGCTGCATCGGCAACCGCGTCTACACCGATCTTGCCGACGAGGAACTGTACCTGATGATCCCGGGACCGCGGCTCGCGGACGTGGTCAGGGAGCTGGCGGTGATTTCAAGCGCCAACGACACGCTGCTGCAGTATCACCAGCAACGCCGCGTCGCGCTCACGTCGTAACCCTTCGCGCGAAATAACAGGATCTCAAGAGAGTCAGGAGTTGTTTGGGGGTTCCCAAATAATGTCTCGTGATCTCTTGACCTCTTGTTCAGCGTTGCGTCGTCTTCCGTGAGCTCCTGACCTCAGGTACTCCACCATCTCATCGTCCGGGTAGCAGTACAGCCAACGCTCGCCCGGCTCGGCGGACGCTACGACGGGGTGCCCGCTGGCGCGGGCGTGCTTGGTGGCGTGCTGGTTGGGCGAGGAGTCGCAGCAATGGGTGACGCCGCATGACTGGCACGTACGGAGGTGCACCCAGCGGGCGCCGATCTTGACGCACTCCTCGCAGCGCCGTGCCTTGGCGTGCTTGACCTCGGTAATCGCATCGAGGTGCTGACAGACTTCCGCAGCCATGATGATCTCCCCGCGAGACGCGCAGCCGGCTACGACGCGGCCGTGCCCGTCAGTTCCTCGTAAGTGCCCTTGAAGTCCACGATCTTGCCGTGCTCGAAATGCCAGACGCGCGTGCCGACTTCTTCGAGCAGGTCCTGGTCGTGGGTGACGAGCAGGACCGTGCCCTCGAACTTCTGCAGCGCGACGTTCAGGGCGTTGATCGATTCGAGGTCCAGATGGTTCGTCGGCTCATCGAGGATGAGGACGTTCGGCTTGAGCAGCATGATGCGGCAGAAGAGCAGCCGTGCCGTCTCGCCGCCCGAGAGCGCCTCGGTCGGCTTGAGTCCTTCTTCGCCGCTGAAGAGCATCTGTCCGAGCAGGCCGTGGATCTCCTGCCGCGACGCATCGGGATCGAACTGGTGCAGCCACTCGACCGCGGTCATCCCCTTCTCGATGGCGCCGGTATGGTCCTGCGGAAAATAGCCGATCGAGACCTCGTGGCCCCAGCGGATCGTTCCGCTGTCGAGATCCGCCGGTGACGCCGGCCGGTCAGGCGCATCCGCGAGCAGGGCTTTGAGCATCGTCGTCTTGCCGACACCGTTCCTGCCGACCAGCACGATCTTCTCGCCGCGGTTGACGATGGCGCTGAAGTCCTTGATGACTTTCAGCGCGCCGTGCGCCTTGTTCAGGCTCTTGCACTCGAACGGAACCTTGCCCGACGGGCGCTTGGTCGTGAACTTGATGTAGGGACGCTGAATGTTGGAGCGCGCGAGCTCGGTCGTCTGCAGCCGCTCGACTTCCTTGCGGCGCGACGTCACCTGGCTCGCCCGTGTGCCGGCGCCGAACCGCTGGATGAAGTCGTTCAGCTGCGCAATCTTCTTTTCTCGCTGCGCGTTGTCGGCTTCGATCGTCGAGCGGATCTGCGTCTTGGCGAGCACCATGTCGTCGTAGCCGCCGGTATACGTGATGATCGTCTGGTAGTCGATGTCGGCGATGTGGGTGCAGACCTTGTTCAGGAAATGCCGATCGTGGGAGATCACGATGAGCGTTCCCTGATAGCGCTCGAGGAACGTCTGCAGCCAGTGGATCGAGTCGAGGTCGAGGTGGTTCGTCGGCTCGTCGAGCAGCAGTGCTTCCGGGCTGCCGTAGAGCGCCTGCGCCACGAGCACGCGAACTTTCTGTCCGCCCTGGAGCTCCGCCATCTTTCGCTCGTGCAGCTCGTCGGGGATGTCGAGCCCCTGCAGCAGCACCGCGGCGTCGCTTTCGGCCGAGTACCCATCCTCCTCGCCGACGATGCCCTCGAGCTCGCCGAGACGCATGCCGTCCTCATGCGTCATGTCGGCCTTCTCGTAGAGCGCGTCCCGTTCCTTGAGCGCCGTCCACAACCGGTCGTTGCCCATGATGACGGTATCGATGACCCGATACTCGTCGAAGGCGTATTGATCCTGCCGCAGTACGCCGAGCTTGCGCGGCCGGTTGACCGTACCGCGCTGGGCCTGCGCCTCGCCCGTCAGGAGCTTCATGAACGTGGATTTGCCCGCGCCGTTCGGCCCCGTGAGGCCATAGCGCCGCCCCGCCGAGAACGTCGTCGTGACCTCCTCGAACAGGATCTTCGACCCGAACCGCATCGAAACGCCGCTGACCGAAATCATGCCAAAGATGCCTTCCCTTACCGAGTCTGACCGAAACCGCCGGTTAGCTCATGCCAAACCCTTAATTGTAGCAGAAGCGCCGAGCCCGGCCGCCCGGCCGGTCGCCCAGGCCCAGAGGAAGTTGTAGCCGCCGATCGGCCCGAACGCGTCGAGCAGCTCCCCGCAGAGAAAGAGGCCCTTGTGCTTGCGGCTTTCCATCGTCCTCGGGTCGATTTCGGTGAGGTTGACCCCGCCCCCGGTCACCTCGGCCTTTTTGTATCCTTCGTCCCCGGTCCACGGCAGCACGCCACGCATCAAGGTCTCGACCAGACGTAGCCGGTCGGTACGGCCGAGGTGGGCGAGCGGCAGACGTGGATCGACGCCGGCGGCTTCGATCAGGGCCTCCGCCAGACGCGCCGGGAGCTCGCCGCTGACTGCCGTCAGCACGGTTCGCGAACCCTGCGGCCTGAGGAGTGCCGTCCAGTCCTCCTCGTGGCGCGCCGTCCAGCGAACTGTGACCACGGCGTGAGCCATCGCTTCCGCCCTCGAGCGCACCGCGACATGCGAGACGTCGAGGACCGCGGGACCGCTGTAGCCGTGGTGGGTGAAGAGAAAACCGCCGGTGGCGGTCGACGACAGGCCGTCGGCGCGCGCGGTGATCGTCACCGGCAGCGAGATCCCCGACAGGACGGCAAACGGAGCCGGTTGCGCGACGAGGGGCGTCAGCGCTGGATACGTCGGCCGCACGGCATGGCCGAGGTGTTCGACGATGCGGAGTCCAGTGCCGTCGCTGCCTGTGCTCGGCACTGACAGTCCGCCCGTGGCGACCACGACCGCGTCGGCATGGAGCGGCGCCGCGCCATGAATATCGATGCGCCAACGGCCCTCGTCGGGCGCGAATCCGGTCACGGTCGTGTTCATCACGAGCCGGGCGCCGTGCCGGCGTGCGAGATCCAGCAGGCGATCGCGCACGTCACGCGCGCGCTGCGACGCGGGAAAGAGCTTCGCCGACTCCACCTCTTCGACGAGAGGCAATCCAAGCTCGCGCTCGAAGAAGGCGACCTGCTCCCGCAGCGGCCACGACCGCACGACCCGGCGGACGAGGTGAGCGGGAGCCTCGCTGACGAAGCGCGATTCGTCGAGTTGGGCTGGAAGGATGTTGCACCGGCCGCCGCCGCTGATGAGGATCTTGCGTCCACCGTCGGCGGTGCGCTCGACGAGGAGGGTCTCGACGCCCGCAGCCGCGGCGAAGATCGCCGCCATCGTGCCCGCCGCGCCCGCGCCGATCACGACGACCCGGCGCGGGGGGCCTGATCGTGAACTTACCTCACCGCTCACGCGGCAGAAGCACCGATTTGATGACCCGGCCGTCGTGCATCGAGTCGAACGCGTCGCGCCAGCCGGCGAGGGGCGCTCGCAACCCGACGATGCTGTCGGCCATCGTGACCCCACGATCGAGCAGCTTGATGACGCGCTCCCAGACGGGGTAGTTGTGGCTGAATGACCCTTGCAGGCGGATGTTGCCCATGACGAGGGGGTTTACGTTGGTCGTCACGATGTCCGGTGACCACCCGACCTTCGAGACCTGGCCATCGGGCCTGGTGAGCCGGAGTGCGATCTCGAGCGTCGAGCTGGCGCCGGACGCGTCGCACACGAGATCCGCGCCGATGGGGCAGAGGTCCCTGACGATCTCCTCGAGGTTCTCGGTTTCGATGTCGACGGTGTGTGTCGCGCCCAGGCGGCGTGCGGCTTCGAGGCGCGGACGGTCTGCGGTCAGGCCCACGACGACGAGCGTGCTCGCGCCCGACAACGCCGCCATCCGGGTACACAGCAGGCCGATGGGGCCCGGGCCGATGACGACGACGAAGTCGCCGGGCGCAATTCTCGAGTTGACGCACATCACCTGATACGCGACCGCGTGCGGTTCGGCCAGGCAGGCGATGTCGAAGGGCAGCGAGTCCGGGATGTGGTGCAGGCAGCGCGCCGGCACACGGACGAACTGCGCCATCGCGCCGTTGACGCCATAGCCGAATCCCTTGCGCGCCGGGCACAGGTTGTAGCGGCCGGTACGGCACAGCAGGCACGTGCCGCAGATCTCAGCTGCCGTCTCGCTGACGACGCGATCGCCTTCGCGGAAGCCGGCGACGCCGCGGCCAAGACGGGCTACCGTGCCGCTGAACTCATGGCCGAGCGTGACCGGAATGTTGACCGGCCACGAATGCGTATTGCGCGACTGGTGCACGTCGGATCCACAGACCGAGACCGCCCCCACTTCGAGCAGCACTTCGCCATCGCCAATCTGTGGGATCGGGACCTCGCGCAGTTCGACGGCGAGCGGCTCGAGCGCGTAGTGGACGACGGCGGTTTGAGTGGTCATTGGGGCAACTTTACTAACAGGGATACACCTTTGCGGGTCATTCCCGCAAGGGGAGCGTCACTGTCAGTTGGTTACTGGAGGCGCGAGAGGGATTCGAACCCTCGAATAGCGGCTTTGCAGGCCGCCGCGTTAGCCACTTCGCCATCGCGCCAAGGAACCCCTAGAACGTGCCCGATGCGCGCTCCGCCAGGAGCCGCTCCACTTGCTCCGTGATGTGCCGCTCGGCCTTCGAGTAGAACTCGCCGCTGCCCGGACTGGGAAAGCCCGTGTGCACGGCCCGCACGCGGCCGTCGCGGCCGAGGAGAAACGTCGTCGGGAACGCGTTCAGGTTGACCGCCTGCGGCACCTTGGCCTCGACGTCATCGGGGACGCCAGCGAGGAGGACGGTGTAGCCGAGGCCGTACTGATTGATGAACGCGCGCAGCCGCGTCGGGTTCGCCAGCTGGTCTGCCTCCTCGAACGAGAGCGTCACGACCTCGAGGCCTGCCGGCTGATACCGGCGGTGCAGCGCGGCCAGAAACGGAGCTTCGTCGTGGCAGTTCGGGCACCAGCTGCCGCTGATGTTGACGAGCACGACCTTGCCGCGAAACTGCGCGTCGTCATTCGACACGACTTTCCCGTCGAGATCGGGGAAGCTGAAGCGGAATGGCTCCGACGGATCCTTCACACTCGTGTGGACGGCCGGGTCGGTCGGCTCGCCGATGTCCTCTGGCCCGTGCGGTCTCGGCGCGGACGGCGACGAGCTCGGTCTTGGCATTCTGCCGCAGCGTCAGCGTACCGTCGGCGAGCGGCGTAACTTCGAGGAGCAGGGGCCGCGCGCCGGAGAAGTGGCTGAGCACGAATCGGCCATCGCGATAGCCGCCGCTCAGCGTTCCCGTGTCACCGTCGACGCGGAGAATCGTCGCCGAGACCTGGGCGCCGGTCTGTTGCACGATGAAGCGCCACGCCGTTTCGCCCTTGTTGCTTTTCGCGCCGACAATCCACGTGCCGTCGATCGAGGGCGCGTCGGCCGGGGCCGCCGGCGTGTCCGACGCGCGGCGGGCCTTGAACGGGTAAGGCGCACGCGTGCCGCGGCGGTACTCACCGGTCAGGCTTCCATCCCGTTCGGCGGCCTCGAGCCGGGACGCGTACTGATCGAAGCTCAATTGGAGCACGCCGTTTTCGATGCGTCCCGCGGTCGAGGTGATTCGACGTTCGCCGTTGAAGAACGATCCCTTCACGGCCGCCCCGTCGCCGTCGATCTCGAAGACGAACGGGATCTCGACCCCGTTGACGACTACTGCCGCGTCCCATCGCCCTGCGAGCGTCGGCACACCAGCAGGCGACGCGGCTCGAACCGCGGCGACACTCGCGATTGCCGCGAACGCCAGCACGGGAATCCACCATCCACTCAGTTTGCGAACCATGGCCTGAACCTTTCCTGCCCTGATGACTCGACGCAAACCGGCCCCCAAAAGCAAAAGGCCCGGAAAGCGTGAAGCCTTCCGGGCCTTTGAGCTGCTGAAAGTTGTGCGTGCTTGAACTAGTCGGGCACGACCCTTGAAGACGCAGCGCGGCCGTCGGAGGCTTTTGCCCCGAGGCAACAACAACACGCGCTGGTGGAGATCATGAACACGACAATTTTCATTAAGCCACGCCGGACCTGGTATGTCAAGGTGGGCTGTCCGTGCCGGATAATGTCGCTGCTGATTCGGCGCTCGGCTCCAAGGGTCCTGACCATGACCACGACATCGCCGCGGTACCTTCACGTTGCCAACGGCACGTCGACGACGCAAACCATCGAGCAGACCGGGATTCCCGGCCGGACATCAATCTGGGCGGATCCGCTGCACGAAGGTCCCGTGCCCGGGCACCTGGCCGATGAACAGTTGCTCGAGGTTCGTGCCCGTCATCTCGCCAGTGGCGGAGACGCCAGAATCGATCCAGCGGAGACGATCGCTGAACTGCGGCGTTGGCGTCAGCTCGTCGACGACCACGCGTCGTACGACGAGCTCGTCCTCTGGTACGAGCACGATCTGTTCGATCAGCTCAACCTGATTCAGTTGCTGGATCGGATCGCTCAGAGCGTTCGTGGTCACAAGCCCGTGAGCCTGATCTGCGTCGACGCGTTTCCGGGGCATCCGCGCTTCAAGGGGCTTGGCGAGCTCATCCCGCCGAGCTCGGCTCGCTCTTCGACACCCGGCGCCCAATCACTGACGGACAGTACGATCTCGCCGTGCGTGCGTGGGGCGCCTTCCGCGCCGACAACCCGCTGTCGCTCGACGCGCTGCTCCGGACTGACACGTCCGCGCTGCCGTTTCTCGCCGCGGCGCTCGCGCGCCACCTCGAAGACTATCCGTGGACCCGCGACGGCCTGTCGCGAACCGAGCGCCGCGTGATGAGCCTGGCGCAGTCAGCCCCCGTCGATATCAGGACGGCGTTTCCGCGGATGCACGACGACGAGACCGCCTTCTACATCGCCGACTCGTCGTTCTGGCAGGTCGTGACCGAACTCAAATCGACCACGCCAGCGCTCGTGGCGGTGACGTTGACGTCGAGCGCGGCCGGACGACTGCCGGCCGGCACGATCGCCCTGACCGACACTGGCCGATCGGTCGTCGGCGGTCACGACGATCGCGTCGAGCTCTGTGGGATCGATCGCTGGCTTGGCGGCGTGCACCTCACGGGCACGCAGCCGGTCTGGCGCTGGGACCACGCGCAAGGGCGCATCTGCAGGGGTGAAGGCTGAAGAGCCAGGCTCAGGGCTCTAGGCTCAAGGCTCACGGCTCAAGGCAAGGCTTCGACCAGTGCTCTAGGCTTTTTGATCCCTGATCCCCGATCTCCGAGATCCGATCCCCTCATTTCCGCACTACGATGTCGCGATGCGCGCATTGATCTTCGATCTCGACGGCACGCTGGTCGACACGGTGTATGCCCACGTCTTCGCCTGGCAGCAGGCGCTGGCGGAGGCGGGCATGCCGATCGACGGCTGGCGTGTGCACCGCCGGATCGGGATGAGCGGCGGTCTCTTTACGCGCGCCATCGCGCGCGAGATTGGGCGGGCGCTCGAGCCCGACCACGCCAACGCGCTGCAGCATCGTCACGGCGAGATCTACCGGACGCTGCTCCCTCGTCCGCGGCCGCTGCCGGGAGCGGTCGCCCTGCTCCGCCGGCTGCGCGACCTTGGGATTTCACACGGGATAGCGACGTCGGGCCGGCGGCCCGAAATCAATCCCTCGCTCGAGATGCTCGAGATTCCACCCGAGACGGTGGTCATCGAGCGCGGTGACGTCATGCGCGCCAAGCCCGAGCCCGACCTCTTCCTGGCGTGTCAGGAGCGGCTGGGCGTCGAGATTCGCGACTGCTTCGTCATCGGCGACGCGGTCTGGGACCTGCTCGCCGCCCGCCGCGCGGGGATGCTCAGCGTCGGGGTCTTGAGCGGCGGTTACGGCGCCGAGGAGCTGATTCGCGCCGGGGCATTCCGTGTGTATCGGGATGCCCGCGAGCTCGACGAATCGCTGGACGAGCTGGGCGTCCTGCCGTAGGACGCGCATGATGGGTCGGCCGGTAAGGATCGGCCGCGACCTCGTGCAGCTCGAAGCGGCCCGCCGTCAGTTCGACGAAGAGTGACGCCGACCGAAGCCCAGACCTACCAGCGGCCGCGATCGATCACGTAACCCGAGTTGATGGCCGAGAGCGACGCCGTGCCTGCCTGACGCATCACGAGCTCGAGCTCGCGCCGCAGCATCATCAGCACTTCCTCGACACCGGGCTGACCGAAGGCCGCCAGCCCCCAGATGTACGGACGTCCGACGCAGACGGCGGTTGCGCCGAGCGCCAGCGCCTTGAAGATATCCGTACCGCGCCGGAAGCCGCTGTCGACGAGTACCGGCATGGCTCCGGCGGCCTCGACGACTTCCCGCACGCACTCGATCGCCCCACGTCCGCTGTCTTCCGAGCGCCCGCCGTGATTCGACACGATGAGGCCGTCGACGCCTTGCTTGCGCGCCAACTCGGCGTCCGCGCCCGTGACGATGCCCTTGAGCACGATCTTCATCTTCGTCAGCGCCCGAAGCCGGTCGACATGCGTCCAGTTCCAGTCTTGCGGGGAGATGCGCTCGGCGCGCGACATGTCGATGCCGCTGAATATCGGCCGCGTGACGAAGAAGCGCCCGGTCGACGGGGGCGTGGCATGGCAGGCCTGACACGTGCGCGTGTCGAGCCGCGTCAGTCGTCTTTGCGTGATGCGATTGTTGCCGAGGTTGTCGACCGTCAGCACGAGCACGGAACAGCCCGC
Organism: uncultured Acidobacteriota bacterium; assembly: GCA_963847975.1. GTDB lineage: Bacteria > Acidobacteriota > Vicinamibacteria > Vicinamibacterales > 2-12-FULL-66-21 > DATBJJ01. Next base: position 290,352 of record CAWKBU010000014.1, on the reverse strand, counting down.
CTTCTCGGCCCGTCCGACCATCGCCGTCGTCACGTTCCAGTCGTTGGTGGGGTAGAGCTGGAACCAGACTGGCTCGCCGCGCGCGGTGTTGACCTCCTCAACCGCCGTCGACGACAACGTCGACAGGATCTGCAGGTGCTTGTGCGCCCGCGCGGCCTTCGCGACGGCGATCTCGCCTTCGGCGTGAAAGGCGCGCTGGCTGCTGACGGGTGCGAGGACGATCGGCGACTCGTAGGACGCGCCGAAGAGCTTCAGCGACAGATCGGGCTTGGCGACGTTGACGAGCCGCCGGACGCGCAACTGATACCGGCCGAACGCATCCCGGTTCGCGCGTATCGTGTCTTCGCCGTCGGTGCCGGTGGCGAGATACCCAAAGTGCGCGGGCGGCAGTATCCCGCGGGCGGCCGCCTCGAAGTCGAAGATATCGAGCGCGTCTTCCGCCTTGGTGATGACGGGCTGGCCTGCGGGTGTCTGTTTCCCCCAGAGGCCGAACGCACCCGTCAGGGCCAGCGGGCTGGACGCGGCCCACTTCAACAGCTTACGGCGCGCCGTCCGACTGGCGGTGTCGTGTCTCACATTTGCGCTCGTGTCTACCATTCAGGACGGGGTCTGACCCTGGTCTGACCCTGGTCTGACCCCATCGTCATTTCTTGACGGTCGCGCCGGTGAGCTGGGCGATGGCGGCCAGCGTTGTCTGGGCGGCGTTCAGGCCGAGGCGGAAGTCCTTGTCGGAGAACGTGGCGTAGACGTCGGTGACCTGATGCCAGTGCGGGTCCCAGCCGCCGCCGACCTGGGCGCCGCGCTCGTTCTCGCGCAGGCTGATCGCCGGGATGAGATCCATGAACGGCGTCGAGTCGGTGTTGGTCATGTGCGGACCGACCGCGGCTGGATAGTCGGTGGCGTACTTCTCGTTCGCCGCCTTGAAGAACCACGCGAGCTTCTGTGCCGCCTCGGACATCTTGGCGGTCGACTGGAACTCGATGTTCACATCCGCTTCCGGCCGCTGCTCCGGGCTGACCTTGCCGTCGGGGCCTGGCATCCCGTGGTCGAACATCATCATGTCGTGCTGGATCATGCCGAGCCATTTCGGCTCGGGATAGCGCCCCGACCCTGGCGGGTCTTCCTTGCCCTGCAGATCCTTGCGCTGGTCGACGTACGCGCGCGCGCCGTTCAACCCGGTTTCCTCGTTGTTCCAGAGGGCGAACCTGATCGAACGCTCCGTCTGCACGTCAGGGTTGCTGAAGATGCGCGCCAGCTCCATCACCAGAGCGGTGCCGGAGCCGTCGTCGTTGGCCGCTTCCCCGAACCCGATGCCGTCCATGTGGCCGCCGACGATGTACATCTCGTCGGGTCTGGTCGAGCCGATCTTGGTGCAGTAGACCTGCTCGCGCAGGCCAGGTGTGCTCGGCTGCGAGTTGAGCTCGCGCAGCTTGGCGTCGGTCTGGGCGTTGGGATCGTTGTTGACGCCCGTGCGCCCGCGATTGCCGAAGATGGTGCTGCCGCCCTGACCCGCGCGGCCGCGCCCGCCGCCACGCTGTCCGCCGGCTGCGGCCGCGCCTTCGCCTCGTCCGGTGCCCCGGCCAGCACCGGCCCCCGCTGCCTGTCCGGCTGCTCCTGCACCCGTGCCGCGCCCGGCTGGCGGCTGGTAGTCGTACTTGATGCGTTCCGTGTTCGTGCAGCCGTAGCTCTTGAGCTGGGCCTCGATCCAGTCGATGGCGGCGCGGTTGCGGTCGGTTCCCTGGCGGCGATCGCCGAATTGCGTCAGGCCTTTGATCGTGGCCTTGTACTTTTCCAGATCGAGTCTGCCGACCAGCATCCGCACCGGGTCGTTGTCGTCCGCGGCCTGTGCATTTGCCGCCGGTGCCGCCGGTGCGGTGACCGGCTGCGATTGCGCGCCCGTCAGGACGACCGCCAGCATGCCGAACGCCATTCCCGCCAATACCTTCGACCGCATCGTTCTCCTCGTCCGTGGGTGAGTGTGCAGGGGCGGCATCCGCCGCCCCTGTCGAGCGGCGATGGCTCAGCGCTTCGTGGCTGTCCAGGCGCCCGGAGCGGTGCCCTGGATCGTCGTGCCATTCACCTTGCCGGTGTAAGTCGTCTTGCCTGAGGTGAACGTGATCTCGTCGCCGTTCAGCTTGCCCTCGATCTTGGCCGCGCCGAGCGTCCCGGTGATCTTCTGGTAGGTCTGCGTGATCTTGAGATCACCCTGCGGAGTGGTCCACGTCCCCTCGGCCTTGGCCGGGACGATCCAGAGCAGCGCCGTGCACCAGCTCGTGCACTCGCCGCTGATGGTCTCGGTCTGGTCCGCTTCCCAATCCTCCATCGTGAAGGAGTTCGAGACCACCCGCGTGCCCGGCTTGAGGTTCAGGATCTTCGGGCGCAGCTTGACGTTGATCTCGGGCAGCAGGAACATCGTGATGACCGTCGCCTTCGAGAAGTCGGTCTCGTAGAGGTCGGCCTTGAGGAACGTTGCCTTGGCGGTGACGTTTTCCTTGGCGGCATTGGCCTTCGACAGCTCGACCATGTCGGGGTTGTACTCGATCCCCATGGCGGTCGCGCCGCGCTTCGCGGCGGTGATAACGGTGCGGCCGTCGCCCGACCCCAGGTCCATGACGAAGTCCTGCGGCGTCACCTTGGCCATGTCGAGCATCTTGTCCACGAGCGCCTGCGATGTCGGCACCCACACCACGTCCTTGCCCGCCTGTCCGACTTTCGGTTCAAACGTCTGCTGCGCCGGCTTCTGTGTCGCTGTCGCCTGCGCATGCGCGCTGACGGCCAGCAGGCAGACCCCAAGGGTCAGCCCGGCCCGCCTGACCATACCTCGTGCATTCATTAGAAAACTCCTGACCATAGCGAATGTTGGTATCAAGACCTCAAGTGTTCCGAAGACGACTCAGGTAATGCTGCAACGCCGGATGGGTGTCCGCGTCCCTGGAATCGGTGTCGTCCGCGGCTCGAAGACCGTTCAGGATAATACATTGCGCTCGCGATGCCCGTTTACCGGGCCGGCTCCGGTCGTCCCATGAAAAGGGCCGGGAGCTATAATCGGGGCGTGTCCACGGCTCAGCACGGAAGCTCGCCGGCGCTCGCCGCTGCGGCGGAGGCGCTCGTGCGGGTCGGCCGCCGCTTCGACCAGCGCGGCTGGGTCATGGGCACGAGCGGCAACTTCAGCGTCGTGCTCGACCGCCACCCGCTGCGCCTGGCCGTCACGCCGAGCGGGACGTTCAAGGGCGAGTTGCGCGCCGATCAGATCCTCGAGATGGACGAGCGCGCCAGCCCGACGAGCGCTGGCGAGGCCCGCGTGTCGGCGGAAGCCCTGCTGCACGTCGAAGTCGTGCGCGCCCGCGGAGCCGGTGCCGTGTTGCACACGCACTCGATCTGGACCACGATTCTGTCCGAACGGCACGCCGCCGCCGGCGCGCTCTTCATCGCCGGCTACGAGATGCTCAAGGGCCTCGAAGGGGTGCGCACCCACGAGCATCGTGAAGCGGTCCCGATCGTCGAGAACGATCAGGACATGACCCGATTGGCCGGCGTCGTACGCGATGTGCTCGACCAGCATCCGTCCGCCCACGGCTTTCTGCTCCGCGGACACGGGCTGTACACCTGGGGCACTGACCTGCAGCAGGCCGTGCGGCACGTGGAGATTCTGGAGTTTCTGATGGAAGTCGTTGGGCGCAGCTCACAGCTTTCAGCTGTCAGCTCTCAGCTGGGATCCGGTTCGGAGTAGCCGAGAGCCAGCAGCAGGAGCTGAGAGCTGGAAGCTGGAAGCTGAGAGCTTCTCATACTGGAGGTCCACGCCATGGCTGTCGTCAAGATTCCCTCTGACAACGTCACGCTGACCGACGCGCAGGACGTGACGACGTTCCTGGCCGTCCGCGGCATCGAGTACGAGCGCTGGACACCGAACAGTGAGGTTCCAGCCAACGCGCCGGCCGAGACCGTGCTCGAGGCGTATGCACACCAGATCGAGGCGCTGAAGCTGCGCGGCGGTTACGTCACGGCCGATGTGATCGATGTCAGCGCCGACACGCCCAACCTCGATGTCATGCTCGCCAAGTTCAACAAGGAGCACTGGCACGACGAAGACGAGGTCCGGTTCATCATCGAGGGCCGTGGCCTCTTCCACATCAACGCCGGCGACAGCGTGTTCGTGCTGGAGGTGACCGGCGGGGATTTGATTCGGGTGCCGCGCGGTACGCACCATTGGTTCGACCTGTGCGCCGAGAAGCGGATTCGGGCGATTCGCCTGTTCCAGGATCCGTCGGGCTGGACGCCGCACTACACCGATAGCGGGGTCGACCGCGGGTTCCAGCCGCTCTGCTTCGGCCCGGCTTACGTCGGGGCCGTGCAGCCGCAGACGCTAGTGGACCGCATGAACGATCCCTCCAGTGACCGGCTCGGCGCTCGATTGAGGTACTTGGGCCGCGACATCGGAGCGGCCCACCGTCGATTCCGAGCGGACACGCAACTAGTGGCGGCCGCGCTCAGCCTGTCAGCGGCGGGCATCGATTTCGTCCTCCTCGACATCGAGGGCACGACGACCCCGATTGCCTTCGTGCACGACGTCCTGTTTCCTTATGCGCGCGCGCGGGTGCGCACGTATCTCGACGACACGATGGCGTCCGATGCCGGCATTCGCCACATCGTCGAGGATCTGCGACGCGAGCTTCCGGCGTCCGGGTTTTCGCTGCCAGCGGATGTTTCCGAGCCGCCAAGCGAGGCCTCGCGAGCCGCGAGCCGCCCGTCACCACACGCCGACATTGTCAGTTACGTCTATTGGTTGATGGACCGCGACCGCAAGTCTGGCCCGCTCAAGGCGCTTCAGGGCCGCATCTGGGAAGAGGGCTATGTCACCGGCGCGCTGCAGGGCGAGGTTTACCCCGACGTGCGCGATGCGTTCCGCCGCTGGACCGCGAGCGGCCGGCGCATCGGCATCTTCTCGTCGGGAAGCGTCCTCGCGCAGCAGCTGCTGTTCGGGCGCTCGAGTGCCGGCGATCTCACTCCGTTCCTCAGCGGCTACTTCGATACCGCGGTTGGGGCGAAGGGCGAGCCCGAGAGCTACCGCCGCATCGTCGCAGCGCTCTCCGTCCAGCCTGCGCGCACGTTGTTCGTGTCAGACATCGTGAAGGAGCTCGACGCTGCCCGTGCCGCCGGCCTTCGGACGTTGTTGTGCGTGCGGCCGCCAGCGCCGACGCCGCCAGCGGGCGGCCACGACATCGTGGGGTCCTTCGACGCCATCCAGGTGTGACGGGATGATTGCCTTAGCCTGGACTTCGCGTCGATAATTGACGCCATGAAGGACCTGGCTCCCCACACCATCGAGCTCGAGTCGGAAAAACTGCAGTTTCTCCAGGAGATGTCCACGAAGTACGGACTCGCCGACGTCGGCAAGGCCGTGCGCTGCCTGGTGAACTACGCGCGCGAAAACCCCGATCGCCTCGACGACATCTTCGGCGAGATTCGCTGCCTGGATTGTTAGTAGGCTGGCTCTCGGCTTTGGGCTTCAGGCTCTAGGCAGAACGTTCGACCACGTGACTCGAAGATCTTGCCAGAGCCCAAAGCCTAGAGCCCAAAGCCTAGAGCCTTACCAGATCACCACCCGCCCGTCGGGCGCTCGATACATTCCATCACCCGGTTTCGTGCCGAACGCTGCGTGAAACGCCGGCATGTTGCTCGCCGGACCGTTGGCGCGGAACTCGGGCGGCGCGTGCGGGGTCGTCAGCAATGTCTGACGCAGGTACTCGTCCCGCACCCTTCCTTTCCACGCCTGCGCCCAGCTCAGGAAGAATCGCTGCTCACCCGTGAAGCCGTCGATGACCGGCGACGGCCTTCCGCCACGCGACAGCTTGTATGCCCGCCACGCGATCGCGAGCCCGCTCAGGTCGTTGACGTTCTCCCGTAGCGTGATGAGACCGTTGACGCGCACGCCGGCGATCGGACTGTAGGCATTGAACTGCGCGACGAGCGTCTGGGCCTTGGCCTCGAAGGCCTGTGCGTCGCTGGCGGTCCACCAGTTGAGCGCCCGGCCGGCGCCGTCGAGTAGGCGGCCGCGATCGTCGAACCCATGACCGAGCTCGTGCCCCACGATCGCGCCAATCGCACCGTAGTTGGCCGCATCGTCGGCTTCGGGGTTGAAGAGTGGCGGCTGGAGCATCGCCGCCGGCACGACAACTTCGTTGAGGATCGGGTTGTAGTAAGCGTTGATGGTTTGCGGCGTCATCAACCACTCGCGCGCCGCGTCTGGTGCGGTGAGACGACGCAGCTTGTACTCGGCATCGAACTGGCGCGCGCGCTGCACGTTGCCGAAGAGGTCGTCAGGTTTGATCACCAGGCCGCGATAGTCGCGCCAGCGATCGGGATGGCCAACCTTGGTCGAGAGCTTCGAGAGTTTGCTGAGGGCGCTTCGCCGCGCGGGCTCCGACAGCCACGCGGCTTCCGTAATCGCCTGGCGAAATGCGGCGACGAGCGTCGCCACGAGGGCCTCGGCCCGCGCCTTGGACGAGGCGGGGAAGTGCTGCTCCACGTACAAACGTCCCACGGCATCGCCGAGAAAGCCGTTGACCAGGCTCACGCCTCGCTTCCAGTGCGTCCGCGGGAGTTCCTGTCCGCTCAGCACGCGGCCGAAGAATTCGAACCGCGCGTCCGAGAGCGCGCTCGTCAGGTAGGGTGCGGCGGCCGTCAGCACGCGAGACAGCAGCCACGCCTTCCAGGTCTCGAGCGAAGTCCCGGTAGGCGTCGCGCCGACGAGAGCCGCAAAGCCCTTGAAGAACGACGGCTGGCTGAGGACGACATAGCCCGCCCGGTCGATGCCTTGCGGCCGCGCCCAGCTCGCCCAATCGAAGCCTGGCATCTCTCGCTCGAGCGCGCCTAGCGACAGCTTTGCCGGGACTCGCGCCGGGTCACGCATCTCTGCCTGGGTCCACTGGAGCCGGGCGATGCCGGTTTCGAGCGCCAGCACCGCTCGCGCGTCCGCCCCGGCATTCGCGCGGCCCGCGAGCCCGAAGATCGTCGCGAGATATTCGGTGTAGCGCTCGCGGATGTTGACGAACCGCTCATCCGGCGCGAGATAGTAGTCGCGATCCGGCAGCAGCGTCCCACCCTGAGCGACCGTGACGATCGGCACTCCCGCCCGCTCCGCGTCCTCTTCCACCGTCCCCAGGAACGGGCCGCCGAGCGCGATCGCAGAGAAGTAGCCGGCCTCGGTCGCCAGGTCGCGCGTCGTCCTTATCGCCTCAATCCTGTGCAGCAAGGCCGCGACGGGCCGAAGTCCAAGCTCATCAGTACGGCCCTGATCCATCAGGCTCGTGTACAGGTCGGCAATCTGTCGCGCGCTGCCACGCTGGCGCTCCCGGTCCGCAGCGACACGCTCGACAATCGTGCGCAGGTCGGCGTCGGTCTTGTCGGCCAGTTCGAGATAGGTCCCGTAGGTCACGCGGTCCGGTGGGACCGGCGTCCGCGAGAGCCATCCTCCATTCACAGCGCGAAAAAGGTCGTCCTGCGGACGGACTGTTCGATCGAAGTTGGTGAGGTCCAGTCCCGAACTTCGGGGCTGCATCCAGCCGAGCGCGAGCGCCAGCAGAACGACCGAAATGGCTGATTTCAGGGCCATGGCCGGGCTTCAGGCAGGAGCCTTGGCCACACAGAAATCTGGTGGCAGGCAGATGTGCGTGGATCTTGCACTAGAGTCACACGCCGGCACGGTAAAGAGCGAACTCGAACCCTTTCAATGGGTTAGTGCAGCCGGCAAGTGCGCTCCTGGGTACAAAAAGTCTTCTCTGTAGATGATAGTTCTCGAGGATAAGTGATTATGACTCTCCGAGGTTTCGTTCTCGCCCTGGTGTTGCTGGTTCCGACGATCGCCCGTGCGGAGCCCATTTCTGTCGGTGGCACGTGGTCGTCGGCGACCGTGACGAGTGGCGGCCTGACCACGGAATCGATCGGGCTCACGCCGTTCTGGGCCGGTGACTCGTGGGACGGGCTGAACAAGGGCATCAGCTATCTCCTCGCCGACTACGGCGTGGCCAATCTCGAGTATCTCAACGATGGCAGCGGGAAATATACGTCCTTCCTCTTCGAAGAGGACATCTTCAACGTGAAGAAGATCGGCGGCATCACCGCCTGGACGAACGGCTCGTTGGGACGCACTGACAACGGCGCGTTCACCTACAACACCGGCAACCCGTTCATCCCGACCACCAACTCCTGGGACAATCCCGGACAGTTCGCGCTCTTCCGCCTGGTGACTGCCGAGACGATCTACTACTTCCTCGGCATCGAGGACATCCCGCTCAGCTTCGCGCTGAACGATCGCGACTATAACGACTACGTCGTCAAGTTCGAGACGCCGCAGCCGGTGCCCGAGCCGGGAACGCTGCTGCTCCTCGCTTCCGGGATGGCCGCGCTCGCGGCGCGCCGGAAGCTGGCCACCCGCAAGGCGCGCGGCGCGGCGACGGTCTGAACCGCGGGACGACGGTCGACCCCAGTACAAGTAAAAGGGGCCCGGTAGCGATACCGGGCCCCTTTTTTATTCGGTGCCGCTGCGACTAGGAGCAGGCGGTTAGATCGCGTCCACCAGCCCGTGCCATTCCGGTGTTTCCTGAAAGAGCGCGGCGCCACACATCCACGTTCCTTCCCCGATCAGGTTCTCCCACACCAGCTTGGCCTTGACGGAAAGCTGTGCGGTGGGAAGGGTGATGCTCAGTGATTCGGAGAGCGGGCTCACCGTTGCTGCCAGCCTGGCTGCGCTGCATCTCGAATCGCAGGCCCCCGTAGCTCACGTCTACAATCCGCGCTGGGGTATCGCCGATGTTGATGGCCAGTCCGCCGATGACCGGCTTGCGCTCCCAGCGCCGCGGCGTCCCGAACCCGGGCTGGGCCGCCATCAGCTTTTGCGCCACGAGATCCAGCAGGCGTGCGGGCGAGACCGGCTTGAGGACGTAATCAGCGCCGCGGCGGCGCGCATCGGCCTCGAGCACAGGGTCGGCAAATCCCGTGATGATGATCGCCGGAATCGGTTGTGGGCTGCTGATGACGAGCTGCAGCCCGTTGAAGGGGCCCAGCCGGACATCGGCGATCAACAGGTCGGGCGGAGCCGTCCGGAGGACGCGCGTGGCATCTTCGAAGGTCCCGACGGCGACTGCCTCGTAGCCGGCTTCCTCCAGGAATTCGGCGAGGCCTTCCCTCGTTGTCTTGTCGTCGTCGACGATCAGAACCTTCGAAGGCATGCTCTCCTCTCCGGCCGGGTGGGCGGGTGACGAGGGGTCAACGCAACCTTGATGCCGTGCCTCGCCAGGTAGCAAGGCCACGCCGGCGGACACTCCGGAGCGTTGATTCCGAACCGTCCATTTCACTTTTGTCGAGTGCAGTTTCGAGTCTGATGGCAGCTCTACCTTAACATCGATCGCCTGATGACTTGTTAGTTTTGCCATGACTTGCCCCGACAGGGAAGAGAGAAATGGGGTGCTTCCCGCTGCCGAGGGTATCGGTGGCTGCTGGGGTCGGCTTTAGTGGGCGAACCGGTGGACTCTGGGGTCCGAAGGCGCGGATCTTACAGGAATCGTACGCGCCGCAGGGCCGTGGTGACGACAAAAATGCGCGTGTTGTTCGCGCCGGGATCAGCCGGGATGACCATGAATCCCTGACCGTCGGGCCGGTAGTTGAGGGTCGTGCCGACGATGGCCTCGCCGTCGGAGAACGTGACTTCGACGCGCCGGCCTTGCCCGCGGCTGCCGAACACTTTGCTCTCCTGATAATTCGGATCGCCGCCGAAGTCGCGCACGAAGAACACCGCCTTCAAGCGCGCGATCGACACGACCGTGCGCTCTTTCGGCGTGGCCGTGATCGAAGGCCACAGGGAAAACTGCGGCCGCGATGGATGGAAGTCCTGCGTGTAACCCTTGAGAATCTTTCCGTCCGCTTGCCGGGCCACGATCTTCTGAAACGACACCTGGGCCTGCCCGGCCGCCTGCAGAACCAGGACGTCGGGCCGGGCCGGTTGCGGCGCGACGGTCTCGGCGGCGACTCCCGCCGAAGCCACGGCCGTGGGCGTAGCGACGTCGATGTTCGCGGCCGGCGTGGCACAGTGATCCACGAGCGACGTCAAGCGGTCGGCGGTCGGTTGGAGCGCCTCGCGCCAGCGTCGAGGCAGCGAGCGCATCCGCGCCTCGAGAGCGGCACGCGCGACATCCTGACGTGCGCCGCCGCGGAGTGCTGGCACGATCGCTGACAGCAGATCCGAGGTGTAACGGCTGAGGAGATCGCTCGTCGGCATCGCTGTTCGCGCCCGCAGCGCGTCGAGGATCTGAATCACCTCGGTCCGCGCGAGCGAGATAGTGGGCGCGCCGGACGCGGTCGCGCCGAGCGAAGAGGCGCAGCGGTCGAGGAGGAACGTCAGCGCTGCCTCAGTGCCGACGAAGTTCGCGGCCGGCGCTGCGGCCGGTGCCGCAGTCGGCGACAGCGCCGCCTGCGGCGGCCGAGTCGGGAGCTCGATCAGATGGGCGAACACGCAGGCGCCGCGATAGACCGTGCTCTCCCCGCGGATGTTGGCGATGTAGCAGCGCAACACCTCGAGAGGAACGGCGGTGTCGAGCCCCGGTCCCGTCATCTCGAGCGTCAGCGTGACTCCCGGCCGCAGCGGCGCGTTGACCTCGAGCAGAGCGCCACCCTCGGACAGATCGACGAGCCTGACGTCATAGCCGGTACGGCCAGTGAGGCGTACGGCGCTCAGCCACTCGAGGTCGTCAGCGCTTCGCCGGAGGTGCGCCCTGCGTTCGGCGCTGGCCGCCGCCGCGCGTTCTGACAGACGGCGTTCCGCCAGACCAGCGAGATGACGTTCCGCCAGCCGAACGGAGAACGGCGTCGCCTCGGCGGTTTCTGGCGCGAGCAACTCGAGTGGACTCATCGACGTCTAGACCACGACGGTCGGAACCTCGAGCTCGCCCTTGCGGAACGCTTCCACAAACGCATGGACCACGCTCGGATCGAAGTCGGTGCCCGCGCCCTTGACGATGATCTCTTTCGCGTCGAACGGCGACATGGCTTTGCGGTACGGACGATCGCTCGTGAGCGAATCGTAGACGTCGGCCACCGAGATGATCCGCGCTTCGAGCGGAATGTCCTGGCCCTTGGTCGGGTTGTATCCCGAGCCGTCGAACTTGTCGTGATGCGACAGCACGATCGGGATGACGCGGCGAAGCGACCCGCCGACCGGCTCGAGGATCGAGACCCCCTTGTTCACATGCTCCTGCATGTGCTTGAACTCTTCCTCGGTCAGCCGCGCCGCCTTGTAGAGCAGCTCCCGGCTGATGTCCAGCTTGCCGATGTCATGGAGGAGCGCCGCCGACCGCACGTCCTCGACCCGCCCCTGCGGCAGCTCGAGCTCGGCGGCAATCGTCGCCGCGTACACCGACACGCGATACGAGTGGTTCTCGGTGTAGCTGTCCTTGGCGATGAAGTGACGCAGGATCATCAGCACACCGTGGTAGGTCTGCCGCAGCTCGTCGATCTGGAGGGCGCTGTGCTCGTACAGCGTGCCCATCGAGTAGCCGGTGACGATGAGGACCCCGCCCCAGACGGCGATGTCGAGCCAGCGGCCCGCCGACACATCCATGCCCGCGGTCGCCGCCAGGAGCACCGGGTTGTACCACGTCATCAGGCAGACGAGCAGCACGCTGCCGAGCGCCGTGAGCGTCGCGTGGCGGCGGCCATACAGGTACGCCGACCCGAGGGTCGGCAGCGTATAAAAGCTGAGGACCATCCGCTGCCCATCCACAGCCAGATTCAGCAGCAGGCAGATGCCAAACAGGGACAGGAGCAGCCAGAGCTCCTTGTTCACTTCCTCGATGCGGCCGAACTTCGGTTTCATACGACGTGCTCCTGGCTTATTCCTGTTCGCACACGCGGTCCGTTTGGCGGCGGCGTAGCCGTCGCCACGAATATCCGACCGAGCGCTGGCAAGAAAGGCGCCGCGCCGCTGGATTTCACTTAACCTGTTGATTTAAAGGTGCTTGACTGACCGGGCGGAGTGGAGGGAGATCGCTCTGCGGCGCTCGAGTGCTCCAGATCGGGACGCTTCGCTAACGGATCCGAGAAAGGAGTGTCGATTTCTGATGAAATCTGGCTGTCGAGCTGTGCTGATACGGCACCATCGACCTGAAGGCCGCTCACCTGGCTGCGCGGTTTTGCACACTTTCTGGCGGGCGCCGCGCCTTCAGCATCTCGCGACACCATCCTCGGTGCTCTGACCGTGGAGAGCTGTCGCCGGCTTAATCCCTGCCGTGGGGTCCCCACCAGCCGGCGGACACCAGCGTGTCCTGCAGCTCCACCCAACGCTTGTACGCCTCGTCGGACGTGGGGAAGGACTCCCGCCGTTCGGGCCGCTTCGGCTCGGTGATGACGATCTCGTATCCCGCGGTGTCGTCTCCCCGAATCTCGCACTGGAGGAACTCGGCGCCGCGTTGAAAGAAGTAGAACATCGCCTTGCGATCTGGTATCGGCTCAGGCGCCCGGATGGTGCAGGGTCACCGCGCCGCGCGCACGGCGATCACGTGATTCTGCGTGCGATAAAGCAGGGCGCCCTCCGAGATGGCCGGCGTCGAGAGGACACTCTCGGTCATGTCGTTTTCGGCCAGCACTTCGAACGCCGGGCCGGCCTTGAGCACGTACACCCGGCCGTCTTCGCTCGCGAGGAAAACCTTGCCATCGGCCGCGATCGGCGAGGAGGTAAAGGCCGAGGTGCCGCCCGCGAGACGCTGCTGGAACTTGACCTCGCCGGTCTTGGCGTCGTACACCGAGACCACACCGTTGTACTTCACGATGTACACCAGGCCGCGGTAGACGAGCGGCGTGCACATGTATCCGCCGTCGCGCGGCGCGCTCCAGGCGATGCCGTCGTTGCTGGTCTTGCCTTCCTCGAGTGTGATGTCGCCGGTTGCGGTGTCGCGGATCGCGTAGACCGGCGATCTGCGGTCCGTGCGCGTTGGTGATGAAAATCAGGCCGTCGTGGACGACCGGCGTCGGCACCGGGATGTCGCCGCCGCCGGTCAACTTCCAGATTTCCTTGCCGGTCTTGAAATCGTACGCGCCCATGTGCCGCCAGCCGTTGACGATGAGCTGCGTCTGCCCGTTCACCTGATGCACCGTCGGCGTGCCCCACGTCGGCACGTCACTCCTCGAGACGCGCCACAACTCCTTGCCGCTCCTGGCGTCGAACGCCCCGAGGAACGACCCCTTCTGAACATCCGCCTGGATGACCACGACGTTGTCGTGAAGGATGGGCGAGCTCCCGGTTTCCCATTGCGCCGACGGGTCGGTGAACCAGCCGGCGTCGAGCACGCCGAGGTCCTTCTTCCAGAGCAGCTTGCCCTTGAGGTCGTAGGCGTAGAGCCCTTCCGACCCGAAAAAGGCGATCAGGCGTTCGCCGTCGGTGGCGAGCGTGGAGTTCGCGTGCGAGGCCTTCGTGTGGCGCTTGATCTTCGGAACCGCCTTGAGGACCGACTGCTGCCAGTGCACCGCGCCGGTCTTCTTGTCGAGGCAGTAGATGCGCCACTCGTGCTCGGTGTCGTCCAGGACGGGCTTGACGTCGCCGTAGAGACCGACCTTCAGGCCGGCGTCCTTCTGGCCGCTGATCGACGTGCTGACGCAGACGAGGTCCCCCCAGACGATCGGGGCTCGACAGGCCGAGGCCGGGCACGGCGGTCTTCCAGGCGACGCCCACGCCCTTGGCCACGTCCCAGGTCGCGGGCAGGGCGAACCCCTCGCCGACGCCGGTCGGCGCGGATCCCTCGGAATTGCGGCCAGTCAACGCCGGGCTTCGCATCGCGCCGCGGCCCGCGGGTGGAGTCCGCACGTCAGAAGCCAGCGCGCCCGTGAGGAAGGCCGCCGAGGTCAGATCGCAGGTTCATGGCAAGCTCCTGTCCTTCTCCAGCAAGGAAGAGCGTCGATGGTACCGCCTCGCGCCGTGATCGCGTCCTCCGAAGCCTATATAATCGAGGTTGACCGTCATGGACAAACCGACAACGGAGCCGGCCCGCGAGGCGCCGGCGCCTCTGGACTTCATCCGCACCATCGTGGCCGACGACGTGAAAGCCGGAAAGCACGGCGGACGCGTCGCGACCCGCTTTCCGCCCGAGCCGAATGGCTACCTGCACATCGGCCACGCGAAATCGATCTGTCTGAATTTCGGCGTCGCGGCGGAGTTCGGCGGCACCTGCAACCTGCGCTTCGACGACACCAACCCCACGAAGGAAGACGTCGAGTACGTCGACTCGATTCAGGAAGATGTTCGCTGGCTGGGGTTCACCTGGCACGAGCAGCCGCTGTACGCCTCGGACTACTTCGAGCGGCTGTACGAGTACGCGCGGCACCTGATTGGGAAGGGGCTGGCGTATGTCGACAGCCTGACGGCCGACGAGATTCGTGCGCACCGCGGCACGCTGACCGAGCCGGGGACGGCCAGTCCGTATCGCGACCGTCCGATTGAGGAGAGCCTCGATCTGTTCGCCCGCATGCGCGCGGGTGAGTTTCCCGACGGCGCGCTCGTGCTGCGCGCGAAGATCGACATGGCGTCGCCGAACATCAACCTGCGCGATCCGGTGCTCTACCGCATCCGGCGCGCGCACCACCACCGCACCGGCGACGCGTGGTGCATCTACCCGATGTACGACTTCGCGCATCCGCCCTCCGACGCCCTCGAGCACATCACGCACTCGCTCTGCACGCTCGAGTTCGAGGACCATCGGCCGCTCTACGACTGGCTGATCGAGCATCTGCCCGTGCCGTCCAAGCCGCGGCAGATCGAGTTCGCGCGGCTGAATCTCACCTATACGGTGATGAGCAAGCGCCGGCTGCTGGAGCTCGTCGAGGAGCGCCACGTCTCGGGCTGGGACGACCCGCGGATGCCGACGATTGTCGGGATGCGCCGCCGCGGCTACACGCCGGAGGCGATCCGCGCGTTCTGCGATCGCATCGGCGTCGCCAAGCGCGAGAACATGGTCGATGTCGCGCTGCTCGAGCACGCCGTGCGCGAGGATCTGAATCGCCGTGCGCCGCGCGTGATGGGCGTCCTCGATCCGCTGCGGGTCGTGATCGAGAACTACCCGGAGAGACCCCGACGATCAGCACGAAGATTTCGAAGTGGCGAACAATCCCGAAGACGATGCCGCCGGCACGCGGCGCGTGCCGTTCTCGCGCGTGCTCTACATCGAGCGCGACGACTTCCGTGAAGAGCCGCCGAAGAAGTTCTTCCGCCTCGCCCCGGACGCGAAGTGCGGCTGCGCGGCGCCTACTTCATCACCTGCACCGGCGTCGTCAAGGATCCCGCGTCGGGCGAGATCGTCGAGCTGCGCTGCACTTACGATCCCGCGACGCGGGGCGGGGATGCGATCGACGGCCGCAAGGTGAAGGCCACGCTGCACTGGGTCTCGGCCGCGCACGCGGTCGGCGTCGAGGTCCGGCTCTACGATCGCCTGTTCACGAGCGAGAATCCCGGCGCGATCGCCGACTATCGCTCGGTGCTCAACCCGAAATCGCTCGAGGTGCTGACCACCTGCTGGCTCGAGCCGAGCGTCACCGGCGCCCCGGCCGGGACCACCTACCAGTTCGAGCGCCTCGGCTACTTCTCGGTCGACCCGGACTCGACCGCCGGCCGGCTCGTCTTCAACCGCACGGTGACCCTCAAGGACACCTGGGCCCGCATCGAACAGCGCGGGTGACCGCGGCGTGGTCTGCCCTCGGACCGACTAACCCCCAGGCGCAGACTTCGAACCGAGAGATCGGACGAACAAAGTCCGATTCCTGGCAGACTCTTGCCGATCCAAGCTCTGTAATAAACGTATAACAGATTACAGCTCTGTCACTTACGGCATATTTCCAAAAGTGAGTTCCGGGCACCCCCCTTGCGGTTACCGTCTGCGACGCCTCGCGGGAGGTGCAGGGGAACCGTAGAAGTCAAAGGGACGATCAATGCCACGCATCCTCGCCATCGAATCCGATCCGAAACGCCGCCACCTGCTCTCCACGCTCGTGCGTGAGCACGTCAAGGCCACGCTCGTTGTCGTCCCGTCGGTCCGGGCGGCGATCGCGTCCATCGCCGAGCGCACGCCGGATCTCCTCATCGCCCCGACCCTTCTGTCGCCCCCGGATGAAGCCGAGTTGTTGACGCACATGAAGGGGCTCGACAGCGCGCCCTATATTCAGATGCTGACCGTGCCGGCGCTCGACATGCTGTCGGACGCGCCCGCCGCGGACACCGGCCGTCGAGGGCTGTTTGGCCCGGTCTTCAACCGCCGGCCGGTCTCCCTGGGCCTTCAGGTACGATCGCGGGATGGTGGCGGCGCAGATCGTGGACGGCCTCGAGCGTGCCCGAACGCTTCGGATGGAGTACGCGGCGACGCTGGCCTATCAGGAGGCGTTTGGCACCGCGGGTGCGAACACGTCGCTCGTTCTCGCGCGCGCCGGAAGCGGCCCGGCGCTCGACGTCAGCAGCGCGCGCGTTCAGGAGCAGTTGCGCGAGCAGGCACGCGACGAGCGGCGCATCGCGCTGCGGAAGGGACGCGGCGACGTTCCATGGCTGTCGGGGATCAAGGCGTCGTGGGGAGCCGATCTGCAGCTCATCAACATCTCGAGCACCGGCGTGCTGGTCGAAACCGGATCCAAGTTCGCGCCCGGCAGCACGACCAACCTGCACCTCTCCGGTCCCGAGACCAACCTGGTGGTGCCCGTACGCTTCATCCGCAGTGACGTCGCGCGCATCGACGGGCTCGGTGTCCGCTACCGCGCGGCGGCCGCCTTCGCGCAAGAAGTCGACCTCGGAGGCCCGCGCCGCGAGCGCGGCGTGCCGCGACGCCGCCACAGGAACTGGCGGCGC
Source organism: uncultured Acidobacteriota bacterium (assembly GCA_963847975.1). GTDB lineage: Bacteria > Acidobacteriota > Vicinamibacteria > Vicinamibacterales > 2-12-FULL-66-21 > DATBJJ01. Next base: position 273,485 of record CAWKBU010000014.1, on the reverse strand, counting down.
TCCTGGGCGCCGTGCTGATCAATGCCTCGGGGCGTCAGGAGCCAGCGCACGCGCGGTTCGCAGCCGGCGTGCGGGAGTTGATTGGTGCCCGTGACGTGCAGGTGCGCGCGGGGTCGACCGGCTCTGCCGGACGCGAATCGCTCTACTTCGACGTCCCAGGCGACGATCGAGCGCGCACGACGATGCAGGTGACGTTCGACCGCAACCACGACGTGACCGATGCCGAGTTCAAGCTGCTGAAAGCCGCCGCGTGGCTCACGGCCGCGGTCCTCGAGCTCGAGAAACCCGTCAGCGCTCCTGCCGCACGCCCCGACACGATGGCGCTGCTCACCGAGAAGGTGGCGTAATCGGGGAGTCGTAACGGGAAGATGGCCGGCGCGTAACGGCCAGCGGATTGACGCGGCTTCAGTCCCCCATACGATGGATGAATCCACTTCATGCTGTGGATTTCAAGGAGTGCGAATGTCTCAGGCATTCTCAGTGTGGGGTCGCTTTTCCCGTCGTGCGTTCGGCTTGGCCATCGCGGTGCTGCTCTTCCTGCCGGTTGTGGGCAGCGCGCAGACCATCACCGGCCAGATCTCTGGCCGCATCACCGATTCCTCTGGCGGAGTACTGCCCGGGGTCACCGTGACGGTCGTCAACGAAGGCACGGGCTTCACCGACTCGCGCGTGACCGATGCCGCCGGCCTGTACACGTTCACAAACCTCCGCGTCGGCACCTACTCGGTCTCGGCCGAAGTACAGGGCTTCCGCAAGGAGCAGCGAACCGGGTTCTCCCTCACGGCAGACGGCCGGCTGTCGGCGGACTTTTCCCTCGGAGTTGGTGAGCTGAACGAGTCGGTCGAAGTCACGGCCACCTTGGGCGAGACGGTCAATCGCACCAGCGGTGAGGTCGCGCGCACCATCGACTCGCAGCAGATCAAGGATCTCGCGTTCAACGGGCGCAACTACCTCGAGCTTGCGTCGCTCATCCCCGGAGCGGTGGCGACCGACTTCGATCCGCTCGCGCTCGCGACCAGTCTCAGCGTGACGGGCCAGTCGATCAACGGCAGCCGGAGCAACACGAACAACCTGACGGTCGACGGCGGGTCGAACCTCGACTCGGGCTCGAACGGCAGCCAGGTCAACAACGTCAGCCTCAGCTTCATCGAGCAGGTCAAGATCCAGACGTCGAACTTCTCGGCCGAGCTCGGGCGCAACAGCGGTGGGGCCATCAACGTCGTGACCCGCAGCGGCACCAACAGGTTCCAGGGCACGGCGCGGTACGACTTCCGCGACGAGAAGTTCGACGAGCCGAACTATTTCGCCGCGCGCGACGCCAACGGCAACCGGACGAAGCCCGCCCTCGAGTTCAAGAACTTCGAGGGCGCGCTCGGCGGTCCGATTCTCCGCAACAAGCTCTTCTTCTTCGGCGGCCAGCAGTACCGCATCATCAACCGCTTCACGAACCCGGCGCGGCAGACCCTGCCGACCCGCGCCGAGCTCGGCGGCGACTTTTCCCTCCGCCTCCGCGGCACCGACAACATCGTCGGGACCGCCGACGATGGCGTGCTGCGCGATCCGGCCACCGGGCTGCAGTTTCCCGGCAACGTGATTCCGTCTGGCCGCATCACGACTGACGGACGGGCGATCGCCAATACCTATACGCGGATGATCGACTTGGCGTCGGAGTACGCGAGCACGACGACCGCGAACAACGCGACCTACCAGCTCTACAACCCCTTCGAGCAACGGCAGGACATCATCCGCATCGACTGGCAGGCGACGGGGAATCAGCGCGTGCACGGACGGTATCTGCACGACGAGTACCGACCTGCTCGACCCGTACGGCGTGTTCTCCAACGCGCCGCTCCCGACGGTGCCGACCAACCGATCGCGGCCCGGCACCAGCTACCAGATTGGTCACACGTGGGTCGTCCGCCCGACGCTGGTCAACGAGGCCAGGATCAGCGCGGCGTGGAACGGGCAGCGGATCAACCCGCAGGGCGACACGTGGCTTCGGGATACCTATGGCTATCAGTTTCCTGAGCTGTACCCGGGCGGCTTTATCACCGACGGCATCCCGTCGGTGAGTGTCTCGGGGTTCGCGGCGCTGACCTCGCCATCATTCGCGCTGCTCTCGCCGACGACCGACATCACGTTCCAGGACACGCTGACCTACTCGCGGTCCACGCATTCGATCCGCACGGGCTTTGCGCTGTCGCGGAACCGTAAGGATCAGAACGGACGAGCGGCCTACCTGGGCAACGTCGCGTTCAACCCCTCCGGGAACCCGAACAGCACGAGCAACGCGCTCGCCGACGCGCTGCTCGGCAACTTCCGGACCTACAACGAGGCGTCGGCCGACCCGGTCGGGTTCTTCCGCTTCACGTCGTATCAGGCGTTCGTGTCGGATACGTGGCGGCTGCGTTCGAACCTGAGCCTGGAGATCGGTCTGCGCTACGAGTATTCGACGCCGACCTACGCGCAGGGCAACAACCTCGTCAACTTCGATCCCGGCGCTCTACGATCCGTCGCAGGCCGTCACGGTGCGGACCAACGGTCTGCTGGTGCCCAATTCGGGCAACCGGTTCAACGGGCTGATCGCCGCTGGTGATGGCGTGCCAGAGGATCAGCAGGGGCGCGTGCAGCTTCTGACCGGGGGCGACTACGACCTCATTCCGAACGGCGCACCGCGCGGTCTCTACGGCGCGGAGAACCTGTTCATGCCGCGCGCAAGTTTTGCCTATACGCTGAACCCGGCCACAGTCGTTCGTGGCGGTGTGGGCGTCTTCTACGACAAGCCGGAGGGCAACCTCATCTTCTCGCAGCTGAACATCCCGCCCGTGCTCGACAACGTGACCTACGAGAATTTCAACCTCTCGGCGCCGTCGAGCGGGGCGGCGGGCGCGGTCGGCGCGCTCGGCGACATCAACGCGATCGATCCCAACCTGAAATTGCCCCGTCAGATGAACTACAGCATCGGCTTCCAGCGCGAGCTCGGCGGCGGATACTTCATCGAGGCGACGTACGTGGGCAACCGCGGCGACCGCCTGCTGCGGCAGCCCGACGTCAACCGCCCGACCTTCGACGCGCTGCGGGCCAACGCGGCGCTGCCCGCCGCGCAGCGCGTGTCGACCAATTTCCTGCGTCCCTACAAGGGCTACTCGGCCATCCGGATGCGACTGAGCGATGCGGATTCGCTCTACAACTCCCTGCAGTTGTATGCGACCAAGCGCCGCGGCGACTTGCAGTTCACGACCTCGTACACGCTTTGGCAAGGTCACGACCAACGCGAGCGGCAACGGCGACAACGACACCGCCGAGGCGCCCGGCGATTTGGAGTACACGCGCGGGCCGGCGTCTTTCGATCGCCGCCATGCGTTTGTCGGCACGTTCACCTATCGCGTGCCGTTCCTGCTCGACCGAGGTGACTGGGTCGAGGCGATTGCCGGCGGGTGGGAAGTCAGCGGCAAGGTGCGCGTGCAGTCCGGGCAGTACTACACCGCGACCGGCGACTCGTCGATCGGCAACCGCCGGGCCAACTATACGGGCGCCGACATCGGGCTCAGCGATGGCGACGAGCTGCGCTGGTTCAACACCGACGCGTTCACGGTCCCCGCAGAGGACGCGAGGGGCACGGCCACCGTCGGGCAGATCCTCGGCCCGGGCTTCTACCAGTGGGATCTGTCGTTCCGGAAGAACTTCCGGTTCGGCGGCCGCTATCAGGCCACGCCGATCTTCGACGTGTTCAACCTGTTCAACCGCGTCAATTTCGGCGCGCCGAACACCAACGTGTCGTCGGGCGCCTACGGGACCATCAACGCCGCGCAGCCGTCGCGCCAGTTCCAGCTCGGCGTGCAAGTTCGACTTTTAGCGCGGATCGCGCGGGTGTTTCTCACGGGACGCGGATCACGCGGTATTGCTCACGGGACGCGGATGACGCGGATCACAACGGTTTTCGACGGGACGCGGATCACGCGGATCACCAGCAACTGTTCACCTGGTAGAGATCCGGGTCCCGTCGAAACCCGTTCGTGATCCGCGAGATCCGCGTCCCGTTGCGACCCCGTCGTGATCCGCGAAATCCGCGTCCCGTCGAAGCCCCCTTGATGATCCGCGGCTGATATCTCGTGCAAAGATCCGCGTGTGGCGGTTTCTGCGCTCCCGATCGATGCCCTGATTCCCGAGATCCTCGCGCGGGTGCGCGAGTTCCGTGCCGTGGTCGTGACGGCGGCGCCGGGCGCGGGCAAGACGACCCGGGTCCCGCCCGCGCTCGCCGCGGACGGCCCGGTGATCGTCCTGCAGCCCCGGCGCATCGCCGCGCGCAGCCTGGCGTCGCGCATCGCCAGCGAACAGGGATGGACGATCGGCGGGGAAGTCGGGTGGCACGTCAGGTTCGAGCGCCAGTTCGGGCCGAAGACGGCGGTGCTCTTCGCGACCGAGGGCATCCTCACGGCGCGCCTGCAGCAGGACCCGCTCCTCGGGGACTTCCGGACCATCATCCTCGACGAGTTCCACGAGCGCAGCGTGCACGCGGATCTCGGCATCGCGCTCGCGAAGCAGGCCTGGCTCGCCCGCAGCGATCTTCGCCTGGTCGTCATGTCCGCGACGCTCGACGCCGCGGCCGTGTCGGCGTATCTGGCCGGGTGCCCGATCGTCAACGTCCCCGGCTCCTCGCATCCGCTCGAGGTCCGCTACGCGCCAGGGGTGCCGCTGCCCGAGGCGGTGCAGGCGTCCCTGCGTGAGCGCGCCGGACAGGTCCTGTGTTTTCTACCCGGGGCCGGCGAGATCGCCCGCGCGCGCCGGGAACTTGCGACAGACGTCGAGGTCGTCGAGCTCCATGGCTCGCTCGACTCGGCGGCGCAGGACGCGGCGATCGCCTCGACGCCGCGCCGGCGGATCGTGCTCGCCACCAACATCGCCGAAACGTCGCTCACGGTCCCGGGCATCACGGCGGTCATCGACAGCGGCTTCCAGAAAGTGGCGCGCTACGATCCCGATCGCGCGCGTCGACAGCCTCGAGACCGAGCGCATCTCCCAGGATGCGGCCGATCAGCGGGCGGGGCGTGCCGGCCGGATCGGGCCTGGCCTGGCGATCAGGTTGTGGCACCAGGCCGATCGCCTCCGCGCCCATCGCGAGCCGGAGATCCAGCGCGTCGATCTCTCCGGCACGGTCCTCGACATCCTGGGCTGGGGTGGCGAGCCTGCCGCGTTCGAGTGGTTCGAGGCACCGGCGCGGGACCGCGTGGACGCGGCGCTCGCGCTCCTCGATCGCCTCGGGGCCATGCGCGCCGGGCGCCTGACCGACGCCGGGCGACGGATGCAGAGGCTGCCGCTCAACCCACGGCTGTCAGCGATCCTCCTTGCCGCGTCAGGCGCGCGCTCCGCGGCCCTCGCCTGCGCGGTGCTCTCGGAGCGTCACTATCAATCAGCTAGCACCGAAGAGCTCGCATCAGCCCAGAGCAGCTCGCGCCCCACCACCACGAGCGATCTGCTGAGCGCCATCGAGCGCGAAGGCGATCTGCCGCCACACGTCCTCAGGACGGCGCGCCTGCTGCAATCGCTCGTTGATGGCCGGGCCGAACGAACGCTCGACGAATCGGCGTTCCGCCGCGCCATGCTCGCTGGTTATCCCGATCGCGTCGGCCGCCGGCGGGCGGCGGCGTCGCCCCGCGTCCTCCTCTCCTCCGGCCACGGCGCTGTCGTCGGTCCCGAGAGCGGGGTGCGCGACGGCGAGTTCCTCGTGGCGCACGACGTCATGGCCGGACGGCCGGGCGAAGGGACGGAGGCACGGATCAGGATGGCGAGCACGGTCGACCGCAGTTGGCTCACGCCGACACACACGCGAGTCGATCACGCCTTCGACACCGAAGCCGGGGTCGTGCGCGCCATCTCGCGCGACTACTACGACGCCCTGGTGCTCGTCGAGCGGCCGGCGCCGGCTGATCCGTTGCAAGTTGAGCAACTCCTGGTCGAGGCCTACTTGGTGCAGCCGATGTCCGACGCAGACCAACAGCTGCTGCGCCGTCTGAGCTTCGCCGGGCTCACGCCTGACTTGCGAGGGTTGGTCGAGCGTGCCGCCGCCGGCGTTCGCGCGTTGCGCGACCTCGACATCGAACGTGGGCTCATGCCGGACGAGCGGCGGCAGGTCGAGCAGATGGCGCCGCAGTCCATCCGTGTTCCGAGCGGCCGCGACGCGCGGCTCGAGTATCAGGGCGATGGGACAGTGAGCGCGGCGGTGAAACTGCAGGAGCTGTTCGGGCTCGCCGAGACGCCCCGCGTCGGCCCCAGGCGTGAGCCCGTGCTGCTCGCCCTCCTGGCGCCCAATGGTCGTCCCGTTCAGATGACGCGCGACCTGCGCAGCTTCTGGGAACGGACGTATCCCGAGGTCCGCAAAGAACTTCGCGGCCGTTATCCGCGGCATCCATGGCCCGACGACCCGTGGACGGCGCCGCCGACAGCCCGAACGACGCGACGTGGGGTCAAATAGTACAGTCGGTAGTCGGCAGTCGCGAATCGCGAGTCGCAGTCGCCAGGCCGAGTCGTCAGTCCGAGTCGTCAGTCTGAGTCGGCAGTCATGAGGACAATCCTGGTCTCTGGGGCAGTAGTGTTGGGTATTGCCTCGTCACTCGTGTTGGGGCAGGGCACGCCAGGGTGTTGCGAGTCGGCCGCGCCGTGCGTCAGCTACTGGGCTGCGGGGGCGGTGTTTGTCGGCCGCGTCGAGGCGATCAGGCGCGTGGGGACTTCCCGCGTGGCGACGTTCGCGGTGCTCGAAGGATTCGCGGGCGTGCGCGAGAGCACCATCGAGGTCACTACCGGACCGGCTGGGCAACGCTGCGGCTTCTCTTTTGCCGTCGGCAAGGAGTACATCGTGTACGCCGATCGCTCAGGAGGCTTCGGGCTCGCGACCAGCCGCTGTTCGGGTACGCGCGAAATCGAAGATGCCGGCAGCGACCTGGCCTACGCGCGCGACGTGAAGCTGGGCAAGGCGCCGGCGGGCTACATCGCTGGACGTGTGCTGACGGCGTCGCGCGACCTCGCGGGCAAGACCACGGGTGCGCCGCAGCCGGCGGCCGATATTTCGCTGACCGTCACGCGCGATGGCCTGACCGACATCCTGACGTCCGATCGGGCCGGAGACTTTCGTGTCGTGAGCCGCGGCCCTGGCACCTATCGCATCAGCGTGAGCCCGCCAGAACGGTTCTACGCGGACGAGACATCGACCTCGGTGACGCTGCGCGATCCTCGCGCCTGCGCCGCCGTCGGATTCACCCTCCACGACAACGGCCAGGTTGCCGGCCGGGTCGTCGACGCAGCAGGCAGGCCGGTTGGCGGGCCTGACGATCGAGCTCGGACCGGCCGGTCCCGGCTCTAGTCGGCGCGTGGTTACCGATCGCGCGGGCCGCTACTTGCTGGCGCAGATTCCGGCCGGGCGTTTCGTGCTGAGCGTACCTGCGGGGCCGTCGCTCGACGGCGAGGGCAGGGGCTCGCGCATCCTCCATCCCGGCGTCGAGAGCGCCGGGGAGCGACGCGCGTCGCGTTGACGGCTGGGCAACGACTCGAGCTTGCGGACTTCAGGCTTCCCGCGAGTCATGCCTACGTCCCGATCTCGGGCGTCGTGTTCGATGCTGACGGCGCGCCGGCCGAGGGCGCCCGCGTGTACCTCAAGGGCGTCGGCGGGAACGATCGCATCGTTTCCGAGCCCGTGGTTGCCGATTTCATGGGACGATTCGTGATTGCGGCGCGTGCCGGCGCCGGCTATGGGCTCTTTGCCGAGCGCGCGCGTCCCGGTGGCCGTTCCTCGCGTGTCGACTCGGCCGACGAAATGCGATTGATTGCCATCGACGGGCTCAAGCCGGTTCGTCTGACCCTCGCGCGCCGCTACTGACTCTGAATCGCCAGCCACCCATGCCCGTACCCCTCAAGATTGGCACCTGGAACGTCAACGGTATCCGCGCCCGGCTCGACGAGGTGCAGGCGTGGGTGCTCAAGGAACGCCCCGACATCCTCTGTCTGCAGGAAATCAAGGCCGCCCCCGATCAGATCCCGATGTTTCTCTGCGAGCTCGAGGACTACTGGTGCTACTGGCACGGCTCGAAGGGCTACTCGGGAGTGGGACTGCTGGTGCGGAAGGAGTTCGCTCCGGAGCGGCCGGCGTTTGCCCATCCCGCGTTCGACTTCGAGAACCGCATCGTGACCGTGCGGACGCCACAGGCGACCGTGGCGTCGGTCTACGTGCCGAACGGCGGCAAGGACTTTCCCGCGAAGATGCGATTCCTCGAAGCGCTCGACGAGCTCGCCGCGGCGCACCAGGCCGACGCGCTGCCGCTCATCATCTGCGGCGACCTCAACGTGGCCCGCACCGACGCCGACGTGCACCCCAAGGAGCGCAAGCCGCGCGCGACCGGCCAGCGGCCCGAAGAGCGCGCGCTCCTCGAACGCATCATCGGCCACGACCTCGTCGATGTCGGCCGCGCCCTCGATCCCGACAACGACATGCTCTTCACGTGGTGGGCGCCGTGGCGCGAGATGCGCCAGCGCAACATCGGCTGGCGCCTCGACTACGTCCTCGCCAGCCGCTCCCTCTTCGCCTCCGTGCGCGCGCTCGACCGTCGAGCGCGAGTTCGGCACGAGCGATCACGCACCGGTGGCGGCGGTGTTTGAGGTCTAGACGGCTCAAGGCTCAGGGCTCAGGGCTCAGGCAAAACCTTCGACCAACATACTCGAGGCTCTTCCCTGAGCCCTGAGCCCTGCCCTCCGATCCCTGAGCTTGACAATCATTCCTAAGTACTAAATAGTTAGTAGCAAATGCGGACCCCCCACCCGACCCTGACGCCGCAAGAGCTCGCCATCATGAAAGAGATCTGGCGGCTCGACAAGGCCACCGTGCGCGACGTGTACGAAGCGCTGCGCGAGAAGCGCAGCATCGCCTACACGACGGTGATGACGATGATGAAGATCCTCGAGGACAAGGGGTACCTCAAGAAGACGCAGGTGGACCGCGCCTACGTCTACCGGCCGGCGCGCCCGCGGCAGCAGGTGGTCGGCGCGATGGTCCGCGACTTCGTCGACCGCGTGTTCGACGGCGCCGCCGGCGGGCTGCTGCTGCACCTGGCCCGCGACGGCAGCAACGCCGGACGGTTGACGAAGGAAGAACGGCGCCGAATCAAGCAACTCATACAGGACGCTGACAAGGTCGATGGGGTCAACGCTGACGGCAAGGAGGAGTGATGGCGTCGAACGTGCTCGAGAACGTCGCACGGTGGAACATCCAGATCGCCCTCCTGACGATCGTCGCGGCTGTGCTCTTGCGGAGTCCTCGCGGTCAGCGCGCCGGCCGTCCGGCACGCGATCTGGCGCACTCTGCTCGTGGTCTGCCTGGCGCTGCCGGTCGTCCAGCCCTGGCGGGCGCCGGCCATCGACACGTCGCAGGTTCGCGCCGAGATTGTGGACGCCGCCCTGCTCACTGCCCCGACGGCCGAGATGGCGTTTGTCGCCGGGCCATCGGCCGGCACGCGCCTCGCGCGGCACCTGCGCTCCACTTGGACCACATACGTCGGGATGGTCCTCGCCGCCGGCGTCGCCGTGCGCCTGGCCTGGCTGCTCGCCGGCATCTGGCGCCTGCAGCGGCTTCGCCGCACCGGTGCGCTCGCGGTGACGAGCGAGGGCTATCGCGAGCTGGCAGCGCTCATAGAAGCGGGCGCCGAGATCCGCCGCGTCGAGCGCCTGGGTCAGCCGGTCACCTTCGGCGTGCTCAAGCCGGCGGTGCTCCTGCCCGCGTCGTTTCACACGTTGCCCGAGGGCGTTCAGCGCGCCGTGCTGGCGCACGAGCTGTGGCACGTCCGCCGCCGCGACTGGGCCTGGGTGCTCCTCGAGGAGGCCATCCGCGCCGCCTTCTGGTTCAATCCGGCGATGTGGTGGCTCGTCTCCCGCGTGCAGTCATCGCGCGAGGAAGTGGTCGACGAGCTCACGGTGCAGGTCACCAACGCCCGCAAGACCTATCTCGAAGCGCTCCTCGCGTTTGCGGATCAACCGACCTTGTTCCCCGCCACCCCCTTTGCCCGTCGTCGTCATCTGTTCCATCGGATGCTGCTCATTTCCAGGGAGGCTGTGATGTCGTCCAGAAGAATTGTCGCGTCGACGCTCGCTACCGCCGCTGTGCTGCTGGCGACCGGTCTCTACGCTTCGTCGGCGTTTCCTCTCAAGGCCGCGCCCGTCGCGACCGTGGCCTCGGCCGAGCAGGCTCCGCCCCGAGATCGCCGGCCGGGCGAGGCGGGGCCGGAGACCGCGCGCGAGCGTGAGCTGAAGGCGGCGATCGCGGCTGGCGCCGTCAAAGCCCCGCAGGTGCTCGAGCTCGCGCGTCTGCAGGAGGCGCGAGGAGCAACGGCGGAGGCAGAGGCGACGCTGCAGGCGTTCGCGCGGGCCGCCCCGACAGATCGCGAGGCGATGATGACCCTGGCGGCGCACTACAACAGAACCGGCCAGTTCGATAAGACCGTCGCGACGCTCGAGACTGTCGCGGCGATGACGCCGACGGACCCTCAGGGATACCACTTGCTCGCGACGTTCTACTGGGAGAAGGCGTTCAAGGATCCAACGCTTTCACCGGCGCAGAAGAGTGCGTACATCGACGCGGGGATCTCCGCCACGGATCGCGCCCTCGGATACGACCCCGACTATGTCGACGCGCTCACTTACAAGAACATCCTCCTGCGCATGAAGGCGAATGCGGAGGCCGACCCCGCCATCAGGCAGACGCTTCTTGCCGAAGCCGATGCGTTGCGCAACCGCGCGATGGAGTTGCAGAAGGCCCGCCAGAGCGGCCGTTCCAACATGGCCTTCGTGCCGGCGCCCGGTCAACCGCCTCCGCCTCCACCGCCTCCCCCTCCCCCCGTCGAGCTCATCGACGGTCAGGCGCCAGTCAGGGTGGGCGGGAACATCAAGCCGCCGACGAAAACGAGGGACGTCAAACCTGTCTACCCCGCTGATGCGCTGGACGCACGCGTGACGGGCGTCGTCATCATCGAAGCGACGATCGATTCGCTGGGCAACGTCAGCACCGCGCGTGTGCTTCGCGGCCAGCCCCTGCTCGATCAGGCCGCCCTCGACGCAGTCAAGGAGTGGCAGTTTACGCCGACGATGATGAACGGCGTGGCGGTGCCGGTGATCATGACCGTGACGGTGAACTTCACGATGAACGGGCCGGGAGAGCCGGACCGCTCGAGCCGGCTTTGGCGCCCCCGCCCCCGCCGCCTCCACCGCCGGCGCAGCTCGTCGACGGCCAGGCCCCGGTCCGCGTCGGGGGCACCATCAAGCCTCCCAAGAAGACTCAGGGACGTCAAGCCTGATCTACCCGGCAAGCGCCGAGGCCGATCGCGTGCAGGGTGTCATCATCATCGAAGCCACGATCGATTCGCTCGGGAATGTCGCCGAACGCCCGCGTGCTCAAGCAGCCTGCCGCGCTGGATCAGGCTGCCGTCGAGGCCGTTCGAGCAATGGCAGTACGAGCCGACAATGCTGAACGGTGTGGCCGTGCCCGTGATCATGACGGTGACGGTGAACTTCACGCTGGATAGGTAGGGGAGTTTCAGGGATCAGGGATCGGGGATCAGAAGAGCATTCTGATCCTATTCGCAGGGCTGAGATCAGTATGCTTTTCCCGGTGATCCTCTGAGCGCCAGGTCCCAGCGGTCCTCTCCTCCCACACCCGGCACAGATTGACGATCGTCTCGACCGCCTTGTCCATGTCTTGAGCGGAGACCCATTCGAGCCTCGAGTGGAAGTTGTGCTCGCCGGCGAAGATGTTGGGCGTCGGCAGCCCCATGAACGACAGCCGCGACCCATCCGTACCGCCGCGGATCGGGCGCTCGACCGGCGTCAGCCCGCTGCGCCGGATGGCCTCGCGCGCGCACTCGATGACCTCGGGGTAGCCTTCGAGGATCTCCCGCATGTTGCGATAGGACTCGGAGATGCGAATTTCGAGCCCGGCTCGGGGGTGCGCGGCAATCACCGCGCGCGCGAGCTCCTCGACGAACGTCTCCTTCTCCTCGAGTCCGGCGGTCGAGAAGTCCCGCACGAGCAGGCGGACGGACGTGCGTTCCACCGACGCTTCGACGATGTAGGGATGCACGTAGCCGTCGTAGCCGTCGGTCGTTTCCGGAGACAACCGGTCCGCCGGCAGGCGCGCGATGAACTCGGCGGCGAGTTTGATGGCGTTGACCATCCGGGCCTTCGCGTAGCCGGGGTGCGTATTGAAGCCCTTGAACGTGACCGTCATCGCGTCGGCCGAGAAGCTCTCCCACTCGAGCTCGCCGGCGTTGCCGCCATCCATCGTGTAGGCGCACAGGGCGCCGAACCGTCCGACGTCGAAGAGGTTCGCGCCGCGGCCAATCTCCTCGTCGGGCGTGAACGCCACCCGGACCGCGCCGTGCGGAATCTCGGGATGGGCCATCAGGTACTCGGCGGCGGCGACGATCTCGGCCACGCCCGCCTTGTCGTCGGCGCCGAGCAGCGTGTGCCCCGACGCCGTGACGATGTCGTGGCCGACGTGCGCAGAGAGCGACGGGTCGTCGGCAGTGCGCAGCACCGCCGTTGGATCGTCGGGCAGCACGAGGTCGCGCCCGTCGTAGGCACGGTGCACGATCGGGTGGATGTCGTGCCCCTGCATCTCAGGTGACGTGTCGACGTGAGCGATGAAGCCGATGACCGGTACATGAAGCTTGGTGGTCGTCGACGGGATGGTCGCCATCACGTAACCGTGCTCGTCCATGCTCACGTCCGTCAGCCCGATTGCCGCCAGCTCGTTGACGAGGACGCGCAGGAGTGTCAACTGGCCAGGCGTACTCGGACACGACGACGAGCCTTCGTCCGAACGCGTGCTGATGACCACGTAGCGAAGGAACCGCTCGAGCGCCGACGTCTTGATCCCGGGCGCTACGCCGGCGGCTTCGCGTCCAGCAGTCGCGCCAGTGTCCGTGTGTCCGCCAGGTGCACCAGCAGGAGGTCGGCGCTTCGAACGGCTTCGGTTACGGTCGGCCATGGTGGTGACGCTGACTCATGCGCGTGGTGCCGCACGGCTTCCATCTTCAGGACGGCCAGTGCTACATGGAGGTACTCGACAATCGTGTGGAGCCCCTGCCCGTAGTACGCGATCCAGTTTCCAAAAAGACGCGCCGCAAGATAGCCGCGGACCGCGTCGTCGACATCGCCCCAGCAGGCTGAGCCGCGGTGCCAGGACGCGAGCCAGTCCTCGATCGGGGAAGGGTAAGTCAGGCCCGATGGGACCGAGCTCAGCGCCAGGCGGACGCGCTGCTCGTCGCGGCTTGACGTGTCCAGATTTTTGTCCGGTTTGGCGACAGACGCAATCTCGAACTCTCGCTCGACCGTTGCACGCAGGCTGCCGCGACCGGGCCGCCAGGATTGCACGGCGTGCGTCGCACGGCTGAGAATCGCCAGCGCGCCGCCGGCGGTGAGGTCGTCTCGCGCCAGCAGAGCGAGGGCCGCTCGCTCCCACGCATCGTAACCCTCGAGATCGGTCAGCAGCTCCGAGCGCAGCAGCGGCGGCAGAGCATCGCGCGCATCCAGTCCTTCCAGACGGTTGGGGCCGTCATCCGTGATGTCGCTCTCGAGAGCCAGCGGACCTGGCGCGCGCACGACTTCGAAGCTCGCAGCCTTCGGCGATCGGAGAAGTCCCGCGGCGGTGGGGCAGAAGTGCGAGAGGGAGATGAACGTCCCGCGCGCGTCGTGGAGGACGATGCGAGGGAAGTGCCGGCAGGCCGAGGGCAGCGACGCGACACCGAGCTCGCGGTGCACGGCGCACAGGTTTCCCCGGTCCGGCTCGAAGAACACGCACGCGCCGCTCGGCTGGACACCGACCACCGCTGCGGCACCCTCGGGTAGCGCGCCGCCGTCCGCGAAGAGCCGTCGGCGTTCCTGCCCACCGAAGTGCACGCGGACCTGCTCGTATGCCGGTCTCTCAATCGGGATCGCCCAGCCCGCCGTGCAGCAGGCGCCCGCGTGCTGGCAGCGGTAGTCAGCATGCAGGCGCAGGCAGAGGGCCGTCCCGGACCCCGATTTGTGTTCCATTTTGAGAATTCAGATTACAGAAAACGGTCCTGTTCGAAGGGACAAATCGCCGAAAGCGCCTGAAAACCCTGGAATTGGCCCGGCCCCCGTATTGCTACCCTTCAGAGCCCTTCATGTCCGACAGAGATACATTTGGCCCCAGACTCCGCGCCGAGCGCGAACGCAGGGGCATCTCGATTGAGACCATTGCGTCGGTTACCAAGGTCGGCGGCGACCTCTGGGAGGGCCTCGAACGCAATGACTTCTCGCGCTGGCCGTCCGGAATCTTTGCCCGGGCGTTCGTGCGGGACTATGCTCGCGCCATCGGGCTCGACGCCGACGAAACTGTCGACGAATTCTGCCGTCTGTTTCCGCTGGGGGACCGGCGGGCCAGCCGCCTGATTCAGGCGCAGGCCCAGCTCATTGGCCACCACCTGGCGTGCGCCGAAAGCGGCGCTCTTCCGGTTGCCGGCGACCGGCGCGCGCCGACCGCGCCGCCGCTCGACGAAACCACGGCGTTGCGCGCGCGGCTCGTCTCCCGTTCTCTCGCCACGGCGCTCGACGCCCTCATTTCGCTCAGCGTCGCGGCCGGCGTCTCGAGCCTCATGGACATCAGCTTCTGGACCATTGCCGGCGTCATCACGGTCATGTACTACACCGGAATGACGATCGCCTTCGGCACCTCGCCGGGCCTTCGCGTCGTCGAAGCCCTGCGTCACCGCATGCCGTCGCTGTTCGAGGTCGGGGACCGGCATCGCGCTCACGCCTAGAAGTCAAGGCTCAGGGCTCAAGGCTCAGGGCTCAGGCAAGAGCCTTGAGCTCATAGTCGTCCGGCTAGGATCGGAAAGATCTTCCCTGAGCCCTGAGCCCTGAGCCGTCATTCATCACTACCCAGATTCACCCGAGCGGTGTCTAATCCAAATAGCCGGCAACTGCGACCCGGCCAGGTGTATGGCGCGACAGCTCGGGCTCCTTTCGTCGGGTCTTGATGCGCGCTCGAACACCGTTCGTCACGGCCATCCCATCTTTTTCTCCCGACAAGCTACCGTATGAAGCACCTACTTGCGCTCGGCGTGTGTCTCCTTGCGTTCCTCCCAGCTCCGTCGGTGGCCCAAACGGCCTCCGGTGGCGGCAGGAACTTGGCAGTGGTCAGCGCCGGCCCGACTGGTGAAGTGGCCAGCCTCGCCGAGGCCAACGAGATCCGGATCGTGTTCTCGGAACCGATGGTGGCGCTTGGCCGCATTCCATCAGTCGTGCGTCCGCCCTACGTCACGATCGCGCCGGCCATCCCTGGCGCTTTCCGCTGGTCGGGCACGACGATCCTCATCTTTACGCCAGACGCGAAGACGCCGCTCCCGTATGCGACCCGCTATGACGTCACGGTCGATGCGACGGCCGCGGCCGTCAGCGGCCGGGCACTCGGTGCTCCCTACACGTTCAGCTTCACCACGCCGACGGTAAAGCTCCTGCGGACGGACGCGTACCGCCGCGGTGGACGCTTCGACGCGCCGTACGTCGTGCTGCTGCGATTCAATCAACCTGTCGACCGCGCTGACGTCGCGGCGGCGCTCGCCGCGAAGTTCGAGTCGCATAGCTGGGATCAACCGTCGATCTCCGCCGCTGCCCAGCAGCGCCTGGCGGCGATCGATCCGACCTCGGTCGACCGCTTCAACGCCAAGGTTGCGGCAACCCATGCGGCGGCCTCGTCCACCGCGCCGGTGACGGTGCGGCTGACCACCGACTGGGACAAGAAGCGGTTCCCGCCTCACCCGACGCTCGTGGCGTTCGAGACCGTGACCCGCGTTCCGTCGCAGAGCTGGGTCAAGCTCACGCTCGGAGCGGCGCTCAAGTCACCCGCCGGACCGGCGACCCCGGGCCGGGTGCAGGACTACACCCTCAAGGCTGAACCAGCCCTCTTCGTGTGGGGGTTCGACTGCACCGCCACGTGCGATCCCGACAACCGGAACCCAGTGGCCTTTCACGCTCCCGTCCGCGTCTCGGAGTTCGCCAAGTCCCTCCGCATCACTGACGTCACGACGGGCACCCCAACGACCGTGCCCGTGCCCGAACCGTCGACCCAAACGACGTGGGGGAGGGACAGCTCCGCCTACCTGACACTCGAGGATGCGCACTACAACTCGCAACCGCCCGCGAGCACGTACCTCGTGGCGATTGGTGCGGGGCTGACGTCGGTCGATGGCCAGACTCTCGGCTACACGTGGGCGGGCCAGGTGCAGAACTGGCACCGCACCGCGTTTACCAGCTTCGGTGACGGCCACGGCGTCTGGGAAGCGAGCGGCGGCTCGGTGCTGCCGTTCTACTCACGGAATCTCTTCGACGTAAAGCAGTGGGCGTCGCCCCTCAAGCCCGATGATCTGATGCCGACGATCCGTGCGCTGACGCCGACGTTTGGCATCAGGCCGCCGGTCGATCCCGTGAGCCGCAAGCTCGGCGTGACCAACGATCGCATTCAGTCGCACGGTCTCGACGTCGCGAAGGCGCTGGGCCCGCGCGGGACCGGTCTCGTATGGGCGGCGGTCGAGAACGGCGCGTCGATTCCCAATGCGAAGCGCTCGGTGCAGGCCGCTCGCGCGTCGCTCGTGCAGGTGACGAACCTCGGCGTGACGGTCAAGGACAGCCCGCAGAACACGCTGGTGTTCGTGACCCGGCTCGACAACGCCGCGCCGGTGGGTGGCGCCAAGGTCTCCATCATCAACCGCGACAACAGCATTCACTGGAGCGGTACGACCGGCGCTGACGGCGTCGCGACGGGACCGGGCATTCCTTATCAGGAGCGCCGCTACACCGGCGAACAGGACTACGCCGAATGGCAGAAGCCCGACTTCGTCGTCCTGGCGGAGAAGGACGGCGACATCGCGTATGTCGGCAGCAACTGGAACGAGGGCATCGAACCGTGGGATTTCGGCGTGCCTTTCAATCGCACCGAAGCCGAGCCCATGCTGCGCGGGACGGTCTTCAGCGATCGCGGCGTGTATCGCCTCGGCGAGGAAGTCCACTTCAAGGCGATCCTCCGCCAGAACACACCCGCTGGCATTCGCCTCCTGCGCAACGGAACCGCCGTGGCCATCACGCTCCGCGACAGCCAGTATCGCGTCGTCGACGAGCGCACGGTCACGGTCAACGACTGGAGCAGCGCCGAGTGGACGACGACGTTGCCGGCTGAAGGGGCACTGGGCAACTACTCGGTGCGGGCGGTGCTCGAGAGCGATAAGCCGAAGCCGAAGACCGCCGAGGACGTGCAACCCGGGGACGTGCCGAGTCCGGAGCTCGACGACGCGGTGCCGTACCAGAAGGCCGTCAGCGGCTCGTTTCTGGTCGCGGCGTACCGGCGGCCGGATTTTCGCGTCGACGTATCGCTGAAGGCCGAGCGCGCGCTGGCCGGTGAGCCGATCAAAGGAGTCGTGACGGCGCGCTACCTCTTTGGCGCGCCGATGGGCGCGCGGCCGGTCACGTGGGCGTTCTCGCGCACACCCGTTCGCTCCGCGCCGGCGGCCGTGGTCGACAGCTTTCCGGACGAGCAGTGGGTGTTCGTGGGGTGGAGTGAACGCGGGGACAGTGCGGCCGCCGGCGAGGTCAGCCGCGACGAGGCCACGCTCGCCAAGACGGGTGATCTTCCGCTGACGTTGACGCCGCCGGCTGATGCGGGCCTTCCTTACATGTACTCGCTCGAGGGGGACGTCGAGGACGTGTCGCGCCAGCACATCGCCAATCGCGCGAGCCTGCTCGTGCATCCGGCGCCGTGGTACATCGGGCTGCGCCGCTCGTCGTACTTTCTGCAGCAGAAACAGGGCTTGAACACGGAAGTGGTGGCAGTGGCGCCCGACGGCAAGGTGGTGCCGGGCGTGACGGTCACTGTGACCTTGACGCAGATCCAATGGAACAGCGTCCGTCGTGCCGAGGGCAACGGGTTCTACACCTGGGATACCGAGCGCAAGGAAGTGCCGGCGGGATCGTGGACGATCACGACCGGCGCGGCGCCCGTGCCACTCACCGCGCCGTTGCCCAATGGCGGCTACTTCGTCCTCGAAGCGACGGCACACGACACGAACAAGCGATACACGGTAACGCGAACCTCGTTCTATGCCCTGGGAGACGGCTATACCGCCTGGGCACGGTTCGACCACAACCGCATCGAGCTCGTACCCGAGCGCCGGACCTACAAGCCGGGCGAGACCGCGCGCGTCATGATCCAGTCGCCCTGGGAACAGGCGACCGCGCTCGTGACGACCGAGCGCGAAGGCGTGCGGTCGCACCGCCAGTTCGCGTTGACCTCGACGCAGCAGTCCATCTCGATTCCGATCACCGACGAGGACATTCCTAACGTGTTCGTGTCGGTCCTGCTCGTCAAGGGACGCAGTCAGGTCGAGGCGAAGCCAGCCGAGCCCACGGCCACCAGCCAGTTCGAGCGCGGCGCCAGCGGCCCCAACGTCGTCGAAGATCCGTCGGATCCCGGCAAGCCGGCGTTCCGGCTCGGTTACGTCGAGCTGAACGTCGAAGATGCCACCAAGCGCCTGACGGTCGCCGTGCGCGCCGACAAGGAAGAGTACCGTCCGGCGAACACCGCCAAGGTCCTCCTCGACGTGAAGGACGCGACCGGCCGCGGCGCGCCGAGCGAGGTCACGCTCTGGGCCGTGGACTACGGCGTGCTGTCGCTGACCGCGTATCGCACCCCGGACGTGCTCGGTTCCGTTTACGTGCACAAGGCCCTGCAGGTGATGAATGCCGACAACCGGCAGCGCATCATCAGCCGCCGCGTGCTGACGCCCAAGGGCGAGACCGAGGGCGGCGGAGGCGGGGCGGACGCCGGCGCCGGAACGCTGCGGAAGGATTTCCGCGTGCTGGCGTTCTGGCTCGGCTCGGTGACGACCGACGAGTACGGCAAGGGCGCGATTGAGGTCAAGTTGCCCGAGTCGTTGACCACCTACCGCATCATGGCCGTGGCCGCCGATCGCAGCTCGCGGTTCGGATCGAGTGACGCCGAGGTGCGGATCAACAAGCCGCTCACGCTCAAGCCGACGTTCCCGCGTTTCCTCGCGCTCGGCGACAAGGCCTACTTCGGGGCCGTCCTGACGAGTCAGTTGAAGACCGCCGGCACGGCGACGGTCACGATCGCGAGCCTCGATCCCGACGTGCTCGAGTTCACGGCCGGCGGCCAGCAGACGCTGGAAGTGGCCGCCGGCGGCGCGATCGAAGCGCGCTTCGATGCGGCGGGTAAGCGCGTCGGCCTGGCCCGCATCCGCATGACCGCAAAGCTTGGCGAGGAGACCGACGCGTTCGAGGACGTCATTCCGGTCGAGCTCCTGGTCTCGGCCGAGACGGTCGCGGCGTATGGTGAGGCGACCGACGGCCGTGCCCTCGCCACGGAAACGCTGGCTATCCCAGCGAGCGTCGTGCCCGGGCTCGGCGGCCTCCACGTCGAGCTCTCGTCGACGGCGATGGTTGGCCTGGGAGAAGGGGCGCGCTACCTCGTCGAGTACCCCTACGGCTGCGCCGAGCAGCGCGGATCGCGCACGCTCGCGCTGGTGCTGGCCGCCGACCTCGGCGACGCCTTCTCGCTACCGGGGATGAACACGGCGAAGATGCGTCCGGCGGCGCAGCAGAATCTGAAAGACCTCGAGAAGTTCCAGTGCCCCGACGGCGGTTTCTCGTACTGGCCAGGCCATTGCGCGTTCACGTCGCCGTATCTCACGGCGTACCTCCTGCACGTGTTCAAGACCGCCGTCGATCAGAAGTTTCAGGTCGATAGCGGCATGCGCGCGCGGGCCTATGCCTACCTCGAGCAGGCCCTCGCCGCCGAGCCGCCGACGAACGAAGGCTGGTGGCCGGCGTACACCGCCTGGCAGGCCTTCGCCGTCAAGGTGCTCGTCGAGGGTGGCCGCAACCAGGACTCGAACCTGACGCGGCTCTACGGCTATCGCGACCGGATGCCGGTGTTCGCGCTCGCCTACCTCCACGACGCGATGGTCGCGCGCGGCGCGACGTCAGCCGACTCGACCGGACGCATCGCCGACCTCCGGCGCCGCATGGCCAACGCCATCCTTCCCGAAGCGGGCAGCGCGCACGTGGAGGAACTGAGCGATCCGTATCTGCTCTGGTTCTGGAACTCCAATGTCCGTTCCACGTCGATCGTGCTCAACTCGCTCGTGAAGGCCGACGTCAACGACGCCCCGGTCCGGCAGATGGTGCGCTGGATGATGGCGGCGCGCACGGATGGACGTTGGGGCAACACCCAGGAGAATGCCCTGGCGATGGAAGCGCTGGTGGCCTACTACCGGAAGTTCGAGAGCGCGCCGCCAGACTTCCGCGCGGTGGTCACACTCGGCACCGAGGATTTCGCCCGCGAGGAGTTCAAGGGGCGTTCGACGACGTCGAGGACGAAGGAACTGCCGATGGCCAAGGTGCTGGCGCAGGCGCCCGGTGGCTCGTCGACACCGCTCACGTTCGCGCGCGAAGGCACCGGCACGCTCTTCTACACCGCGCGCCTGCGCTACGCCTCTGACGAGATCTTCCAGGAGGGCCTGGACAACGGCATCCGCATCGCGCGTTCGTACGCCCCCTATGTCGAGACGGGGACACGTCCAGCCGCGACCAGCTACAAGGCCGGCGACCTGGTGCGCGTGACCTTGTCGTTCGAGCTCACCAAGGAGCGCCGCTATCTCGCGGTCACCGACCCGCTGCCGGCCGGCTTCGAGGCGGTCGAATCGTGGTTTGCCACTACTGCCGCGTCGCTCGCGCGCGAGCAGGACGATCAAGGCAGCCGCAGCGACAACTGGTTCTCGTGGTGGCAGCGTGGCGGCTTCGATCACGTCGAGCGCTTCGACGACCGCGTCCAGCTCTTTGCCACGCGCCTCAGCGAAGGCCGGCACGAGTTCACCTACATCGTCCGCGCCACGACCGCAGGCACGTTCCGCACCGCGCCGGCGCGCGCGGAAGAGATGTATGCGCCGGAAGTGTTCGGAAGGACATCGACAGCCGTGATTGAGGTCAAGAGGTAGAGCCGAACTGCCGGTGATTGATCCCGATCGTACTGATCGGCAGCGCCTGCGGCCTGAGCGCCGCGCGAAGTCGCGGCGCGAGAGCGCTTGGGGGTGGGGCCCCAAGCGCATTGATAAATGCAGACAGCGTCGCAATAGAAAGCAAGCCGATGAATGGCTACGTAAATACGCAGCACGGTCATGCGCCGTTGGCGTCCAGATCGCCGCGATCGGCCTGGTCGCCCTCGTCGCCCTTGCGCTCTGGCTGCGCCTTGGGCCGATCGATCCGGCGCTCCTCGAGCTGGACGACGTGACGTCGACTGTCGTCGTCGATCGTCGCGGCGTGCCGCTCTACGAGTCGCTGTCGGGAGATGGCACGCGCAACGTACGGCTCGACGCGCGGAACCTGCCGCCGGTCCTCGTCGCGGCGACGCTCGCGGCCGAGGACCGGCGCTTCTGGTCTCATCACGGCGTCGATCCGATTGCGATCGCCCGGGCGCTGCGCCAGAACCTCGTCGAGGGCCGTGTCGTCGAGGGCGGCTCGACGATCACGCAGCAGGTCGCGAAGCTCCTGCTCAATCGCCGGGCGCCGAAACGGTCGCGTGGGGTGCGGGAAAAGATCCGCGAGGCCATCCTCGCGCTGCGGCTGGAACATCGCTTCGAAAAGCGCGACGTGCTCGCGCTCTATCTCAATCTCGCGGCCTACGGCAATCAGGCCGTTGGCGCCGGCAAGGCGAGCCGCGCCTACTTCGCGACCGAGCCGCCGATGCTGACGCCGGCGCAGGCCGCGTTTCTAGCCGGGCTCCCACAGCGTCCATCCGGATACAACCCGTTCCGCAACCGCGACCAGGCGATCGCACGCCAGCGCACGGTGCTGCGGCGCATGGAGGCGGCCGGATCGCTGTCGTCCGAACAGGCGCGTGAGGCTCGGGACGAGCGCCTGCGCTTCGCGCGCGCGGCCTCGCCGTTCCTGGCCCCGCACTTCGTCGAGATGGTGATGGCCGCGGCCGGGAAGAACCCGCCGCCGCGTATCGAGACGACGATTGACGCGGGACTGCAGGCCGACGTAGTCGGCATCATCAGGAGCCATCGCCAGGCGCTCGAACGCCACGGCGCCGCGAACGTCGCCGTAGTCGTCCTCGACAACGCGCGCGGAGAATGGCTCGCGTGGGAGGGATCGGGTGACTACTCGGATGCCGAGCACGGAGGGACGATCAACGGGCCGATCACGCCCCGCCAGCCAGGATCCGCGCTCAAGCCGTTCACCTACGCGCTGGCCTTCGAATCCGGATTCACGCCGGCCAGCGTGCTCGCCGATGTGCCGTCGCACTTTCCCACTGCCGAGGCCGGCGTGCTCTACAGCCCGCGCAACTACGACGGCCGCTATCGCGGTCCGCTCCTTGCGCGCCGGGCGCTCGCCGGGTCCGAGAACGTGCCCGCGGTCGTGCTCGCGTCCGAGCTCGGTGTGCCTGCCCTCCAACGCTTCCTCACGAGTGCGGGTCTCTCGACCTTCGATTGGACATCGTCCTACTACGGTCTCGGCCTGACGCTCGGCAACGCCGAGGTGCGGCTCGACGAGCTCGTGACCGCATACTCGAGCTTCGCGCGCGGTGGCGAGTGGCTCGCACCGACGTGGTCTCTCACGAAGGATGCGCCGGCGGCCGGCCGTGAGCGCCGCTCGCTCACCTCGCCGCTGACCGCGTATTGGATCTCGGACGTGCTTTCCGACGACAACGCGCGCGAGTACATCTTCGGGCGCGGCGGCAGCCTGGAGTTCCCGTTCCCGGTGGCGGTCAAAACGGGAACATCGCAGGCGTATCACGACAACTGGACGATCGGCTACACGCGCGACGTGACCGTCGGCGTCTGGGTCGGGAACTTCGATCGCACGCCGCTGAAGTCGTCCACCGGCGTCACCGGCGCGGCACCGATCTTCCACGCGGTGATGCTGGCCGCGACCCGGCGCCTGCACGGGGCCTCCGGCTTCGAAGCGCGGGCCATCGTTGCGGCACCCGAAGGACTCGTCGACCACGAAGTCTGCGCCCTCTCCGGCATGGCGGCAAACTCCTGGTGTCCGGCGCGTCAGCGCGAGCGGATGCCGGCTGGAGGCGATCCGCCGTGCAGCTGGCACCACCAGAGCGACGAAGGGCTGCTCGTCGTGTGGCCGCCGGCGTATCGGCAGTGGGCGCGACAGAATGGATTGCTCGCCGACCACCGTCCAGTCGCCGCGCCCCAGCCGCGAGCGGATTCCACCCCGACCGTAGCGACCACCGCCAAAGGTCCACTCGAGATCGTGAACCCGCCGTCGGGCGCGACCTACCTCATCGATCCCACGCTGCGCCGGGAGTTCCAGACGCTGCCCCTGCGGGTCGTCGCGACAACGCCTGGCACGATCGAGTGGCAGGTCGCCGGCCGTGTCGTCGGCACGTCATCCTCGGAGGCCGCGCTCATGTGGCCGCTCAGCCCCGGAGTCCACCGCATCACCGCGCGCGACGAGCGCGGGCGGGTCGCGGAGAGCTCGGTGGTGGTGAAGTAAGAACAGCGTGCTATCCGTTTTATCCCGCCGGACGAAGTTGGTAGCATGGTCGCCATGTCTATCCACAGAATCGTGGTCGCGCTCGCGCTGGTGATCGCGGCGAGTCATTTCACCCGTCCGGTGGCGCAGTCGGCGGCCACCGCGTTTGTCGGCGTCAGCGTGATTCCGATGGACAAGGACGGCGTTCTCGCCGATCAGACCGTGCTCATCCGCGACGGCAAGATCGCCGCGATTGCTCCGGCGGCCAAGGTGCAGATTCCGGCGGGAGCGACGCGTGTCGACGGCAAGGGCAAGTTCCTGATGCCGGGCCTGGCGGAAATGCATGCCCACATTCCCGCAGGCCAGGCACCCGACTCAGCGGTTGAGCGCACGCTATTTCTTTATGCCGCGAACGGCATCACGACGATCCGCGGCATGCTCGGCGATCCGCGCCACCTGATTTACCGCGAGCGCGCGGCGCGTGGCGAGATCGTCAGCCCGCTCATCTATACATCCGGTCCGTCGTTCAACGCCAAGACGGCATCGACAAAAGAGATGGCGGTCGAGGCCGTCATCGCGCAGAAGAAGGCGGGTTACGACCTGCTGAAGATTCACCCTGGCGTGCCGCGAGATGTCTTCGACGCGCTGGCAGCCAAGGCCGACGAGCTGAAGATCCCCTTTGCCGGCCATGTGCCGGCAGCGGTTGGCCTCATCCGGGCGCTCGAGGCGAAGTACGCGAGCATCGACCACCTCGACGGCTTTGTCGAGGGGCTCACCAACGACCCGTCTGCGCCGTCGACATTCTTCGGCACCAACCTGATGAACGCCGTCGACGAATCGAAGTTCCCCGGGCTGGTGTCCGCAGCGAAGGCCGCGGGGGTCTGGCAGGTCCCGACGCAGGTCCTCCTCGACAACCTGCTGAACGAGGTGTCGGTCGACGACCTCGCCGCGCGGCCGGAGATGAAGTACATGCCGCCCGAGACCATCAAGAACTGGATAGGCACGAAGCAGAAGTTCCTTCAGACCTCACAGGCCGAGCGCGCGAAGTTGCTCGGCCTTCGGCGCCGTTTCATCAAGGCACTCCACGACGCCGGCGTGCCGTTCGCACTCGGATCCGACGCGCCGCAGTTCTGGAACGTCCCGGGCTTCTCGGCGCATCGTGAGCTGCGATCGATGGTCGACGCCGGGCTCACGCCGTACCAGGCACTTCGGACCGGGACGGCTAACGTCGGTGTCTACCTCAAGACCGAGTCAACGACCGGCACGGTGGCGACCGGCAAGCGCGCCGATCTCGTGCTGCTCGACGCCAATCCGCTACAGAACATCGACAACAGCTGGAAGATCGCCGGCGTCATGGTGAACGGCCGGTGGCTGTCGAAGGCCGACATCGACAAGCGGCTGGCCGATGGTTCTTGAGGGATTCGTAAATCAGTCGTCCGTGTTGCCGTGTTGTCCGTGTTGTCCGTGGCTCAGTTAGTGTGCAGTGCTCGTGTCGGGTCGACCGATGCAGCGCGCGTCGCAGGAATCAAGCTCGCGATGAGTGCGACCACGCCGAGGGCGATAACCACGGCTCCAAATGTCAGCGGGTCGTACGCGGATACGCCGAAGAGCTGCGTGGCCAGCACTCGCGTTGCGAGCGCCGCCGCGACCACGCCCACGACGATGCCGAGTCCAACCGGCCACGCCGCTTGACGAAAGACGAGCGCGAGGACGTGTCCGCGTGACGCGCCGAGCGCCATGCGGACGCCAATCTCCTGCGTGCGCCGGCTCACGAAGTACGCGATCACACCGTAGACGCCGATGGCGGCGAGGGCGAGCCCGACGAGCCCGAGCAGCGTCAGCAGCATCGTGTTGAAGCGCGCCGTCGCGGTCGAGTCCCGCAGCCGCTGCGCCATGGTGCTGACCTGAAACACCGGGACGCCAGGCGCCACCGTGCGCACGACGTCGCGGATTGGATTGGCCATGGCCATGGGATCGAGGTCCGTCCGGACGACGATGAAAACAGTACGCTGCACCCAGTTCCAGCCTTCGCCGGGGACCTGGTCGATGGGGAGGTAGAACTCCGGCGCCGGCGCCTCCCCCAGAGTGCGCGACCGGACGTCTCCCGCCACGCCGACGACGACTTTGAAGTCCGGCGTCTTGCCGTCTGGGCCGGATTCGCAGCACGCGATCCGCTTGCCGATGGGGTCGGCGTCGGGGAAGGCGGCGCGTGCGAGCGCCTCGCTGATGACCATCACCTTGAGCGCGCCGTGGCGGTCGGCGTTGGTGAGCGGCCGGCCCTTGACGATGGGTATCCGCATCGTTTCGAAATAGCCGGGCGTGACCATACGCAGCCGGCTGCCGATGGCGTTGCGGGGGTCGAACGCGACCCCCTCCGGTATGAGCCCGTTGCCGTTGCCGCCGCCTCCCATAGGTACGTTGGTCGAGATCGCCGCGGATCTCGCACCTGGGACTTGCGCCGCTGTCTCGGCCAGCCGGTGCAGCGTCTCCACGACGCGTGCGCGATCGGGATAGTCCGTCGCGGGCAGCGCGAACCTCGCCGACAGCACGCCCGCGGGATCGAATCCCGCGTTGACGCTCTGCAGCGCGAGCGAGCTGCGAATGAGGAGTCCCGCGCCGACGAGCAGCAACAGCGCGACCGCCAGCTCCGCAACGATGAGGCCAGTGCGGAGACGGTCGCGGACGCCGCCCATCCCTGCGCCGCGTCCACCGGCCTTGATCACTGTTTGGACGTCGACGCGCGCGGCCCGAAGCGCCGGCGCGACGCCAAAGAGCATCGCGCTCACGAGCGTGACCACCAGCGTGAAGAGCAGCACATACGGATCGAGCGTCGTCTGCTCGAGCCGGGGGACGCCCGCGGGAGCGGCAGCCACCAGCGCCCTGATCCCCCAGGCCGCGAGGCCGATGCCGACGACGGCCGAGATGAGGGCGAGGACGATGCTTTCGGTCAGGAGCTGCCGGGCGATCCGCGCCCGGCCCGCGCCGAGGGCTGCCCGCACGGCGAGCTCGCCGGCGCGCGCGGCCCCGCGTGCCAGCAGCAGGTTGGCGACGTTGCCGCAGGCGATGAGCAGGACGAAGCCGACGGCGCCGAGAAGCGTGAACATGCGCCGCGGATAGTCGCCGACGAGGTCGTCGAGTGCGGAGACGGTCGTGAAGTCGAGCTCGGCCGCCTCGCGCGGGAAGGCGACCGCGGAGACGCTGGGCGTTGGCGCGCAGCTCGCCGAGCGCCTGCTCGTTGGTCGCCCCGGGCTTCAGGCGCGCGTAGATCTGCAGGTAGTGCTCGTCGTGCATGGTCTTGCGCTCCGCCGTGAACGCGATCGGCACCCACAGTTCTTCGCTGTTGGCGGTGTAGGTGAATGCTGCCGGCATGACGCCGATGATGTCGTAGGCGCGTCCGTTGAGCGAGATGCGGCGTCCGACGGCAGCGGGATCGCCGCCGAAGCGCCTCGTCCAGAGCCGGTGGCTGAGCACGGCGACCTGCTCGCGTCCGGGCTGATCTTCCTCCGCCGTGAACACGCGGCCGTGCGCCGGCGGCAGGTTGAAGACGTTGAAGTACCCGGCCGTGACCCGCCCGCCGATCAGCCGCTCGGTGTCGTTGCCGTCGGTCAGGTTGAAGCTCGAGAACTGCTCGGCGGCGACCGCGCTGAACGCCGTGACCGGCTCGATGCCGTCGACGAAGTTGCCCGCCGAGACGTTATTGCGATTGTTGCGGACGAACTCGTAGACCGAGACCAATCGATCCGGGTGCGGGAAGGGCAGCGGCTGCAGGACGACGGACTGCACGGCGCTGAAGATCGCCGTGGTCGCGCCGATGCCGAGCGCGAGCGTCAGCACAGACACGGTCGTGAAGCCGGGACTCTTGAGGAGTTGCCGGCAGGCGAAGGTCACGTCCTGCGTAAGCTCAGAAAAGTATTCAGTGCGGCGCATGTTGTCGTCCCTCTGCTTGCCAAGCGCACGGCAAGTCGCGTTGACCCGGTTGATGTCACCGAACCGCCGAATCGCCGCCTCGCGCGCCTCGGCCGGCGGCATCCCCTGTTCGACGAGCTCGCGCGTGCGCATCTCGACGTGGAAGGAGAACTCCGTGTCGACCTCGTCCTCGACCCTGGCCCTCCAGAACCGCGAGCGGAGCCGCTGCCCGAACTTCATGCCGGCAACAGCACCTTCGACACGCCGGTTGCGAAGCGGGCCCATTGCTCGGTGTCCGCTGCGAGCTGCCGGCGGCCCTTTGGCGTGATGCGGTAGAACTTGGCTTTCCGTCCGAGCTCGGACGTGCCCCACTCGGAATCGATCAGGCCGCGCCGTTCCATCCGGTAGAGTGCCGGGTAGAGCGATCCCTCTTCCACCACCACGGCCTCGTCGGTCGTCTCTTCAATCCATTTGGCGATGCCGTAGCCGTGCCGTACGCCCCAGCTCAGCGTTTTGAGCACCAGCGCGTCGAGTGTTCCGTGCAGCAAGCCACTCGGTTCGGTTCTCGGAGCCATCCGCACCTCGATCGGGAAATCCATGAAGCCTAGACTGTCAAGGTATCAGACGGCCGACGCCAATGGAAGGTTGCAACGCCGGCTGAAATTCGCCCGGGGAGTGCGCGGTATTTCGCGTGCGCATCGCTCGCGTGCCACGCCGCCGGCCGGAGCCGGTCCCTCGCATAGGGTGCAACTCGTTCCTCCTCCTTGCTTTGTCGGCCGCGGTCGGCCGTGCCATTCGTCCTGTCTGATGTGGTGGCGGAGGCACGGCCTTTGCCCTTCGATAGCACACGGAGGACGACGCCATGCCGGCCACTGCAGCACCGACCGTTGAGGGACACGTCAGTCGCGGCTACGAGGCAGTGCGCGACGCGTTTGCCGACAACTTCGCTCACCGCCAGGAGCTCGGCGGCGCCTGCTGCGCCTATCGCCGCGGCCAGAAGGTCGTCGATCTCTGGGGCGGAATCAGAAACGAGGAGACTGGTGAGCCCTGGGAGCGAGACACCATGGTCATCGTCTACTCGGCCACCAAGGGGCTGGCGGCGATGACCATGGCCATGGCCCACTCGCGCGGCTGGCTCGACTACGAGGAGCGGGTGAGCCGGTACTGGCCGGAGTTCGCGCAGCAGGGCAAGGAGAGCATCACCGTCCGCCAGCTCCTCGCGCACCAGGCGGGGTTGTTCGCGCTCGACGAACCGGTCGATCGCGGCCTCGTCGCCGACCTCGATCGGCTGGCGGTTGTACTGGCGCGCCAGAAGCCCGCGTGGGAGCCCGGGACGCGGCAGGGTTATCACGCCATCACCCTTGGTTTCTACGAGGGCGAGATTCTGCGCCGCCTCGATCCGCAACATCGCAGCCTGGGCCAGTTCTTCCAGGACGAGATCGCGTCTCCGCTCGGGCTCGACGTCTACATTCGGCTGCCTGAGTCGATCCCGAACTCGCGCCTCGCGACCATCGCGCGCCCCGGGCTGATGGAGATGCTGCGGGGCTTCGGTCCGCGCTTCATGCTCGAGGCCATGAACCGTCACTCCAACATCAATCGCGCACTCCAGGGCTCCGCGTTGCCACACGATGAGCGGCGCGTCTACGCGCGCCACCTGGAAGTGCCGTCCGGGGGCGCCGTCGGGACAGCTCGTGCGATCGCTCACGCCTATAGCGTTTTCGCTACCGGGGGGCGTGAGCTGGGGTTGCGTCTGGAGACACTGGACCTGCTGGCCGCTCCGGCGATTCCGCCCACACGCGGGTTCTACGACGAATGCCTGAAGGGCGAAGGCGTGCAGTTCTCGCTGGGCTTCATGAAATCGAGCGCCGTCTGGCCGTTCGGCGGCGCTCGCTCGTTTGGCTCTCCTGGATCCGGCGGCTCTCTCGGCTTCGCCGATCCGGAGCGCGGCATCGGCTACGCCTACGTGACGAGCCAGATGGGGACGACCCTGACCGGAGACCCGCGGGATCTGGCGCTCAGAGAGGCGCTGTACTCGGCGCTCCGCAAGTCACGCTGACCTTCACCAGTGGCCAGAAGAATTGACCATCGGCTGCGACCGGCTCCGCAGCTCTGTCGGAGTGGCTCGCGCGCGGGGGTAAGATCGATCTCGTGGACACGATCGCCCTTGCCACGACCGACTCACCGATTGGCCCGCTCACCGTCGCGGCGCGCGGCTCGAAGGTGTGCCTGGTGCACTTCGGTCGCGTCAGCGATTACGTGCAGTCGGCGTTGGCCAGATGGTATCCGGACGCGAAGGTTGAGCCCGGCAGCGACCCTGGCGGAGTCGTCGGCGTCCTGACGCGCTACTTCGATGGCGACCTGAAGGCCCTCGACGAAGTCGAAGTCGAGCTCCACGGCACGGCGTTCCAGCAGCGCGTCTGGCTCGCCCTGCGCACCGTAGCGGCGGGCACGACGACGTCGTATGCGCAGCTCGCGAGCCAGGTCGGCGCGCCGTCAGCAGTGCGGGCCGTGGGCGCCGCGAACGGCGCGAACCCCGTCGCCGTCGTCCTGCCTTGCCACCGCATCATCGGCAGCAACGGCAGCCTCACCGGCTATGGAGGAGGGTTGGACCGGAAGCGCTGGCTGCTCGACCACGAGGGCGTGCGCCGGACCCTTTTCGGGGTCAGGCCGTGAATCGTGAATTTCGCTGCTCAAAAATGGCCAGAACCAGCGAATTCACGATTCACGGCCTGACCCCGTGCTTCCGCGCGAAGTGCTCGTAGACGATCTTGGAGATCCGCGCGCCTGACGTCAGCGCGTCGTTGTCGACGCCCCAGCGCGTGTCTTCGATCTGTCGCGCGTAGATGGCAATGACGTACGAGAAGCCGGGGCCGGTGACGATCGCGGCGTCGGCGCGCACGTGACGCTTCACGCCGTCTGTGAGGGCATGCTTCTCTTCGTCGGTTCCCGTCTTGTTCCCAATCTGGACGCGGTCATCAGCTGAGATGAGCCGGGGAATCATCGCGCGGTCCTGTTGGCGGCGCAGCGTCGCGAGCATCGCGTCCGAGGCGCCGCGGTTCACGGCCTTGCCCTCGGCGATGATGGCCATGAGCCGAGCCATCTCGCGCGGCGTGGTCATCCCGAGGCCGAACTCGCGTTCGAGCTCGGGGAGCACGTCCGCGCGGCCGTCACGGAACGTCGGACGAAACAGCTTGGTCTCCCGGAGGCCATAAGCCTCGAGCCGCTCGTTGACGCGCGCCGTGCCGAGCCGCCCGACGAGCAGGTTGGTCGCGGTGTTGTCGCTCAGCACGATCATCAGGTGGACGAGGTCAGCCACCGTCAGCGCGAGGCCATCGTGCAGTCCGCGCAGGACACCGGCCCCTCCGACCTTGTCGGCCTCTCTGAGCGTAATCGCCGTATCCATGGCCAACCGGCCGTCGGCCACCTGCTGCCAAGCCTCGATCATGACCGCTGTCTTGATGGTGCTGGCCGTCGGGAATCGCGCATCCGCGCCGACGGCAATCGTCTCGCCCGTGCCGAGGTCGATGGCGGCGACGCCCATCTGGCCGCGGAAGGCTTTTATCAGCGCACCGATCTGCTTTACCGTGCCCAACGGATCGTCCATCTGGCTCCCCGCCTGGCGAGGTGGTGCGAGCGTCTGCCCGCCGGCGATCGACGCCAGGACTAGCAACAGAAAATATGGCCGCACGGAGGCCAATATAACCCGCCCACCCGTCTTGCCCGGCGGGACCGCCCGCGGCGGTCGGGCCGGCGCTCCCCTGGGGGCAAGGATCAGCTTGCAGGCGGGCCTTTCCGTGGCGCATACTCCCCAAGTACCCTGCGTCAAACCTGCGTGTTGGAGCTGATGGACGATACCACCACGCTCGGAGCCTATCTTCGAGCCGAACGTCAACGTCGAGATTTGTTGCTCAAGACGATCTCGGAGAGCACCAAGGTCTCGCTGCCGCTGCTCCAAGGGCTCGAATCCGACGACATTTCGCGCTGGCCTGGCGGAATTTTCCGGCGGGCGTTCGTGCGCTCGTACGCCGAGGCCGTCGGTCTCGACCCTGACGATGTCTTCCGGCGGTTCGAGCGGCAGTACAAGCCAGCGATGCCCGATGCCGCCGGGCTCGATGCCGCACACACGCCCGCCGAAATCATGGCCCTGGCGCAAACCAGCGGCGCTTCCCGTTCCTGGACGGGTGCCGGTCCGTCGAGCCGGGCCCGGTATCTCGGAACTGCTGCGGACCTGATGGTCGCCGTGGTGCTGGCCTTCGGCAGTGCCGCGGCCGGTTCACGACTTCTCTGGCCCGTCCTGCTGATTGCGGCCTATTACGCAGCGGGTGTACTGCTCACGGGGACGAGTCCCATGGTGGCCCTCCTCGAGACGATGCCTGCCCGGCCGCCAGCCGGGTCGGACCGAGGCGTTCCTGAGACATCGCCCGGCGGGGACGTCGACGGGATCCTGGGATCGCCCCGAACGATTTCCTGAGGCCACCTTCTGCCCGCGCCCCCAACCCGCACGCGTCCGAGCGCCGCGCTCCGGCCCCTCTGCCCGCCGGACCGCCTCTTGATGTAGGCTCTCCAAGCGGCCGAGCTGCGGCTGGTCATCCGCTTGCATCGCCCAGTCCGGACCCTACATTGGCGTTGGGGGGAGCTCTCAAGTGGTGTTGGGGGGAGACGAGGAGGATGGACCTATGATCGCTATTCTTTCGTGGATTGTCTTCGGGCTCATCGTCGGCGCCCTCGCGAAACTCGTGATGCCGGGCAACGATCCCGGCGGCTTCATCATCACGATCCTGCTCGGCGTCGCCGGCGCGCTTGTCGGCGGGTTCCTCGGGCGGGCGTTGGGCTTCTATGGCCCAGATCAGGTAGCCGGCTACATCATGTCGATCGTCGGCGCCATCATCCTGCTGGCGCTCTATCGGATGATGACCAAGCGCAGCGTCTGACGCATCAGCCATTGCTTCGTTTCCACACGGCTTCGACACAGGCAACACGGACCCACCGTGTTGCCTGTCTGTGTACAGAGGGCCTGCACATCATGAATTCACGTGCTCGTCGATGGTCTGTGGCGTGCGCCGTCGTCATCGGGGCGTTCGCAGTCGTGTTCCGGGCGACCGTTGGCGCCGCGCTGCCGTCGCAAGCCGCGACGGTGGAGGACATCGTCGCCAGGAATCTCGCCGCCAAGGGCGGCGTCGAGAAGCTGCGGGCGGTGACGTCGGTAAAGATGGCGGGTCGCGTGAAGGGGCCGGCAGGCGAGACGCCCACGACCAGCTGGGCGAAGCGTCCCAACAAGATGCGGCGGGAGCAAATCACCGACGGACAGATCTATGTGCTCGGTTTCGACGGCATGACCGTCTGGCAAATCAATCCGCTCGTCAGTCCGAAGGCGCGTGAGATCACCGGGCCGCAGGCGGACAAGACGCGTCAAGACGCCGGCGACTTCGACACGCCGCTCCTCGACTACCAGGCCAGGGGCACGACCGTCGAATTGATCGGCACCGAGGCCGTGCAGGGCGTCAACATGCACCGGCTCAGGCTGACGTGGAAGAACGGCACGATCCAGGAAACCTACATCAACGCCGAGACCATGCTCGAATCACGCACGGTCATGCAGGTCGAACAGGGAGGCCGGAAGGCGATCGTGACGCTGGAGTTTTCCAACTACAAGGAAGTGGACGGCCTCACCGTGCCGTTCCACATCCGCCAGCTCCACAACGGTCGGCTGATGGTGGAGATCACCTACGACTCCTGCCAGTTCAACGCGCTGATGGCCGACACGCTGTTTGCGATGCCGAAATAACCTAGGAGCCAGGAGCCAGGAGCTAGAAGGCTTTCTTCTAACTCCTGGCTCCTAACTCCTAGCTCCTGTTCAGATCCCCCGCCCCAATCTCTCCTGCAGCTTCTCGCGATAGCCACGGCTCAGCGTCAGGCGCGTCCCGGTGCGCAGGACGACGGCGTACTCGCCGTTCAACCAGGGCTGCATTTCCTGCACGCGCTCGATGTTGACGATGCGCGAGCGGTGGATGCGGAAGAACTTCTCCGCATCGAGCCGGCCTTCGATCGCATTCATCGTTTCGCGCAGCAGGTGCGACGTCGTGCCGACATGGAGGCGGACGTAGTTGCCGGCGGCCTCGATCCAGTCGATTTCGTCCATGCGGAGGAAGAACAGGCGGCCGCCTGACTTGACCACGAGCCGATCGGTGCGCGGCTGATCGCGGCGCAGGTCCTTGACGAGCGCCAGCAGGCGGCGGCCGAGGTCGCCGGTTTCTTCGCGTTCGATCTGGCGGCGCGCGCGCTGGAGGGCGTCGGAGAAGCGCTCACGATCGAAGGGCTTGAGGATGTAGTCGAGGGCGCGCACCTGGAAGGCCTTGAGGGCGTGCTGGTCGTAGGCAGTCACGAAGATGACGAGCGGCATACGCTCGCTCCCGACCGCCTCGATCACTTCGAAGCCGTTCATGTGCGGCATCTGGACATCGAGGAACACGAGCTGCGGCGAATGATCATGGATCGCCGTCACGGCTTCCTCGCCGTCACGACACTGGCCCACCACTTCGATATCGGCTTCGCTCGACAACAGGGACGCCAGCCGCTCGCGCGCGAGCGGCTCGTCGTCCACGATCAGGGTCTTGATCTTTTTCATGGCGGTGTTCCGATGCATGTTCCCCGAGGCGGGGTGCTCCGCTACGCCTGGCGTCGTGATGTGATTGGTGTCCATGTTGAGCCCTCAAGAAATGCTGACTGCTGACTGCTGATTCGTGTTCCCTGGCTATTGATGTTGCCGTGCGGTTGCGAGCCGCCCGGGCGCGGTCACTCGCGGCATCTAGCGAAACTGCGCCTCAGACCCTCCAGGCTCCGCCTCGCTAGGTGGTATTGCTTGATCACGGCCTTGACCCTTGTGAGATCTGAGGGGTCAAGACCTCTAGCGGCGTTCCGGCGGCGCGGCTGGTGGCTTCGACCATGGTCCTGACCTCGGTCTGCCAGGGGATGGCCACGACGACCGACAGCCCCGATGGCTGCCGGTGGAATTCGAAGCGGTAGTCGGCGCCGAAGAGGTGCTGCAGCCGCGCGCGGGTGGTCGAGACGCCGATGCCCTTCTGCAGGGCCGTCAACGCGTCTTCCGACAGCCCTACCCCGTCGTCGCGGACTTCCATGCGCAGCTTGTCGCCCTCGCGCCGCGCCGAGATGTCGATGTGTCCGGGCCCGCTCTTTTTGGCCACGCCGTGCTTGATGGCGTTCTCGACGAGCGGCTGCAGGATGAGGTTGGGTACCAGCGTGTCGAGCGTCTCGGGCTGCACCTCGAAGCGCACCACCAGGCGATCGGCAAAGCGCGTCTGCTCAATCTGGAGGTACTTCGACAGGAAGTCGAGTTCCGCCTGGAGCGGGATCTCCTGCTGGCCGATGTTTTCGAGCGTGAGGCGGAGCAGGTCGCTCAGCCGCATGAGCGTGCGGTCGGCGGCCTCGACATCGCGGTGCATCAGGGCCGAGATGGCGTGCAGAGTATTGAAGAGGAAGTGCGGATGAAGCTGCTGCTGGAGCGTCTTGAGCTGGGCTTCGACCAGCCGGGTCTCGAGCTGCGACGTACGTAGCGCCCGGTCCTTCGATTCGCGATAGTAGAGGACGGCGTGGCTCAGGCCCACGATCGTCCAGTAGGTCATCATTTCCCAGTCGAAGTTGAGGAGGACCGATTTCTGGGCTTCGGGCCACCAGGCAAACGGCCGTCCTTGCGCGCGCGCGAACCACCACTGGACGCCCGACATCGTCAGGATGTGGGTGAGCGAGAAGAGCACCACCGAGGGCAGGTGGACGAGCACCGCGCGCCACAGCCCCTGACGTTCGAACCGGAAATGCTGGGAGAGCCAGATGATCGCCGGCGTGAAGAGCGCCCACAGGTACCAGTACGTCGTGTTCAGGATCACGAGCCCGCGCCAGTAGGTCGTGCCGTGACCCAGCGACGCCGTGAACTGCCAGGCCAGCAGCGACGAGAGGAGGGCCAGCAGCGTCGCCGCGATGAAGATGACCGACCAGTGCACGCCGTAGCGCAGTGGTGCCACCGCCGGCACATCGGTGCCGGTCCCCTGCAGATTCAACAGTCGATCGGCTGGCGGTTTCATGAATCTCGAGTTCCCATCCGCACACCGTTCCGCCCCGCTAGCGCACTTCTTTACATCAGCAGGGACGCGCAGGCCTGCGGCCGTGTTGGGGACGTGCGTGGAGTTAGACGTAAGAAACGCGTGTTTCGTCTTGTCGAAAATGCGTGACTAAGGCCCGAAATATTGGCCGAATCGGCAGGTCGGCGGGGCCGCGCCGCCTCGTCAACGGGCACCTGTCGTTCGTCCCTTGACGGTTGGCGTTCGTCCCAAATCCGGGTGTTCAGGAAGTGCGGAAATGAACAGGGACGGTCGACTGTCGGGAGTCGGGGGTCGGGAGTCACAGTCGTCAGTCTCAGTCGGCGGTCCGAGTCGGCGAGTCGGCAGTCCGAGTCGCCAGTCCGAGTCGCCGGTCCGAGTCGCGGTCCGAGTCGGCAGCCCGTGCCGGCAGTTGGACCGCTGGGTTCTGGCCAAAGTCCGACGAGCCGGCCGGGAACCGTTTGCCGCTACCGGCTCTGACGGTCACGAAGCGAACGCCGCGCGTTGCGCTGCACAACGACGGCGCCGGTGCACCGACCACCGACCGGCAGGTGCCGACTCAGAGTGAAGACGCGGACTGAAGACGCGGACCGACTGGGATTCACGACTCGGACCGGCGAGTGAGACTGACGACTGTGACTCCCGATCCCCGACTGCCGACTGTCGACTGCCCCATTTCTCCACTAGCGACCATCGGTTAACGTCTGTATCATGTGACGGTGAGCACATCTGTCTCCCGAGCACACCGCAACTGGCAGACAGGCGAGACCTTCACCGTCAGCGACGCGACCGAGCTCTACGAAGTCGACCGGTGGGGCAAGGGCTATTTCTCCATCTCGCCGTCGGGTCATGTCCTCGTCCATCCGACCAAGGATCCGGCCCAGGCCATCGACCTCAAGCAGCTCACCGACCACCTGCAGCTGCGCGGGATCCAGGTTCCGGTGCTCATCCGCTTCCGGGACATCCTCCGCCACCGGCTCGGCGACATCCACAACGCCTTCAAGGCGGCCATCGCACAGCACCAGTACGAAGGCCGTTACATGTGTGTCTACCCGATCAAGGTCAACCAGCAGCGCCAGGTCGTCGAGGAAGTGCTCGATTTCGGGCGGGAGTACGGGTTCGGCCTCGAGGCGGGCTCCAAGCCTGAGCTGATGGCCGTGGCGGCGCAGGCCTACAACGACACGCCCATCATCTGTAATGGCTTCAAGGACGCCGAGTTCATCGAGATGGCCATGCTCGCCCAGAAGATCGGGCGCACGGTCATTCCGGTCGTCGAGAAATACACCGAGCTGGGCCTGATCCTGAAGTACGCCGAGAAGGTGGGCGTCCGGCCCCAGATCGGGATGCGCGTCAAGCTGGCGGCCAGGGGTGGCGGGCGCTGGCAGGGATCGGGCGGTTTCCGCTCGAAGTTCGGCCTGACCGTGACCGAAGTCCTGCGCGGGCTCGAGGAACTGAAGGTCCTCGGCATGCAGGACTGCTTCAAGCTGCTGCATTTCCACCTCGGCAGTCAGATCCCGAACATCCGCATCGTCAAGGGCGCGCTGAACGAAGCGGCGCGGATCTATACCGAGCTCGTCAAGGCCGGCGCGGGGCTCGAATATCTCGACGTCGGCGGCGGCCTGGGCGTCGACTACGACGGCTCGCAGACCAACTTCGAGTCGAGCGTCAACTACACGCTCGAGGAGTACGCCAACGACGTCGTCTACCACATCCAGACGGTGTGCGACGACGCCGGGGTGAAGCATCCGACGATCGTGTCGGAGAGCGGCCGCGCGATCGTGGCCTATCACAGCGTGCTCATCTTCAACGTCCTCGGCGTGTCGGCGTTCGGCGAGGAGAAGATCCCCGAGTCGATCAAGCCGGACGAGGCGGAGCAGCCGCTCATCGACCTCCTCGAGACCTATCAGAACCTGTCGCCGCGCAACGCGCTCGAGAGCTATCACGATGCGCAGCAGGCGCTCGACATGGCGCTCAACCTGTTCACGGGCGGGTATCTGCCGCTCGACCAGCGCTGCCAGGCCGAGAACCTGTACTGGGCCATCCTCGTGAAGCTCAAAAAGCTCGTCGCCCAGATGGACGACGTCCCTGAAGACCTCCAGGGGCTCGACGACACGATGGCCGACACGTACTTCTGCAACTTCTCGCTCTTCCAGTCATGTCCGGACAGCTGGGCCATCAAGCAGCTGTTCCCGGTCATGCCGATCCACCTGCTGAACACGCCGCCGACGCACCACGCCGTGCTCGGCGACATCACCTGTGATTCGGACGGGAAGATCGATCAGTTCATCGACCGCCGCGACGTCAAGCGGACGCTTCCGCTCCACACCGTGAACGGCGATCCCTACTATCTCGGCGTGTTCCTGGTCGGGGCGTATCAGGAGATCCTGGGCGACCTCCACAACCTCTTTGGCGACACGCACGCCGTGCACGTCAGCCTCGACGATCGCGGCAGCGTGGTGCTCGACGCCGTGATCAAAGGCGACACGGTGAAGGAAGTGCTGGACTACGTCGAGTTCAGTGCCGACGAGCTCGTCCGCAAGCTGCGCAACGACGTCGAGCTCGCCGTTCGTCAGGGCAAGATCAGCTACGAGGAATCCGGCCGGCTGCTCGAGTTCTACGAAGAGGGCCTCGACGGCTATACGTATCTCGAGGACCCGAAGGAAAGATAGCTTTCAGCTGAACGGCTGAGTCAGCTACTTCTTCAGCATTTCTTCCCGCTTCGCGCGGAACTCGTTCCCCGGTTTCCACTCCGGGAACTTGTCGGCGTTCGCCACCCGGTAGCCGACGGCGACCATCAACTCCGCATCTTCCACCGCCCCGGCGAGATCCCAGTCAGGCTTAACCTGGTCCGATGGCTTGTGATAGTCGCGATCGGTGTACTCGTCGCGCTTCTGCTTGCTGTACTCGGTTGGCTTGCCGACGAACTCGACGCCGGTGTCGGTGTAGAGCGCCGGCACACCCTGTTTGGCGAAGTTGAAGTGATCGGACCGGTAGTAGAAGCCCTTCTCGGATTCCGGATCGGGCCGGAGCGTGCGGCTCTGTTCGGCGGCGGCGTCGCGCAGATAGTCGTCCAGGTCCGAGGCGCCCAGGCCGATGACGGTGATGTCTTTGGTGCGGCCCCACTGGTTGATGCCGTCGACGTTGATGTTGGCCAGCGTCTTTACGAGCGGGTAGACGGGGGTGACGGCGTAGTACTGCGAGCCGAGCAGTCCCTGCTCTTCGGCGGTGACGGCGACGAACAGGATCGAGCGCTTCGGCGCCGGCTTGACCTGGGTGAAGGCCCGCGCCATCTCCAGCATCGACGCGACGCCGGAGGCGTTGTCGAGCGCGCCGTTGTAAATCTTGTCGCTCTTGTCCCCGTTGGGATCAGGTTCGCCGATCCCGAAGTGATCCCAGTGCGCGGTGTAGACGACGTACTCGTCCTTGAGCACCGGATCGCTGCCCTCGAGCTTGGCGAGCACGTTGCGTGACTCGATCGTCCGCATCGTGTTCTTGACCGCGAGCGACGCCTTGAGGCCGAGCGGCACCGGCTTGAAGTCGCGCGTCGTCGCCTGCTTCTTGAGCGCGTCGAAGTCCTGCCCGCCCATCTTCAGAATCCGCTTTGCGGCGTCGAGCGACAGCCAGCCTTCGATGTTTGCCCGGCCCATGTTCTTGTCGGGCGTGACCAGGTCGAACTTCTCGCCGAGGTTGCCCTGCACGACCGCAAACGGGTAGCCGGCCGGCCCGGTCTCGTGGATGATGAGGGCGCCGGCCGCGCCGCGTCGCGCCGCTTCCTCGAACTTGTAGGTCCACCGGCCGTAGTAGGTCATCGCGGCGCCGTTGAACGTCCGGGCGTCGAGCTTCGCCGGGTCGGCGGCATCCGGCACCTGCGGATCGTTGACGAGCACGACCAGCGTCTTGCCCTTGACGATCGACGCCCTTGAAGTCGTCCCAGCTGTACTCGGGCGCGACGACGCCGTAGCCCACGAACACGAGGTCCGAGTTCTCGATGCTGGCGCCGTCGGCGACGTGCTTGGTCCACGCGACGACTTCGTCACGCCACTTGAAGGTCGCGCGGGCCTTGCCCGACACCACCAGCGGCTTGGCCTCGGCGCCGGTGATGCCGACGAGCGGCACCTTCTGGACGAACGTGCCGTCGGTATTGCCTGGCTTGAGCCCCAGCTTCTGGAACTCGCCCGTGAGGTACTCGACCGTGCGCTCTTCGCCGGGCGTCCCGGGCGTCGGCCCTCGAATGTATCCGACGACAGTGTCTTGATGTGCTCGAGGAGCGGCGCCGCGTCGATCTTCGGCATGCCGCTGAGCGGGATCTTGGCGGCCGTCGCCGTGGTCGCGGCGGGCGGCGGGTCGCTCGGGGAACAACCGCTAATGAGGATCGTCGAGGCCAGGAGCGCGTGAATGGTCTTCTTCATGAGCGTAGACAGTTGAATGCGGAGCGCGGAACGTCCGCCTCGGCTGCAACTCTGGCGGAGCGCCGAAGCCCGGCCGAAGGCGGCACGTTTCGCTCAAAAGGCGTCAGGGACGTACAGATGTCATGCGCCTGCGGCGGCCGCCGACTCCGCCGCCGACCGCGTGCCGAGCTCGCGATCCATGTCGAGGATCGACGCCGGGTCGTTGCCGATCAGCTTGAACTTGGCGACGATCTCGCGGCCGGTCTTCTCTTCTTCGACCTGTTCGGTCAGGAACCACTGCAGCTCTGCGACGGCGGCGAACGCCTTCTCCTTGAACGCCGTCTCGTAGAGCGCATCGATCTGCCGGCTGACTTCCTGTTCCTGCGCGAGCGCCCTTTCGAAGACGTCGGCGAGCGACTTGAACTTCTGGCGCGGCTTCTCGAGCGGCTTCAGCTCCACCTGGGCGTCGCGCGCCAGGATGAAGTCGAACAGCTTCATCGCGTGCATGTACTCTTCCTGGCTCTGCAGGCGCAGCCAGCGGGCCGCGCCCGTGAACTTCTGGCCCTCGCACCACGCGGACATCGCGAGGTAGGAGTACGACGCGCTGAGCTCGGAGTTGATCTGACGGTTGATGGCTTCGACCACCGGTACGTTCATCGCTGAAACCTCACAATCATGCCATTACTGTATCGCAAAGAGCAGAAACCACGTCCGTTGGGCGGCGCTGAAATTGTCGTCGCTGACGAGGACAAGAGAGGCCTGCCCATCGGGCAAGCGTGGCCCGAACGCCATGCCCTCGAAGTTGTCGAGGCTGGGCGCCAGCTCCGGACTCAATCCCTGGACGTTCGAGAGATCCAGGAGCAGCGTCTTGGTCACCGGGACGACGTCCGCGCGGCCCTTGATCGATTCGAGCGCGGAGATGTCGGTCGCACCGGTCAGCGAGATCTTATAGATGCGAATGCGACCGCGGCCCTCTGTCGGGTTCTCCTGGTTTTCGACATAGCTGCGCTCGAGCGCCAGGAGCGTCGTCCGGTTCAGCGCCAGCAGCTCGACGAGGCCGTTGATGTAGAGGCCGGGTGCGTAGGGTGGCTTGTCCACCGGCTCGAGGTCGTAGGCGAACTCCCGCCTGGGCTCGAACGTGGCTCCGCGCGCGGCCAGCTCGAGGATGCGCGCCCGCGTGCCGGCCTCGAAAGTCGCGTGGTCTCCGTCCTGAAGCAGGGCTGATTCCGCCGCCGTGAAGAGACGTCCGCCATCCGGCGTCAGCGTCAGGCTTTCGAAGCCGGTGTTGCCGCGCGCGCCGCGCGTGGCCTTCCCCGTCGCCTCGGGGATGAACTTGTCGGGCAGCGGAATCCGATAGACGAAATCGCCGTACCGGCTGTAGACGTTGATCGACGGCGGCAGAATCGGGCTCGCCGGCACCGCTCTCGCCCGCGACCGCGAAGCTGCCGTCCGGCAGGAGCGCGAGACCCTCGTGGTCGGGGCGAGTATCCCCCGGCGCCATCGACAGCGACACCCCGTCGAGCGTCGTCACCTGCAGCGATCCACCCGGATCGCCGATGCCGAACTTATAGATGCGGCCGCCGAGGCGCGCGTCGGAGATGCCATACAGCACCCGGCCGTTGTCGCTGGTCGTCAGCCCCGAGACGCCACCGAACGGCAGACCCGAGACTGGCGGAAACCGTCCGAGCGCCGGGATGCTGAACTGTCCAGCCAGGGTGAGCGTCGTAACTTCCCGCGGAACCTCTGGATGTTTGACCTTCGGCCGCCCGCCGAGGCAGGCCGCAGCGGCGATGGAGGTCAGGAGGAGAAGTGATAGTCGGCGCACGGCCCAAATATCTTGCCCCAAGCGACCTCAAAGGAGATGGGCAATTTCCTGTCGCGTGACGTCCCGCCACGCGCCCGCCTGGAGCGTCCCGAGCTCGATGCCGCCGAACGCCACCCGCAGCAGGCGGGTCACCTCGTGTCCGCTCGCCTGGAGCAGCCGGCGGATCTCCCGATTGCGTCCCTCGGTGAGCTCGATGATGAGGTGCGTCTCTCGCTTTGAACGCTTCCGCACCTCCACTGACCGCGCCCGCAGTCCGTCGATGCCGGCCTCCATGGCTCTGGCTTCGTCGTCGGTCACGGCACCCCGCGCCGTGACGACGTAGCGGCGGATGATCTCGTTGCGTGGATCCGTCAGCCGGCCCGCGAGCTCCGTGTCGGTCGTCAGGAGGAGGAGGCCCGTGCTGGCCATGTCGAGGCGGCCAACAGCGACGAGCGATCCCGCCTGCGATCCGAGCACGTCGAAGACGGTCTTCCGGCCCTCCGGGTCCCGCCGCGTCGTGACCACGCCTCGGGGCTTGTGGAGTGCGACGGTGCGCCACGCGGCTGGCGTCGTGGTTTCGCCGGCGACGGCGATCGTCGCGGTCTCCGCCACTACCAAGTAGGCGGGATCGGTGATGACGAGACCCGACACGGCGACCTGGCCGGCCCGAATGAGGCGCTGCGCCTCGGCGCGCGACGCAAGGCCGCGCTTCGAGAGCGCGCGATCGAGGCGAACACGCATCGTTTGCTATGCTATCGCGATGAAACGGGCATTTCCTGGCGCCGTCGTGCTCGCCGTCCTGACACTGTCCGTTTTGGTGAATTCCCCCGCCGCCAGCGTCGACGGCAACTGGGCGCAGTGGCGCGGGCCGGATGGCCTCGGCGTCTCACCGTCGGCGTCGTATCCCGAGGTATGGGCGCCCGACAAGAACATCGCCTGGAAGACGCCCGTCGCCGGCCGTGGTCATTCGTCGCCCATCGTGTGGCAGGACCGCATCTTCCTCACGACCTCGATCGAAGGCGGCAAGGCGCCGGCGGATCACAAGGCGCCGATCCATCTCGGCTTCGACCTCAAGCCCGGCTACTACCACGCCGACAGCGTCGGCGCCGATCATCTCTACACGCTCAAGGTGCTCGCCTTCGACGCCCGGACGGGAAAGCCGGCGTGGGAGCAGACGGTGTACGACGGCATGATGTACGACAACCGTCACAGCAAGAACACCTACGCCTCGTCGACGATGGCGACTGATGGCAAGTCGGTCTATGCCTTCTTCGAGTCGGCGGGCCTGTATGCCTTCGATTTCGACGGCAAGCTGCTGTGGAAGAAGTCCCTGGGCGGGATCGCGAAAGCCGGCATGGGGCCGGGGACGTCGCCGATCATCTTCGAGAACCTGCTCATCCTCCAGTGCGATCAGGAAATGGGCGACGGGTCTTTCATCGTCGCGCTCGACCGCAAGGACGGCAGCGAGGTGTGGCGGCAGGCGAGGACTACGCGCCGGAGCTGGGCCACGCCGCTCATCGTGCGGACGGCGGCGCGGGTCGAGATGATCACGGCCGGAGCGGAAGTTGTCATCGCCTACGATCCCAAGACTGGCCGCGAACTCTGGCGCGCCAACGGAACCGAGAGCCACCCCATTCCGAGCGCCGTGGCCGGGGACGGGCTGGTGTTTCTGTCGGCGGGGAGTTCCGGGAAGCGAGCGATGGCGATCAAGCTGGGTGGGGACGGCGACCTCACGAACTCTCCCGCCGTCGTGTGGCGCTACCGCAAGGGCGCGGCGTATGTGCCGTCACCGATTCTGCGCGGCCCGTACTTCTACCTGATGTCCGATACCGGCCTCATCACCTGCATCGAGGCGGCGACCGGCACGGTCGTCTACGAGGGCGGCCGGCCGCCCGTGCCCGCGACCTTCACGGCGTCGCTCGTCGCCTATGCCGACAAGCTCCTCGCCACGAGCGAGGATGGC
Organism: uncultured Acidobacteriota bacterium; assembly: GCA_963847975.1. Taxonomy (GTDB): domain Bacteria; phylum Acidobacteriota; class Vicinamibacteria; order Vicinamibacterales; family 2-12-FULL-66-21; genus DATBJJ01. Next base: position 229,757 of record CAWKBU010000014.1, on the reverse strand, counting down.
GATACCTTCGTCATCAAGACCGGACCGACGCACGAGATCCTGCGCACGAACTCGATCGGGGAGCCGGTCTACGCGTCGCTGGCGCTCGCTGGCGACTCCATCTACATCCGAGGCGCGCAGCACCTCTTCGCGGTCAGAGCAGGCAAATAAACTCACCGAGCACCATGGCGGTCGCGCCCCACACCTGGTGCCCGAGCAAGTCGAAGTAGGGCCATTCGACTGCCTCGCCCTCGCGGATCCGGATGTCGCGGCCGATACGGGACGCGTCGCGCAGGTCGTCGAGCGAAACTTCCAGGATCTCATCCACTTCGCCCGGGGCGGCGACAAACGCCGGCCGCTCGTCGGTCACGCCGATGATAGGGTGCAGCGTGAAGCCGCTGACGACGACGTGCACGGGCGTCAGCTCGCCAAGAATCCTGACGGCCGCGGGGTTGACCCCGATTTCTTCCGCCGCCTCGCGCAGCGCCGCCTCTGCCAGCGTCTCGCCTTCGTCGGTCGCGCCGCCCGGCAGGCTAATCTGCCCGGCGTGCCGGGCGAGTCCGCTCGCGCGGATGGTGAGCGGGATGGCGACGTCGTTGGCGCGCGGGTAGATGAGCAGAAGCGCCGCGGCGGTGCGCGTATCGGGCGGAAAGTGTCCGGCGCGCCAACCCGGCCTGGCCGGCGACGGCGCGAACTTCAACTGGGCCTGGACGCCGGGGAGCGTCTCGGCCAGGCGGACGCGCAACGAGCGCTCGAGATGACGCAGTGGTGACGGCATGATTTCCAATCCAGGAATCGCCAATGTACGATGACGCCATGTTTCCTGTCATCGATCCCTCCATCGGGCGATCCGTTCTCGACCGCGTGCGCGGCTGCACGTTCGATGACTACATTCTCGCACCTCAACGCAGTGTTCTGGCGCGCCGCGATCCAGCGGCCATCGATTTGTCCGGCCGCCTCTCCCGCGGCATCACGCTGAAGCGGCCCATCGTCTCGGCCAATATGGACACGGTCACGCGCGCACCGATGGCCATCGTGCAGGCCGAGGAAGGCGGGATTGGCATCATCGACCGGGGCTTTCGCCCCGGCGAGATCGAGCCGCAGGTGCGCGAAGTCGAGATCGTCAAGCGCACGCAGCACGGCGTCATCAACGATCCCTACAGCATCGATGAGTCCGCCTCGGTCGGAGACGCCAGGGCCCTGATGACCCGGTCGCGCGTCGGCACGCTGGTCGTCGTCGATGCCGGGCAACGGCTGAAGGGGCTGCTCACGGAACGCGACGTGAGGTTCGTGAGCGACCGCGATACCCGCGTGTCGGCCCGGATGACGCCGCTCGACCGGCTCGTGCTCCATCGTGGCGCCCTCGACCCGACCGATGCCGAGCGCATCATGGTCGAGCGCAAGGTGAAGAAGCTCCCGCTCGTCGGCGACGACGGTCGCCTGCTGGGCCTCATCACGGCGCGGGACATCATGCACCAGCGGCGGCTGCCGTTTGCCACCCGCGACGATCAGGGCCGCTTGCGCGTCGGGGCGGCCATCGGCGCGACCGGCGACTACCTGGAGCGCGCGGCCGAGCTCGTGCGCGCCGGCGTCGACATCCTCGTCATCGACATCGCCCACGGCCATTCCGTCGTGATGGAAAAGGCGATGCGAGAGTTCCGCAAGCGCTTCGAGGACGTCGAGATGATCGCGGGAAACGTCGCCACGGCTGAGGGCGCCCGGTTCCTGCTCGAGCGCGGCGCCGATGGGATAAAAGTCGGCATCGGGCCCGGCGGCGGCTGCACGACCAGGATGACGACGAGCTTCGGCGTGCCGCAGCTGCAGGCCCTCGTCGAATGCCGGTTGGCGGTGGGGGATTCAGGCGTGCCGGTGATTGCCGACGGTGGAATCAAACGGCACGGCTCGCTCGCCGAAGCGCTGGTCTTCGGCGGCGATTGCGCGATGCTCGGGAGCGCCTTTGCGGGCACCGAAGAGTCGCCTGGAGAGATCGTGCACAAGTCGGTCCTCCTGCCCGAATCGCAGAAGACCGTCAAGGTGCCGTTCAAGGTTCTGCGCGGCATGGCCTCGATCGAGGCCATTCGGGACCGGCTCGACGTCGAAGACGCCGACAAGGTCGAGCTCGAAGCGATCGGCGCCGAAGGCATGGAGATCAGCGTGCCGGCGCGCGGGTCGGCGCGCACCATCCTGCGCGAGATGATGAAACACCTGTGCTCGTCCATCAGCTACGGCGGCGCGTCGAGCCTTGCCGAGTTGCGGTCGATGTTCTGGGCCTCTCCCGATACGTACCTCATACGCCAGTCGTCCTCCGCGAAGCGCGAGTCGTACGAGCGCTGAGCCTGATGCCGCTCACCGCAACCGCGCTCAGCCGCAAGCTCCGCTCACGGGCGAAGCCCGAGAGCGTGGCGATTCTGCAGCGCTTCTTCAAGACCGGGCCGGGCCAGTACGGCGAGGGCGACCGCTTCATCGGCGTCGCCCTGCCCGTCATCCGCTCGCTCGGTCGCGAGTTCCGGGGCATGGCGATCGACGAGTTGCAGAAGCTTCTGCGTTCGCCGGTGCACGAGGAGCGCACGCTGGCGCTCGTGATGCTCGTCGATGCCTTCAAGGCTGGCGATGACCGCGCGCGGCGCCGCATCTACGACCTCTATCTCTCGAACACGCGGTTCATCAACAACTGGGACCTCGTCGATTGCTCCGCCGCGCAGATCGTCGGCGGCTGGCTGCGTGGCCGCAGCACGGCGCCCCTGACCAGGCTGGCAAAATCCAAGTCGCTCTGGGAACGCCGCATCGCGATGATCGCGACCTTCGACGGCATCCGCCGCGGCGAGTTCGACGACACCTTCCGCATCGCCACGCTGCTGCTGCGCGACGACCACGACCTGATCCACAAGGCCGTCGGCTGGCTGCTGCGAGAAGTCGGCAAGCGCGACGGCGCCGCCGAGCGCGCCTTTCTCGCGGATCGCTACAAGACGATGCCCCGGACGATGCTGCGATACGCGATCGAACGTTTCCCGGAGGTGGAGCGGCGGCGCTATCTCGACGGCAGGATCTAGTCCTCCAGAAATGCCAGATCTTTGAACAAGAGGTCAGGAGATCACGAGCCACTAGTAAGGGTGTTCTATAAGCTCTGCCTAGAGCTCCTGCCTCACTGTCCTGTTGAGCGTGTCGTCCGCGAATGCAGCCGAGAAGCTGAACAGGAGGGCAGGAGATCAGGAGCCGATCGCGAAGAGTCACAAGAGGCTCCTGGCCTCGTGATCTCTTGTTCAGGATTTTTCTGTGAATGCCCCTGAAGAACATCAATCAGCCGATTTCGTCGATGATGGCTGGTAGTGCCAAGGGGGAATCGATGAACCGCTCATCGCCCCGAAATCCATTCCCTTCAAACCGGTACCCGAATCCGTAACGCGCCAGGCAGATGTGCGTGCCTGCTCGGCGGGTAGTCTCTAGGTCGACGGGGGAGTCGCCGACGAGGAGCGTCTCGGCGGGCGTGACGCCCGCGCGCGCGGCGAGATACAGAAGGCCCGAAGGGTCGGGTTTGCGACCGTGCACGGAGTCGCCGCCGACCACGTCGCTGAACAACCCATCCATGCCAAGGCCCCGCAGAATCTGAAGCGTGGGCCGTTCCGGCTTGTTCGTGAGGACGGCCGTGCGCCGGCTGCTCCGCATGGCCGTTACCGTCTCGACCATGCCCGGATACGGCCGGGTCGTATCCAGCAACCGCGTGTCGTAATGCCGCAGGAACTGCTCGAGCGCCTGGGGCGTGTCGGGCGCCAGGCCGGCCCGCTCGAGCGCTCGGCGGACGAGCACCGCGGCCCCTTCCCCGACGAAGCTGACGACGACCTCGTGTGACAGCGCCACACCGCCGAGATCCGCCAGGAGCGCGTTGGTTGCCGCGGCGAGATCCTGGCTGGAATCGACGAGGGTGCCATCAAGATCAAAGACAACGAGTTGAATCATGGTTGGATTGGGCAGGCCCGGCTCGAGTGAGCCCGGATCCCAGCAGTTTACACATTAGACGGTATCGGCGGCACGGCGAGCCTCCAGGCACGCCATCAAGCGGACGATGCCAGCACGCGCGAGGGGCATGACCGGTCGGCCGGCGAGGAATGGCACAGAAAGGAACAGCGGTCCGGAACGATGCAGTTGTGGCAGCTCGCCAGCGGAGCGTTCTTCCTCTACGTCGCCCTTATTGTCCTCTGGCGCGGGGGCGATCGTCCGCGAGACCGCAAGGCGATTGCCGGGGCCGTAGCCGGACTTCTGTTGACGCTGGTAAGTTCCCTGGCCGACCTGCCTCTGCTGGCGACGTGGATCTGGCCGCCGCTCCTGTTGCTCGTCGCCTACTGGTCGAGCGGCCTGCTCTTCGTCGCGCCACGCCCGCGGCAGGAAGCCGGGCTGCGGTGGCTGGATGACCGTGCTCGGCGTCCGGGAGGTGGCGCGCCGTACGCCACGCGCGCTCGCGGAGATCCTCGAGGCCGCGTACGCGGGCGTCTACCTGCTGATACCGCTCGCGCTGTTGGTGCGTATCTGGCTGCTGCCGCCGGCCGACGCCGATCGGTTCTGGTCGATCGTCCTCATCACCGATTTCGTCTGCTTCGGCGTCCTTCCCTGGGTGCAGACGCGCCCACCGCGCGCGCTCGATGCCGGCGATCCCTGGCCGTCGGCTTTTCGCGCCTTCAACCTTCGGCTGCTCGGTGCCACGAGCATTCAGGTCAACACGTTTCCGAGCGGTCACGCCGCCGAGGCACTTGCCGCGGCCTTGCTCGTTATCGGCGCGCACCCCGGCATCGTGGCCATGATGTTTGCCGCCGCGCTGGCCGTCTCGGCCGGCGCAGTTCTCGGCCGCTATCACTATCTCGCCGACGCCCTGGCGGGTTGGGCAGTGGCGGTGGGAGTGTTCTGGGCCCTGACTCCTTGAGTTAACATAGCCGCACTCCAAGGAGCTCCTCATGTCCAGAACCCTCGCGCTGATCGTCGCCGTCGCTTGTGCTGCGACCTCTGCTTCGGCCGTCGTCGGCACGCATGCGTCATCGGGTGGTCAGACGCCGGCTCCCGCGCAGGCCGCACAGCCGGCGCGCCAGCCGCAGGGCGATGGGGGACTGACGCCGGCACCGAATCGCCGCGCCGACGAGGGACGCGGACCGTACAAGACGCTCGTCATCCGAGGGGTCACGCTCATCGACGGCTCCGGCGCACCACCACAGGGTCCGGTCGACGTCGTCGTCTCCGGCAATCGCATTGCGTCGGTGCGGAGCGCGGGGACGCCCGGCCTGGCGATGCGAACGAATCGCGCGCCGCAGAATGCCGACCTCGAAGTCGATGCCACCGGCATGTACCTCATGCCTGGATTCGTCGACATGCACGTGCACGCCGGCGGTGCCCCGAAGAATGCGGAGGCGGAGTACGCCTACAAGCTGTGGCTGGCGCACGGGGTGACGACCGTTCGTGGCGTGCCGCTCGGCAATAACAGCGTGACGGTCGGCGACAAGCAGCGCAGCGAGAGGAACGAGATCGTCGCGCCGCGCATCTACAACTACCAGCGTCCCGGGAGCGGATGGGACAAAGGCGGCGTGACCTCCCCCGAGGTCGCGCGCGAGTACGTCCGCTGGGCGGCCGCCAACGGCATCGATGGCCTGAAGGTCGGCGCCGAGCGCCCCGACATCATGGCGGCGCTCCTCGATGAGGCGAAGAAGACTGGCTTGGGATCGACGGCGCATCTGCAGCAGGGCGGCGTGGCGCAGATGAACGCGATCAAGGCCGCGCGGCTCGGCCTCAACACCGTGACGCATTTCTACGGCCACTTCGAATCACTGCTGAAGGACTACGTCGTGCAGCCCTGGCCGGTCGACATGAACGCCGGCGACGAGCAGTGGCGGTTCGGCCAGGTCGCGCGGTTGTGGAACAAGATTCACGAACCGGGCTCGCCCGAATGGAAGGCGTACCTGGCCGAGCACCTCAAGCTCGGAACCGTGTTCGATCCGACGCTGACGATCTACTCCGCCGGCCGCGACCTGATGAAGTTCCGCAACGCCGAGTGGCACGGTAAGTACACGCTGCCCTCCCTCATGGACTTCTACGCGCCGAGCCGAGCGAGTCACGGCTCCTACTGGTTCTACTGGACGACCGAGGACGAGGTCGAGTGGCGCAACTTCTACCAGGTCTGGTTCAAGCTGGTGAACGACTACAAGAAGATGGGCGGCCGGGTGACGACCGGCTCCGACTCGGGCTTCATCTATCAGACCTATGGGTTCGGCTACGTCAACGAGCTCGAGATGCTGCAGGAAGCCGGCTTCCATCCCCTCGAGGTGCTGCAAGCCGCGACGATGAACGGCGCCCTGACGCTGGCCGAGCCGAAAGCCAAGGCCCCCGAATTCGGCATCGTGCGCGCCGGCATGCTGGCCGACATGGTGATCGTCGATCAGAATCCGCTGCAGAACTTCAAGGTGCTTTACGGGACTGGCGCGCTGAAGCTGAACGACAAGACGGCCAAGCCCGAGCAGATCGGCGGCGTGAAGTACACGATCAAGGACGGCATCGTCTACGACGCGAAGCAGCTGTTGGCCGAGGTGGCGGCGATGGTCGAGAAGCAGAAGCGCGCGCCGCGGACGTCGCCCGCGCAGCAATAGCGCCGGGCGGCCGATGACGAACTCACCAGCATGGGAGTGCCAGCAGTCGGTCGATTGTGACGCGCCGGTGTCGTTCGCGTGGCAGTACATGACCGACGTCTCCAACTGGAGCGATCCGCCGGCGGAGTTCCTCCTCGACGGACCATTCGCCACCGGGTCGCGCGGCACGACGCGGATGCCCGGGCAGCCGCCGGCCACCTGGGTGATTCGCGCCGTGGATCCCGGCAAGAGCTACGCCATCGAGGGAGGCTCTTTTCTCGATCGTGCGGTGATGCTCTTTCACTGGCGGTTCGACGGCCTACCCGACGGAAGGACGAGACTAACCCAGCGGATGGAGTTGCGGGGAGACAACGCCGCCACCTACATCGATGAGATCAGAGCGGGATTCGAGCCCAACCTCGCGCCCGGAATGCGCAGAGTAGCGGAGAACATCGCGCGAGCCTCAACGGAGAGCGGGCGCTCGACTCAGGGCGTCCAAGATCGCTAGGGCCGCCCGCATCTACGCGGTCGCTTTTGGAACTGGCCTTCCACGTGAGACCAGTTGCATGCCGCGCTACTCCAGGCGCAACGCCACGAGCGGATCGACGCGCGCCGCGCGCCGGGCGGGGAGGAATGCCGCGGTTATGCCCGTCGCTGCCAGCGTGGCCGTGACACCAGCGTAGACCCACGGATCGTGCGGCCGGATCTCGAAGAGGAATCCGGCCACCAGGGCGCTGAGCAGCCACGCCCCGACCAGACCAAGCGCAAGGCCTCCGGCCAGATAGGTGCCGGCCCTGCCGAGCACCGACCACAGGACGGCGCCCGGTGTGGCGCCGAGCGCCATCCGGATGCCGATCTCCTGCGTGCGCTGCGTCACGATGTAGGCCATCACGCCGTAGATGCCGACGCACGCGATGACGACCCCGAGCAGGCCGAAGAGCCCGAGCAGCAGCATGTTGAAGCGCCGGGCGGCAACGAGGGCGCTGAGGTACTGCTCGAGCGTACGAATCTCTGGCAGGGCCAGGCCCGGAAACTGCGACCAGATGGCGGCCTTGACCGCCGGCAGCACATCACCGTCGCGCGCGACTCGCATCATCAGCGTCGCGCCCACGGCCCGGCTTTGCTCCAGCGGCACGAAACCCTGAGTCCGCCAATCCGTTTCTGGACCGTCGTGCCGGATGTTGCCCACGATGCCGACAACTCGGCGCGCTCCCAGGAACTGGACGGTTCGGCCAATCGGATCCTCGCCCGGAAAGTGCTTCCGCGCGACGGCATCGTTGATGATGGCGACCGGCTCGCTGCCCTGGCGGTCGTCGTCGGTAAAGAACCGGCCCTTGAGCAGGGGGACCCGCATGACGCGGAAGTAGTCTGGTGAGATCTCGTTGAAGTCGACGTCGGTGCCGGGCGGAAGCGCGCGGCCGGGGATGCCGAACTCGATGGTGCGGAAGTCGCCCCGCAGCGGCACGCCGCCACCGACAAATGCCGCGCCCTCGACGCCAGGCAGCGCCCGCACCGTGCCGAGGATGTTTTGCAGCAGCCCGCGATTGCGCTGCTGTGCCAGTTCCCAGTTCTTCGCGCCGACAAGGGGCCTGACGCGTACGGTCAGGACATCGTCGGGATCGATCCCGAGATCGATGCTGGCCACGCGCGCGAAGCTCGCCAGGAACAGGCCCGCACCGACGAGGAGGACGACCGCGAGCGCGACCTCGACGGTGACGAGCGCACCTCGAAGCCACTGGTGGCCAGCGTTGGGCGTGTTCGCGCGCGAAACCCGCATCACGCCCGCCCCGCCACCAGTACGGGAGAACTGCAACGCCGGGACTGCGCTGAAGATCAGGCCGCTGAAGATGGCGATGGCGACCGTGGTCGCGAGCACGCGCAGGTCGATGGCAATGGTTGCGACCCTGGGTACGTCTGCGGGGATCGCCGCGCGCAGTGCCTCCACGCCGAGCCACGCGCCGAACGCGCCGAGCGCGGCGCCGCCGAGCGCGAGGAGAAGGCCCTCGACGAGCAGGGCGCGAACCAGATCCCAGCGCGACGCACCGAGCGCTGATCGAATCACCAGCTCGCGGCTGCGCGCACTCGCGCGGGCGAGCATCAGCGTGGCGAGGTTCACGCATGCGATGAGGAGGACGAACCCGACCGCGGCCAGGAGCATGAACATCCACGTGCGCACACCGCGCGTGAGGTAGTCGCGCAGCGGCTCGACCTTGGCGACCCGGTCCTCGAACCAGCGCGGCGTCGCCGCGGCCAGACCGCGGGTGATCTGGTCCATCTGGGCCTGGGCCTGCTCCATCGAGACGCCGTCGCGCAGGCGGGCGATGACCTGAAGGCGGTAGGAGAAGTCGTTGCCGCGGACCCGGTCCTCGGCTCGGAACACGTTTGGCAGCCACACTTCGGTCGGGCGGGTAGCGCCGACGGGATACGCAAAGGAACGCGGCATCACGCCGAGAATCTCGAAGTCGGCTTGCTGGCCAGGCAGGCGGCGGCCAATCACATCAGGTGCGCCGCCGAACCGCCGTTGCCACAGGCCGTAGCTGATGACGACGGCGAAGGCTCCTTGATTCACCTCGTTGTCGGCGGTGAACGTCCGGCCCATGAGCGGTGCAGTGCCGAGCACGGGGAAGAAGTCGGCGGTGACGGCCTGCGCCTCCAACGTCTCCGGTTCCTGGCCACCTTCGGGCTTCAGGCTGATGCCGGCGTAGCCGATCGCCGCGAGCCCGGTGAACGCCGTCTGCTGCGCCCGCCAATCCAGGAAGTTCTGCGGCGCGACGAGATTCAGTCCCGGCCCGGCTGCGTCGCGCAGGTTCTGTTCGCCGACCGTTACGAGCCGCCCGCTGTCGCGAAACGGCAGGCCACGGAGCATGACGGCGTCGACGACAGAGAAGATCGCCGTCGTGGCGCCGATGCTCAGCGTCAGCACCGCGAGCGCGACGATGGTAAACGCCGGCGTGGCGCCGAGCGCCCGGATCCCGTGGCGGATGTCGCGCCAGAGCCCGTCCAGCCAGGTCGTGCGGACCGCACGCACGGCTTCCGTTGCCTGGGTCATGCCTCCGAGATCGCGCAGGGCCGTGCGTCGTGCCTCGGACGGCGACATGCCGCGCGCCAGGTGGGCGTCCATCTCCTGCTGCAGGTGAAACTCGAGCTCGTCGCTCGCTTCCGACTCGACCTGTCGGCGGCGTGCGAGGCCGCGGGCGTAGGCGATCAGGCGGTTCCACATCAGATGGTCCTACTTGGCGTCGAGCACCCGCCGCATCGAGAGCGCGAACTGTTCCCAGCTCTTCTGCTCGGCGTCAAGCCGTCGCCGGCCGGCCGCCGTGATCGTGTAGACGCGCGCGCGGCGGTTGTTTTCGGATGCCTGCATCTCGGATCGGACGTCGCCACGGAGCTCGAGCCGGTGTAGCGCCGGATAGAGCGAGCCTTGGCTGGCGTTGATTCCCTCGCCTGACGTCTGCCGGATGCGATTCGCGATGCCCCAGCCGTGATTCGGTCCGAGGGCCAGGATTCTGAGCAGCAGCAGGTCGAGGGTGCCTTGCAGCAGGTCGGTCTTGGGCACGCGGCGTTCTCCTCTCAAGCAACGAGAGGAGGATATGCCAACGACCTCTCGCAGGTCAAGAGGACGTCGATGCGTTGTGCTGCTGCCTGCACGAACACTTCGGCTACGCCCCGAAGGCTTCATACTAGGTCGGTGCAGAAACGCTCGCTCGTCGCCCTGGCTCTCGCGCTCTGCGGCGGAGCCGCCCTCGCGCAAATCCCGCCGCAGCCCGCGACCGAAGTACCGAACCCCTATCGGACGACGGACAACTGGGGAAGGCTGCCCGACGGCCGCACATGGGGCGGTGTCAGCGCCATCGACATCGACAGGGATGGCCGCTCCGTCTGGGTGGGCGAACGTTGCGGCGGCTCCAGTTGTGCGAACTCCTCTCTCGCGCCCATCCTCAAGCTCGACCCGTCAGGAACGGTGGTCACCAGTTTCGGGGCGGGCCTGTTCGTCGTGCCTCATGGCATGCACGTTGACCGAGCCGGCAACGTCTGGGTGACGGACGCCTCCGACGGCACCAATGCCGTGAAGGGGAAGGGACATCAGGTCTTCAAGTTCAGTCCCGACGGGAAGGTGCTGCTGACCCTCGGCAAAGCGGGCGTCTTCGGCGACGGGCCAGACGTGTTCAACCGCCCGTCCGACGTGCTCGTGGCGCCGAACGGCGATATCTTCGTGGCCGACGGACACGGCGGCGCGTCGAACAATCGGATTGTGAAGTTCTCGTCAGACGGGCGATACCTGGCAAGCTGGGGCCGGCGAGGCGTGGCTCCGGGCGAGTTCGATCTGCCGCACAGTCTGGCGATGGATTCGCGCGGGCGGCTCCTGGTGGCCGACTTGAACAACTTCCGCGTGCAGGCGTTTAGTCAGGACGGGACCTTCCTCATCGAATGGAAGCAGTTCGGGATGCCGGGCGGGCTGTTCGTCGATGACAAGGACATGCTGTACGTAGCCGACTCGCTTTCCGGTTCGGACCGCCATCCTGGCTGGGCGCGGGGTATTCGCGTCGGCCGCCTGACCGATGGTGTAGTCACGAGCTTTATCCCGGACGCAACGCCTGCTGCCAATCCGATCACCGCGGCGGAGAGCGTAGCGGTCGACGGTGAGGGGAACGTGTTCGGCGGAGTGGTGCCGGCGCAACGGCTGCAGAAGCATACGCGCCGGTGACACTCGGCGGACCGGCTAGAAAGCCTCACTCGGCTCTGATTCCGGCGCCTCCACAGCTTCAGCCAGCCGATATGTCCCCGGTGCGGGCATGGTGGCATAGCCCTCGGCCACGAGCGCGCGGTTGCCGAGTCCGGCCTCGGGCCGCGGCAGGCCGGTCACGCGCGCCATCTCACCGGGGATCGTCAGCCCAGCGCCGGCCAGAAAACAGCGGGCGATTTCGCGCACCGCGGTCGCGCGGTTGACGCGCTTGCGCAGCTCGTCGGGAAACCGTCCGACACCGAGCGTCCAGATGTAGGTGAACTTCGGCTGATAGTAGACCTCGCTCGGGATCACGATCATGCCGGCCTGCAGCTCGTCCATCCCCCGCGTGAACGCGGCGCGATCCTTCACGCCGGATTCGTCGCGCAAGTCCGAGGTGCTCATCTCCCATTCGCGGCGCAAGACCCGCAGGATCGCCAGCGCGTGGCGGCTCAGGTGCTTCTTCTCCTCCGCATGCCGGACTCCCCAGACCGCATGAAAGTAAGGAACCATGCGCGGCGCGACGAACGTCGCCCGGCCGCGTGCGAGCTTGGCGTAGTAGACCTTGCCGCGCTTGATGATCTCGTCCTTCAACACCCAGGTCAGCGACGCTTCGGGATCTTTCTGTACGTTGCGCGGCATCACCGCGTCCCGCCGCCCGCACACCGCGCCGTATAGCGATGGCCCCGGCCGCCGGGAGTCGGTCAGGCAGGCGGCGAAGCCGACCTGCTCGATGAAACGCTCGGCTTCGAACGCGGTCTCGACCTGGCGGGCCCCTTCGCGGCGCCAGCGCCCGTCACGGAAATCCTCGATGTCGGCTGGAATGCGTGGCTTCTGTCTCATGCGCGGCAACGAGCAATGGTAACGCGCTCGTGCCCTGCCGAGAGATGTCTAGCCTAGGCTAGACCCCGCCTCACAAGTGCTGTCACGACCGACGTTGTGCACACGATGCCCACGATGACCCGAAGCCCACGATGGGTCCGCAGAGGGGTCTTCTTCGTGTTCATCGCCTCATCGTGTTCATCGTGAATCCTTGGCCGTCGGCGCGTTCAGTGTGTGGCCGTAGTGAGATACGTCCTACCGCAGCTTCCGCGCGTCTTCCGACGCCGCCGCGTAACCCTCGCTCAGGTTGAAGCCGGCGAAGATGGCGGTGGAGTCCTCGCCCTGGTAGCTGAAGGCTTTCAGCTCCGCGAGCCGCGCGCGCCGGCGAATGCTGAGGAACGCGATAGCCGAGCCAATCACGACGGTGAATACGGCGAGCGCCCTCGGGCGCACGAAAAAAAGCTCTTCCCAGGCGGCGACGGAATAGCAATAGGTGATGAAGCTGCTGATGTAGAGCGGCCAGAGCGTGCTGAAGCGGGAGTTGCCGGGGAAGTAGGTACAGGTGAAGGGTAGTTTCACTGAGGCGGATCATCAGGATCTCGACGAGCAGGATTCCCATCAGCGCGCATATCCCGGTGTGCACGATGGCCGGCCACGCCCCCCACAAGGTTCCGGCGGTCACGAGCGCGATGACGCAGCCGGGTACGACGCCGGCGGCGATCATCGCCACGCGCACGCCGTCCATCGCCGCGGCGCGGTCCGGCGATTCGTACAGGCGAAATAGCCAGTTGGCGTTGGGTTCGATCGGAATGGCGATCGCGACCCGCATGCCGATGAGCGAGAGGTACTGGATGACGAGCGGCGCCGACAGCAGCTCGAGCCCGGGCGTGCCGAATCCCGCCAGGCCGTCACGGATAGCGATCGGCACGACCGCCGACGCGATCAACGCACAGGCGATGCCGACGTATATCGCCATCAACAGGCGATGGCTGCGGCTCCTGACGAGCGACTTGATCGTGAACTCGAAGACGCCGCGCGCCACCGGATGCCGGCAGGCGCGCCTCATCAGTGCGGCGGGGCTGAACACGACGCTCGGGCCGGCCGAGGTGATGTCGCGCGACTCGAGTGCCCGTCGCGTCAAGCGCGCGTGGGTGCAGACAAAAAGCAGGATCGCGCCGCCGACGGTCGTGGCCGTCGCCAGCACCCCGGCCAACGCGAGCACCGGTGCGCCCGCCACTGGTCGTCCGCCGATGACGTCATAGACGCCAAGGAACCAGACCGACGGCAGCAGCCGCAGCCAGCCGCTGTTGAGATCCGCGGGCAGGGCCGCGCCGATGCGCGTCATGAAGAAGATCATCTGCAGCAGCGCCGCGACGAACAGCACTTGCAGCGCGAGCGATATCCGGTCCGTCGCCCTCTTGCCGCCGAGGTTGAGCGCGAGACCCTGCAGCGACACCAGGGTGGTGAACACGAATACACCAGCGAGGCCATTGGCGACGACGAACGCGAGGATGCCCTGCACCTGGTTCGCGGCGCCGCCATAAGCCACGATCGCCGGCGCGTAGAACACGGTCGGAAACGCGTTGACGCCGACGACGAAGATGCCGCAGAGCGCCCCGAGCGCGAGCAGGCGCGCGCCGATGAGCACGCCGCCGGGCACCGGCAGCGGCGTCAGGATGCGCGCGTCGCGCCGGTCGGGGAAAATCCCGTCCCAGATCATCAGCGCCACGAACCCGATCGCCGTCATCGTCAGGGTGATGAAGAAGAGACGAAAGACGAGCAGCGCCTGCACCATCGAGGCGGGATTGTCGTCGACTTGAAGATTGGTCTGGGCGAACTTGATAGGCAGAATCAGCCCTGGCGCGGCCAGGAACGCCAGGCTCCAGATGACGACCTGCGCCTGCGGCATGCCCGGCGGCAGCAGGTCGCTCTCGAAGAACCTGGCGAAGAACGTCCGGGCGAGCAGATGCGAACGAGTCAGAGCCTCATTACCGCGACGAGATCGCTCGCCACTCGATCGATGTCGGTCTCGATCACCAGTTGCCGGAAGACCTGCTCGAGCGAGCCAAGCTCCATCAGCTCGCGCAGGCGGGATACCGAGTCGTGCGCGACGACGCGGCCATCATTGAGGATGATCACGTCGGTCGCCACGCGCTCGACGCTCTCGAGCACGTGCGAGCTGTAAATCACCATTCGTCCTTCCGCCGCGAGCGTCTGCACCAGGCTCCGCAGCACGAACGTCGTCGTCACGTCGAGGCCGGAATTGGGCTCGTCCAGGATGACGATGGCCGGGTTGTGGAGGAGGGCGGCCGAGATGAGGATCTTCTGCCGCATGCCCTTCGAGTAGGCCGAGAGCGGCGCGTGACTGTCGTCGGCCAACCCGAAGAGCGTCATGAAGCCCTCGATGCGCGCCTTGATGGCCGCCGCGTCGAGGCCGCGAAGGCTGCCGATGAGCGTGAGGTATTCCGGGCCGGTCAGGTAGGTATAGAGGACCGCCTCTTCGGGAACGTAGCCAACCTGCGCCTTGTAATCGAGCAGATCGTCGCGCACGTCCCGGCCATTGAGCCGGACGACGCCCCCCGACGGCTCGAGCAGGCCCGCCAGGATCGACACGGTCGTCGACTTCCCCGACCCGTTCGGCCCGAGGAGACCCAAGACGCCCCCCGGCCGCAGGCTGAAGGACACGCCCCGCACGGCGGGAATGGCCGAATAGTACTTTGTCAGCCCCTCGGCCTCGAGGCCGAGAGAATCGGGCCCTCCAACAGGCATGGACTATCGGACACCATTCATCGCTGGATGTTCCAGCATAGAATGCTGGCTCATGTACGGCACAGTCCTGCTCCTGCATTCGCTCCTGCGTTGGCTGGTCCTCATCACCGGCCTCCTGGCCGCGGCCCGTGGCCTCTCGGGCTGGCGGTCCCGCCGGCCGTGGACGCTGCCGGACGAGCGGGCCGGGTTCTGGTTCACCATGACCCTCGACCTGCAGTTCCTCCTCGGCCTCCTTCTCTATGGGGTGCTCAGTCCGATCACGACAGGCGCATTCCAGGACTTTGGCGGCGCGATGAAGGACTCGGTGGCACGGTTCTGGGCCGTCGAGCACGCGTTCGGCATGATCGTGGCGATCACCATCGCCCACATCGGCCGGTCCCGCATTCACAAGACCGGCAATGACGGTAAGCGTCACAAGCTGGCCGCCATCTTCTTCACCATCGCGCTCGTTCTGATCCTGGCCTCGATTCCGTGGCCGACCCTGCCGCACGGGCGGCCCCTGCTGCGGTGGTAGGTGGCATGGCCCCGGCCCTGAGCTTCGTGATCCCGCTGTACAACAGCGCCGCGACCATCGCGTCCCTCGTCCACGACATCGAGACCCTCCAGGTCGAGGGCGGGCACGAAGTCATTCTCGTCAACGACGGCAGCGCCGATGCGACGACCGCCGTCTGCCGCGACCTCGTGCGTACCGCCCGCGTCCCGATTACTCTCGTCGAGCACGCGAGGAACTTCGGTGAGCACAACGCCGTTCTGACTGGTTGGCGCCACGCCCAGGGCGCCTACATCGTCAACCTGGATGACGACGGGCAGAATCCGCCGGGCGAGGCGGTGAGGCTCTGGCAGCATGCGAGCCGCGAGGGGCTCGATGTGGTCTTTGGCCACTACGCGGTCAAGCAGCACTCGCCCTGGCGCAACGCCGGCAGCTGGTTTACCAATCGCATGACCGACTGGGCGCTCGACAAGCCCCCCGGCTTTTACCTGTCGAGCTTCCGCTGCGTCAGCGCGTTCGTGACGCGACAGGTCGTAGGCTACGCCGGCCCGTATCCGTATATCGACGGCCTGTTGTTGCAAGTGACCCAGCGCATCGGATCGATCACCGTGCGGCACGACGTGCGCCGTGCCGGCGAGAGTGGCTACACGCTGCGGCGGCTGATCCGACTGTGGCTCAGCGCCTGGTTGAATTTTTCGCTGCTGCCTCTTCGCGCCGCGACCGCGGTTGGTGTCGTGACGGCGATTGCGGGCCTCATCGCGTTCGTGTTCGTGGTCTGGCTGTGGCTCATCGACCGCGGTCCTGCCTATGGGTGGGGCTGGGTGATGGCGACCGTCCTGGTGTTCTCCGGCACGCAGCTCGTCATGCTCGGGCTCATCGGCGAGTATCTCGGGCGCATGTTCCTGGCCGTCAACCAGCGTCCACAGTCGATCGTGCGTGAAGTTATCCGTAGCAAGACGGAGTAGTGCACGATTCCTGGCACGATGATCACGATGGTACGATGAGCACGATGAATTCCCTTTGACATCGTGTTCATCGTCGCATCGTGCTCATCGTGTGTGATTCGTGATCAGCGCATTTCCTACCCTTCGAGGTTTTCGATGAAGTCTCCGGCACGTGTCGTTCTCATCTGGGCGTTTGTCGCTTCCGTCGTTCTAAGCGCGCAATCCCGCCTCGTTCCTGCCCCTGATGCGACGTTCGGCTTCAAGCCGGGCGCTGATTTCAAGCTCGCTACTTACGACCAGTCGATCGACTACTTCCGGAAGCTCGCCGCCGCGAGCAAGTACGTCCGTCTGGTCGAAGCGGGGAAGACGAGCCTCGGGCGAACGATGTACTTCGCGCTCATCTCGACCCCGAAGAATCTCGATCAGATCGAGCGCTACCGCCAGATCGCCCAGCGGCTGGCGCACCCTTCGGGCCTGACCGATGCGTCGGCGCGCGAGCTCGCGCGCGAGGGGAAGCCGATCATCCACATCGACGGCGGGTTGCACTCGACCGAGGTGGCCGGCGCACAGCACACGCCGCTCTTGGCCTACGACCTCGTCAGCCGGGCCCAGGCCGAGGACCCAGCGGCGAAGGCGATTCTCGACAACGTGATCCTGATGTTGTGGCCGACCATCAACCCCGATGGCCAGCAGATGGTGAGCGAGTGGTACATGTCGAACGTCGGCACGCCCTACGAGCTCTCAGGGTTGCCGCAGCTCTATCAGGAGTACGTCGGGCACGACAACAATCGCGACGCCTACATGCTGAACATGATCGAGTCGCGAGTGATCGAGCAGGCCTGGCGCGACTGGGAGCCGAACATCGTCTACGTCCACCACCAGTCGTCGCCGTTTCCGACGCGCATCTGGCTGCCGCCCTTCTCCGAGCCCATCGGCAGCGATGCACCGTTCCTCATGTCGCGCGAAGTCAACATGATCGGCATGGCGATCGCGAAGGGCCTCGAGGAGCGCGGGCAGGTCGGGGCCACGCACATGGGCACGGCGTTCGACGCGTGGTATCCCGGATACATCGACTACGCGCCGAACTTCAAGAACGTCCCCGCCTTCTGGACCGAGACGGCGCTCTTCCAGTACGCGACCCCGCGCGAGTACACGATCGCCGATTTCCCCGAGGCCTTCCGGGATCTGCGGCCCCAGAGCCTTTACCCGAGCCCGTGGCGGCCGGGATGGTGGCGGCTCGGCGATGCCGTGGCCTACATGCAGACGGCGTCGCTCGCCGTGCTCGAGTACGCATCGAAGTACAAGGAGTCGCTGCTCTTCAACCGCTACATGGCCGGCCGCGATCAGATCGCCCGCGGACGCAGCGAAGCGCCCTTTGCGTACTTCATCCCGCAGGACCAGCGCGATCCGGTGGCGGCCGTCGAACTGCTGCGCCGGCTCGCGTTTGGCGGCGTGCGGGTCTCGCAGTTGACGGCCGCCACCACGGTCGCGGGCGAGACGTTCCCCGCTGGCACGTGGGTCGTGCCGACGGATCAGGAGTTCGCGGCCATGGCCCGGCAGGTGCTCAACGTCCAGAAGTATCCCGACATGCGCCAATATCCCGGCGGTCCGCCGATGCGGCCGTACGACGCCGCCGGCTGGACGCTGCCACTGCAGATGGGCGTCCGCGTCGTCGCGGCCACCACGCCGCTGGCCGACGAGGTGCGCGCGAACCTGAAGCTCCTCGGCCCGGCCCCGGATCCGAGGCGCAAGCCCACGTCGTACGTCACTACTGACGCGCGCGACGCGGCCCCCTTCGACAGCGTGCCCGGCATCGGCTTCGACTCGAATCCCAACGCCGCGGCCATCGTGCCCCCGGTGGGGCGCGTGACCGGCTCGGGGCCGGCGTTGTCGGTCGACCCGGCGCAGAATAATGCGTTTCGCGCCATCAATCGCGCCTGGAAGGAGGCTGGCGCGAGCGTGCAGATCGCCGCCGGCACGTCCGGCGTGCGCTATGTCATCGGCGGCCTCTCCGAAGCGGCGCAGGACGAGCTCGTGAAGACGCTGGCACTCGTTGCCGAACGCACGGCGGCGAGCGGCACCCCGTTGGCGCGACCGCGCATCGGCTTGTTCCGTCCCTGGGGCTCGAGCATGGACGAGGGCTGGACCCGCTGGCTCCTCGAACAGTACCGGCTTCGATCTCGTCACGCTGCGGCCGGCTGATTTCCGCGTGCCGCTCCGGCAGAAGGTGGACGTCGTCATCCTCGCTGAAGACGCGCGGATTCCAGTCGAAGGGGGCGGCGGCGGAAGAGGTCGCGGCGCAGGTTCCGGTGGCGGCGGACGAGGTGTGCGGCCGGAGTACGCCGACCTTGTCGGCGCCGAAGACCTTGCGCGCTTCGACCAGTTCGTGCGGGCCGGCGGGACCGTCGTGTGCCTCGGCGGCGCCAGCACGTTCGCGATCGGACAGTTCAAGCTGCCGGTGAAGAATGTCATCGCCGGACTGAGGCCGGAGGAGTACTTTCTGAGGGGATCGCTTGTCGAGGTGACGACCGATCCCACGCACCCGGTGATGGCCGGCATGCCCGAGAAGGCGGCCGTCTTCGTCGACGGGAGTCCCGTGTTCGAGACGCTCGAAGGTTTCACCGGCCGCGTGCTCGCGAAGTATCAGGAGACGGGATCGCCGCTCCTGTCCGGGTATCTCATCGGCGAGAAGCATCTCTACGGCAAGGCCGCCGCACTCGACGTGCAAGTGGGAGAGGGGCACGTCATCCTGCTCGGCTTCCGGCCGCAGTGGCGTGGCCAGCCGTTCGGCACGATGCGGGTACTGTTCAACTCGGCGATGTTCGTCAGACCAGCGGCGGAGTGACGGTCGAGGAATCGTCGGCCTCTTGCCGCAACAGGAGGAAGCCCAATGTCTGCGTCCAACAGACCCTCTCGCCAGGTGCTGCTGAAGTCGCTCCTGTTCTGGTTCGTCCTCCTCGTTGTCGCGGTCGCCGTCTACTGGATTGCGCAGGGGCAGGCTGCACCCTGACTCAACTCGAGTGACAAGCGGAAGAGAAACCATGAACACGATGCGACAAGTGCCCCTCGTTCTGGCGTGCGCCTTCCTGTGCGGTGTTCCATCCGGCGCTCAGGCACCGGCGGCGCCTGCAAACGCGCTCACGATCGACGCGCTCATCTCGCTCAAGCGGGCGGGCTCGCCGGTCATCTCGCCGGACGCGAAGTGGGTCGCCTACACCCTGCGCGAAACCAACTGGGACGACAACGTTTACGAGACCGAGATCTGGCTGGCCGACGCGCAGTCGGGGGCGACGCGGCAACTGACCAACAGCCGCAAGTCCAGCAACGCGCCGGCCTGGTCGCCCGACGGCAGGAAGCTGGCGTTTGGATCCGACCGCGAGGATCGCCGCCAGATTTACGTGATCGATCTCGGCGGCGGCGAGGCGATGAAGTTGACGTCCGGCGAGGAATCGCCCGGCGCGTTCGCGTGGGCCCCCGACGGCCGGTCCATCGCCTTCACGTCGAGCGAGCCACGTTCGGAGGCTCTCAAGGAGCGCGAGAAGAAGTACGCCGAGTTCGACGTCGTCGATCAGGATCACCGCCTCTCGCACCTCTTCGTGATTGATGTCGAGACCAGGAAGGTGCGGCGGCTGACGAGCGGCGCGTTCACCGTCGGCCGCTTCGACTGGTCGCCCGACAGCCGTCAGATCGCGTTCGACCACCGCATCAACGGCGATCCTGCGAACAGTGGCTCAGCCGATATCTCCGTCGTGGCGGTGGCCAACGGCGCCACGCACCCGCTCGTGACCGACCACGGTCCCGACAGCAACCCGCAGTGGTCGCCCGACGGCGCTCGCATCGCGTTCGAGACCTCGATGGCGAGCCCGAGGTTCTTCTTTACGAATCGCCGCATCGCGACGATCCCGGCGGCCGGCGGGCCGATTGTCAACCTGTCGGCTGAGTTCGACGAGGATCCGTCGATCGTGCGCTGGACGGCGGCCGGCATCTACTTCTCGGCGTCGGCGCGTACGTGGGCGTATCTCTATCGCCTCGACCCCGCGACGAAGGCCGTCACGCGCCTCGCGCCCACGGACCGCTGGATCGGCTCCGGCTTCAGCTTGAGTGCGGATGCGCAGACGGTCGCGTTCATCGCGAGCGACGCCGCGACCGTTCCCGAGGTGTACGTCGCGCCGACGAAAACCATGGCGCCGAAGAAATTGACCACGACCGGCGAACAGGTCGCGACGTGGCCCTCGGCACCGATCGAGGTCGTGTCGTGGCCAAGCCGGGACGGCGCCACCATCGAGGGCATTCTTCACAAGCCAGTCGGGTTCCAGCCCGGGAAGCGATATCCGCTGCTGGTCGTGATCCACGGCGGGCCCACGGGCATCTCTCGCGCTACCCCCTTCAGCAGCACGAGCATCTATCCGATCGATCTCTGGGTGGCGAAAGGCGCGCTCGTGTTCGAGCCGAACTACCGCGGCAGCGCGGGCTATGGCGAGAAATTCCGCTCGCTCAACTATCGCAACCTCGGCGTCGGTGATGCGTGGGACGTGCTGTCGGGCGTCGACTATCTCGTCAAGGAGGGGTTGGCCGATGCCAGCCGCGTCGGCGCAATGGGCTGGAGCCAGGGCGGCTACATCTCGGCGTTCCTGTCGACGCACGACAGCGCCAGGTTCAAGGCCATCTCGGTCGGCGCCGGCATCTCGAACTGGATGACGTACTACGTCAACACTGATATCCACCCATTCACGCGGCAGTACCTCAACGCCACGCCATGGGATGACCCCGAGATCTACGCCAAGACATCGCCCATGACGTACATCAAGGGTGCGAAGGCGCCAACCCTCATCCAGCATGGCGCCACCGATCAGCGGGTCCCGCTCCCGAATGCCTACGAGCTCTATCAGGGCCTACAGGACGTGGGCGTGCCAACCAAGCTCATCGTCTACAAGGGATTCGAAGGGATCGGTCACGGACCATCGAAGCCCAAGTCGAGCCGCGCGCTGATGGAGCACAACCTGGAGTGGTTCGAGAAGTATCTGTTTGGGGGGTCTTGAGACAGCTCTCAGCTGCCAGCTATCAGCGGTCAGCAGAGCATCGAGATGCGAGTCACGCTTTGTCTCAATGCTCTACTGACAGCTGACAGCTGAGAGCTGAAAGCTCACGCAACTACTTCTTCGAAACCTTCACCCCGCCGTTGTGCGTCCGCACGCGGATCGGCGCGCCGCCGCTGCCGAGATTCGCGCTCAGCTGGCGATCGATGCGACCCTGCACCGTCACGGGAAAGTCGATGTTCAACCCGCCGTTGACCGTGCCCGTCTCGAGGTGCGCGGAGTACCGTTCGGGGATGCGCAGGTGCACGCCGCCGTTGCTCGTTTCGACATCGAGCCCTTCACCCCTCCAGCCAGGGCCCTCGAGGTCGACGTCGACGCCGCCGTTGCTCGTGCGGCCTTTCACGTCGCCCGCCATGTTCGTCAGCTTCACGCCGCCGTTGACGGTCTTGAATTCGACCGTGCCGTCGACGTCGCGGATGCTGATGCCGCCATTGGTGGTCCTGAGCGACAGCATCGAGATCGTCGGAACCGCGAGCCGATAGCTCACCGACCAACCCTCGCGCCGGCCGAGCCCCGTCGGACCGCCTGCCGATACTTCGCTGGGAGTCGCGGTCACCTTGACGGCGTCGGCGATCTGCTTCGCCCGTGCCTGCGTCTCCGCCTGCGCCACGACTTTGGCCTCGACCTGGATGTCGCCTCGCGGACCGCCGTCGACTTGAATGCCCCCATTCGGCTCGGCATTGACGGTCATCGTGCCCGCCGCCACGACCGTGAACTGCCGGACCTCGCAGACGTTCTCGCGGTCGCGGTTGCCCGACCACTCGTTCCGGCACCAGTCGTCGCCCGCCACCTGTTGCGGTGCCGCCGCGGGCAACGTCGCCGTCGCGGTGCTCAATAGGAATAGCCCGAGAATTGCACGCTTCATCATGGTCAATTGCTCCTCGGCAACCTTGGACGGAATCGGGCGCCGCCGCGTTGGCTGGGGCGGTTGGTGCCCGTCCCAGCAGCATCCACAGCCTTTCTTTCAGGAGTTAAGGAGGCCAGGAGCCTCAAACAGGAAAGACCCATTTTCGAAACTCCTGACCTCGTGTCCTCCTGTGGATCTTGTGACAGGGAACCTGAACCGGCCATGGCGGGCAGACGTCTAAGTCCCTGTGATTCTTCAGGATCTGCGCTACGCCGTCCGCACTCTTCTGGCCAATCCTGGGTTCACGGCGACGGCGATTCTGTGCCTCTCTCTCGGCATTGGCCTGAACTCAGCCATTTTCAGCGTCGTGGACGGCGTGCTGCTCCAGCCCTTCCCGTATCCGGATCCCGACCGCATCGTCATCCTGAACTCGACCAACCAGCGAGCTGGGGTCAACCGGTCCGGGTTGTCATGGCTCGACCTCCGCGACGTGCGCGACCAGACCACGACGCTCTCGACCCTCGCCGCCTTTACCGGCCGCTCGCTGACGGTGTCGGATGGCACGTCCGAGCCCGAGCGCTTCAACGGCGCCGTCGTCTCGTCTTCTCTCTTCAGCCTCCTTGGAACGCCGCCGGCGCTCGGACGCGACTTCACCGCCGCCGACGACCGTGCCGGCGCCGAGCGCGTCGTCATGCTGAGCGACGAGGTGTGGCAGCTGCGATACAACGGCGACCGCTCCATCGTGGGCCGGTCGATTTCCATCAACGGCTTTCCCCACACCGTCATCGGCGTCATGCCGCCGAAGTTCATGTTCCCGGAGACGCAGCGCCTCTGGGTGACGCTTGCGCCCTACTTCGAGTCGACTGCCCGTGATGTGCGGTCCCTGCAGGTGTTTGCGCGGATGAAGCCCGGCGTGTCGGTCGAGCAGGCGACGACCGATGTGAGCGGCGTGGTTGGCCGTCTCGCGACCACCTATCCGAACGAGAACGAGGGCTGGGGCGCGGTGATCCGGCCGCTGCGCGACTGGATGATTCCCGAGCAGGTCGAGCTCGTGATCCTGGCGATGATGGGGGCGGTGACGCTCGTGCTGGTGATCGCCTGCTCGAACGTCGCCAACCTGCTGCTCGCGCGGGCGTCGGTACACCATCGCGAGATCTCGATTCGGGCCGCCCTTGGTGCCGGCCGCCTGCGCATCATCCGGCAGCTGCTCACGGAGTCGGCGATCATCGGCCTGCTCAGCGCGCCGCTCGGCATCGTCCTCGCCAAGGCTACGCTGGCGCTGCTCGATCGCGGCGTCCCGCCGGACTCCATTCCTTATTTCATTCACTGGGCGCTCGACAGTCGTTCGATCGCCTACACCATCGCGATCTCGCTCCTGACTGGGCTCGTGTTCGGGATGGTGCCCGCGCTCCATGCCACACGCAGCAACCTGCAGGACAGCCTCAAGGAGGGTGCGCGCGGCTCGACCGGTGGCCGCCGCGCGTGGATGCGGAACGGGCTCGTGGTGGTCGAGATCGCGATGTCGCTGGTGCTCCTCATCGGGGCGTCGCTCTTCGTGCGCAGCTTCTTGAACCTGCAGAACGCCACCGTCGGGTTCGACACGGCGCCGTTGATGACGCTCCGCTTCTACCTGCCCGGCGCGAGTTACGAGCCGGCGGGCGCCAAGGAGCGCCGGGTGCAGGACATCGTCCGACGCGTGGAAGGGTTGCCGGGCGTGCAGGCGGCTTTCGCATCCAACTTCGTACCGCTCGGGGCGGGCGGTGGCGGTGGCAATGTGATCGTCGAAGGGAAGACGGTGGCCCGGGGTGAGGAGCCAGGGATCACGTTCATTGGCGCGACGCCGCGCATGCGCCAGACGCTGAACGTCGCGCTCGCCAGCGGCCGCGACATCAGCGAATCGGAAGAGACCACCCGCACGCCCGTCGCCCTCGTCAATCAGACGATGGCAAAGCAGTTGTGGCCGACGGAAGACGCGATCGGGCGGCGGTTCCGTCTGACCGGGGACGAGATCCCTGAGTGGTTCACCGTCGTGGGCGTCGTGGCCGACTTCCGCCACGGCCAGGGCACGAACACGCGACCGATCTTCCCGTCGGCGTACGTGCCCTATTCGTTTGCGCCGACGCTCAACACCGGTCTCGTCGTCCGCACGGCCGGCGACCCGGCGCAGCTCACGACGGCGGTGCGCGAGCAGATTCGCCTGGCCGACGCTGCACTGCCGGTATTCCAGGTGAGGACGATGGAGGATCTGCGCCAGTTCAGCTTCTGGCAGTACAAGCTGTTTGGGTGGATGTTCTCGACGTTCGGCGCCGTCGCACTGCTGCTGGCGGCGGTCGGCGTGTATGGTGTGCTGTCGTACTCAGTGTCGCAGCGCCGCCAGGAGATCGGCGTGCGGATGGCGCTCGGCGCGGGCAGGAGTGACGTGCTGCGCCTTGTCATCGGTCAGGGCGTCACATTGGCGGCCATCGGCATTGGCGCCGGAGTCGTCGCCGCGCTCGGCGTCACGCAGTTCATCAAGACGCTGCTCTATAACGTGACGGCGTCGGATCCTCTCAGTTTCGCTCTGGTGGCGACGTTTCTGGCCGGCGTGGCGATTGTCGCCAGCTACGTGCCGGCGCGGCGCGCCATGGGCGTGGATCCGATCATCGCACTGCGGAACGACTGAGCGTCTTGGCGCGGCCGGGTTATCATCGTGGCGAGGTGCAGTTCCGCCTTCCGTTTCTCCAGTTCGTCGAGCAGCCTGAGCCGCCCCTGGTCCCGCCGGCCCCGCCGGCTGTGCCACCGCTTCCGATCGAATTCGTGCGCGTACCCCGAGCGCGGCGCTACATCCTTCGCGTTCGTCCAGACGGCACGCTGCGCGTCACCGTTCCGCGTGGCGGGTCGCGCCGCGAAGCAGAGGTCTTCGTCAGGCGTCACGAGAAGTGGATTGCGCGCGAGCGCAGCCGTGTTCGCGTCGAGTCCGCTCCTCCAGCCTGGGAGCACGGGAGCACGATCCTCCTCGCCGGCGAGCCCGTGCGCGTCGCCGTTGAGCCCGCCGCGCGCGGCGCTGCCTGGCGCGTGGTCTACGGCGAACGCGCGGTCCTAGTTCGCGATCCGGCGGATGTGCGGCCGGCAATCGAGCGCGACCTGCGCGACCTCGCGCGCGCCGTCCTCGTCCCGCGGCTGGCCGAACTCGCGCACGAGCACGGCCTGCGGGTCGGAGTCGTCTCCATCCGGAACCAGCGTTCGCGCTGGGGCTCGTGCGCTCGCAACGGCAACATCGCCCTCAATTTCCGTCTCGTCCAGATGCCCGCACCGGTCAGAGACTACGTCCTGCTCCACGAGCTGATGCACATTCGGCAGCAGAACCACTCCCGGCGCTTCTGGCGCCTGGTCGAGGCCGTCTGCCCTGAATTCCGCGACGCCGAGCGGTGGCTGCGGACGACCGGAAGAACGCTCTTCTAGACCGCCTGATGACCCTTCAAGGCGAGCGCTGTGAGCTGCGGCGATGGCGGACGGGTGATGCGGCCTCGCTCGTGCGGCACGCCAACAACGTCAACGTCGCGAAGCACCTGCGCGACCGCTTTCCCCATCCCTACACGTGGAAGGATGCGCAGGGATTTCTGTCGGCGGCTGCCGGCGAGGAGCCGCAGACGAATTTTGCCATCGCCGTCGCGGGCGAAGCGGTCGGTGGCCTTGGCTACGTTCCCGGGGGCGACGTCGAGCGCTATTCGGCGGAGGTCGGCTACTGGCTCGGCGAGGAATGCTGGGGCCGCGGCATCGCGACCGAGGCGCTCGTGCTCTTCACGCGCCATGCCTTCGCCGAGCTCGGCATGCTGCGCCTGTTTGCCCTTCCACTCGCCGACAATATCGCTTCGATCCGCGTGCTGCAGAAGGCAGGGTTCCGCGAGGAAGGCATCCTGCGTTCGAGTTGCGTAAAGTTCGAACAGCCAAGGGATCAGGCGATGTACGCTCTCGTCAACGACCGCTGGTCAGCGTAGCGGTCATGGTCCCCATCGCGGCAATGGAAGTATCATAAATGTCCGTGGAGTATCTGATTCGCCAGTATGGCCTGCAGCAGGGCGCGCTCGAGATCCAGTACATCGAGGAGTTCTTTCTCGATTTCCCGCGCAAGAAGACCGCCGCCGAGGTCGTTCAACGCCTGGCCGATCGGGATCACCAGATCCTGATGGCCGAGTCCGCCCTGCCCGACGATCGGGCGACGGTTGTGCCGGTGTCGTTCAAGGTTGCGCACGAGCTCAAGGCCGGGGAGACCGATCCGAAGCTCGCCGACCTGGTCTTCCAGCTCGAAGACGTCGTCCAGTTCCGGGGCCGGCGGGTGCTCTACCAGTGGATTGGCGGGACCCGCAAGGACTGGCGCGGCCAGGGTCACTTCCGCGCCCTCACCGAGGAGCAGGAAGTCTGGGCCCTCGACAACGGGTTCGACGAGATCATCGTCAAGACCAAGAATCGCTTCTACGAGATGCGGAGCACGCTGGCGCAGCTGGCGTTCGACGTGATTCGCTTCGTTCCCCACCCGGTCGATTGTGGTGAATCCAAGGTGTTCCTCAGCAAGCGGCTCGGCCAGCACGTGATCGACAGCCATCGCAGCCGCCGATCCGTCCAGCGAAACGACGATTGATCAGTCACCTCAGCCGGGAAGACGACCCGCGCCTGCAGAACTACCGCCATGTCGGCGAACCGGCGTGGCTCGAGCAGCACGGGCTCTTCGTCGCTGAAGGCCGCCTGGTCGTCGAGCGACTACTCGAGAGTGGCGGGTTCACCGTCGACTCGGTGCTCGTGACGCCGGCCGCCCTGCGCGCGCTCGAACCGCACGTCGATCCCGCGTGGCCAGTGCTCGTGGCCGACCCGGCCATCGTCGAGAGCGTCACCGGCTTCAAGTTCCACCGCGGCTGCCTGGCCATCGTTCGCCGGCCCAGTCAATCGCTGCCGCTGTCGGCCTTCGCGCAGGCGCGGCGGCTCGTCCTCCTCGAGGCGGTGGGGAATCCTGACAACATCGGTGGCATCTTCCGCAGCGCGGCCGCGCTCGGTGGCGAGGCCGTTCTGCTCGATCCCGCGTGCGGCGACCCGTTCTACCGCAAGGCCGTGCGCACGTCCATGGGCGCAGTGCTGCGCTTGCCCTCCGCCCGCGTCGACCCGTGGCTGCCCGGCCTCGCGGCGCTCCGCGACATGGGCTTTGCCATCGTCGCGCTTTCCCCAACGGGGGAGCTGACGCTCGAGGAGTTCCGGGCCACGCTCTCGGCCGACGCCCGCCTGGCACTCGTCGCGGGTGCTGAAGGGTACGGCCTCAGCACCGCCACGATTGCCGCCGCCGACGTGACCGTGCGGATTCCCGTTGACCCGCAGAGCGACTCGCTCAACATTGTCGTGGCCGTGTCGATCGCGCTGTCGAGGCTTGCACCAGGCGCCTGAGAGCCGAGCCGAGATGCAGCTGGAACCGGGACTTCATCTCCTTCAGAGCTACCTGAACGCCGACGAGCAAGTGCGTGTGTGGGCGATGTGCCGCGCCCTGGCCGATGGGGCCGTTCCGATGTACACCCCGACCGTCCGCGGCGGCAAGAAGATGAGCGTCGGGATGCTGTGCCTCGGCCGCCACTGGAACGCGATGACCTACCGGTACGAGAGGACACGGACGGATTTCGATGGTCTCGAAGTCCCGCCGATTCCTGCCGAGCTCGAAGCCATGGCTGCGGCCGCGGCGGCGGGGGTAGGGTTCACGATGCGGCCGGACATCTGCATCATGAACTACTACGACCACGAAAGCCGGATGGGCGTGCACCAGGACAAGGACGAGAGCCCGGAGTCGCTCGAGGCCGGCGTGCCGATTGTGTCCGTGTCCATCGGCGCCACCGCCCGCTTCGTCGTCGGAGGACTGTCACGAAAAGAGTCGATGCGCCCGCTGATGCTGCATTCGGGCGACGTCATCGTGATGGGCGGTCCCTCGCGCCTGCGCTTCCACGGCGTGACGAAGATCCTGCCCGGCACGGCACCCGAGGGCACAGGTCCTGGGCGGTTCAATCTGACCTTTCGGCAGGGGTAGACGCGAACCAGGAATGGCTCACCCAGCAACGCTGGCGGTGGCCTTCTTCGCCAGCGCCCGCACCGCGTCGACCATGGCCATGAGCCCCATGCCCTTGCCCATCGAGATGTTGCGCCGGAAGATGCGTTCGACGATGTCGCAGTTGACGGTGGCGATCTCGGCGGCGGGAAGGCCGGAGAGCGTCTTGTCGAGGATCGTCGCCAGCGCGCGCGCCGAGATGCCGGATGGATTCTCGACCGCGAAGTGCAGCTTGAGCGTGCTGTCCGGCCTCTTCAACGCCCAGATGTAGGCGTCGGACTCGCACTGCGGGATATGGTTCTTCTCGGGAAACGGCCGCGTCGCGATCTCGGGCGGGACTTCCTTGAACTGATCCGCGTAGCTCAGGAGCATGTCCGTCCGATCGGCGGGATCGGGGAACTCGTCGAAGGTTTCGAGCAGGGACTGGAGTTTATCGAGAGACATGGCAGTCGTTGGTCGCTAGTCTTCAGTCTTCAGTCGCACTCTTCAATCGTAGTCTTCAGTCGACAGTCACTGCGACTGCCGACCGAAGACGGCCGACTGACGACTGTCACTTCTCGATCGGCACTCCCACCATATTCCCCCATTCCGTCCACGAGCCATCGTAGTTGCGGATGTTCTCGAAGCCGAGGAGGTACCTGAGCGCGAACCAGGTGTGGCTGCTGCGCTCGCCGATTCGGCAATAGGCGATCGTCGGCTGTGCCGGCGAGAGCTGCTTTTCCTCGACGTAGATCTTCTTGAGCTCGTCGGCGGTCTTGAACGTCCCGTCATCGGCATTGATCGCGCGCGCCCAGGGGATGCTCTTGGCGCCGGGGATGTGGCCGCCGCGGATGGCGCCTTCGTTCGGGTAGTCGGGCATGTGCATGCGCACGCCGGTGTATTCATCCGGGCTGCGGACATCGACGAGCTGGCGCTTTGCCTGCATGTGCGCCAGCACCTCGTCGCGGAACGCGCGGTGCTTGGCGTCTGACCGCTCCTCGGCCTTGTAGGCCGTCTTCGGCAACGCCGGCACGTCGCGGCTCACCGGCCTCTTCTCCTTCTCCCACTTGATGCGGCCGCCGTCCATCACCCGCGCGTTCGTGTGGCCGAAGAGCTGGAATACCCAGAAGGCGTAGCACGCCCACCAGTTGTTCTTGTCGCCGTAGAAGACGACCGTCGTGTCCTTGGTTGCGCCGATGCGCGACATCAGCTGCTCGAACCCCTCGCGCGTGATGTAGTCGCGGCGGAGTTGATCGTTGAGATCGGAGGTCCAATCCACGTTCACGGCGCCCGGGACGTGTCCGGAGGCGTAGAGAAGCGTGTCCTCGTTCGATTCGACGATGCGGATGGAAGGGTCGTTCAGGTGCGCGGCGACCCAGTCGGTCGACACGAGCACTTCCGGATGGGCATAGCCACGCGCTTCGATGTTGCTCATGAAAGCTCCTTGCGGGGGTCTCATACTGGCGAAAGCCCCCTGGCAGAAGCCTTCATTGTAGGTCGGTTCCTGTACAAGAAAAAAGCCGCAGGGGAACTGGCTCCCCTGCGGCTTTTCGGCGTATAGAAGGCGTCTCAAACAGCGCGAACGAGCGGCAGCGAGTGAGCCTGGCGAGCGGCGCGGGGCGAAGGCCCCGCGAGCGAGCCAGTAGGGGAGTCCGAGGGGCGAAGCCCCTCGGATAAGACTAGAAGTTGACCCGGAAAACGAACTGAATCGTGCGGCCCGAATCCGCGTCGGTCACGCGGTAGTTGTTCGGGTTGTTGCTCGCCGTCGCCACCGCCTCGAACCACGGCGTGTTGAAGGCGTTCAGGAACTCCGCGCGGAGCTCGACGTTCGTGTTGCCCTTGATGGCGATTCGCTTGCTGGTGCTGAGGTCGAAGCGCACGAGTGTGGGACCGGCTACGACCAGGCTGCGCACGCCGCAGTCGCCCTGGCCGGCGGCGATCTCGATGCAGTCCGGACCGTTGGCCGGCGCCATGTAACGCCCTTCGGGTACGCCCTGATCGCTGTAGCCGGTCGCGGAGGTCCCGCTCGTGCTGAACGCCCGGACGGTGTTGTCGATGATGTCCTGCGGCAGCATGTAAATGAGCTTGCCAGCGTCGTCGAAGCGCAGCTTGAACGAATCCTGCAATTCCTGCTGCGACATGCCCACGAGGCGGACGTTGCCGAAGTCGAGCGTCGTGCCGCTCTGCATGCGCGCGATGCCATCGAACGACCAGCCGCCGATGAGCCGGTTCATCCACGGTCCGGCGCCGCTCCCGAAGCGGCGGCCCTGGCCGAACGGCAGCTCGTACACCCAGTTGGCCCGGAACGTGTGCGTGACTTCCCCTTCGGTGCCGGTGTCCTGCACGCGCTCGCGCGGGTAGCGCAGCGAGAACCGCTGCGTGCCGTCCTGCTGGGCGTAGACGTAGCTGGTCTGGAACTGCAGCCCGTCCGAGAGCCGCTTCCGGAGCTCGAGCTGCAGCGAGTTGTAGTAGGTCGCGCCGCCGTTGCCGACAATGTTGGCGCCGCCGATCAGGTCCGGGTTGGCCTGGAAGAAGTTCGCCGGCAGGCCCGCCGTGAGCGCGTTGTTGCGGAACGTGGCGTTGCCGATCAGACGGTCGGTGCCGGTGTTCGCGAAGTTGTACGGCGTCGGGTTGTACTTCGCGAGGTATCCAAGGAACGTGGTATTGGTCCAGTTCGTGCCGGAGTACCTCGCCGTGTCGCCCGAGGCCGATGCCGGCGCCGCATTGAAGTAGGCGAGGAAGATCGGGAGCGGGCGGTCCCGGCAGCGCCGGTGTAGGCGAACGTGTTGCCCCTGCCGGCGGCAATGTTCGACTCCAGGTTCCTCTGCGCCACGCGGAACTCGTTCAGGAACCCGTTCTCGACGATGTTGATCTCGTTGTAGTTGTAGGTCTGCCACGACTGGAGCGAGCGCGATGCCGACGTAGCGCGCCTCGACGACCATGCTGCTGCCGACCTTCCGCTGCCAGCCGCCGGTCCAGGTCATCGCGTAGGGAACCTGGAGCCCGGGCTCGAAGACGGTGATGTCGCCGGTGATGACATCACTCATCGGGTAGACGCGCGTGAGCGGCATGTTGGCGCGGCGGGCCGACGTCCGCGGGGTTGCGCAGGAAGATCGATCCCGGCGTCCCGAGGTTGCCGAGCGCGGCGCTGCGGTTGGCCGAGAGCGACACGCCAGGTTGGCGGCAATCGCGGTCGTGAAGTCGGAGGTTCCCGGCCGGTTGTAGCCCATCGAGTACCCGGCTCTGAGCACGCTGTCGCCCGATTCGCTGCCGAGCAACGTCTTGAGGAACCCGCCGTTGCCGCCAAGCGTCCACGCAAAGCCGACGTTTGGTGCCCAGTTGTTCAGGTCGGTGTCGTACGCGCCCTCCCCCTCGTCGTACTGGGTGAACTGGGGTGGCTGCCCGGTCATGCCGCCGGGACTGAAGATGTTACCGCACGCCCGATCGCCCCCAGACGTCGGCGACGGTCGCCTTCGAGTAGCTGTTGTTGCGCGGGTAGAACGGCAGCTGCAGGTCGTAGCGCAGGCCGAGATTGACGGTGAACGTCGGCTTCACGCGCCAGGTGTCGGCGACGAAGAAGCCGTAGTCCACGAGTCGTGCGCGCTGCATGCCGAGGCCGAGGAACACGTACTCGTCGGTGTTCTCGTCGAGCCGCTGCTCGCCGGTGATCGAGTTGACGCGACCGGTGAGCGTGGCAAACAGGTCGCGCGCCTCGGTCAGCTGCGCCGTCGACGCGCCCGAGAAGTTCGCCGTCGTGAACATGCCGTTGGCCGGGTCCGCGGCATCGATGCCGAAGTTCATCGTCGGCACGTACTGCTGGTTCTGCAGCCAGACGTCGGTGCGGGTCCACGAGCCGCCCGCCTGGATGCTGTGCGATGCCCCTCAGCCAGCTGAGCGTGTTCTCGATGACCTTCGTCGACGCCTCGCGCGCCTGAGTAGGCGCCTGTCGAGGCCGCGTTCGTGATGCCGCCGACAGTGTTGATGTTGAGCAGGAACCCGGCCTGGTCGGCGACCGCGTGCCGCTGAACTGGCTCGCCGCGATCTCCGGCGAGAACATCGTCGGCCCGCCCGAGCCGCCGATGGTGATCTCGTTGACGAGGTTGCGCGCCGAGCGTCGACCGCAGCGTGCCGCGGGTGATGTAGCGATCCGAGACCTGGCTGCCGGTGTTCGGGAAGCCGGGGAAGTTGGGCTCGCGGTTGTTCGTGGTATCCGGCGTCGAGACCAGATCCGTGTAGGTCATCGACCACGACAGGCGGTGCTTGTCGGTGAGGTTGAAGTCCAGCCGCCCGGTCGGGTACTTCGTGACGCTGTCGGTTTGGTACGAGTAGGTGAAGGTCTGCGTGCAGCGGGTCGGTGCTGTCGACGACCGTGCTGCCGGCCGTCGAGGCGCGGATGTCGCCGAGGAGCCGTCCGATCGTCGGATCGATCGTCGACACGAATCCGTTGGTCGCGGCGAGCGAGAGCACGTTCACCTCGCGGGTGACGCCGCCGGCGGTGTATCGGAACCAGCCCTGCTCCGCGCGCGGATGCAGCATCGTGCGATTCTCCGTGTTCGCACCCGGCGAGCGCGACTCTTCGTAGTTGAAGAAGAAGAACGCCTTGTTGCGGCCATTCCATACGCCCGGGATCATGACCGGCCCGCCGATACGTCCGCCCGGCTGGTGGAGGACATCGTCGGCCTTCGGCGCGTTGTCGCGGTTGTTGAACCAGGTATTGGCGTTGAGGTTGTAGTGCTGCAGGTAGTAGTAGCCGCTGCCCGTGAACTGATTGCTGCCCGAGCGCGTGACGAACCGGATCTGGACCGCGCCCTGACCCGTGCTGGACGCGTCCTGCGCCGCCGAGTTGACGGTGACCTCTTCAATCGCGTCGAGGCGCGGGCTGACGCGGGCGAAGAAGCCGTCACCGGTCTTCAGGTGGTTGTCCTGCGCGCTCATGCCGTCGATGGTGATGTTGATGGCGCTCTGCGGCAGGCCGTTCACCGTCGAGTCGCGCGATCCGCCGGGACCGCCCGGCGTGCTGACGCCCGGCAGCAGGGCGACAAACTCCAGCGCGCTGCGGCTGCCGGTGGGGATCTTGAGGATCTGATTGGTGTCAATCGTCGACGTCACCGCCGCCGACGTGGTCTGGATCATCTCCGAGCCGCCGGTGACGACGACGGTTTCTTCCAGGCCGCCGACAGCGAGGGCGACCTTGACCGTCGCGGGTGTAGACGCGTTGATGCGCACGTCATTGAGCACCGCCGTCTTGAAGCCCATCAGCGTCACGGTGACGGTGTAGACGCCAGGATCGAGCGCGGGCACGCTGAAATACCCGCTTTCGTTCGTGACCGTATCGAACTGCGTCGCGGTCGCGACGCTTTTGACGGCGACGGTCGCGCCCGGGATGATGGCACCCGACGTGTCCGTCACCGTGCCGGAAAGTGATGTGGTTGCGCCGCCACCTTGCGCGAGCGCCGTCCGGGCGCCACCGCATCCATCGCGAAGCAGAACAGAGCTGTCAGGATCAGACGTGCAGTAAATCGCATATTAGGAACGCTCCTCCCTCGTTCCAGGTGCCGACTCCCGTCGGCCATGTGCTGGGATTGGGTATTCTAGCAACTGGGTGGTGAACCGTCAATGGGCGATGACCAACAACTTTGTAGGAGTGTTCAATTTTGTCACCAAATGTGTGACGGGCGAGTGGTGGGTGTGACAGGGATGAATGTTGGGACGAATGGAGGCGAGCGAGATCTTGAGGTGAGTGAGTGAACGTGAGACGTTAGGTTCACCACAGAGATAGCAGAGTTAGCAGAGGGAGCCGAGGTCGTTTGTTTCGAGGAATGGGCGCTTCTAGTCTGACGTGGTCGTGCCGCCGTCAACGGTCTGGTCGGATCGCGCAATGTCGTTCACCACCATGTCGAGGCGGTATCCGCAGTCGAGCGACACCTCTTCGTAGATGATGGGTACCGCCCGCTGCACATCGACGTGAAACTGCGATCGTCGCAATTCGTACAGGAGGCAAACGGAGTAGGCCGATTCCAGAAGACCTGGTCCGAGCGCCTTGTGGACTTTGATCGCGGCCGCGATGATCGCACCCGTCAGCTGATTGATCTGATTGCTGTCGACATTGGGCATGCCTGCCCCCGCTGCAAGTCGATAACCGCGCGAAAATCTACGAAATTCCAACGCCGTGGCGCGAATCGGTACGCAGAGAATGCGACCTCCGCGAGGCTCGAACGTACGCAGTTTCTGCAGCGTCAACGACAGCGCGCAGCCCTCCGGCGAGCGCGCAGCGTCTCTGTGCCCCCTGCTAGCTCTGTGGTGAAAATGAATTGCTTCTTGTGACCGTCCGCGCCTTCCACGACGCGTCCCGGCCGATCAGGATGGCGCGGCGCTACCTGCGAGGGAACCGTCGCTCGAGACCAGGCGGGCAGCCAGCCACGTCAACGTTCCTCTCGCAGGCGCGCCGCATAGGGAGAAGTGTGATCGAGTCGCAGTGGACTTGGTCACAGCCAGTCGCATCCGCCTGCATGCGACCGCATTCCCAGTAGACGCGAACCAGGCTCCCGCGACCATCCGGTGAACAGGGGAGAGGCCGAGATTTCGCAGGGGAGGAAGGCCAGATCCCTGGAGCTCAATGGTTTAGGGCTCGGGCTTCAACGGGATGCCGGCGCCGGCCCCGAAGGAGTACCATGGCAGACAGCCATGCGCTTCAGAACCTGGCCGGTCGCGGCGCTCGGGCTTGGAGGCCTGCTGCTGCTGGTCGTCGTCTCCGTGCTCACGGCGTCGAATCGCGCCCAGGAAATCTATACGCAGCTCGACCAGCTCAACTCGCACCAGCGCGAGGTCGAGACCAAGCTTCGCCGCCTGAGGTCCGATCTCCACCTCTCGGGCATCTTCATCCGCGACTACCTCCTCGACCCCGAGCGCGAGCGGGCGCCCGTTCTATCGCGAGCAGCTGGCCGCGTTCCGCGAGAACAACCTCGCGACGGTCGCCGATCTCCGCTCGCTCGCGGCTGGTCGAGCCGGCAACGAAGAGCGCATCGCCAGCCTGGAAGCAAAGCTGGACGAGTACTGGCAGGCCTTCGACCCGCTCTTCGACTGGACGCTGGTCGAGAAGATCAGCCAGAGCGCCGGCTTCCTCAAGCGCGAGGTGCTCCCGCGGCGCGAGGCGGTGCTCGCCATCGCTTCGCAGATCGAAGACCTGAACAACGCCAACCACGCCATCCAGCGCGCCGAGGTCACCCGGCGGCAGGAAGCGTTTCGCACCGAGCTGCACCGGCTCATCTGGGGCAGTCTCTTCCTCGGTCTGGTCGTCGCGCTCACGGCGGTCATCCGTTTGCGCGTGCTCGAGCGGCGCTCGGAGAACGAGCGCGAAGTGGCTGAACAGGCCGAGCACCTGATGCGCCAGCTCTCGCACCAGCTCGTGGCCACCCAAGAAGAGGAACGCAAGAACCTGTCGCGCGAGCTCCACGACCACGTCGGGCAGATGCTGACCGCGCTGCGCATGGAGCTCGGCCGCATCGACCGCCTGCGCTCGGCCGGGGACACGCGCGTGGCTGGCGCCGTAGCCGAGTGCCGCCAGCTCGTGGACAACATGGTCCGCACCGTCCGCGATCTCGCGCTCGGCCTCCGGCCCAGCATGCTGGACGACTTCGGGCTCCAGCCCGCGCTCGAGTGGCACGTGCGCGACTTCGGCCGCCGCTTCGGCGTGCCGGTGGAGCTCACGGTCGACGGCGACTTCGACCTCCTGCCCGAGCAGCACCGCACGTGCGTCTACCGCTCGGTGCAGGAAGCGCTCACCAACTGCGTGCGCCACGCGCGCGCGTCGCACATCGCGGTATCGGTCAGCCGGCAGGCCGACTGCCTGGCCGTGTCGATCACCGACGATGGCGTCGGCTTCAACCCCGCGCAGCGGGCCGGCGGGCTCGGCCTGCGCGGCATCGAGGAGCGCGTCCGCGATCTGAACGGTGTCCTGTCGATCAAGAGCGCCGCCGGCGCCGGCACGACGCTGACGCTGAAGGTGCCGCTCCTGGCCGATGCTCCGGAGGTCGCGCATGCGCGTGCTGCTGGCTGACGACCACGGCATCGTCCGGCGCGGCTTGCGCAGCCTGCTCGAGAGCGACGCCGGCCTGACAGTCGTCGCCGAGGCCGCCGACGGCCTCGAGGCGCTGCGGCTCTGCGAGGAGCATCAGCCCGAGACGCTCATCGTCGATATCGGGATGCCGAAGATGAACGGCATCGAGGTCGCGGCGCGCTCGCAGAAGCTCGATCGGCCGCCGGCGGTGATCATCCTGAGCATGCACTCGGACGAGTCCTACATCACGCGCGCCCTTGCCGCCGGTGCCCGCGCGTATCTGTTGAAAGACGCGACCGACGAGGATCTGCTCCCGGCCGTCCGCGCCGTGTCCGCCGGCAAGCCCTACTTCAGCCCGGCGGTGACCGCGGTGCTGGTCGAAGACTACATGCGCCAGCTCCGCGCCCGCGGCCTGACCGACACCTACCACCTGCTGACCGATCGCGAGAAGGAAGTCCTGCAGCTCCTGGCGGAAGGGCGGTCGAACAAGGAAGTGGCCACGCTGCTCGATCTTGGGCTGTCGACGGTCGAGACCCACCGCGGCAACATGATGCAGAAGCTCAACCTGCACAACACGGCCGAGATCGTCCTCTACGCCGTGCGCAAGGGGATCATCGTGTAATCTGGGATCAGGGAGCTGAAGCTGGAGTTGGGCGAAGTGGACGCGGGAGGCTCGACCCGTAGGACGACGGCGGCAGTCGAACTGCGGCCGCGCAGTGCTTCTCGCACTTCGACGGCCCTTCATGCTGCTTTAGGCATTCGCATTTCTAGCAATTGAACCTGGCCACGAGCTGAACGACGCGGCGGTGTTCGTGCCCGTCAGGCCGGTGACGCGGTAGTTGGCGATGGCGTTGCCGATGCCGCCGACCGGCACGAAGTTCACGTTGTTGAACGCGTTCAGCATCTCGGCGCGGAACTCGAAGTCGGTGCGGCCGACGAGCCGCACCTTCTTCGCGATGCTGATGTCGTGCTGCTGGAACATCGGGCCGGTGACGACCAGGTCGCCGGTGCCGCAGTCGCCGACGTTGTTGGCGACCTCGATGCAGTCCGGGCCGTTGGCCGGACCGAAGTAGCGGCCGGACGGCGCGCCGCCGCGTTCCGTAGCCGCTGGCCGACGTCGCGCTCACGCTGAACGCCTTGATCGTCTCGTCGATGACCGTCCTGCGGGAGCATGTAGACGAACTTGTTCGCATCGTCGAACCGGAGCTTGTACATGTCCTGGACGTCGTCGGCGCGTCATGCCGAAGATGCGGACGTTGCCGAGGTTGACCAGCTGACCGCTCTGCATGCGCGACGAGAGGCCGACCGTCCAGCCGCCGATGATCCGATCGACGACGCCGTTCGACGCCGCTGCCGAACCGCCGGCCCTGGCCGAACGGCAGGTCGTAGACGAGCGTGATCTTCGCCGCGTGCGTCAGGTCGCCGGGCGATCCGACGTCGCGGCGCATGTCGATCGGCCGGCGGAACGACAGGAAGTTGCTCTGCATCGTCTGGCCGTAGGCGTAGCTGATCTGGAACTGCAGGCCCTGCGCGTAGCGGCGGCGCAGCTCGAGCTGCAGGCCGTGGTAGTCGGTGCTGCCGACGTTGGTCGTCAGGTCCGCGCCGCCCTGCAGGTCGGGATTGGCGATGAAGAAGTTCGCGGCGACGCCGGCGGCCGCGGCGTTGGCGCGCCGGCCGGCATCGCTGCAGCAGGTTGTTGGCGAACGTGATCGGGTGCCGGGTTGTAACGTCGGCAGCGAGTTCAGGAACGTGTTGTTCGTGAAGTTCGCGGACGTGTAGGACGCCGGGTTGTTCGCGCTGCCGGTCGTGCCGTGGAAGTACGCGAAGATCGTCGGCAGCGGCGCGGTGCCTGGCGCGCCCGTGTAGGCGAACGTGCCGCCGCGGCCGGCCGCGATGTTGGCGCGGAGGTTGGCCTGCGCGACGCGGAACTCGTTGATGAAGCCGTTCTCGAAGATGTTCGTCTCGTTGTAGTTGACCGTCTGCCAGTTCTCGCGCGAGCGCGTGCCGACGTAGCGCGCCTCGACGGCGAAGTCACGGCCGAGCGAGCGCTGCAGGCCGACGTCCAGGTGTCGGCGTACGGCACGGTGATCGACGTGTCGAAGAGGTTGATGTCCTCGGTGACGACGTCGGTCAGCGGGTAGTTCGGCGACGCCGGGAACGGCGCCGGGCCGAGGCGCGTCGGACTGCCGGAAGAGCACCGGCAGGCCCTGCCCGTCGTTGTTCAGGTTGCCGCGATCGAGTGTCGCGGTCGGTATTCTGGATGGTGACGCCCGGGTTGCCGCCGTACTCGCCCGAGAAGTCGTTCATGCCGTTCCGGTTGAAGGCGCGCGTGTAGCCGCCGCGGACGACCGCTTCGCTCGCCGAGCAGCGTGCCGAGCAAGCCCTGCTTGTCGTTCAGGCTCCACGCGAAGCCGACGTTCGGCGCGAAGTTGTTGTAGTCGACGTCGTACGCGTACTCGCCCTTCGCGAAGTTGACGAACTGCGGCCGCTTGCCGGGCATGGTGCCCGGCTGGAACAGGTTGCACTTCGTTTCGAGGCTCGTCGCCGGAGCCCACGCCGGACACGCCGCACAGGTCGGCCAGCGTGGCCGTCGAGTAGCTGCTGTTCAACGGATAGAACGGGATACTGCAGCTCGTAGCGCAGGCCGAGGTTGATCGTGAAGTTCGGCTTCCAGCGCCACGAGTCGGCGATATAGAACCCGGCCTCGCGCATCTGCGCGCGCTGCATGCTCGTGCCCATGTAGCTGTACTCGTTCGTGTTCTCGTCCAGCCGCGCGTCGCCGTCGACCCCGCTGACGCGGCCGGTGAGGAACGCGTAGAGGTTCTGGGCGGCGGTGATGTTCGCGGCCGTCGCGCCGGGGAACGCCGCCGCGCCGATCGCGCCGGTGAACAGGCTCTGCGCCGGATCGCCCGTGACGACGCCGAAGTTGATGCGTCGGCACCAGATTGGAGTTCTTCGCCCACAGTTGGTACTGCGTCCAGGAACCGCCCATGCTGATGTTGTGCGATCCCTTCAGCCAGCTCAGCGTGTCCTCGATGAGCAGCGCCGTGGCGTTGCGCGACTGCGGCGCCGGCGGACTGCTCGGCGGCCGTCAGCCCCGTGCCGTCGAGCGTCGGGAAGTTCGAGCTGGAAGCCGCTCTGGTTGGCGACCGATCCCGCCGAACATGCCGACGTTCATCTCCTTGTAGAACGTGACCGGCGCGCTGCTGTAGCCGACGCGCGCCTCGTTGACGATGTTCTGCGACAGCGTCGACCGGACGCTGTTGCGACCAGCTCCAGCGGACCGAGCTCTGGCCGGCTTCGACCGGGAAGCCGGGGAAGCACGCATCGCGGTTGTTCAGCGTGTCGGGGTAGTCCGTGAACCAGTTGTAGTTCCACGCGCTGCTGAAGCGGTGCTTGTCGGTGATGTTGTAGTCGATGCGGACCGTCGGGAACCGGCGCTTCGACTGCGACCGGCACGTTGAACGAGAAGCGCTGGATGTTGGGGTCGACGGCGGCGAGCGAGCCGCCCGACGGTCGACGCCGTGATGTCGCCGAGGAGCTCGGCTGACAGTCGGGTCGAGCGTCGCCAGCTGTCCGTTCGCGGCCGCGAGCTGCAGCAGGTTGACGGTCTGCACGCCCGAGGCTCGTGTTGTAGCGGTAGATGCCCTGGGCGGCGTCGGCGTGAGCAGGTTGCGGCTGCGCGTCGTGTCGCTCGGCTGCTCGCAGCTCCTCGTAGTTGAAGAAGAAGAACGCCTTGTTGCGGCCGTCGAACAGCCCCGGGATGGTGATCGGGCCGCCGGCGCGGCCGCCGAACTGGTCCTGCTGCAGCTTGGCCTTCGCGACGCCGTCGCGGTTGTTGAACCAGGTGTTGGCGTTGAGCGCGTCGCGGCGGTAGTACTCGTAGACGCTGCCGGTGAAGGTGTTCGTGCCCGAGCGCGTCGTGAACTTGATCTGCGCGGCGCCCTGCGCGCTGTCGGCGCCCTGCGCCGCCGTCGTCACCGTGACTTCTTCAATCGCGTCGAGGCGCGGGCTGACGATGGCGAAGAAGCCGTCGGTCGAGCGCAGCGTGTTGTCCTGGATGTTCACGCCGTCGAGCGTGATGTTGATCATGCCCTGCGGCAGGCCGTTGATCATCGACTGCGCGGTTGCCGCCTGACGTCTGGACGCCGGGGAGGAACGTGACGAAGTCCATCGCGCTGCGCGTCGTCAGCGGCAGCTTCAGAATCTGGTTGGTGTTGATCGTCGAGGAGATCTGCGTCGACTGCGTCTGGATGATCTCCGATGCCGACGAGACGACGACCTGTTCCTCGACGCCGCCGATCTCGAGCGTCGCGCGCACGTTCGCGCCGCCGCCGAGCGTCAGGACGACGTTGTTCGAGACGAAGGTCTTGAAGCCGGAGAGCTTGACCGTCAGCGTGTAGGTGCCGATGTTGAGCCCGGGGAACGAGAACGCGCCTTCGGCGTTGGTGACGGCCGACTGCGTGAAGCCCGTCGACGGCATCGTCACCGTGACGTCCGCGCCCGGCAGCACGGCGCCGCTCGAGTCAACCGCGACGCCCGATAGTGTTGAGGTGGTGCCGCCCTGACCGTAGGCGGGGGAACTCGACAGAACCAACAGCGTCAGCACCGAAAGCGCCGACGCCAATGCACGCACAACCTTACTCATGGAACGCTCCTCCCTTCGCTCCGACGTGTAAGTCAGTCGCCGGCGGGGCGCACGCCCACCGTTTTCTGGCAAATTGGCTGACCAGCGGCCAGCCAAGAGTCTTGCAATGCGATACAAGGTAGTCCGGTTGAGCCAGGACAGTCAAGGCGGCTCAGCTTGGTACTGGCTAGGGGTATTGACGCCGGTCCCTCGTGACGCAGGGCGGATCGCCAGATTTCAGGTGTCGACGGCCTGTATACAGGGCTGAACGTTAGTGGTTGGGACTGCAGCCGTGCGTTTCGCGTGACGAACGCGGTGACGAATAGCTCGTCACCGTGTTCGTCCGCGGAACTCGGGGCTACGCGTAGGCGGCGCCGACGAGGATCTTGCGGATGCGCAGGTAGGGCGATCCGTGCGAGATGCTGTTGGTCTGCGTCGGCTGGCCCTTCGCGTCGCCACCGGTGCCGTGCATCTCCCACGATTCCTTGCCGGAGATCGCGTCGAGGTTGCCCCAGAAGTCGGTCGTGATCGCGTTGTAGGTGACGTTGGTCACCATCCGCGTCTTCTTGCCGTTCTTGATTTCCCAGAACGCGTTGCCGCCGAACTGGCCGTTGTAGCGCTGCTGGTCGATCGAGTAGCTGCCGCGGCCGTCGATGAGGACGCCGTCCTTGGTGTCGGCAATCATCTCTTCCGGCGTCGGCGACCCCGCCGGGCCGGCGTCGACGTGCACGTTCGGCATGCGGAGGAACGGATAGTCGCGCCAGGAGTTCGCCTGCGTGCAGCCGCGGCTCTCCTTCTCGCCGACGAGGTGCGCCATCTCGCGGTTGGTCTGGAGCCCGACGAGGATGCCGTCGCGCACGATCGGCCACTCCTGCGTCTTCACGCCGTCGTCGTCGTAGCCGGCCGTCCCGATGCCGCCCGGCTTGTTGCGATCGGCGGTGACGTTGAAGAGCTTCGAGCCGTACTTCAACTTGCCGACGTCGGACAGCTTGATGAAGCTCGTGCCGGCGTAGTTGGCCTCGTAGCCGAGGATGCGGTCGAGCTCGGTCGCGTGGCCGACGATCTCGTGGATGGTCAGCATCGCGTGCGACGGCGTGAGGATGAGATCCTTGACGCCCATCTCGACCGGCTTGGCGGTGCAGAACTCGACCGCCTCGGCCGCGATGCGCTCGGCGCTCTCGAGCATCTGCGACATCTCGGCGACTTCCCAGCCGCCGGTCATGGCCACGCCGCTGAACGTCCGCGACCGCGTCTGGCCGTCCTTCCGCGCCGTGACGGTGAACGACGGCGAGGTCGTGAAGATCTCCTGCTCGATGTAGGACCCTTCCGAGCTCGCGAAGTACTTCCACTCGTGCTCGAGCTGCACCGAGGCGTTGACGTTGGTGACTTCCTTCGTCTTGACGACGGCGTCGACGACCTTCTGGACGTAGGCCTGCTTCTCATCCTGCGGGACGGTGCGCGGGTCTTTCTTGAAGGCGCTCGACCAGTACTCGGTGTACGCCGGCACGGGCGCCAGCTTGACGTCCATGCGCTTGGCGATCGCGCTCGCCTTGGCCACCTCGGTCGCCATCCGCGTGATGCGCCGAATTTCGTCCTCGGTGACGATCGGGCTGCTCGCGAAGCCCCAGACGCCGCTGTGGATGACGCGCACGCCGAAGCCAGCGGCGCCGCTCGGCCCCACGCCGCCGCCCCCGCCCCCGAACCCGCCGCCGCCTCGTCCGCCCCCGCGGCCGCCGCGCCCGCCGCCCCGGCCGCCGAAGCCGCCGCCGAAGTCATCGAACTCGCGGTTCCCGCCGGTCGCGTTCACGCCGCTGTTGGTGTTGCGCGTGAAGCGGATGTCGGCGTAGCTGCACCCTTGCGTCTTGGCCTCGAGGAGCGCGATGTCCGAGAGTCCCTTGAACTTCGACTCGAGCACCTTGCCCTGCGGCGTCTGCGCGATCAGGTCGCCGACGATGTCGCTGGCCGCCACGGCCATGCCCGACAGCGCGACGGTCTTGACGAAGTCTCTGCGTTTCATTTCTTGTCCTCGCGGGGCGGCTGGCTAGAAGCTGCCTTGATGTCCGGTCACGGACAACGAATCTGGCACGATGCTCACGATGACACGATGAGCACGATGATTGTTAAGTCGTATGTTCCCATCCATCATCGTGTCCATCGTCGCATCGTGAGCATCGTGACGAAAGCGTCGTCGCGCGTCATACCGCCGGCGAAATCGACGTCATGAAGAAATCTTCGATCCGGACCGGCGGCACGAGCGCAGTGCCGCCGCCGTCGTAGGACTCGCCGGTGTGCATCGGAATCGCTTTGCCGACGCCCGTGATGTTGTTGTAGCCGACGAGCGGCGACATGTTCCAGCGGAAGTTCTGCACCGGACCGGCAATCTCGCCGTTCTCGATGAGGAACAACCCGTCGCGCGTCATGCCGGTGTTGAGCAGCGTCGGCGCGTCGACGGCGCGGATGTACCAGAAGAAGGTCACGAGCAGGCCACGCTTGGTGGTCTTGATCATCTGCTCGACGGTCATGTCCGAGCCTTCCATCACCAGGCTCTGGTTGATGTTCGTCGGTGTCGGGTCCTTCTTCTGGCGCTTGGCCCAGGCGCGGTCGTAGGCGAGCGTCTTGAGCACGCCCTTCTCGATCCACGTCACCGGCTTTGCGGCCATCCCGTCGGTGCCAATCGGCGTCTGCCTGAGGATGGGGTTGCCGATCTCGCTCCGCAGCGTGAACCCGTCGCTGAACAGCTTCTCGCCGACCTTCGTCGTTCCCGGTTGCTTCCCGCTGAAGTAGTTGCCGACCGGGCCCTCCGACGTGCGGGCGTTGAAGAGGCCGGTCATCAGCGACAGGAACCGGGCGTTGGCGCGTGGCTCGAGGATGGTCGTGTAGCGCCCGGGCTCGATCGCGCGCGGCTTCTGGCTCTTGAGCGCCTTGTCGGAGGCGATCTCGGTCAGCTCCGCGGCATTGATCAAGCTGATGTCCTTGATGCCGGTCGAACCCGCCCAGCCGGAGCCGCCACCGTCCTTGGTGCGGCACGTCAGGATGAAACTCGCCTCAGCTGACTGGTAGTAGGCGAAGAGTCCCTTGGAGTTCGCCGTGCACGTCGTCTGATGGGTCTTGGGGATGTAGCCGGACCCGATGACGCCCTTCTTCTGGCAGATATCGAGGCTCTGCTTGACCATGCGGGCGCGCTCGGCCGGGCCGAAGTTGACGCCGCTCGGGAGCGCCGCGTCGACGGCGACGTACTCCTGCGGGCCTTCGATGAGCGGCAGCGCCTCGGGATTCTCGCGCGCCTCGCCCGCTCGCTTCTGCGCATCGTCGACCGCCGTCTTGAGCGACGCATCGTCGAAGTCGCGCGTCGAGGCCGTGGCCGAGCGCGTGCCGACGTACACCGTGACGCTCAGGTTGCGGTCGTACTGCACCATGTTCGCGGTGATGTTCGAGTTCGCAAACCGAGTGGCCGAGCGCTCGCCGCCGCTGAACTCGACTTCGACGGCATCGGCCTTCGCCATGTTGATCACCTTGTCGGTGATCGCTTTGACCTCTTCGCGTGAGTACATAAGTGGAAAAAGACTAGCACATGGACAAGGAGACAGGAGGCAGGAGGCAGGAGGCGAAGGCAGAACAGGGACAATTTTGTTCGGGCCGG
The DNA here is from genome assembly GCA_963847975.1 of uncultured Acidobacteriota bacterium. Classification (GTDB taxonomy): domain Bacteria; phylum Acidobacteriota; class Vicinamibacteria; order Vicinamibacterales; family 2-12-FULL-66-21; genus DATBJJ01. The sequence goes on along the minus strand of CAWKBU010000014.1, from coordinate 185,131 downwards.
GCTGTCGCACGACGATCCCGGGTGTTAGGTCGGCAGCGCCTGCGGCCCGAGCGCCTGTCGCGCGCGAGGCGGCGCGCCAAGCGACATTGAGAAATGCAGACGGAGTGCCGAAGCAACCCGGGAGCAACTATCGTGCGTAGTTGCGGAAGAGAGCTCAGTGCGCGTTGGCGCGGCAGGCGCAGCCGGCGCCACCGGCGCCGCACCCGCCGAACGACGGCTGCGACGACGCGCTGGACGAGCGCTCGCCGGCGCCGACCATGCCTGGCGTCGAGAGCAGCTTGCCAAGGTTGGCGCCGTGACAGGCCGGGCACGACGGCTTGCGGTCCCCGGTCACGAACGTCTCGAACTCCCGGCCGCAGTCCTGACAGAGGTATTCGAAGATGGGCATTGATGGATTTTAGCAGGCTCTAGGCTCTTGGCTTTAGGCTCTAGCGCAGAGCCACCGAGGGCCGACTGCCAGTGTCTTGCCTAGAGCCCAAAGCCTAAAGCCCAAAGCCTAAGGATTCTTCGCCACCGCTACCGCCGCCGGCCGCAGCACGTCGGCGCCGATGCGGTAGCCCTGACGGATGACGCCGACGACTATGCCATCCTGATCGGGCGATGATGCGGGAACGGTGCTGACCGCTTCGTGGAGGGCGGGGTCGAAGCGGCCATCGCCTGATTCGATCGGCTTGACGCCCAGTCCTTCGAGTTTGCTCAGGAACTGGCGGCGGACCATCTCCACGCCCTGCAGGAGTGCGTCCGCCGACGGCGAGCGCTTGGCCGCGTCGAGCGCGCGCTCGAGGTTGTCGACGACCTCGAGCAGTTCGGAGAGGATCTCGCGGCGCGTCCGCTCGATGTCCTTCGAGATTTCGCGCCGCAGGCGAAGGCGCATCTCTTCGAACTCGGAGGAGGCCTGGCGGTATTTCGTCAGGTACTCCTGGATCTGCTTGTCTTTCTCGACGACCTTCTGCTCGAGCTCTTCGACGTAGGTCGGCTTGAGCGACGAACCGCCGTCGCTCGCGGCCGTCGAGGCCTCGGTATTCGCCCACCAGCGGCGGTCGACGACTTTGACTGGGATGTCGTGCTCTTTATCCGACATGCTCACGCGGTCACCGGCGTTTTGGGTGGCGCCGAGGCTTCGAACGTGAAGTCCAGCTTGCCGTCCTTCATCGTGATCGTCACCGTGCCGCCGCCTTCGAGCCGGCCGAAGAGGATTTCATCGGTCAGCGGGTCGCGGACTTCGGTCTGGATCACGCGCGCGAGCGGACGCGCACCGTAGACGGGATCGAAGCCTTTCTCGGCGAGCCAGATCCTCGCCTCGGGCTCGAGGTTGATCGCCACGCGCCGCTCGGCGAGCTGCGCTTCGAGCTGGAGGATGAACTTCTCGACGATCGTTTCCATGACCGCCGGCGTCAGCGGTCCGAACGAGACGATGGCGTCGAGCCGGTTGCGGAATTCCGGGCTGAAGACCTTCTCGATCGCCTGCTTCGAGCGCTGCTGCGACGCTTTCTGCCTGACGTCCTGGACGTGGACCGCCGTGCCCGACTCGCTGAAGCCGATGCTGCCGGCGCTCATCTCGCGCGAGCCGGCGTTCGACGTCATGATGAGGACGACCTGGCGGAAGTCCGCCTTCCGGCCGTTGTTGTCGGTCAGCGTGGCGTGGTCCATGACCTGCAGCAGGATGTTGAAAATGTCGGCGTGCGCCTTCTCGATTTCGTCCAGGAGCACGACCGCGTATGGATGCTGCCGGACCGCGTCGACGAGCAGGCCGCCCTGCTCGAACCCGACGTAGCCTGGAGGCGCGCCGATCAACCGCGCCACGGCGTGCTTCTCCATGTACTCGCTCATGTCGAAGCGCAGGAACTCGTTGCCGAGGTGCAGCGCCAGCTGCTTGGCGAGCTCGGTCTTGCCGACGCCGGTCGGCCCGGTGAAGAGGAAGCACCCCGCTGGACGATCGGGCTGACCCAACCCGGCGCGTGCGCGCTTGATCGCCCGCGCGACGGTGCCCACGGCTTCCTCCTGGCCAAAGACGACGCGGCCGAGCGACTCCTCGAGCGAGCGCAGGCGATCGCGGTCGGAGGAGGACGCCTGCTTGGCCGGAATCCTGGCCATGCGCGCGACCACTTCCTCGATGTTCGCGGCCGAAATCTCGAGCGGCTCGACCGGCGTGGCCGGGTCGGTCACCGCCGGCCGGTTCGGATCCATGCTGCGCTTCATGCGGCTCTTTGCGCCGGCCTCGTCGAGCACGTCGATGGCGCTGTCGGGCAGCTTGTAGTCGCGCAGGTGCCGCGCCGCGAGCTTGGCCGCGGCCTCGATCGCATCATCGGCGTAGTGCACGCGATGGTGCCCTTCGTAGCGGGTGCGGAGGCCCTGCAGGATCCTCACGGTCTCCTGAATCGACGGTTCGTCGATGACGATCTTCTGCAGCCGGCGCGCGAGCGCCCGGTCCTTCTCGATGTGCTTGAACTCTTCGTGCGTCGTCGAACCGACCAGGCGCAGCTGCCCGGTCGTCAGGATTGGCTTGATGAGGGTCGCGAGGTCCATCGTGCCGCCGGTCGTGGCTCCGGCACCGACCGTGGAGTGGATCTCGTCGATGAAGAGGATCGGCATCGGGCGCTTCGAGAGCGCGTGGATGACGGCCTTGAAGCGTTCCTCGAAGTCGCCGCGAAAGCGCGTGCCGGCGAGGAGCGCACCCGTGTCGAGCGAGAAGACTTCGGCGCCCTCGAGCAAATCAGGCACGTCGTCGTCGAGGAGCCTGGTGGCGAGGCCTTCGGCGAGCGCCGTCTTGCCCACGCCCGCGTCGCCGACGAACACCGGGTTGTTCTTGCGCCGCCGGCAGAGGATCTCCATCGTGCGCTGGAGCTCGTCGGTACGGCCAATCAGCGGATCGAGCTCACCGGCGCGGGCTCTGGCGGTCAGGTCGGTCGCGTAGGCGGCCAGCGGGTCGCGCGCGGTGGCGCCGCCGCGCTCGCCGCCGCCGGCTTCGGCGTCGGACGGCGCTTCGCCGGTGTCGGGCCCGGCGGGCGTGGATGGCGGCAACTTCGTCTTTCCGTGCGTGATGTATTCGAGGACGTCGAGCCGGGTGATGCCCTGCCCTGAGAGCAACTGCGCCGCATGCGATCGATTCTGCTGCAGCGTCGCCGCGATGACGTCGCCCGAATGGACTTCCTGGCGGCCGGCGCTCTGCACGTGCAGCACGGCGGTCTGGAGCACGCGCCGGAAGGCCAGCGTCTGTTCGGGCTCCTTCTGCTGGCCGCGCGCGAACTGCTCGACCGAATCCTGAAGGTACTTGTCGAGATCGCGCCGCAGCTGCGGCATGTCGGCGCCACAGGCGGTGAGGATGCGCTCGCCGTCGGGGTCGTGCGCCAGCGCGTACAGCAGGTGCTCGAGCGTCAGGTGTGTGTGACGCCGCGCGGTTGCCTCGCGGTAGGCGACGGTGAGAACGATTTCAAGAGCGGGACTGAACATTTTTTAGTTTGTCGCGGGGCCCCACCCCCGACCCGTCGCTCGCTTCGCTCGCGACGGTACTACCAGCGGAGGGGTGCTTTCAGTTTCGACTCTGACTGGTATGCCTGTACGACTACTCAACGCCAGCTATGGTTCCAGCGGCCAGTGTTGTCCGTGTTGTCCGTGGCCTACTCGGGTTCCATGGCGGCCAGCAACGGGAACCCGCTCTCGCGTGCCAGGTCGATGACCGTAGCCACTTTCGTTTCGGCTACTTCGTGCGGATAGACGCCGCAGAGGCCCTTGCCCTGCGTGTGGACGGCCATCATGATGCGATACGCCTCGGCCGGCTGTTTGTGAAAGACGTTCTCGAGGATCTCCACCACGAACTCCATCGTGGTGTAGTCGTCGTTCAGCAACAGCACCTTGAAGAGCTCGGGCTTCTTCGTCTCGTGCCGCGTCCGTTCGAGGAGCTGGCCGTCAGTCTGGCGTTCATTGTCGCCCATGCCTATCCCCATGATCTTAACAGGGTTACGATAGAATCCACATTCCCCAGATGGCACACATGAGCGTTCTCGCCGGTGGCATGGACTACATCGATCTCAATTTTCTCGGCCGTCCCGGCATCATCGCCAGCGCCGTCCTGAAGAGCGCCGCTGGGGTAGCCATCGTCGACCCCGGCCCGTCGAGCACGCTCGATGCCCTCCTGAAAGCGCTCGCTCTACAGGGGATAGCGGTGCAGGACGTGCGTCAGCTCCTGCTCACGCACATCCACCTCGACCACGCGGGCGCGACCGGATCGCTCTTGCGGCTGAATCCTGAGATCGAAGTCTTCGTCCACGAGCGCGGGGCGAGACACCTGATCGATCCGTCGAAGTTGATGTCCAGCGCCACCCGGCTCTACGGCGACGACATGGACCGGCTGTGGGGCGCCGTCGTGCCGGTGCCGGCGGCACGCGTCACGTCGTTGTATGGCGACGAGCGGCTGTCGGCCGGCGGGCGCGTCCTCGAGGTCGCGCAGACGCCGGGCCACGCGTCTCACCACGTGACTTACTTCGATCGCTCGAGTGGCATCGCGTTTGTCGGGGACACCGCGGGCCTGCGGCGCGGCGACGGGTCGTACATCATGCCGCCGACGCCGCCGCCGGACATCGATCTCGAAGCCTGGCGTGTGAGCGCCGACCGCATCCTGGCGTGGGATCCCGACACACTTTTCCTGACTCACTTCGGACCATATCGTGGCGCCCGGACGCACTTCCAGGAGCTCTTCGAGCGGCTGGACAGCTGGAGTAGCCTCGTGCGGCGCCTGCTCGCTGACGCCGCGATCGATGACGAGGAGCGCGAGCGCCGGTTCGTCGACGAGAGCAAACAGGAACTCCGGAGAACGGTCGGCGAGGCTGAAGCTGAACAGTACAACCGCGCTGGCCGTCTGGACTACTCGTGGCAGGGCCTCGCCAGGTACTGGCGGAATCGGCTGGGGTGAGGCCGTATACTCTCTATCACCCTTGAGCGTCATCCGCCGATTCGTCTTCGGCCAGAACCCGCGTCGCACGGCCGTGCGCGTGCTCGTGCTGGCTGCCGTCAGCTTCATCACCTTCAGGTGGGTGTTGATTCCGATTCGAACGGAAGGCAGCAGCATGCTGCCGACCTATACTCCTGACAGGCTGCACTTCGTCAACCGGCTGGCCTACGGCGCCGGTGGACCGGGGCGCGGGGACGTCGTAGCCATCCAGATGGCAGGACCGCACGTGCTGTACGTCAAGCGCGTCGTCGGCCTCCCGGGCGAGCGCGTGGCGATCGCCGGCGGTGAGGTTCAGATCAACGGGACGACCCTCGCCGAACCGTACGTCCGCCACCGCCGGCCCTGGGACGTCGAGGAAGTGACCCTCGGCCCGCGCGAGTACTTTGTGATCGGCGACAATCGCGGCATGTCGGCTGGCGACCACGACTTCGGCCGGGTGCAGGTGAACCGCATCCTCGGCAGGGTCGTGTTCTGATGCGGCGGAACGCCGTCATCGTTCTGACGGTCGCTGCCCTTGCCATCGCCGGTTGGTACCTTCTCGTTCCTGGCGGCGGCAGCGCGAACGTCCGGGCGCGACTGCAGGCCCTGTCGGACATGATCAACAGCAGCACCGTCGATGGCCTGGGGCCGGAGGCGCGTGCCGCGCAGCTCGGCGCCTTCTTCACCGATGACGTCGACGTCGATCTCGGTGGCGGGGCGGCCCCGATTCGCGGTCGCGAGACGCTCATCGGGATGGCCGGACGCCTGCAGCCCCGTACCGCGGCGTTCCGGCTGCAGTTCGAGGACGTGACGATCACGATGGCGCCGGGTGACGCCGCCGCCGACGTTCACCTGACCGCCGAAATCATCCGCCGCAGCATCACCACTGGCGACGAGTCACTCGATGCGCGCGAGTTCACGCTCGGGATGCGGCTGGTTGGCGGCGAATGGCAGATCGCCCGAGTGACGGCGGTTGATACGCTCAAATAGTGCTGGATTGCAGTGAGGACACCATGGCGTTGAAGGTTGGAGAAGAGGCCCCTGATTTCGAGCTCCGGAGCCACCGCGGCGGCACCGTCAAATTGTCCGACTTCCGCGGCAAGCGGCGGGTCGTCGTCGCGTTTCATCCGCTCGCGTTCACGCCTGTCTGCGCGACGCAGATGTGCGGGTACGAGTCTGATCTCAGCCGCTTCGAGGCTGCCAATGCCGCCGTGCTCGGGGTGAGCGTAGACGCGCAGCCGGCCAAGGCCGCCTGGGCGAAGGCGCTTGGCCCCATCTCGTTCGATCTGCTGAGCGACTTTCATCCCCATGGCGAGGTCGCGGAGAAGTACGGCGTCTACCGCGCGAAGGACGGGATCTCCGAACGGGCGATCTTCGTCGTCGACACGAGCGGCAAGATTGCCTGGGCCAAGGTCTACGACATCCCGCAGCAGCCGGACAACGGGGAGATCTTTGCAGCGCTGACGCGAGAATAGGCGGGGACACTCAACCGTGACTGTCCCCGATTGAGTGTCCCCGCCTCTACAGTTGCCGCAAGGCGGTGACGACCGGCATTCGGGCGGCGCGGATCGCCGGGAAGAATCCGCCGATGAGTCCCATGACGACGGCGAAGAGCATGCCGTTGACGAGCAGCGCCGGCGTGACCCTGAACGCGAACGCGACCTGGCTGAACGACTGCCAGTTCATCGTCGCGGTCTGGTAGCCGTCGAACGCCATCCACGCCAGGCCGCCGCCGAGCAGCCCGCCGACGACGCTCAAGAGCACTCCCTCGACCAGAACCGAGATGACGACCGGACCGCTCCCGAAGCCCAGTGCGCGGAGGGTCGCGATCTCGCGCGTGCGGGCGGCAACCGCGGTATACATCGTGTTCACCGCACCGAAGACGGCGCCCAGTCCCATCAGGAACGCGATGCCGAAGCCGACCGACCGGATGATCGCCTGGAGCATGATGCCCTGCTCGGCGAAATAGTCGTTCTCGCGCACGACCATCACGTTGAGCCGTGGGTCCGTGGTCAGCGCGTCCTTGAGCGGCTGGAACGCGTCGGCGGACGTCAGCTTCACGTACATCGAGTTGTAGCTGTTGCCGCGACGGTAAGCGGGCTGCAACACTTTGACGTCGCACCACAACTCGGACTCCGACGCCGCACCGCCGGCCTCGAAGATCCCGACGACCCGCCACGTATTTTCACCCCAGCGCACGTCGGTTCCGACGTCGAGACCGACGAACTGGCGCGAGGCGGCGCGGCCCACGATGATCTCGTTCCGGCCCAGCTCGAACATCCGGCCTTCAACCATCTTCACTTCGTCGCGCACCTGCAGCACGGCGGGAGAGACACCCCGCAGCGGCACATTCGCGTCCGTGCCGGAGCGCCTCATCGGATGATTGACGATGACGAAGAGCTCCGCCGACGCGGCCGGACCGCCCGGTCCGACCTTGACCCCAGGCGCGTTCTCGATGATGCGCGCTTCGTCGCCCGAGATATTGCTGGTCATCTCGGTGTCGCTGGCGGCCCGCATCACGATCGCGGTCTCGGGGTCGCCAGCTTCGGTCATCGCGGCGCGGAAACCCTCGGCGATGGACAAGACGGCGATCGAAACGATCACGACGCCTGCGATGCCGATGATGGCGACAATCGAGGATCCGAGACGCTGGCCGAGCGAGCGCAGCGTAACTCCCGTGATCGTGACAACCTGAGCCAGCCAGTTCATGTCAGTTTCTCCGGAGCGCGTCGACGATCTTCATGCGGCTCGCCTGGAAGCCGGGCAGAATACCGGTGGCGAAGCCGAGCAGCAGGATCAACCCCGCGCCGAGGAAGAGGTCCTGCGTCGGCAGATAGAAGGTGGGCAGGAAGCCTCCCGTCGGGTCGCCGACAACGGTCGTGAACGTCCACACGAGCAACAGCCCCACGCCGCCGCCCAGGATCGCGACGAAGCATGACTCGAGCAGCACCAGCGAGAGGATGCGGCCCTGTGTGAACCCGAGAGTCTTGAGCACGCCGAGCTCGCTCGTGCGTTCGCGAATGGACTGCGCCATCGTGTTGCCGGTGATGAGCAGGATGAAGAGCAGGGCCACGCCGGAGATGGCCATCATGATCGTTCCGATGTCGCCAATCTGCCCCGCGAACGCCTGCACGAAGGCCTTCTCCGTGGCCGTCTTCGTTTCGGCCGGCGAATTTGCGAACAGCGCGTCGATTTGCAGCGCGGTCTGGTCCGACGTTCTTGGCTCTTTCACCTTGATCACGTACCAGCCCGCACTCCCGCGGGCCTCCTGGACCGTCTCTTCCAGGTAGCGGTAGTTGAAGAAGAGCTGCGTCTTGTCGACGCCCCGTTTGGTCGAGTCGTACATCCCGTCGATCGTGAACTCCCACGGCTGGCCGTTCGGTGGACGGAAGAACGTGCCCTGCAGCGGTATGCGGTCGCCGATCTTCCAGCCGTAACGTTTGGCCAGGTCGACGCCGACGATAGCGCCGGTACGGTCGGCAGCCCAGGCTTTCGCCTGATCGGGTGGGACCTCGAACTCCGGATACATGGCCAGGAACGGCTCCGGCTCAACGGCGATATTCGCGAAGAAGTTGCTCGGCTCGCGGAAGTAGGCTCCCAGCCATGTCTGGTGAGTGACCGACTCCACGCCTTCAACCGACGCAATGCGCGCCTGATAGCTGGTCGGGAGCAGCTGGATGAACGACACCTTGTGGATCATGACGAGGCGATCCGCACCCGCGACTTCGACGCCGAGCGTGAACGCCGCCCTGATCGCCATCAGCAGTCCGAACAGGACGAAACCAATGACCACCGCGATGAGCGTGATGAACGTGCGAACCTTTCGGCGCATCAGGTTCCGCCAGACGAGAGGCAGGAACTTCATGCGTGCACCGTGTCCTCGACGAGGAGGCCTTTCTCGAGGTGCAGGGTTCGGCGGGCGCGCTCAGCGGCGTGCGGGTCGTGTGTGACCATCACGATGGTCTTGCCGTAGTCGCGGTTGAGCGTCTGTAGCAGGTTGAGCACTTCGTCCCCGGACTTTCGATCCAGATCGCCCGTCGGCTCGTCACAGAGGAGCAGGGTCGGATCGGTGACAATCGCGCGGGCAATGCCGACGCGCTGCTCCTGACCGCCCGAGAGTTGCCGGGGGTAGTGGTTCGCGCGTTCGCCGAGGCCGACGACCGAGAGCGCCGTCTGCACGCGCTTCTTCCGATCCGCCGATCCGAGCTTCGTCAGGAGCAGCGGCAGCTCCACATTCCTCGCCGCTGTCAGCACCGGCAGCAGGTTATACATCTGGAAGACGAAGCCGATGTGCCGCGCCCGCCACGCCGCGAGCTTCCCGCCAGCGAGCGTGTCGATGCGGTCGCCCGCGACATCAATCGATCCCTTGGTCGGCGTATCCAGGCCGCCGATCAGGTTGAGCAGCGTCGTCTTGCCCGAGCCGGACGGACCCATCAGCGCCAGAAAATCACCCGAGGGTATGTCGAGCGTAATCCCCTGGAGCACGTCGATCTGCTCGCTGCCCCGATAGTAGACCTTGTGCAAGTCGCGGACTTTGACCAGCGTTTCCATTCGAACTCCTTTACCGCCCGTTCATCGCTCTGCTATCTCTCTACGACGCGCGCCCCGTCGGTCAGCGTGCCGACGCCGTCGACGACGATGCGCTCGCCGGCATTCAGCCCCGAGATGATCTCGATTTGATCCCCTTCGGTGACGCCGCCCTTGACCGCGCGGCGCTCGGCGCGATCGTCGCGGACTACGAACACGATTGACTGACCCGCGTCCGTGCGAACCGCGCCCTTGGGCACGAGCAGCCGCGGCCTGGCCGGCGCGCCGGTCGGTTCGGGCTGCTTTTCGTTGAAAAACGACACCTTCACGCCCATGTCCGGCAGAATCCTCGCATCCAGCTTCTCGAATCCAATCCGGACCTTGACCGTCGCCTTCTGGCGATCGGCCGTCGGCACGGTCGTGATCACGCTGGCCGGAATCCGCCACTCCGGATAGGCGTCGAGCACCGCGTCGACCGGCTGCTCGGGCCGGACGCGGTTGATGTAGCTCTCGCTCACGTCGACTTCGATCTCGAGCGACGACATGTCGACGATCGTGCAGATGCCGGTGCGCGTGAAGCCGCCGCCGGCGGAAATCGGCGAGATCATCTCGCCCGGCTGCGCGTCCTTCGAGATCGCCACGCCGTCAAACGGCGCGCGCACGACCATGTCGCCGAGATCGACCTCGAGCGCCGCGACTTGTGACTGCGCCACCTCGACCTGCTGCGTCGCGAGCTCAATCCGGGCCTTGAGCGACTCGACCGTCGACTGCGCCGTTTCGACCTCCGCCCGGCCCACGACCTTCTCCTCGACGAGTTGGTTGAGGCGTTTGTACTGCCGCTCGGCCTCCCGCAGCCGCGCTTGATCCTCGGCGGCGGCTCCCCGCGTCGTGGTCAGCTGGGCCCGGGCGACCGCGAGCGCCGCGCGCACCTGCGAGTCGTCGAGTCGTGCCAGCACTTGTCCCTTGCGGACGGCCTTGCCTTCCTCGACAAACACCTCGAGAACCTTGCCGGTCACCTTCGAGGACACGGTGGCCCGGCGCCGCGCCGTCACGTAGCCGGAGGCGTTCAGCACCGCTCCGGGAGCCGCGCCCGCCCCGGACGCCGCCGTGACGATCGCGGTTTTGACCGTGGCAGCCTGAGCGCGCTGGGTCCAGAACCACCCGCCCGCTGCGCCCGCAACCAGCACGAGCACGACAAACGCCAGCAGGCCGCCACGGCGCCCTCCGCCGCGGGCCTCCTGGTCGATTTTGAGAGATGCCAGTTCGTCTTTTAGGGTCGGCACGAAAACACTCTGAAGGAGGTTGAAAGCCCTGAAGGATACAACAGGTTCAGGCTAGGCGAAAATTCCACGAACCGCCGCCGTTCAGTATAGCTATTTCTACGATCAGAACCCTAAAGAGGGTCAGAGATAAGCGGCGAGTGGCGGGGGATGGGCGGTGAATGGCTCGGGGGGCAGGCTCTCGGCTCTAGGCTTTGGGCTCTGGCAACCTTGACCACACTCTCGAAGATCTTCCTAGAGCCTGAGAGCCTAAAGCCGAGAGCCCGAGTCCAGCGTCAGCGCAGCGACCCCACCATCCACCCGCGGGAGAGGTAGTCGGACATCGTGATGCCAAAGAGGATCAGCAGCCAGACGAAGCCCGAGGCGGCGACGACCCAGGTCAGGCGCGAGCTCCAGCGCACGCCCATGAAGATCAGGATGACGAGCGACGCCTTCACGAGCGCGATGGCGAGCATGACGACGTTGTTGAAGAACCCGAAGTCGACGAGCGCCGCGGCATACGTCAGCGCGGTGCCGACGATGAGCGCGATGAACACCCAGATGTAGCTCTTTGTCGATGCAATATGACCAGACATGAGTGCCTCAGTGACCCGCGCCGTAATGTGCCCCGATGAGGTAGAGCAGCGGGAACAGGAAGATCCAGACGATGTCGACGAAGTGCCAGTAGAGACCGGACACTTCGACCGGCGTGTAGTAGCTGCCGTCGAACTTGCCGCGCCACGCCATGATCGCGATGACAGCCATGATCCCGAGCCCGATGATCATGTGCACGGCATGGAGGCCGGTCATCACGAAGTAGAGCGAATAGAAGATCTCGGCGCCGGCCGGATACTGCCCCGGCCACTGGAAGTGCGGCCCGGGCACGAGGTGGTGCGTGAACTTGTCGGTGTACTCGATGACCTTCACGCCGAGAAACGCCGTGCCGAAGAACATCGTGGCGACGAGCCACGCGACCTGCGTCTTGGGCTTCGCACTGGTCTGCGCCGAGCGGACGGCCATCGCCATCGTCAGCGAGCTGACGATCAGGATGATCGTATTCGCGCCGCCCCACGCCTTGTTGAGATGCGCGCTGGCTTCCTGGAAGGCGCTCGGGTTGGCCCACCGGTACATCAGGTAGGCCATGAAGAGGCCGCCGAAGAACATGATTTCGGTGACCAGGAACACCCACATCCCGAGCGTCGACGCCTCGAGCTGCTGCGCCATGTCATCGAAGTGGTGCTGCAGCTTGGGATGGTGGGCGTGCGGCGCGTGGTGCTTGTGCGCGTTGCCGGTCGTGATCGGGGGATTGTGGATCGGCCCCGGGAAGTGCTCCGAGTGCGAATGGCCGTTAGACAATGCCGACCTCCCTGCTGGGCGCGTACTGGTGCGTGCCATCGGTGACGATCGGCGTCACCGGGAAGTTCACGGTCGGCGGCGGCGAGGGGATCTCCCATTCGAGCCCCTTGGCTCCCCAGGGATCGGCGCCCGCCTTCGCACCCGCGAAGAGTGAGTACGTCAGGTAGACGAGCGGGATCATGTAGCCCACCGCCAAGATGCGACGCGCCGGCCGACGACATCACGTTCCACACCTGAAACTCGGGCGGATACTCGTGATAGCGCCGCGGCATGCCGAGGTAGCCGGCGAGGAATTGCGGGAAGAACGTCAGGTTGAAGCCGAGGAAGACCATCACGGCTGCCACCTTGGCCCACGGCTCGTTGTAGAGCCGGCCGGTGATCTTCGGCCACCAGTAGTGCAGCCCGCCGAGATAGCCCATGATCGCGCCGCCGACCATGATGTAGTGGAAGTGCGCGACGACGAAATACGTGTCGTGCATGTGGATGTCGAGGCCCATCGCCGCGAGGAAGAGCCCCGTCAGCCCGCCGATCGTGAAGAGGCCGATGAAGCCGAAGGCGTAGAGCATCGGCGAGTCGAGCGAAATCGAGCCCTTGTAGATCGTCGCCGTCCAGTTGAACGTCTTGATCGCCGAGGGGATCGCGACCAGGAAGCTGATGAACGAGAAAATCAGCCCCGCGTACACCGACTGACCGGCGATGAAAAGGTGGTGGCCCCAGACCAGGAACCCGATGACCGCGATCGCCAGCGACGAGAAGGCGATGAAGGAGTAACCGAAGATGTTCTTGCGCGAGAACGCCTGCACGATCTCGCTGATGACGCCCATCGCCGGCAGGATCATGATGTAGACCGCCGGGTGCGAGTAGAACCAGAACAAGTGCTGGAAGAGGACCGGGTCGCCGCCGAGCGCCGGGTCGAAGATTCCCATGTGCAGCACGCGTTCGGCGGCCACGAGCAGCACCGTGATCGCCACCACCGGCGTGCCGAGAATCATGATCAGGCTGGTCGCGTAGTGCGCCCAGACGAACAGCGGCAGCCGGAACCACGTCAGCCCGGGGGCCCGCATCCGGTGGATGGTGACGATGAAGTTCAGCCCGGTGAGGATCGATGAGAATCCGGTGATGAAGACGCCGAGCGCGGCGGTAATCACGTGCGAGTTCGCCGCCGCCGTGCTGTAGGGCGTGTAGAACGTCCACCCCGTGTCGACGCCGCCGCTGAGAGCCGCCGCCATCGTGAAGGCGCCGCCCAGGATGTAGATGTACCAGCTGATCAGGTTGATGCGCGGGAACGCCAGGTCCTTGGCGCCGATCATGATCGGGATCAGGAAATTCCCGAGCACGGCCGGAATCGACGGAATGAGGAAGAAGAAGACCATCACCACGCCGTGCATGGTGAACATCTTGTTGTAGGTCTCGCTCGACAGCAGGTCGCCAGCCGGCGTCAGCAGCTCCAGGCGGATGAACATCGCGAACAACCCGCCAATCGCGAAGAAGGCGGTGATCGACACGAGGTAGAGGAGCGCGATGCGCTTATGGTCTTTCGTCAACAGCCAGGACTTGATGCCATGGCCGTCGTTGAGGTAACTCACGGTGTCCATATGATTCTCTGTATCTCGACCTAGGAGCCCGGCGGCGTCGTTCCCGCGGCGGCCTGTTGCCCGAGCGACCGCACGTACGCGATGAGCTGCAGCAGCTGCTCTTCGGTCACCAGGCCCTGGAAGGTCGGCATGATCGGCTGGAAGCCGGCCGCGACCTTGGCCTGCGGGTTGACGATCGACTCACGGATGAACGTCTCGTCGAAGACCGCGGTCCCGCCGCCCTGCAACTGGATGGTCTTGCCGAAGAGTCCGGCGAGCGCCGGCCCGCGGCTCTGCGGACCCTGCTGGTGGCAGGTATTGCACGCCAGATCCGTGAAGAGCTTCTCACCGGACGCAATCGGCGACGCGGTTGCCGGACCGCCCGCCAGCCAGGCCTGATAATCGGCCGGCTCCATCGCCGTGATCCAGCCGACCATCCCCGAGTGCTTGGTGCCGCAGTACTCGGCGCAGAACAGCCGGTAGCGGCCGGGCTTGGTGGCCGTGAACCAGAGCGAGTTGTAGCGGCCGGGAATCACGTCCGCCTTCACCCGGAACGCCGGGATGTAGTAGCTGTGGATGACGTCTTCAGACCCCATCACCAGCTTCACGGGCCGGCCGATCGGCACGTGCAGCTCGTTGATCTCGCGCTGCCCCTCGGCGTGCTGCGCCTTCCACATCCACTGCTTGCCGACGATGAAGATCTCCATCGCGCCGGCCGGCGGCCGATAGAGGTCGAAGAACACCTTCGCGCCCCAGGCGAACATCACCATCGCGATGGCGAGCGGGATGAACGTCCACATCAACTCGAGGGCGAGCGAGCCGTGAATCGCCACCCCGATCTCGTCGTCCCTCTTGCGGCGATACTTGATCGCGAAGACCACCACGAGGGCGGCGATCAACAGCGAGAAGAACGCCGTGACGGCGACCATGAAAAAGTAGATCGCGTCGACTTGCGCCGCCTGCGCCGACGCTTGCTGCGGGAAGAACGGAAGGTTCTTGAACATCGTTAGGTTTGGTGCGCGTGATCCCGGCGCAGACTGACCGTCAGGAATACGGCGAACGCCAGGACGGTGGCGACGGCACCGGTACGGACGAGCGCGAGGATATCCGCGCCGTACTTACCGGTCGACGGGTCGTAGTGATAGCAGAAGAGCAGCACGTCGTCGATGATCGTGCCGAGGTGCTCGTCCGCGGCCTCGATGACACCGAGCCGGAGATCGCGCGGCGAGTATTCGATGCCGTAGAAGTACTTCGCGATCGTGCCCTTGGGCGTCAGGACCTCGATGGCCGCGCCGTGGGCGAACTGGCCAATCTTCGGGTCGTACTGGTACTGGAATCCCACCGCCTCGGTCAGGCGCGCGATCGACTCCTGCGATCCGGTCAGGAAGTGCCAGCCCCCGGCCGCCTGCGGCCGGCCGTAGCGCTCGATGTAGGCCGCCTTTTTCTGCGACGCGAGCCCGGGACCTTCCTTCGGGTTGAAGCTGACGGCGACGACGTCGAACTCGCGGCCGGCCTCGAAGTTGAGCACGCCGAGCGCCGAGACCAGCCCGTTCAGCACCTGCGTGCAGAGCATCGGGCACTCGTAGTAGACGAGCGCGAGGATGACCGGGCGCTTGCCGAAGTAGTCGCCGAGCGTGACCTGGCGGCCGGTCTCGTCGACAAACGGGATGTCGCCGGGCACCTGGTGGCCGATGCGTTGATCGATCGCAATCTTGCTGAGGATCCCGGGCTTGGTCGCGGTCGGATCGCCCGGCTCAACCAACATGCCAGGCGTCTGGGCGTACGCCACCGATCCGGCCGAAATGGCCAGCGCGGCGAGAGACGCAGTCAGAACCTTCCTGGTCATTCGATGAACCCCTGAACCCCGAAACCCGTTAAGCCCGAACCCCGAACCCCGTGACCCTACTTGTGCGTGTCGTGTCCCGTCTTCGCCGGCGTGGCCGCGGGCGCCGGCGCGGCGGGGGCAGTGGCCGCGAGCGTGCGCGTGACGTTTCGGCCCGAAGAAGACTCGCCCGACGCCGGGCGCCGCGTGCCGAGGCGCTCGTCGGTCAGGGGATCGGGCCGGACAGCGAGGCCGCGTTCGAGCGTCAGCTTCTTCGCCTCGTCAATCGGGATGCGAGCCACGCCCGCCTTCTCGTCCACCCACCCATAGCCGTGCAGCACCTGCTGCTCCGCGGCCCGTACTTCCTTGAGGTACATCGGTTCGACCGTCATCAGCTTCGGCTCGGGTGCGCTGCCGAAGAACGGTGAGGCGGTCGTCGTCGGCGGCATGGTGGTGGCCGGCATCGCGAGCGGCGACAACTTCGGGTCCCTGGCCGCGGCCTGCGGCTCGAGGACGTAGAAGAAGAGCAGATACATCAGGACGGCCGTGCCGATGACGGTGCCGAACATCACCACCATCGACCACACGAGCGCGGGGATGTTGATGTCGGTGTGCTCGTGCGCGGTGTCGTCGTTGTGCATCTCGTCCGGCGAGTGCCCGTGTCCACCTGCCGGAGCTTTGTGCGAAGGCGGGTTAGTGGGCTTCATGCGCGAACGCCTCCTTGAAGTACGGATCGTTGACCGGCAGGAGCGCGCGGCTCCGGAGGTTGCGCGAGAACACGAACACCCAGATGCCGCAGAGGCCGAGCGGCAGCGTGATGTCCAGCCAGTGAATCGGGAAGCCGGTGCCGGGCCGGAACGTCGGCTCGACCAGCCAGATGAGGTCCAGCATCCGCATGCAGATGATGAACACGGCAACGCGCGCCAGCATGGCCGGCCGCTTCTTGAGGTCCTGCGACAGGAGCAGCGTGAAGGGCAGCATGAAGTGTCCGACCACGAGCGCGATGGCGACATAGCCCCACGAGCCGGTCGTGCGGTGCACGTACCAGGGGATCTCTTCCGGCAGGTTGCCCGACCAGATGATCAGGAACTGCGAGAAGTTCAGGTAGGCCCACAGCATCGTGAACGCGAGGAGCAGCTTGCCAAGATCGTGGAAGTGCCGCGGCTTGATGATGTCGGCGCCGGCGCCCGAGCGCTGCAACAGCGCCAGGACGATGATCGTCAGCGCGAACGCCGTCAGCCCCCAGCCGGCGATCGTCAACAGCCCGAAGATGGTCGAGAACCACTCCGGGTCGAGGGACATGATCCAGTCGACCGAGGCGAACGTCACCGTCAGCACGAGGAAGAGGAGGCCTGGAGCGCTCACTGTACGGAAGCGGACGCTGTCGGCTGGCGTCGTCGCCAGGCCGCGGTCCTGTTCCGCCGACCAGCGGTTGAGCAGCACCACCAGCAGCATCCAGAACGCGAAGTAGAGGACCGCGCGGATGAGGAAGAAGCCCGGATTGAGGTAGCCGGCCTTCGCCTGGATGATGGCGTTGCTTGCCGCCTCCGGCCGCGCCCACTCGAAGAGGGTGGGCAGCTGGAGGGCGACCGGGATGAAGAACAGCGCGACGAGCGGCAGCGTCCGCGTCGCGGCTTCGAAGATGCGCCGGCTGACGAGCCCCCACTGGCCGCCCGACACGTGCTGCAGCATCAGGAGCGCGAGCGAGCCGAGCGTCAAGCCGAGGCAGAAGATGAACCCGATCAGCCACGAATGGATGAACTGGTTGAAGTCCATGGCGGCGCCGATGAGGCTGGCCACGAGGCCGATGCCGCCAACGGTGAGCGCCCGCTGCTGGAACCTGGCCAGCGCCGGAGAGTCGGTGATGACTGCCTGGGTAGTCATAAGTGCGTCAGTGTTTCACCGGCGCTGCCGCCGGCTTTGCGATCTTGGTCGGGTCGCCGCCCGGGACGTCCGCCGTCGCCGCGTGCTGGCTCAACTGCAGCGCGCGGATGTAGGCGACGATGTTCCAGCGGTCGCGCGGCGTGATTTGCGCGCGGTAATCCGGCATGCGGCCGAAACCGTTCGTCATCACGTCGAAGAAGTAGCCCGCCTCCATCTGCCGCAGCCGATCGCTGTGATAGGTCTGCGGTTTCGGATAGCCGCGCTGCACGACCAGGCCGTTGCCGCTGCCGGTGGCGTCGTGGCACGGCGTGCAATAGATGTTGAAGCGCTCCTGGCCGCGGTCGAGGACTGCCTGGGTGACCGGGAAGGGCAGTTCGGTCACGAGCATCGCCCCGTTCTTGCCGGTGAAGAACGCCGTGTCGGTCTGCAGCGTGCCGCGCGCAATCGTGCCCTCGACGAGCGTGCGCGCGCTCGAGGTGTTCTCGAAGAACGCACTCTGCCGGAGCGGCCGGTACTTCGGCTGATCATGCATGTCCTGACGGCAGCCGGCGACGGCGGCCACCAGACACAACACCGCGACCAGTCTATGCGTCGACTTCATTGATCTCTGTCGCTCCCAGACTCTTCAGGAACTCGAACGTGCGCGCGCGGTCGAACTTCGGGTCGGTCGCCTCGATCGCCAGGAAGAACTTGTCCTGGCTCGCACGCGCGAACGCCGGCACGTTGAACACCGGGTGATACGGCATCGGCAGCCCGTTGAGCGCGATCATCGAGATCACCGCCGCAAACGACGCCAGGAGGATCGTCAGCTCGAACGTCACCGGGATGAACGACGGCCAGCTGTTGTACGGCCGGCCGCCGACGTTGAGCGGATAGGCGATGGTCGACACCCAGTAGCACAGCCCGAAGCCAGCGAACATGCCGACGATACCGCCGCAGAGCACGAAGAAGGACACGGGACGGTCGTGCACGCCCATCGCCTCCCAGACATGCTCGATGGGGAAGGGCGAATAGGCATCCGTCTTTCGGTAGCCTTCGTCGTAGGTCCGCTTCGCTGCTTCGGTGAGCGCCTGGGGATCCTCGAACTCAGCCAGCAGGCCGTAGAGTGTGGGAGCGACTGGCTCACGATGCATGGCTCAGATTCCCTCCGCGTCGTCGACGTGCGCCTGCGGCAGCATCGTCTCGTGGCCTTTGATGCTGGCCTTCGGCAGCAGCATGCGCACCTCGAAGATCGAGATCATCGGCAGCACCCGGACGAACAGGAACATCAGCGTCACGAACAGGCCAATCGTGCCGAAGAAGGTCGAGAAGTCCCAGAACGTCGGGTAATACATGCCCCACGACGAGGGCAGGAAGTCGCGATGGAGCGAGGTCACGATGATCACGAACCGCTCCAGCCACATGCCGACGCTGACGATGAGCGACATGATGAAGAGCCAGATCGTGTTGGTGCGCAGGCTCTTGATCCACAGCGTCTGCGGGATGATGCCGTTGCAGAAAATCAGCGCCCAGTACGACCACGCATAGGGGCCGAACATGCGGTTGTGAATCATGAACTTCTCGTACTGATTCGCGCTGTAGTAGCCGAAGAAGACCTCCATGGCGTAGCCGTAGGTCACCATCAGCCCGGTCACGAGCGTCACCTTCGCCATGTTCTCGAGGTGGCGCATGGTGATGAAGTCTTCGAAGCCGAACATCCGGCGGAGCGGAATCGCCAGCGTCAAGACCATCGCGAAGCCGGCGTAGATGGCGCCGGCGACGAAGTAGGGCGGGAAAATCGTCGTGTGCCAGCCGGGGATGATGCCGACGGCGAAGTCGAAGCTGACGACGGTGTGAACCGACAGCACGAGCGGCGTCGACATGCCCGCGAGCAGCAGATACGCGTTCTCATACCGCTGCCAGTGGCGCGCCGAGCCGCGCCAGCCGAGCGCCAGCCCGCCGTAGATGTACTTGGTGATCTTGTTCTTGGCCCGGTCGCGCATCGTCGCCAGATCGGGGATGAGCCCGGTGTACCAGAAGAGCAGCGAGACGGTGCCGTAGGTGCTGACCGCGAACACGTCCCAGATGAGCGGGCTGCGGAACTGCGGCCAGATGCCCATGCCGTTGGGATACGGCATCAGCCAGTAGGCCGCGAGCCACGGCCGGCCGGTGTGAATCAGCGGGAACATCAGCGCGCAGGCGACGGCAAAGAGCGTCATCGCCTCGGCGAAGCGGTTGATCGACGTCCGCCAGTCCTGCTTGAGCAGCAGCAGGATGGCCGAGATGAGCGTGCCGGCGTGGCCGATGCCGATCCACCAGACGAAGTTGATGATGTCGAACGCCCAGCCGACCGGAACGTTGTTGCCCCAGATGCCGACGCCCTTGAGGAACAGGTAGCCGACCGAGACGAGCAGCAGATTCAGGAACAGGAACGCGATCGCGAGCGTGACCACCCAGGCAAACGGGTTGGTACTTGGTCAGCACGACCGACGTGATCTTGCTCGTGACCGACTCGAACGTATGACCCGGCTCGATGACCGGCGGCGGCGGCTTGTAGGACGAGCGCGGCGCGTGTGTCGAATCCATCAGTGTCCCGTCGTTCGCTCGCCCGTCGGTCGCGGGTTCGAGCTCAGGATTGGTATTGCGCAGCGACGCCAGGTAGGTCGTCCGCGGGCGCGTATTCAGATCTTCGAGCATGCCGTAGTTGCGCTGCTGCGCCTTCAGCTTGTTGACGCGGCTGTTCGGGTCGTTCATGTTCCCGAAGACGATCGCATCGGCCGGGCAGACGGCTTCGCAGGCGGTGACGATCTCACCGTCGCGAATCTCCCGGTTGTTGTCCTTCTTGGCGTCGATGCGCGCGTGGTTGATGCGCTGCACGCAGTAGGTGCACTTTTCCATCACGCCGCGGCTGCGGACGCTGACGTCGGGATTGCGCAGCGAGTAGTAGCTCTCGGTATTCCAGTCCGAGTAGAGCAGGAAGTTGAAGCGGCGCACCTTGTAGGGGCAGTTGTTCGAGCAGTAGCGCGTGCCCACACAGCGGTTGTAGACCATGTCGTTCAGGCCTTCCGAGCTGTGGGTGGTGGCCGCCACCGGACACACGACCTCGCACGGCGCGTTCTCGCACTGCTGACACGGCACGGGCTGGTGCACGGCCTGCACCGATTCGGGCGTGTCAATGTCGCCGGTGAAGTAGTGGTCGACGCGGATCCAGTGCATCTCGCGATTGACGCTGACCTGCTCCTTGCCGACGACCGGGATGTTGTTCTCGGCGACGCAGGCGACGACGCAGGCCCCGCAGCCGGTGCAGGACGTCAGGTCGATGGCCATGCCCCACTTGTTGCCCGTGTACTCGTGGTCGGGATAGAGCGTGAGCGTCTTGGGGAACGCGTGCGCCATGTGCGAGACGACTTCGGGCTCGTGCGTGTACTCCGCGAGCGTCACGACCCGCGCCGGGTGCCGGCCTTCCATCGCGTGATGGTCCTGCGTCGTGGCGAGCAGATAGCGATCGCCCGTCTTGACGATCTCGAGGCCGGTGCCGAACCACGGGGCGTCCGACGTGCGGATGCGGTAGGCGTTGAACGCCTGCGCTTCCTCGCTCGCCGTGCCCACGCGTCCCGCCATGCGGCGGCCGTAACCGAGAAACACCGTGACCGACTGATCGGGCTGGCCGGGAACGATGAACACCGGCATGCGCGTGGTCGCGCCGCGATACTTCAGCTCGATGATGTCGCCGCGGTCGAGGCTCTTCTCCTCGGCGAGCTTGGGGCTGATCCACGCCGCCGTGTCCCAGGTCAGCTTGGTCAGCGGCTTGGGTGCTTCCTGCAGCCAGCCGTTGTTGGCGAAGCGCCCGTCCCACACCATCGGATCGGGCCGGAACACGAGTTCGAGTCCGCCCGCGGCCGGAGGAGCAGCCAGCGCCGCGGGGGCGGCTGCGGGAGGCGGAGCTGCTGCGGGAGGCGGAGCTGCTGCTGCCGGAGGCGCCGCGACGGGCACTGCTGTAGCGCCCAGTGCGGCCGTGGCTGCCGCTGCGAGAGCGGCAGGAACCGGCTTGAACGGCGTAGCCTGCCCACCCGTCGCGGTCGCGGTGCCGCGAATGAACCCGTCGTGCACGGCCTGCTTCCAGAAGGCGTCGCCATTGGCGAATGACTCGCCGTCGGCGTTGCGGATCGTCCATCCCGTGGCGCCGCCGAACGCGCGCGACCAGTAGTCCTTGACGAGATCCAGCGTCTTCTTCCCCCGCTGGCTCGTGAGCGTGGCGATGACTTCGTGCGTCGAGTGCGCGTCGTGGAGCGGCGCGATGAGCGGCTGCATCAGCGTCACCGTGCCGTCGTAGGCGCGTGGGTCGCCCCACGTTTCGAGCGGATGCGTCTCGGGGATGTTCCAGTGGGCGAACTCGGACGTCTCGTCCTGATAGAGGCTGTGGTAAACGACCAGTCCCACCTTGCCGAGCCGCTCGGCGAACTTGACGTCAGCCGGCGCGGTAAACACCGGGTTGTTGCCCAGAATGAGCAGGAGCTGGACTTGACCGGCCTCCATCGCCGTCGACAGCTCGAACAGCGAGGCGTGCTGGCTGATCGGTCTTGGCTCGAGAGATCCGCCGTAAGTGACTGTCGCGCCTACGTTTCCGAGCGTCTGATTGATGGTGTGAGCGAGCGCGTGGACCGCTGCCGGCTGGAACTCCCCCGCCATGACGACCGAGCGGCCGCGGTGAGCCTGCAGGTCCTTGGCGATGGCGGCAACCCACTTCGCCTCGTTCGGTCCCGAGGCCGCGCCGGCCTGCCCGCCCGCGCCGACTGCGGCGGCCAGACTACGGCCAAATGCTTCGATATCCGACGATTCTGATTGGCAGCCGGTGCTCGGCTTTGGCGCCGGTCAAGGTCGGCGAACTCTCGATCACGTACAGCCGGTTCATCTGCTTCGCGTCGTCGGTGACGCGACGGCGGTCGGCGAAATCGCGCGTGTAGCGGACCATCGACGGCCCAAAACCGAGGAAATCGGCGTCGAGCGAAACCACGACCTCGGCCTTGTCGAGGTGGTAAACCGCGTCGCTCGGCGCGCCGGTCGCCTGCCGGAGGCCCAGCCGCCCGCCGTCGGTTCCGACCGGATCGTATTGATGCCACGTGGCTTGCGGGTAATCCTGCAGGACGGTCGCGAGCAGTTCAGCGAGCGACGGCGAGGTGATCGGCTCCGTCAGGATGCGGAGTCCCGGCCCCTTTGGTCGCCTTTTGCGCGGTCAGGGCCGACTGAATGGCGCTCTGACACGCGCTCCAGGGTCGGACCTCGCCCCGGTAGGACACGGTCTGGGAACGGTCCGGGTCGTAGAGACCGAGGACGGCGGCTTGCGTCAGGCTGTCGGTGGCGCCGAGACTGGCCGGATGCTCAGGATTTCCTTCGATCTTGGTCGGGCGGCCCATGTGGCTTTCAACCAGGACCGGCCGGGCGATGCCGCCGAGCGGGATGGCGCTCGCAAAGAACAGGGGCTTGCCGGGCACCAGATCTTCCGGCTGTCGCACGTACGGAACGATGTTTTCGGGTGGCTGCCGCGTGCATGCGCCTACGCCGGCGAGCGCCAGGGACGCGCTCATCAGCTTGAGGAAGTTACGCCGCCCCTTGGGGTCGTTCCACTCCGACGCCTGCTCCGGGAACTCACGGTGCAGGTAGTCGCGGAAGTCCGGGGTATCGGCCAGCTCGCTCAGGCTGCGCCAGTACAGGCGGCCATCGGATCCGGCGAGACGCGATCGAATTGCAGCGAAATCCATAGGGATTAACAGCTTCCAGCTACCGAGCTTCCTGCCTCCAGCTCACTCATCTGACTTTCCGCGCTTCCCGGCTTCGAAGCTGGAAGCCGGGCGCTGGAAGCTGGGAGCTGAGACCTACCGGTGACAGGTCGAGCAGCTCGTCAGCTGTTCGACGGTGCCAATCTTGTATTCCTTGACCAGACGTGCCCCGAGGTCCGGATCGTCCGCCGGACGTTCCCAATTCATGTTGAAGACCTGATCCCGCGGCCGCACGTATTTCTCGGGGTTGCGGTGGCAGTCCAGGCACCAGTTCATCATCAACGTGGCGTTCTGGTAGACGAGCGGCATCTTGTCGACCTGCCCGTGGCAGGTGGCGCAACCGACGCCCTTGTTCACGTGGATGCCGTGGTTGAAATACACGAAATCGGGCAGATCGTGCACTCGCACCCAGCTGAGGGGCTTGTCGTCCCGGAAGCTGGCGCGCACCGGCTCGAGAATCGGCGCGTTCGTCCAGATCTGCGAGTGGCAGTTCATGCACGTCTTGGTCGGAGGAATGTTCGCGAAGGCGGATTCTTCGACCGACGTGTGGCAGTAGCGACAATCGAGGCCCATGCCCCCCACATGATGGGCGTGGCTGAACTGAATAGGCTGCTCGACGAAGTCAGCCTGCTTGGTGTGGTACCCGAGAGGTACAGCATGGTGATGACCCAGCCGAGGAACCCCAGGAACGCCAGGACCGCCACGATGCTGACCCGAGAGTAAATATTGGTGTTGCGATGGAAAAGCTGGCTCATCGTGTCGACATCCGCGCCATCCCTGATACGGCTTGACGGCCCATGGAGCTACGACTTTTGGCTCTTTCGCGCGTCAATTTGCCTCGCGCCCCCAAGAGCCTACTCGAAACAGGGCCGCCAGCAGAAGTGCGACATCAGAGGTCGCCATTCGTCCCGGCGCCCCCACTCGGCTGCGTGCGGCCACCTAATAATGTGAAACATTTCACAAAGTGTCAAACCCTCACAATCCGAGGAGTTCCGCCGCGTTCCGGCCGAAGATTTTTTCCTTTGTCGCCGGCGTCGCGTCGAACCCGCGGATCGTCTCGAGCATCAGCGGGATGCTGCCGATTTGATGCGGATAGTCGCTGCCCGCGAGGACCCGATCCTCGCCCGCGAAGTCGAGCGCGAGCCGCAGCGCGGCGGGATTGAAGTTGACCGTGTCGAAGTAGAACTCCCGCAGATACTCGCTCGGCGGCCGGCCGATGTGCGCCCGGCAATCGGCAAAGGCGCGATACCCGCGATCGAGCCGCTCGGCCAGATAAGGAATCGCGCCGCCCATGTGCGTCAGCACCCAGCGGATGCGCGGGTAGCGTTCGACCACCCCGCTGAACACGATCTTCGACGCCGCGAGCGTCGTGTCGAAGAGGAATCCGACGAGCGGCATCAGCCAGTAATCGAGCATCGCCTCCACACCGAGCGGGTCGGTGGGATGGATATAAATCACCGCCCGGAGCTCGTTGGCCTTACGCCACAGCGGCTCGAAGCGCTCGTCGGCGAGCGCCACGTGATTGACGTTGCTGAACACCATCGCTCCCGGCAGCCCGAGCGACGTCATCGCGCGCTCGAGCTCGACGACCGACGCCGCCGGGTCGTTGAGCGGCAGCGTCGCGAGCGCCGAGAAGCGGCCCGCGCGCTCGCGGACCACGCGCGCGAACGCATCGTTCACCATTCGCGCCCAGGGCACCGAAATCTCTGGCGCTTCGACGTGGACGCCCGGTGTCGTGAACGTTAGTAGCTGGGTTGACACCCCATGCTCGTCGAGCACCCGTTGCCGATAGTCGATGTCGCGATGCCCCGGAACCAGGATGTTGTAGTCGCCCGGATAGTGGACGCACGGGTTGCCAGCGTCGTCGTAGGTCACCTTGACCACCGACTTCGACGCCGGAGACTTCAACGCCTCGACGTACTCGGGCGGGTAGTAGTGGTTGTGGAAGTCGATGATTCGCATGGTGTCTCAAGCCCACACCATCGCCCGCACGCGCCACGGCTCCATCACGATGAGCACGATGACACGATGAGCACGATGGATTCGTCAGTTAGTGCGCCGGAACGCTTGGCTCCTGCCTGGTGAAACCTGAAAACAGCTGGGTGTCCATCGTGGTCATCGTGCTCATCGTGATGGAGCCGTCGGCCGTTCGGATGCCCCTGTCTTGCTCGCGACCGCCAGATAGTAAACCGGCACGCCCAACGCCACGATCCCGAGTCCGGTCAGGGCTTCGAACGGCGTGCGCACGATCTGGTTGATGACGATGACTAACGACGCGAGGATGAAGACCGCAGGCACGACGGGATAACCCCACGTACGATACGCCGGTTGGTAGCCGGGCCGCCGCCTGAGCACGAACACCCCGTACGCCATCAGCGCGAAGAAGAGCCACTCGGTGTAGATGACGCGCGTGAAGAGCTCGCGATACGCGCCGGTCGCGGCGAGGACACTCGCCCAGACGGCCTGCGCCACGATCGCCCGCGACGGCGTGCGATAGACGGGATGCACGTAGTCGAGCCAACGGAACGCGAGGCCGTCCCCGGCCATCGTGTAATACACCCGCGGGGCGGTGAGCACGATGCCCGTCAAGCCACCAAGCGAGGACATCATCACCAGCAGCGCCATCACCGATGCGCCGCCTCGTCCGATGAGCACGTCGGCGGCGTCGGCGGCAATGCGCGACGACGAACGCACCGTTTCGAGCGGCAGGACGGCGAGGTAGAGCACGTTCATCGCCATGTAGCAGCCGGTGACGATGGCGACGCCGGCAATGAGGGCGACGGGAATCGTGCGCGCCGGCATGATGGTCTCGCCGGCGGTGTAGGTGACCATGTGCCAGCCGCCGTAGGCGAAGAGTCCCGCGACCATCGCGAGCAGAAAGTCGCTGTAGCCGGTCGGACTCAGGTCGCGGCTCGCTGAGGCGTTGGCGAGATCGATGTCTGCGCCGACAAACAGCAGGCCGGCCACGACGACGAGAACGATGGCCAGAATCTTGGCCGCGGTCAAAGCCGTCTGCACCCGGCTGCCGGCGCGGACGCCGGCGTAGTTCAGCGCCGACAGCGCGAGAATCACCGCCACTGCGATCAGCCGCACGCCGGTGTCGCCGACCTCGACGAAATGCGCCGCATAGCGCGCGAACACGGTCGCGATCGCCGCGATGATGCCGGTGTGCATGCTCCAGAACATCGCCCAGCCCCAGAGAAATCCGGCGAGCGGCGAGAACGTCTCGCGCAGGAACACGTAGAGGCCGCCGGTGCGCGGAAAAGCCGAGGCGAGCTCGGCGCAGACGAGGGCGCCAAAGAGCGTCAGTACGCCGCACGCCATCCAGACGAGCAGGATGTCGAGCGGCGTGCCGAGGTGGCGAGCGATCTCGGACGGCTGGACGAAGATTGATGCACCGATAATCGTCCCGGCAACCATCGCGACGGCGTTCGTGCGCGTGAGCGACGGCGCCAGTTCGGCCACGTCGCTGATATTACCGGGTTCAGCGGATCAGGGATCGGGGGTCAGGGGCGCTGCGCCCGCAACCGCGGCCCTCACCGCATCCGCGTGCGGGTGGGCCTCGACTTCGTCTCGAGGGCCGGCCACCGGCCCCCGGCTGAGCGGTTCGCGCGCGTCGCCCGTGCTACGATCCGGCCTTCGCCCACCAGTCGAGAGGATACCCATGCGTCTTGCGGCCCGCGTGCTGCCGTCCGTTCTCACCAGCCTCATCGCGCTCGGCGTCGCGCTACCCGCGTTCGCGCAGGCCCCGGTCACATATCGCGTCTCGTTCCCGGCGCCCGAGCATCATTACGCGCAGATCGAGGTCACGTTTCCGAACCTGCCGGCAGGAACGCTCGAGGCACGCATGAGCCGATCGTCACCCGGACGGTACGCGCTGCACGAATACGCGAAGAACGTGTTCGAGTTGCAGGCGTTCGACGGCAAGGGCAAGACGCTCGCGGCGACCCGGCCGAACCCGTACCAATGGGACGTCAACGGTCACGACGGAACGGTCCGCATCGTCTACAAGATTTACGGCGATCACGTCGACGGCACGTATCTCGGCATCGACGCGACGCACGCGCACATGAACATGCCGGCAACGCTGATGTGGGCGCGAGGCCTCGATCGCCGCAGTGTGCGCGTGACGTTCGAGCCGCCGAAGGGCCTGTCCTGGGTGGCCGCGACGCAGCTGTTCCCGACCGACGATCCCTGGACGTTTACCGCGCCGAACCTGCAGTACCTGATGGACAGCCCCACCGAGCTGAGCGCGCAAACGATTCGGACGTTCAAGGTGAGCGGCGGCGATGGCCGGGAATCCACGATCAGGGTCGCGATCCATCACGATGCCGGCGAGGCCGAAGTGAACGAGTACGTCGCCGGTGCCGAGAAGATCGTGCGGGAGCAGGGAGCCGTGTTCGGCGAGTATCCGGAGTTCGAGCCCGGACACTACACGTTTCTCGGGGACTACGTGCCCTGGGGTGGCGGCGATGGGATGGAGCACCGCAACAGCACGGTCGTCGCCGCACCGGTCTCGCTGCGCATGCCCGGTATGGTCGGCGACGTGCTCGATACGGTGTCGCACGAGTTCTTCCACGCCTGGAACGTGGAGCGCATCCGGCCGAAGACGCTCGAGCCGTTCAATTTCGAAGAAGCGAACATCTCCGGTGAGTTGTGGCTCGCCGAAGGGTTCACACAGTATTACGGCACGTTGATCATGGGGCGCACGGGCTTGTCGACGCGCGACGAGACCGCGGCCGGACTCGCCCGCGCCGCCGTGTCGGTGATCAACAGCCCGGGCCGTCAGTTTCGATCGGCCGTGCAGATGAGCCAGATGGCGCCGTTCACCGATGCGGCGCGCGCCGTCGACAAAACCAATTTCGGGACCACGTTTACCTCGTACTACACCTACGGCGCCGCCGTCGCGCTGGCGCTCGATCTCAGCCTGCGCGATCGATCGAACGGGAAGCTGTCGCTCGACGACTACATGCAGGCGATGTGGCGGGTGCACGGCAAGCCGGCCGCGTCGCAGCCGGGCCTGGTCGCCAAGCCGTACACGCTGGCGGATGCGCGCGCGCGTCTCGCCGAAGTGTCTGGCGATCGTGCCTTCGCCGACGAGTTCTTCGACAAGTACGTCGAAGGTCGAGACGTCGCCGACTACGCGCGCTTGTTGCTGCGCGCCGGATACGTGCTCAGAAAGCGCAGTCCGGGTGCGGCGTGGCTTGGGTCGGTTGCCGACAGCAACGGCACGATCAACAACCTGACCACGTGGGGGTCGCCCGCCTTCGAGGCCGGGCTGGATCAGGGTGACGTGATCGTCGACGTCGACGGCAAGGCGATCGCGGCCGGCGTCCTCCAGGCGGCGGTGAAAGCCCGCAAGCCGGGCGATCGCCTCACCGTCACCTACAAGCGGCGAGGCGGCGCGACCGGTACGGCGACGATCGTGCTGAAGGAAGATCCGTCGCTCGAGGCCGTGACGGTCGAATCGACCAGGGGAACGCTGACGCCAGATCAGAAGGCGTTCCGGGACGGCTGGCTGGGATCGAAGATCAAGAAGTAAGCCCCGCTCATCTCCCCGTCATCGTCATGTTCATCATCCGGCCCATCGCTGCCGGCGGACGGATGCGGAAGAAGACGTGGAACGAGACCGGGTTATCGCCGTAGTACGGCCGCAGCACTTCCGGCACGGCATAGAACGTGACGTCTCCCCCCGCGCCGAGGTCCCAGCCCCAGGGCCGCGCCAGCGTGCGTGCGCCGCCAACCGTGAGCGTGCTCAGCAGGTCGCGGCCTTCGCCGCTCTCCGGTACGTGCTCGTGCGCGACGGGCTTCAACGTGGCGAACTTCGTCACCACGAGCTTCGACGTGCCGACGAACGTGTGCTCGCCGAAGCGCAAGACGTCACTCTCGACTTGTAGCGACTCGAAGCGTCCATAGACGCTGTTGGCGCCGAACGTGTGCGTGGCCTCCGCGAGGAACGCGTTGAAGTCGCCTCCGATTTTGTTGTTGCGTCCGTAAATGGCCGTCGCAGCCGTCCAGCCGTTCGTGCGCGCGTGCGACCACGAGGCCGAGGCGGTCGTACGGCGAATGTCTCCCGGCTCGTGTGCTTCCGGAGTCTTGAGGAAGCCGTGCGATGCCTGCAGGGTCCACTCAGTCGTCGGCCGGAACCAGCCACGGACGGACCACGAGTCGAGCGGACCGGGGTCCATGAGATCCCAACGCTGTTCGTCTGGCTCGCCGCCGTGAAAAAGCGAGCCTTCCGCCTGCCACCGCCCGCGGTCGAGTCCCGCTGTCAGGACGCCCATCGAGATGTGCGTGGAATCGAACGTGTGGTGGGCAAGCGGCGCGGTGGGGTTCTCGAAGGCCGAGGCCCGATGCATGAAGGTCACCGGCCCGAGGGCGGGTTCGCCGACCGGTGCGCCGGCGAGCGTCAGCGAGTAGCCGCGCCCGAGCGGCGTTCGCCAGACGACCGCGGCCTGCATCAGGAAGTCGTGCGGGTGCTGGCGATCGATGAGCGGCCGGTCGTCGAGCGTTTCGCCGACCTGAAAAATCTCGCGGTAGCCATCGTCGCCGAGCGTCGCCGGTTCGAGGCTCAGCATCAGCGAGAGCCTCAGACGGCCCGCCCCTGCCGGCCGCTCCGCCATCCCCATCCACCAGTTCTGGACCGCCAGCTCATCGCCGCCGCGCGGGCTTCCTTGATCGTTGTAATTGAAGAAGACGACGCCGTCCTGCATGAGGTGCCAGGACGATCCCGCCAGCATGGCGGCGTGATCGTGCGGCGCCGGGGTGGGCGTCTGCGCGGGGACCGGCGTCGCGCAAGAAAGGAGAAGGGCGGCGCACAACGAAAGGCGGGTAGCACTGACCCAGGTACGAACGAATGCCGTCATTGTCCAAGAGATAGACCATTCCACGATTGGAAGGTCAAGCCCGGCACTTGGAACGCCTGGTGCGGGGCGCGCGTCGTAAGATAGGGGGCGCGGCGCCGTTCGGGTGCCCCCGCAGCCAGACACACCGTGGACACGTTGATAGGTTCGACCGTTCAGCACTACCGCATCGGCGAGCGCCTTGGCGCCGGTGGGATGGGCGAAGTGTATCGAGCGGAGGATGTCCGCCTCGGTCGTTCGGTCGCACTCAAATTCCTGCCTGCCGATTTGAAAGCCGATCCCGAAAGCCGCGCACGGCTGCTGAACGAAGCGCGCGCCGCGTCGCTGTTGCGGTCGCCCAATATCGCCGTGACCTACGACATCGGCGAATCGAGCGGCGCCGACTTCATCGTGATGGAGTATGTCGAGGGCGAGCTGCTGTCGTCGCGCGTGGCGAAGGGCCCGCTGGCGATCCGCGAGGTCGTGGAGATCGGTCTGCAGGTCACCGATGCCCTGGACGAGGCACACAGCCGCGGGATCGTGCACCGCGACGTCAAGAGCGCCAACCTGATGCGGACCGAGCGCGGTCTCGTCAAGGTGCTGGACTTCGGGTTGGCCAAGTTCGTGAGGCCCGAGGGCGCAGAGGCGGCCCGGCTCACGCAGCCGCAGGTCACGATCGCCGGCATGGTCGTCGGTACCGTGTCGTACATGGCGCCCGAGCAGGCGCTCGGACGGCCGGTCGATCACCGGACGGATCTCTTCTCGCTCGGCATCGTGCTCTTCGAGCTCGCGACCGGGCGGATTCCCTTCGTCGGCGCGTCGCCGACGGAAATCATCGACCACATCCTGCACGAAATTCCGCCGCCCCCGTCGCATCTCGCGGCGTCGGTGCCCCCGTCGTTCGACGCCGTCGTCGCGCGGGCGCTCGAGAAATCGCCGACCTTCCGCTATCAGTCCGCACGCGACATGCACCAGGATCTGCGCCAGGTGGCCGGCGAGCTCGACACCGTGCCGCGCGGCACGACCAGCCGCGTCGCCGCCGGCTCGTCGGCATCGAGCGCGATCGAGCGCTCGGTGGCGGTCATGACGTTCGCGAACATTACCCGCGAGCCCGCCGACGACTGGATTGGTTCGGGGATCGCCGAGACGGTCAGCTCGGATCTCAAGAACATCCACGGCCTGACGCTCATCGGCCGCGCGCGCGTTTTCGACGCGCTGCGGAATCTTTCCTCCGGCGCTCATCTCGACGAGTCGCTGGCGATTGACGTCGGCCGGCGGCTGGGCGCCACCTGGGTCGTCGTCGGCGGATTCCAGCGCCTCGGCGAGCTCGTGCGCATCACTGCCAACTTCGTCGACGTCGGCACCGGTGAGGTCCGCCGGACCGTCAAAGTCGACGGGCGCATCGGAGACATCTTCGCGCTCCAGGACAAGATCGTCTTCGAGCTCAGTCAGGGCTTGAACCTGGCGTTGCGCGGTACGGAAATCGCCGACATCGAGAAGCGCGAGACCCGTTCGGTCGAGGCGTACGAGAGCTACGCGCGCGGCATGATGAACCTGCGCCTCGCCTCACGCGACTCCATCGAGCGCGCGATCTCGGCGTTCGAAGAGGCCATCCGTCAGGATCAGGAGTACGCGATGGCGTGGGCCGCGCTCGGCGGCGCCTACTCGCTGAAGGGCTCGTTTCTCTCGATCCAGGATCTCGTCCGCAAGGGCGTCGAGATGGAGCGGCGTGCGGTCGAGATCGATCCCGAGCTCGCCGACGCCCACATGTGGCTCGGCACCGCGCTCCTCAATCTTGGCCAGGTCGACGAAGCCATCGTGTCGATCGACGAAGCGATTCGGCTCGAACCCGAGAACGGCCAGGCGTATCAGGCCCTCGGCCGCGCGCACTGGGCCGGGAAGGGCGACTTCGCCGCCGCGATTCCCGCCTTCCGCAAGGCGATTGCGCTCAATCCCGAGGCGGGTTATTCGTACCTGCAGCTGGGGTTGCTCCTCGCCTGGGAAGGTAAGTACGAAGAGGCCGAGGCGATCTGCCGCCGCGCGGTCGAGCTCCAGGACCAGTACATCTCGGGCAATGCCGGGTTGCAGGTCGTCGGCGCCAACGCGCGCCTCGGCTATGTGTTCTACCTGCAGGGCCGCTACGAGGAGGCGATCCGCGAGTACGAGCGCGGGCTTGCATTCGTGGCTTCGAGCGACCACGCGCTCAAGGAACGCACCAGCATCGAGATCACGATGAAGATCGGTGCCGCGTATCACCGCATGGGCAAGGCCGAGGAGGCCGCGCGCTTCTTCGACCGCGCCCTCAAGGCCTTCGACGCGCGTGTTGCCAAGGGCGCCGACGATCCTTACACGCGCTACTACATCGCCTGCTTGCTGGCGCTGCGCCGCGGCGAGGGCGACGTCGAACGCGCGCTCGACGTGCTCGAGCGCGTCTATGCCTCGCTGCCCGCGCTGACTGCCGCCCGCGCCCGGCGTGACCCCGACCTCGACAACCTGCGCGGCCTGCCCCGGTTCGAAGCGATCACGAACGGCTGACCGGCCTGCTTGCGCCGTCGGCGCGGTTGGTCCCTGCCATCAGGTCCTTGGTCCCAGTCCAATCGTCAACGCTAGCCGAATAATGTTCGGTAATTCGAATCTGCGCATAGCCAGACGGCCGCCCAATGCTGAATTGGATTGGCCATTCCGCGACCGGCAGAGCCATACTCCCAGAATCAGGTGCCGGGCACCTTCTCCGGGAAGGTGCCAGCCACCCTGGTCTATGCCGGCTGGAAAGGTAAGGCTCATGATTCAGCAGATCGAGCGCCATTTCGTTCGGACCACTCGGCCCCTCTACGGACACCTCGTCAGCCTCCTCGAATCGGCGATCTCTCGCGGCGACCTGCCGTCGGGCGCCCGCGTGCCGCCGGAACGTGAACTGGCGCAGCGCCTCCAGATCAGCCGGACCACGGTCGTGAGCGCCTATCGCGAGCTCGAGTCGCGCGGACTCCTCCGTGGCTACGTCGGCCGCGGGACGTTCGTGTGTGCGGCGCCTGATCCAACGGGCGCGCCCTTCGCCTGGCGCGGCAAGATCGCGGCCGCGGCGCTGCGATCGAGCGACTCGACGCTGCGCGACACCATCCGCCACTCGTCGGATGCGAGTCTCCTGTCGCTCGCGGCGGGCGAGCCGGCGATTGATTGCTTTCCCGTCGAGGCGTACGAGCAGGCGATCGACTACGCCATCAAGCGCGAGCGCCTGGCCGTCTGGCGGCATGGGCCCACCGAAGGACAGCCCGCGCTCCGCGAGGCGATCGCCGAACGCTTCGGCGTTCCTGCGGAGAGCGTCCTCGTGCTCGCCGGCGCGCAGCAGGGCCTGGACCTCCTCGCCCGCTGCCTCATCGATCCGGGCGACGCGGTGATCGTCGATCGCCCGGGGTATCTGGGCGCGATTCAATCGTTCAATGCCGCGGGCGCGAAGCTGATTGGGTGGGACGTGGCGAAGGCCGACATGGACGAGCTCGAAGATGTGCTCGTGCGCTACCGCCCCAAGCTGATTTACACCAATCCGACGTTTCAGAATCCCACTGGCGTGACGATGCCGATCCGCGCGCGGCGCGAGCTGCTGCGGCTGGCCGAGCGGTATCGGGTGCCGATTGTCGAGGACGCGACCTACCGCGAGCTCTACTTCAACGAGGCGCCGCCGCCCTCGCTCCGCGAGCTCGACGCCCAGAACATCGTCATCTACTTGAACAGCTTTTCAAAAGTGCTGGCGCCGGGCCTGCGGCTCGGGTGGCTGTCGGCGGCGCCGTCGATCGTCGATCAGATTGCGATCATCAAGCAGCGGCTCGATCCCCACACGCAGAATCTCGGACAGTTCGCGATGGCGCGGCTGATTCGCGACGGGAACTTCGATTCGCACCTGCGCACCCTGCGAACGGAACACGCGCGCCGGTGCGCGATGATGATCGCCTCCATCCAGCGGCATGTGCCGCCGGGCGCGCTGCGCTTCGCGCGGCCGCAAGGCGGGTTGTACCTCTGGTGCCGCGTGCCGGCTGGCGTGAGCACGCGCGAGCTGCGCGACCAGGCCCTGGCCGCCGGTGTCGCGTTCGTCCCCGGCCACGCGTTCTATCCCGATCCGGCGGGGGAGTCGGAGCTGCGCCTGTGCTTTTCGAGCGTGCTGCCGAACACGATCGATGACGCGGTTCGGCGGCTGGCAGGTTGTATCGCGAGAGCGCTGCCGGTTCGATCGGTCGCGATCTAGAAGGCGGGGCGTAACCTCGGGGCTGACCAGAACGCCGGCGATGTTCGTGGTCCCAAAGCTTTTCACCGTGCCGAGAACGCAGGAAAGTCTGCGTTCTCAGCTCGGCGGTGTGAAGACCTGCCCTGGCGTTGCCGAAGCGGCACTTTTGCCATTCTTTCGCCCATCACGAGCCAGGAGGCAACGAGATGGGTTCCACCGCCACCATTCTCCATGCGGACCTCGACGCCTTTTATGCGTCGGTCGAACAGCTGCTTGACCCTCGCCTGAGCGGCAGGCCGATTGCGGTCGGCGGCGGCGTCGTGCTCGCGGCCTCCTACGAAGCGCGCGCCTTCGGCGTACGAAGCGGCATGCCTGGACGGCGCGCGCGGCAACTCTGTCCCGACCTCGTTTTTGTCGGCGGACATTTCGACGAATACCAACGCCTCGGCGACGCCGCCATCCGAGTACTGAGCGATTTCACGCCTGCCATCGAGCGCATCTCCATCGACGAGGCCTTCGCCGACGTGGCAGGGTGCACGCATCTCTTCGGTTCGCCGGCAGAGATCGCAGGGACGGTTCGGGCTCGCGTGCGCGCCGAGCTTGGCTTACCGATGTCAATCGGCGTGGCGCGTACCAAGCACCTGGCGAAGATCGCATCGCAGGTCGCGAAGCCGGATGGATTGGTCGTCGTCGATCCAGAAACTGAGCTCGAGTTCCTTCACGATCTGCCCGTCGCACTGATGTGGGGCGTGGGTCCGGCCACCGAGGCGCGGCTTGCCAGGATCGGCGTCGCCACGATCGGTCAATTGGCGGAGAGCTCTCCTGAATCGGTGGAGCGATTGCTTGGACACGCGGCGGGAAGAAAGTTGACCGCACTCGCGTGGAACGTCGATCCGCGCCGAATCCAGACGCGCCGGCGCGCGCACTCTGCCGGCGCACAATCGGCGCTCGGCCGACAGCCCGCGATCGAACGCGTCTTCAAACCGACGCTCCATCATCTCGCCGACCGCATCGGCGCGCGGCTCCGCGTCAAATCCCTGGCCGGCCGGACGATCACGGTCCGCGTGCGCTTCGCCAATTTGCGCTCGGTCACGCGATCGCTCACGGTGTCAGCACCAATTTCTGCAACGAGGGCTCTCGCCGAGATCGCCGAGGACTTGGTGCGCGGCGTCCTTACGGATCACCGTGACGAGAGGACCATCTCGCTGCTGGCGATCTCCGTCTCAAATCTCGAAGCGCATGCGATCGTGCAACTGGAGCTGCCGCTCGGGCTTGCCGACGAAGGATGCCGTCCTGGCACAAAGAAAGGCGTGGCGCGATCGCGAGTAGACCGGGCCGTCGATGCGATCCGCAAGCGCTTCGGAGAGAAAGCGGTGGACTATGGGTCAGCCTCGCGGGGTGTGCGCTCCGTCCCTGACGAGTTCCGACGCCTTGCCGAAAGAGAGCTGTGATTCCGGGCCCCTCGGGCTTCGGCGCGCCGAACTCACGCCAACCAGCCTCGACCGACGATGCCTCCGCCCGTGCCCGTCAGCTCGAATGCGAGACGCCGTCCGTCTTCGAGCATCAACGTCAGCGTGCCGGGACCTGCGAGGACGACGGCCTCCGCGATGCCGCCGATCTCGATGTGACCATCGACCCTGGCGATCGATGTCACCACTTCGCCCTCCGGACGCGGCTGGTCGTCGTCCGACCAGAGTGAGAGATCGTACGTCGTCGTGCGGAGCAATACCTCGCCAGCGTAGATGGTACCGACTCCGCGGATCGACTCGAGGAGGTGTCTGGGCATCGGAATCCTCCGATTGGCGGGATTCTACTCTTTACTTCACGGACTCCCGTCCTGCCGCCAACCAACCGACCCGCGTCAGCAGCGAACCGGCGATCGTCGACGCGGCCGCGATACGTCGCGCCGTCATCGAGCGGCCTCCGACGACGCGCAGCGCGAGCGGCACTGGTCCTGAGAGCACGCCACCGAGCCGTGTCACCTCCCCCGACCATCCTTGCTTGATGGGATCGAGCGCGGGATCGTCGTTGCTCTCGAGGATGATTCCGACGGCGGTTTCCACTGCCGCCGCACCGATGCCGATCGCGTTCAGCGCGCGATCGCGATGCCCCATCAGCTCGAGGATGGACACCGCCGCGCCGACGCCGGACGCGCCGAAATGAACCGGCAGCAGAGACACGTTGCGCGACCACACCGGCACGGCCGTGGCGCCAATCAACACCCCGGTATAGGTCGAGAGCACCAGCCCGGTCGCAGCCGAGAGCACCTCGGCAGCGTTGGCGACGACTCGGATTGGTAGTCGACCGCGACTTGTCCTGACCAGGGCATTCGCGAACGCATTGGCGCCGGCAGCGTTCGAGAAGGCGACGAGTGTCCAGGCCCCGACCGACATCGGGCTGCGCAGCTTGAAGACGCGCAGCATGTTGAGAAAGCGCTCGGGTCGTCCGAGGTCCGAGACGAGCAGGGCCGGCGACGCTGCCCCGCCCACTGCGGCAAGCCATCGCGCGTCGCGCACGAGCGCGGGATCGGCACCGGCGACGCGCGCGACCGCGGCGACGACTGCCGCCGCACCCGCGGCGCCGCCGACGAAGAAGTAGGCCGGAATCTCCCACGTCCACACCGGCGCCTTGAGACTCGGCAGGCCGTAGTAATCGCTCAAACGACCGGCCCTTCGCCGGCGAGCGCCGCCAGCGCCTCGAGATCGCCGGCGCTGACGAAGAGGCCCGTCTTGGGCGCGAACGCGCGCCAGCCGGTCATCAACAGCACCTCTTTGACGAGCGCGACGCCAGCCTCGCCGCGCGCCTCGAGCACGGCCGTGGGCACCGGGTCGTCCGGGCCGAGCGCGATCTTGACCGATCCGTCGGGACGCGCCAGGACGGCGTGCAGGCGATCGACGGCGAGATCGGGGATGACGCCGCACAGAATCGCCACGACCTCGTCGTGCGTACCGAGCGGCGGCGCCGTCTCGATCGCCTCCGGACCGGCCGAGACATCGAGCGCGAGCAGGAGCAAGCGCGGCAGCGAAACGGGAACGGCATGGGGCGCTCGGTCTCGGCGCGCGACTGGTCGCATGACGCGGCCCGGACAGCTCGTCGAAGGCGAGCTCCGGATCGAACTGACTGGACGCGCGCTCGGCTGGCAGCACGGGCGGCGGCAACCCCGACGGCTTGGCGGAGGCACCGCCGGGACGATCGGCCGAACGCTCACGCTTGAGCGGCCAGAAGGCCAGAAACGCGAGCAGCGTGCCCAGGCCGAGGGCGATGCCAGGCCGCACCAGACTGGGCGTGCCGTTGAGATCCACGATGACTGCGTTGGCGGCGATCGGCGGCGCCAGGCCGGAAAGAATCCGTTGCGATCGCAACCGCTCGATGATGCCGGTCCTGACCAGCCCGTTGATCGAGGTCGAGATGTGCAGCGCATCGACCACTTGCCGCATGACCTCGAGGGACTGTTCGCCTGTCGTCACACGGCCCGCTCCGAGGGCGCTGCGCGCCAGGGCGATGGCGCCGGGATCGCGCGTGGCGATGACGATCGGCGCCGGCACGGCTCGACCGCCGCCCGGACGCGCGGGCAGGAACAGTTCCTCGATCTGTCCGCCTGATTCGCGATAACCCGCGCCGGCGTAGTTGACTTCGCAGCCGGCGACCGCCAATCGCGGCGACGATGGCCGCTCGGTCGCCAGTTGATCGCACGACAGGGTGACCGCCTGGCGGCCGCGGGCGGCGTGGTAGATCCCCTCGCCCGCAAACACCAGCAGCGCGGCGGCGGGTACGAGCAGGATCAGTTTCTGCATCAATCGGACGGCGATCGACGGGTGAAGAACGCGGCCGCGACACCGGCGAGCATCAGGCCGGCCGCAACCGCCGCCGACTGCCAGCCCGCCCGCAAGTGGACGGTCGGCACGTCGGGAGACGACGGCAGATTGTACTCCTCTGGTTCGCCACGGAAGATGAAGATTGCGTGCGTGCCGCCGACGCTCGTATCCCGCGGGTCGTACACCCGGGCATCGTCGATCCCGCGCTCGCGCAGAACCTCGACTCGGCGGGCGGCGCGCTCGCGCAAGTCGTCGATCTCGCCGAACTGAATCGATTGCGTCGGGCAGGCGCTTGCGCACGCCGGCTGGAGCCCGGCCTTCTGGCGGTCGTAACAGAAGGTGCACTTGAACGCCCGCCCGTCATCGGGCCGCCGGTCGACGACGCCGAACGGGCACGAGACGATGCAGTAGCCGCAGCCGTTGCAGACATCGGGCTGGATGAAGACGCCGCCAAACTCGGTCCTGACAATCGATCCCGTGGGACAGGCTTCGAGGCAGCCGGCATTCTCGCAGTGCTTGCACACGTCGGACGAGAAGTCCCAGCGGAAGGAGTTGCTGCGATAGCCGGCATTTATCAATGCCGGGCCGCAGGCGCTGGCGTCGTCGGCCGGCATCTCGCCGCGCTCGATGAACTTGACGTGCCGCCACGTCGAGTGCCCCAGGCTCACCGTGTTGTCGTACGAGAAGCCGGTGAACGCGAACCCGTCGTCGGGAACGCCGTTCCACTCCTTGCACGCGACCTCGCAGGCTTTGCAGCCGATGCAGAGCGTCGAGTCGGTGAGGAAGGCCGTTACTGGCATGGGTCGCGCGCGATCACGTTACAGAGTAGTCCCTTGGCTTCCATAATCCTCACGTTCGGTTCTTCCGAGATGGCGACGAGGTCGTTGACGACATCGCCGCGCACGAGGCCGCGGCCGCCGAAATGATAGGGCAGGCCAACCTGGTGGACGAGGCGGCCGTGCACCGTGAGCGGCTGGAGACGCGGCGTAACGAGCGCGCGAGCTTCGATCGTCCCGCGCGCCGTGGACACGCGAACCCACGCGCCGTTCTCGACCCCGACCAGTTGTGCGAGGACAGGCGAGATCTCGCAGAAGAGCTCGGGCTGGAGCTCGGCAAGGTGCGACAGCGTGCGCGACATGCCGCCGGCGGTGTGATGTTCGGTCAGCCGGTAGGTCGTGAGGACATACGGGTAGTCAGGGTCTCCGGGCGACTGGGCGTAGGCGTTGTCGCGGCGCGCTTTCCGGTCCGCGGACGGATTCACTTGCTGGCGATACAGCCGGTTGCTGACCGGGGATTCGAAGGGCTCGTAGTGCGCCGGCAGCGGGCCGTCCTTGAGGCCGTTCGGCACCCAAATCCAGCCGAGCCCGTCGTCGTGCATGATGAACGGGGCATCGCCGCGGAGCGCGGCGTCGCCCTTGGCCCCCGGCGGCGGAATGTAGTCCGGCGCCTTGTCGCGCGTGAAGTCCGGTGTGTCGAGTCCGGTCCAGCGCTCGGCCACCCCGTCCCACCAGACCAGCTTTTTGCGCTCGCTCCACGGCGTGCCGTCCGGTTTTGCCGAGGCACGGTTGTAGAGGATGCGGCGATCCGCGGGCCAGGTGAATCCCCAGCCGTGGCCGTACGGGCCGGACGCCTGGCGTTCGCGCGCCCGGTTGCGGCCTGGCGAAGGATACACGCCGGAGTAGATCCAGCATCCGCAGGCGGTGCTGCCGTCCGCGGCCAGGCTGCGAAAGCCGTCGACGAGCGTCCCCGTCACTGTCGAACGCCCGTTGATCTCCTGGAGCACGGCGTCGATGTCTGGTTCGCCGTACGGGCCCGGCGTGGGGTAGTTCCACGTCAGCGCGTTCAACCCTTGATGGCGAAGACCTGGCTCGCGAGCGGCGCGCGCCTTGAGCCGGCGGCCGAGATGGTAGACGAACCAGGCTTCGCTGCGCGCGTCCCCGGGTGGATTGACGGCCTGGTCGCGCCACTGCAGCAAGCGCTGCGTGTTCGTGAAGCAGCCTTCCTTCTCGGCGTGTCCGGCCGCAGGGAAGAAGAAGACCTCGGTGGCGATCGCTTCGGTCCTCAGCTCGCCGCGCTCGACTTCAGGAGAATCCAGCCAGAACGTCGCTGTCTCGGTCTCGACCATGTCACGCACGACCAGCCAATCGAGGTTGGCGAGGGCGCGGCGTTCGAGCCGCGCGTTGGGCGCGCCGACGGCCGGATTCTGTCCCATCACGAACAGGCCCTCGAGGCGATTCGTGCGTCGATCGCGCGCGTTCGTCGGCTGGCCGTCGGCCATGTCGAGCCAGTAGCCGAAGTGGGAGTGATCCCCGCTGATGCGGGGCAGCCAGCCGAAGCCGAACTCGTTCTCTGTTGTCGCCTGGTCGCCGTACCACGCCTTGAGCAGCGAGATGGCGTACTTGTCGAAGTTTGCCCACCACCCCGCGGGCGATCGATGTGTGCTGACATAACCGTCGAGCGTGGCATCGTTCGCGCCGAACGACGGCATCGGCAGATAGCCCGGCAGGATGTCGAAGAGTGTCGGGATGTCGGTCGAGCCTTGAATCGACGCATGGCCGCGCAGCGCGAGGATGCCGCCGCCGGGACGCCCGATGTTGCCGAGCAGCAGCTGCAGAATCGCTGCCGTCCGGATGGTCTGCACCCCGGCCGAGTGCTGCGTGAGGCCGACGGCGTAGCAGATGGCACCGGTGCGCTCCGGTCCAGACGCGCGGCAGAAGGCGCTGGCGATGCGCAGGAACGAGTCCGCCGGCACGCCGCACACTTCTTCCACCATCGCCGGCGTGTAGCGGGCGAAGTGGCGCGTCAGGATCTGAAAGACCGTGCGTGGGTGCTGAAGCGTTGGATCGGGAGCCTCGTCCTTCGCGTAGGCCCATGACCGTGTGGAGTACTGCTGGTCGTTCGCGTCCCAGCCCGAGAAGAGACCATCGAGATCCTCGGGGCCAACGTAAGCGGCGTCGATGATCGTGGCGGCGTTGGTGTAGGCGACCACGTAGTCCCGGAACTCGAGGCCGTGCGTGAGCACGTAGTTCACCATCGCGCCTAAGAACGCCGTGTCGCTCCCGGCGCGCAGCGGTGCCCACATGTCGGCCATCGCCGACGTGCGCGTGAACCGCGGGTCGACGTGGATGATGGTCGCGCCCTTCTCGCGCGCGTCGACGACCCACTTGAAACCGACGGGGTGGTTCTCGGCCATCGACGATCCCATGATCAGGATGGCGTCGGAATTCTGCAGGTCCTGAAGCGCGGTCGTCGCGCCGCCCCGTCCGAACGAGGTGCCCAGACCGGGCACCGTGGAGCTATGTCATATGCGGGCCTGGTTGCTGATCGCCACCATTCCCAGGCCACCGGTGAACAGCTTCTTGATCAGGTAGTTCTCTTCGTTGTCGAGTGTGGCGCCGCCGAGGTGCGCGACCGACGCGCACTGCATCAGCGGATATTCCACGCCGTCGACGGCACGCCGCTCTTCGAAGTGCCGTTCGCGCGCCGCCCAGGTCCGCTCGGCCACCATGTCCATCGCGGTCTCGAGATCGAGCTCGGTCCATCCCGTCGCCCCCGGGGCGCGGTACTTCACACGCGTCGCCCTCGCGGCGTGCGTCAGGAGCTCGTAGGTGGCGGCGCCCTTGGGGCACAGGCGTCCTTCGGAGATCGGTGATTCCGGATCGCCTTCCACCGACACGATCTTTCCGTCCTGGTGGAAGATGAGTTGGCCGCAGCCGACCGCGCAGTACGGACAGATCGAGCGCGTGACGTCTGCGGTCTCGTGGCGCGGACGAAGCGCGTGCGTCAGATCGGTCATGGCTTCCGTGCCGGTGCCATCGGTGCCGGTCGCGAGCTGACGCAAGAGCGCCCACTTGGAGCGAGTTCGGTGTTCGGGGTTCGACGTTCGAGGTTCGGGTTCTTGGTTCATGGGCCAATCAGCTGGTGGGGAAGATTACTCCCGGCGCGAGGCGATTCCCAGGGTCGAGTGCGTATTTGACGGCGCGCATCTCGGCGATGCCGGCAGCGCCGTAAAGCTGCTGCAGCAGCGCCTGCTTGACCGGGTTCCTGCCGACGCCGTGCTCGGCGAGCGGGCAGCCGCCCAGTCGGGCGACGTGCCGCCCGAACTCCACCATGGCGTCCTTCCCCTTGACCACGTCGTCGTACGAGCGCGCGATGACGTTGGGGTGGACGTTGCCGTCCGACAGATGCCCCCAGATCGCGTAGTCGAGCCCGCGCGACTCGAAGCCTTGCCGGTAGATGGCCAGCATCTCGCCGCACCGCTCGAAGGGCACGACCATGTCTCCGGCGGTCTTCTCGATTCTGGCATCGAGCGTTCGCTTGGCAGTGCTGATGCGCTGGTTCACCCCGGCCGGCACGGCTTCGCGAACGGCGAGGAGATCCGCCGCGCGCCGTCGGTCGTGCGGCAGTGCCAGCTCGGCGTCCGCGAGGACTCCGGCGCGCTCCAGCACGCGGCAGAAATGCCCCAGAGGGCTCTTGCCCGGCGCGGCCCCGAGCGCAGCCTGAATCTGCTCGAACGCCTGCGCGGCGTCCGTCTCGGCGTTGAGCTCCAGCTGCACCAGCAGCGCGAGCGCCGCCCCATCGGGTATCGAGACGTTGTGCCGCGTGTTCGCGCCGTCTTCCCGGAGGATCTCGAGCGACCGGCGGTCCATGTGCTCGATGGCGCACGCGTCGAGTCCATCCACCGCGCCGGTTTGCCGCGTCGCGATCGACGCGTCGCGCAGAGTCCTTGACGAGCGCGAGCCCCTGCGCCTCGTCCGCGCATGGAATCCACGCCAGCACGATGTTCGGCGCCGGGGAGATCGTTCTGAAGGAGATCTCGGTGATGACGCCGAGCGTCCCTTCCGACCCGATGAAGAGATCGATGAGGTCCATCCCTGGCGCGGCGTGATATCCGGCGGATCGCTTCGCGACGTCCGGCATGCGATACGTCGGCACCGGCACGGACACGCGCCCGCTCGCCGTCTCGATCACCAGACGGCCATGCTCGGCCCGCTGCGCCCCCGCCGCAAGCTGAGCACCGTGCCGTCGGCGAGTACGACCTTCACCGCCTCGACCCAGTCACGCGTGCTGCCGTACTTGAAAGTGGCCGCCCCGGCGGCGTTCGTCGCCACGATGCCGCCGGCAAACGCGCCGGTGAAGGTGGGCGCCGGCGGAAACCACGCGCCGACGTCCGCGAGCTGTTCCTGGATCGCCGCGACGGTGACACCCGGCTCGACCGTGATCAGGCCAGGCCCGACGTCGATGACGCGCGTCATCTTCGTGGTCGCGAGGATGGTTTCCCCCATCGGCGTGGCACCGCCGGTCAGGGAGGACTGGGCGCCAATCGGCAGAACCGCTGAAGACGAGCGCAGGACGTCGATGACATCTGCCGTCGAGCGGGGGAAGGCAATGCCGGGAGCGTGGCCGCCGGGGAAGTTGGCGGCGTCGATGAGCCAGTCGTCAGTCGGCAGTCGGGGGTCGTCAGTCACAGTCGTCAGTCCGAGTCGTCAGTCCGAGTCGTCAGTCCCAGTCGGCAGTCGTCAGGCCGGGCTCCTAATCAGCGTCTTGGTGCGCTGGCCCGGTCCGAGCCCACGATCGCGGCGGTCGCTCTTCACCAGATACTTGATCAGGCCGGTTGTCATTCGGGCCACCTCGTCGCCGATCTCGTTGCGGGACGTCGAACTCCTCCGTCGTGATGTAGCCGCTTGTGGCACGCCATCAGCAGCCTCTTCCTGGCCTCCGCGGTCGAGGCCTTGGAGATGAACAGGTATCGGCAAACGCTCGGTCGGTCGGTTGCTCGAACCCCTCGGCGATGTTCGAGATGATCGAGTCGGCCGCATCCTTCAACTGGTCCCGC
The DNA here is from genome assembly GCA_963847975.1 of uncultured Acidobacteriota bacterium. GTDB lineage: Bacteria > Acidobacteriota > Vicinamibacteria > Vicinamibacterales > 2-12-FULL-66-21 > DATBJJ01. The sequence continues at coordinate 141,317 of CAWKBU010000014.1, read as the reverse complement.
AATCCCCGATCCCGCTGAAACCCCGACCGGTCGATGATCGCATTTACTGCCACCCTAAACTCCTGCGCACGTTGCCAAACTTTCAGATCTTCGACCCGCTGGGCCATGTTTCCCTCCGAATTGCATCGGGAATGCCAGCACCAGGAGGGCCAACGGACTGACGACCGGGACTGACGACCGGGACTGACGACTCGGACTGACGACTGAGACTGAGGACTGTGACTCCCGACTCGCCGACCGAACGACTGAAGTATCATTCCCCTCGTGCATCGCTTCACCCTCGGCGTCGAGGAGGAATTCCAGATCGTCGATCCGCAGAGCGGAGAGTTGCGGTCGCACGTATCCGAGCTCCTGGCGTCGAGTGGGCCGATGCTCGGGGACCAGATCAAGCGCGAAATGCACCAGTCGATCGTCGAGGTCGGCACCAAAATCTGCGCCGATGTCAGCGAGCTGCGCGAGGAGATCTACCGCAACCGGCGGGAGCTGGCGAATGCCGCCGAGCGCGTCGGGCTGGCGGTAGCGGCGGCCGGCACGCACCCCTTCTCGCGTTGGGAAGATCAGATCATCTCGCCCGGTGTCCGCTACGACAACATCGTCGAGGAACTGCAGCAGCTGGCGCGCTCGCTCCTGATTTTTGGTCTGCACGTGCACGTCGGATTGCCGGATCGGTCGGTCATGATCGATCTGATGAACGAAGTGCGCTATTTCCTGCCGCACTTGCTTGCGCTCTCGACCAGCTCACCGTTCTGGATGGGCCGCGACACCGGCCTGAAGTCGTACCGCACGACCATCTTTCGCCGCTTCCCGCGCACCGGCGTCCCCGACCACTTCGACTCCTGGAGCGAGTACGAGAACTACATCCAGCTGCTCGTCGATCTGCACAGCATCGACGATGCGAAGAAGATCTGGTGGGACGTCAGGCCGCACCCGACCTTCGGGACGCTCGAGTTCCGCGTCTGCGACGTGCCGACGCGGCCGGAGACGGCGGTCATGCTCGGCGCGCTGGTCCAGGCCATCGTGGTCAAGCTTTACCGCCTGCGCATTCGCAACCAGGGCTTCCGGCATCTACCGGCGCGCGCTCATCGAAGAGAACAAGTGGCGCGCCGCGCGCTACGGTCTCGACGGCAAGCTCATCGACTTCGGCCGCCGCGCGGAGGTGCCGATGCGCGACCTCGCGGTCGAGCTGCTCGAGTTCATCGATGACGTCGTCGACGACTTGGGGAGCCGGAGCGCCGTGGAGCATGTCCATACCGTGCTCAGCGAGGGGACGAGCGCCGATCAGCAACTGGCGGTGTTCCGGCAGACGGGCGATCTGAAGGCGGTCGTTCACCACGTGGTCCGGCAGACGCGCGATGGGGTGGACTGACACGTCAGGGAGTCCGAGGGGCGAACCACGGACAGGAGTCGTCACAAAACGGACTGTCACGAGCCACACGATGCCCAGGATAACGCGAAGCCGAGCAGACGAGGTCGAGGGTCGTCATGCAGCAGCAGCGGGCACCACAGGTCGTCGGGCTTCTCTGCGGCCGGGAGCACAGCTTTCCGCCCGCGTTCATCCAGCGGGTGGACGAGCTCGGGGCGCCGCACGGCATCACCGGCCAGATGGTGAGGCTCGCCGGCACGAAGATGGACGAGCAGGCGCGCTATCGCGTGATCGTCGATCGCATCTCGCACGAGGTCGAGTACTACCGCGGCGCGATGAAGCATGCCGTGCTGCAGGGTACCTACGTCATCAACAACCCGTTCTGGTGGACGGCCGATGACAAGTACTTCAACTACTCGGTGATGGCCAAGCTCGGCGTTGCCATTCCGCAGAACCGTGCTGCTGCCGCAGAAGGGCTACCCGGCAGACATCGACCTCACGGGCGAATCGCTGCACAACCTGGTCTATCCGATCGACTGGGACGCGCTGCTCGACTACGTTGGCCGGCCGGCGATCCTCAAGCCCTATTCAGGCGGCGGCTGGAAGCATGTCTACAAGGTTGCGGACAAGCGCGAGCTGCTCGAGGCTTACGATCGCACGGCGCCGTACTGCATGACGCTGCAGCAGTTCATCAACTTCGATCACTACGTCCGCTGCTTCACGTTCGGCAAGACCGACATCACGCCGGTGGCCTACGACCCGCGCGAGCGCAGGTACCTCGTCGAGCACGAGTACCTGTCGGCCGAGGTCGGCTCGCGCGTGGTCCGCGATGCGCAGCTCATCAACCTCGCGCTCGGGTACGAGATGAACACGATCGAGTTCGCGGTCCAGGACGGCGTGCCCTACGCCATCGACTACCTCAATCCCGCGCCTGACTTCGAACGCGATCGCATCACCCCGTTTTATTTCTCGCACGTCGTCGAGAAGATGGCGCACCTCGTCGTCGATCGCGCGCTGAACGGCCACCCCGCGCAATGCTGGCCGCGGTGGGAAGAGATGCTCGGTATCGGCCCGGCCTCAGGCTTTACCGGCGCTCCCGGCCTTCCCTGATTCCCGACCCACTCGACCATGGATCTCATAGGCGACTGGCACGCACTGCTCCGGCCGGAGGAGGAACTGACGCCGCGGTTCACGGCCGCGTTCGCCTCGTCGATGCGCGCGAAGAAGCTGACCTTCGGTCAGCGTGTCCATTGTCCGTTCCTGCGGCCCTTCTTTCTGAGCGCCGCTGACGAAGCGCGCATCCGGGTGGCAGCCGAGACGATTGCGCTCCTCGGCGAGCGCGTGATCCGCGCGGCCTTCGAGTCCGACGACATCTACGACCATCTCGGCATGACCGAGGCCGAGGACGCCCTCGTCGACATCGAGCCCGGGTATCCGACCGCGAGCACGACGTCGCGCCTCGACGCGTTTCTGCTGCCCGACGCCCTGCACTTCGCCGAGTACAACGCCGAGTCGCCGGCCGGCATCGGCTATACGCAGCGGCTGTGCGAGCTCTTCGACGCGACGGCCGCGATGGGACGCTTCCGCGCGACGCGGGAGGTGCGGTTCCACAAGGTCATCGACGCGCTCCTCGGGGCGCTCATGGCGAGCTACCACGAGTGGGGTGGCACCGCGACGCCCCCGACGATGGCCATCGTCGACTGGCGGGACGTGCCGACCTGGACCGAGTTCGAGATCCTGCGCGACGCCTTTACCGCGGCGGGGTGACCGACGATTGTCTGCGATCCGCGCGAGCTGGTGTTCGCGAGCGGCGCCCTGACCGCCCAAGGCACGAAGATCGATCTCGTGTACCGGCGCGTCCTCGTCAACGACATCCTGGCCAAGCCCTTGCGAATGCCGCGCCCTCGTTGACGCGTGCGCGGCGCGGGCCGTGTGCATGGCCAATTCCTTCCGCTGCAAGCTGGCGCACAAGAAGGCGTTCTTCGCCATCCTGACCGATCCGGCCTACGAAGCGCTCTTTTCCAGCAGCGAGCGCGCGGTGATTCAAGCGCACGTTCCGTGGACGCGGGTGCTCGACGATGTGGAAACGCAGAAGGGCGACTGGCGGGGCGATCTGCTGGCGCTCGCCCGCGCCTGGCGCGAGCACCTGGTGCTGAAGCCGAACGACGAGTACGGCGGCAAGGGTGTCAATCTCGGGTGGGAGATGACCGAGGGCGAGTGGGATACGGCCCTCGAATCGGCGCTCGAGGATCCCGTACGGCACGTGGATTGTGCAGGAGCGCATTCCCGTCCGGCGCGAGATCTTTCCCCAGTTCGATGCCACGGGCCGCATCACGATGGCCGACATGCTGGTGGACCTGGCGCCGTACCTGTTTCGCGGCCGCATGGGCGGCTACCTCACGCGGTTGAGCGCGACTGGTCTCGCCAACGTCACCTCCGGCGGCGGCCAGGTGCCAGCCTTCGTCGTCGAGTAGCCGAGCACGTCGCACAGTCACGATTCATTCGACGAAGACCGTCCACGACCGTCAGACGAGACTTCTCCTCGCCCCGACGAGCACCGACACCCCGCCGACGCGGACGCGCGTGATGCGGTCCTGTTCGCTGTCGATCGAGATGTGAATGCGGCTCGGGCGGCCCATCGCCACGCCCTGAAGGCTCAACATGCCCCGCGCCACGTCGGGCGCGACCAGCTTGTGATGCAGCAGGTACGAGCCCAGGGGACCACTTGCGCCACCGGTCGCCGGGTCCTCCGCGATGCCGAATCCCGGCGCCAGCATCCGGCTGTAGACGGTTTCCTCGCCGGTGGCGGCGCGCTCGGGCGTGAAGAAGAAGACTGGCAACTCGGCAAGGCCCGCGCCGGCCGCGCATTTCGCCAGCGCCTTCCGGTCGATGGCGACCGTGTCGACCGCCGCCCGGGTCGCGAGCGGGACAAACAGAAACGGCACGCCGCACGAGACGCTCTGGACCGGCTTGCCTTCGATCAGAGCCCCGGCCGAGACCCCGACGGCCGACGGCGAGCGCGTCGCGGTCAGCGATGACGGCACCAAATGTTGGCAACTGCTGCGTCATCCAGGCAAACGCCAACCCGGTCTCGTTCCATTCGAGCGATACCGGTGTCGGTCCCACACCCAGCTCGAAGACGAACCGCTCCTGGCCAGGACGAATCGTGCCTTCGATCGCCAGGGCAAAGGTGCTGCCGATCGTCGGGTGGCCGGCCATCGGTAGTTCCTCGCCTGGCGTGAAGATGCGCATCCGGACGTCGCCGCCGCGCTCGGGCGGGAAGATGAAGGTCGTTTCGGAGAAGGCCATCTCCTTGGCGATCCGCTGCATCTGGTCAGCGGTCAGTCCCTGCGGCTCGGGGAACACCGCGAGCTGATTGCCCTCGAAGCGGCGATCGGTGAAGACGTCGAGGTGGAGATATCGGAACATATGGATGAACGAGGATGACAGAGAGCCGGCTGCGACGCACGCGCCAATTCGTCGGTGGTCCGCTTACCGGGATGTGAAGATCTCTTCGGTGCCTCCGCGATGCCCGCGACAGGTCACTCTGTTATCCTCAGTCGAACGGAGGACACTCGTTGGCGAAACGGAAGAAGGGTGGCGCGTCGCTGTTCGATGACGGCGGTGCGGACGTAATCGACGGTGGCGCAGGATCCGGGGACAGCGGTCCCGAGGTCGTCTCGCTGCACGAGGCGGCGCAGACGCGCTACCTCAACTACGCGTTATCGGTCATCACCTCGCGCGCGCTGCCCGACGTGCGCGATGGGCTGAAGCCGGTGCAGCGCCGCATCCTCTACACGATGTGGCAGCAGAACCTGACCGCCGACGTCAAGCACCGCAAGTGCGCCAAGGTCGTCGGCGACGTCATGGGCAACTATCACCCCCATGGCGACACCGCGCTCTACGAGACGCTGGTCCGCATGGCCCAGCCCTTCTCGCTCCGGTATCCGCTCGTCGACGGCTCGGGCAACTTCGGTTCGCTCGACGGCGACGGCGCCGCGGCCATGCGCTACACCGAGTGTCGCCTGGCGCGCTTGAGCGATGAGCTCCTCATCGAGATCGATCAGTCCACCGTTCCCTTCCGTCCCAATTACGACGGCACCAAGACGGAACCGGTGGTCCTGCCGTCGCGGGTGCCCAACCTGCTCATCAACGGCGCCACGGGCATCGCCGTCGGCATGGCGACGAACATCCCGCCGCACAACCTCAACGAGGTGTGCACCGCGCTCATCAAGCTGCTCGACAACCCGGACCTGAGCAGCGTGCAGCTCTGTCGCTACGTCAAGGGCCCCGACTTTCCGACCGGCGCCCAGATGCTCAACTCGCCCGACGAGCTCAAGGAGATCTACAAGACCGGCTCGGGCGCCATCCGCTTGCGCGCCACCTGGGAGGAAGGGCCGGCGACGCGTTCCGGCAAGACGATCTACATCACCAGCGTTCCCTACACCGTCAACAAGTCCGCGCTCGTCGAACGCATCGGCGACATCGCGGCCGGGCGCAAACTGCCGCCCCTCGTCGACGTCAGGGACGTCTCGACCGACGACGTGCGGATTGCGCTCGAATTGAAGAAGGACGCCGACGAGAAGATGGTGATGGCGTATCTCTTCAAGCACACGCCGCTGCAGACGAGCTTTGTCGTCAACCTCACGTGCCTCATCCCGACCGAGAATCCCGAGATCGGGCGGCCAGAACGGCTCGACCTCCACGCCATCCTCTGGCACTTCCTCCACTTCCGGCTCGAAGTCGTCACCAAGCGGCTCGAGCACGAGCTCGAAGCCATCCGCAAGCGCGTCCACATCCTCGAAGGCTTCGAGAAGGTCTTCGACGCCCTCGACGAAATCCTGAAGATCGTCCGCAAGTCCGAGGGGAAGGCCGACGCCGCGCAGCAGATCATCAAGCGGTTCGAGCTCGACGCGGATCAGACGGATGCGATCCTCGAGCTGAAGATCTATCGCCTGGCGCGGCTCGAAATCCTCATCATCCGCAAGGAACTCGAGGAGAAGCGCCGGCGCGCGCGCCAGATCACGACGCTCCTCAAGGACGAGCCGGGCCGATGGGGTGTCGTCAAGGTCGAGATCGAAGAGATCCAGAAGAAGTACGGCGACGCGCGGCGGACCGCCATCGCCTCTGACGCCGGCGAGGCCGAGTACACCGCCGAGGACTTCATCGTCGAGGAAGACAACGTCGTCATCGTCTCGCGCGACGGGTGGGTCAAGCGTCAGAAGGAAGTCAAGGACGTCTCGTCGACCCGCGTGCGCGAAGGCGATGCGGTCCTGGCGGTGCTGCCCGGGAGCACGCGCGCCTCGGCCGTGTTTCTGAGCAACTTCGGCGTCGCCTACACCGCCCGGCTCATCGACCTCCCGGCATCCACCGGCTATGGCGAGCCGATCCAACGCTTCTTCAAGCTGAAGGACGGCGAGAAGATCGTCGCCGCGCTCAGCCTGGACCCGCGCGTGGCCGGCACGATTACGGCGAAGAAGGAAGGCGCGGAGCCGCCCGTGCATGCCGTCGCGGTGACGAGCGACGGTTACTCGATGCGCTTCAGCCTCGAACCCTTCGTCGAACCGAGCACCCGCGCCGGCCGGCGCTTCGCGCGGACGGCCGACGGCGCCGAAGTCGTGGGCGTGGCGCGCGTGACCGGCGGCGAGATTCTGATCGCCGCGACGCGAGAGGCCCGCGCGATTCTCTGCAAGGTCGAGGAAGTGAACTTCCTGTCGGGCCCGGGCCGCGGCGTCATCCTCATCAAGCTCGACTCGAAAGCCGATCGCGTCCTCGGTTTCATCGCCTCGTCCGGCGACCGTGATCTCATGGTGGTTGAGACCACCCGGGGCGCCGAGCAGACGATCAGCACGGCGAAGTACCAGGTCACGGGCCGCGGCGGGAAGGGCCGCGAGCTCCTGCAGCGGGGCCAGTTCACCCGAATCGTTCCGACGATGCCGGAAGCGCCGCAGCCGTTTGAAGAGTGAGGTCCTGAGATGGATGTCGCCACGGCGTATCTCGATGACGTCCGGCTGCAGTTCCGGAAGCTGAAGAAGCTCGCCGAAGACGCGGTTGCGCAGGTCACAGACGACGAGCTCGTCGTCGCGCTCGACGTCGAGTCGAACAGCCTGGCGGTCATCATGAAGCACGTGGCCGGGAACCTCCGGTCGCGGTTCACTGACTTCCTCACGACCGACGGCGAGAAACCGGACCGCAACCGCGATGGGGAGTTCGAGATCGATGGGAATCCCGGCCGCGCGGCCATCATGGCCGACTGGGAGAGCGGTTGGGCACGTCTCTTCGCCACCCTCGACGCCCTGGGTCCGGCCGATCTCTTAAAGGAGGTCCGGGTCCGCGGGGAAGCCCTCCCGGCCTTGTCGCAGCTCGACCGGCAGATGACCCACCACGCCTACCATGTTGGCCAAATCGTCTTTATGGCCAAGCACTTACGGTCGGCTGAGTGGAAGAATCTGAGCATGCCGCGGCGGCGCTAGGGCCAGGCTCTAGGGCTCTGGGCTCTGGGATCTAGGAACCCAGGCAAACCTTCGGCTCAACTGGTCCGCGGTCTTGCCCGATGCCTGAGCCCAGAGCCCAACAGCCCAAAGTAAACTCCCACCGCCAACATATCGTCTAACGACACGTCTATGCCACGTGTCAAAGCGCCGTCCCTTCCGGTTCTGCACATCATGCTCGCGCTCGCCGATGGCGCGAGGCACGGGTACGCCATCAAGCAGGCGGTCGAGCAGCGCACCGAAGGTGCGATCCGGCTCGGGCCGGGCACCCTGTACGAAGCAATCCAGCGTCTCGAGGACGGAGGGCTCATCGAAGAGGCGCCGGCACCGGCCGCCGAGCCGGCCAACGGACAAGAGGCGCAGCGGCGCTACTACCAGCTGACCGACCGCGGCTGGACGTCGCTCAGGAAGGAACTGCGCGCGCTCGGCCAGCTTGTTGACGACGCGCGTGCGAACCCGCGCCTCGGGAAGGGTCTGGCATGACCAGGCTGCTGCGCGCGCTGCTCTGGCTTTATCCCGCTTCCTTCCGCGATCGCTACGCGACCGAGATGCTCGACCTTGTCGGATCGGAGCGAGCGTCAGGGAGCCATCGCGGCCTGACCGGCTTCATTCGCTTCGTCACCCACACCGTGTGCGACGTGCTGACGACCGCACTCCGCCTGCGCCGGCGCCAGGTGGCTCACGCGCTCAGGCCGGCGGCGCGCGCCGGCTTGCCGATGTTGCCTCCACCCAGAAAGAGGACCGAGATGGATACGCTCTTCCAGGATCTGCGGTACGCGCTGCGTCAGTTTGCTCGTCGTCCCGGCTTCAGCGCGGTTGCCATCCTCTCGCTCGGGCTGGCGATTGGCGGCAACAGCCTGATCTACGGCCTGCTCGACGGGTTCGTGTTTCACCCGTTCCCCTATCCGCAGCCGGATCGACTCGTGGCGGTGGGCGTCGCTTTTCCCAAGTTGTCGGCCGAGACGACTTACGTCGAGGCGTTGTCACCGGCCGAGTATCTCGACATCCGCGCGAACAAGACCTTCGCGCACGCCGCCTCGTTCGATCTCGGCAATCGCAACATCTCCGGCGGCGACGTCCCGGAGCGCGTGTTCACGGCTCTTCTGCTCGACGATCTGTTTCCCGTGATCGGCATGGCGCCGGCCCTCGGTCGCGGCTTCACCGCGGAGGAGCTCGGGCCGAACGGGCCACCGGTGGCGATCATCAGCCATCGGCTCTGGCAGAGCCGTTTTGGCGGCGACCCGGCGATCCTCACGCGCGCGATTCGCATCAGCGGACGCGCGGCGTCCATCGTCGGCGTCATGCCGCCGGGGTTGGTTCTCATCGGCACCGATCTCTGGATTCCCTGGGGCGGCGATCCGCTGACCGTTCCGCGCAACCGGCGCCAGTTCAACGTGCTCGCGCGGCTCGCGCCTGATGCGTCTCTCGAGCAGGCCAACGCCGAGCTCGCGGCGATCGCCGGGCGGGTCGCGGCAGGCCGAGAAGGAGCGGTTCGCCGAGTACCAGACCTGGCGGCTCACGGCGACGCCGTGGGCAGCGGCGCTGCTCAGGGACATACGCCCGGCGGCGTTCATGGTCCTCGGCGCCGTCGGGCTGGTGCTCCTCATCGCCTGCGCGAACCTGACCAACCTGTTCCTCGCGCGATCGTCGACGCGCCAGCGTGAGCTCGCGGTCCGTCTGGCGCTCGGCGCCGCTCGCTGGCGGCTCATCCGTCTCGTCCTGACCGAGAGCGTGCTCCTCGGGATCGGCGGGGCCGCCGTCGGCCTGGTGATCGCGTGGGTCGGGTTGCAGGGGGCCGGCGCGCTCATCCCGGGTCAGTTTCAGACGCTTGGACTCGAGGCCGGTATCAACTTCCGGGTGCTCGGATGGAGCCTGCTCCTGGCGATCGTCTGCGGCCTGCTGGTCGGCCTGCTGCCGGCGCTTCAAGCGACCCGGACCGACCCGCACGAATCGCTCAAGGCGGACGCACGGACTGGCGGATCGCGCGGTGGCCGCCGCGTGCGTCACGTGCTCGTCGTGGCGGAGCTCGCCTTGTCGGTCGTGCTCCTGCTCGGCGCGGGACTTCTGATGCGGAGCTTTCTCAACCTGCAGCGCGTCGACCGCGGCTTCGATCCGAGCGGCGTGCTGACGATGCGGCTGACGCTGCCGTGGGAGCGGTATCCTGGGGACGCGGCCGGGGCCTTCTTCGATCGAGCTGTCCGAGCGCCTCGCCGCGCTTCCCGGTGTGCGGGCGGTCGCAGCCGCCTCGCAGTTTCCGCCGTCCGGGCCCTTCACCACGCAGTTCGCGCTCGAAGGCGCGCCGGCCAGCGGTCAGACGATGCCGACGGCGCTCGTCACCGTCGCCTCGCCCGGTTACTTCGACACGCTGCGCGTCCCGTTGCGTGCCGGCCGGAGCATCAGCCCCTCCGATCGCCTCGCCACGCCGCCCGTGGCGATGATCAACCAGGCGTTTGCGGCACGGTATCTGGCCGGCGTCGATCCCATCGGGCGCCGCCTCTCGCTCGGCAGCGCCGACCGCCCGGGTCCGCTCCTGACCATCGTCGGTGTCGTCTCTGACTATCGCAACAACGGAGCCACACGGGCCGTGCGGCCCGAGATCTACACTCCCGTCCGACAGCAGACCGCGTGGAACCAGCTGTTCGTGCTGGTGCGAACCGACGCGTCACCCGCCGCCCTGCTGCCCTCGGTGCGCCAGACCGTGTCGGCGCTCGATCCCGAACAACCGGTCTACATGATTCAAACGCTCGACGAGGCGCTCGCCACGTCATCGTTTCAGCAACGGATCTCGGCCGTGCTCCTGACCATCTTCGCGGGTTTGGCGCTGGTGCTGGCGGCGATCGGCATCTACGGCGTCATGTCGTACGCCGTCACCGCCCGTACGCAGGAGATGGGTGTACGCCTGGCCGTCGGCGCACAGCGGCGCGACGTGATCTGGCTGATTCTCGGTCAGGTCCTGCGCTTGTCGGCGATCGGCTTGGCCATCGGCCTGCTGGTGCTCGTCGCCGCGGGACAGGCGCTCGAGGGGCTCCTGTTCGGCGTCCGGGCCATCGATCCCGTCACGATTGCCGTGGTGACGGTCATTCTCGGTGCCGTGGCGCTCATCGCGGCCTGGGCCCCAGCCTCCCGCGCCAGCCGGATCGACCCGATTGAGGCGCTGCGGGCGGAGTAGTTCAGGGTTCAGGGTTCAAGGTTCAGGGTTCAAGGTTCAGGGTTCTGCTTTTGGGTTCGGAGGGAGTTCACACAAGTGGTTGCTATTGCGCAGTCCTGCGCCGTCCACCTGAACCTTGAACCGGCACCTTCGAACCAGGAACGCTGAACCCGGAACCCTGAACCCCTGAACCCAGAACACTGAACCGAGAACGGGAACCTCGAACCCCGACCCCTGAACGAATATCGGTTAAAATCAATGAGATTATGTCTGGTTGGCAGGAGTTCAGCGGGCTCAATCGCGGGTATGTTCTCGAGCTCTACGAGAAATACCGCGACAATCCGTCGTCTGTAGACGACGAGACGCGCGCGCTGTTCGAGCTTTGGACGCCGCCGTCGCTCGAGGAATCACCGGCTGCCGCGGCCGGCACCATCCCGCTCGAGAAGGTCGTCGGCGCGGTCAACCTCGCCGAGTCCATTCGGCGCTACGGGCATCTCGCGGCTCGGCTCGATCCGCTCGGCACACGTCCGCCAGTTGGCGATCCCTCGCTCCTGGCCGCTACCCATGGCGTCACCGACGAAGACCTCAGGGCCATTCCAGCGAATCTCGTCTCCGGTCCGCTCGACGGCGTCACGACCGCTTACGACGCCATCGAGGCGCTCCGCCGCATTTATTGTTCGACGACGGGCTACGACTACGCGCATGTGTTCGTGCCCGAAGAGCGCGAATGGCTCCGCGAGGCGGCCGAGCGCGGACGCTTCCGCGCCCCTGCCGATCCCATCGATCCGGCGAAGCTGCTCGATCGTCTGTCCGAGGTCGAGGCGTTCGAGCGCTTTCTGCAGCGCACGTTCCCGGGCAAGACGCGCTTCTCGATCGAGGGGCTCGACATGCTCGTGCCGGTCCTCGACGAAGTGATTGCCGAGTCTGGCGAGGCCGGCATCCGCCACATCCTCATCGGCATGGCGCACCGCGGGCGCCTGAACGTGATGGCGCACGTGCTCAACAAGCCGTACGCGCAGATCCTGGCGGAGTTCAAAGATCCCGTGTCGCGCAACTTCCGCGAGGACATGGCGTGGACGGGCGACGTCAAGTATCACGCCGGCGCGCACCGGGCGATCAAGGGCGGCGCGGCGATGGACCTCGTCGTGTCGATGCCGCCCAACCCGAGCCATCTCGAGGCCGTCGATCCGATCGTCGAGGGCATGGCACGCGCCGCGGGCACGAGCGTGGATAGTGCCGGCGCGCCGAAATTCGACCCGGGGCGGAGCGTGCCGATTCTGATTCACGGCGACGCGGCGTTCCCCGGTCAGGGCGTGGTCGCCGAGACGCTCAATCTGAGCCGGCTGCCTGGCTACTCGACTGGCGGCACTATCCACATCATCGTCAACAACCAGCTCGGGTTCACGACCGGTCCGGAAGACGTCTACAGCACGTCGTATGCGAGCGGTCTCGCGCGCGGGTTCAAGATTCCGATCGTGCATGTCAACGCCGATGACCCCGAGGCGTGCGTGGAGGCGGCGCGGCTGGCGTTCGCCTACCGCGAGCGGTTCCAGCGCGATTTCCTCATCGACCTCATCGGCTACCGGCGCTACGGCCACAACGAGGGCGACGAGCCCGCGTTCACGCAGCCGCTGATGTATCAGAAGATTGGCTGGCACCCGACGGTCCGAGAGGTCTGGGCGAGCAGCCTGGTTGCGCGTGGGGTCGTCACGAGCGACAAGGCTGACGCCATCTACCAGGCGCGCTCGGCCGACATGCAGGCGGCGTACGAGGCCTTGCGGCCGGAACAAGACCTGGTCGAGCCCGAGCCCGAGGCGCCGCCTCCGGGTGCGGCGGCGAAGGCCAATACGACCGTGTCGCTCGAGCGCTTGCGCGAGCTGAACGCGTCGCTCCTGGCGCTGCCGTCCGATTTCACGCCGCACAAGAAGCTCGAGCGCGGCCGCGAGAAGCGGGCGCACATGTTCGAGGGCCTCGACGATCGGACAGTCGACTGGGCGGCGGCCGAGGATCTGGCGTTGGCGTCGATTCTGACCGACGGCGTGAGCATCCGCTTCACGGGTGAGGATGTCGAGCGCGGAACGTTCAGCCACCGCCACGCCGTGCTGCACGACGTGACGACCGGCCGTGCGCACGTGCCGCTGCAAACGCTGCCGCAGGCGCGCGCGGCCTTCGAGATCCACAACAGCCCGCTGACCGAGAATGCGGTCCTCGGCTTCGAGTACGGCTACAACGTGCAGGAGCCCTCGCGGCTGGTGATCTGGGAGGCGCAGTACGGCGACTTCATCAACGGGGCGCAGGTCGTCATCGACGAGTTCCTGGTGTCGGCGCGCGGCAAGTGGGGGCAGCGTCCGTCGCTCGTCCTGCTGCTGCCGCACGCGCACGAGGGCCAGGGCCCGGACCACGCGAGCGCACGGCCGGAACGCTTCCTGCAGCTCGCGGCCGACATCAACATCCGCGTCGCCAACTGCACGACCGCGGCGCAGTACTTCCACCTGCTGCGGCGGCAGGCGGCGCTGCTCCTCGTCGATCCGCTGCCGCTCGTCGTGCTGACGCCGAAGAGCCTGCTGCGCCACGCGATGGTCGCCTCGGCGCCGCGCGAGCTCGCCGAGGGCCGCTTCCGGATGGTCATCCAGGACCACGAGGCCGAGTCCCGCGCCGCCGACATCCGGCGCGTCATCGTCTGCAGCGGCAAGGTCTACGTCGACCTGATGGCCGCCGAGCAGCGCGCCACGCGGCCCGACATCGCTATCTGCCGGCTCGAACAGCTGTACCCGGTGCCGATGCGCGACCTGCGCGCGGCCATCGACGCGTTCCCCGAAGCGGGCGAGGTCGTGTGGGTGCAGGAAGAGCCGGAGAACATGGGGGCGTGGGAGTTCATCCGCACGCACCTGCAGGAAGTGTCGGGCGGCCGCACGGTTCGGCGCGTGGCGCGCGCGCGCAGCGCGAGTCCGGCCGAAGGATCGGCCGCCCGCCACGCGCATCACCAGCAGATGCTGGTCGCGCAAGCCTTCGCCGGCAAGCCCGTAGCGCGCACGCGCGCCGTCGTCGACGTCCCGGCCGCTCAGCCACGGTGAAAGTGTCTGGTAGGCACACAATCCGTGTCATCCGTGATCCGTGGTAATAAGTCAGCACCCATATGGCGTCAAATATCGTCGTGCCCGAAGTCGGTGAGTCCATCGTGGACGCGCGCGTGGCCAAGTGGCTGCGCAAGGAAGGCGACGCCGTCGCCGCCGGCGAGCCGCTCGTCGAGCTCGAGACCGACAAGATCGACGTCGAGGTCAGCGCCCCGCACGCGGGCGTGCTGAGCCGCATCGATCGTCAGAACGGCGAGGACGTCAAGGTCGGCGAAGTCCTGGGGATTCTGGACGAATCCGCCAAGGGTGCGGCGACGCCATCGCCGGCTCCACCCGTCCCGGCCGAGAACGACGCGTCAAAAGACCGCCAACAGGATTCCCAACAAGACCCCCAACAGGACAATGACGCGCGCACGCCGCGCGCGACCCCGACGGCGAAGAAGGCCGCCGAGGCCAACGCCGTCGATCTCTCGCGCGTGCGCGGGAGCGGCGACGCCGGCCGCGTCATGCGGCGCGACGTCGAGCAGGCGGCGACCGCCGGCGCGGCAACGCCGCCAGCACCGGCCCCGCAGGCGAAGGCGAAGCCGGTCCCGCCCGTCGCCGAGGATCGCCGGCATCCAGACGGCGACCGCACCGAGGAACGGGTGCGGATGTCGAAGCGCCGCGCCACGATCGCCCGGCGGCTCGTCGAGGCGCAGAGCACCGCGGCGATGCTCACCACCTTCAACGAGGTGGACATGACCGCCGTGATGGCGCTGCGCGAGCGCCACAAGCAGTCCTTCAAGGACAGGCATGGTGTCGGACTCGGGATCGCCTCGTTTTTCGTCAAGGCGTCGATCGGGGCGCTGCGCGGCTTCCCACGCATCAACGCCGAGATCCAGGGCGACGAGATGGTGCTGAAGCACTACTACGACATCGGCGTCGCCGTCGGCGCGGCCGAGGGTCTGGTCGTGCCGGTGCTGCGCGACGCCGACCGGCTGACCTTCGCGCAGATCGAGAAGGGCATCCGCGAGTTCGCCAAGCGCGCCGAGGATGGTTCGCTGTCGCTCGCCGATCTCAAGGGCGGGACGTTCACCATCACCAACGGTGGTGTCTTCGGGTCGCTGCTCAGCACGCCGATTCTCAATCCCCCGCAGGTCGGCATCCTCGGCCTGCACAAGATCCAGGACCGTCCCATGGCCGTGAGTGGCCAGGTCGTCGTGCGCCCGATGATGTACGTCGCGCTCACCTACGATCACCGCATCGTCGACGGCGCCGAGGCCGTCCGCTTCCTCGTCCGCGTCAAGGAACTCGTCGAAGACCCGGGCGCGCTGCTGCTCGACTGAGAAGACCCCGCAGATTCGTCCTCGCCTCCATGCGGAGCAGACCGAGATGAGAGGCTGAGGCAAGCCATGAACGACAGCGGACCGAAGTCTGCGCCGGCCGCCTTCGACGCAATCCTCACCGACACGGCTGCGCTTGGCTTCACCATGGCGTCGGAGCCGAAGACGGGGGCGCTGCTGGCGGCTCTGGCGGCGTCCAAGCCCGGCGCTCATGTCCTCGAGCTCGGAACCGGAACCGGCCTTGGCACTGCCTGGCTCCTGTCTGGCATGGACGCGGCCTCCCGCCTCGACACAGTCGACACCGATCCGAACGTCGTCGCCATCGCACGCAGGCACCTCGAGCAGGATGCCAGGGTCACGTTTCACGTGACGGATGGCGCTGACTTCATCAGCAGCTCACCGAGCGATCGCTACGACCTGATCTATGCGGATGCGTGGCCGGGTAAGTTCACGCATCTCGACGAGACGCTCTCGCTCCTGCGCGGCGGTGGGATCTACTTCATCGACGATCTGCTGCCGCAGGCCAACTGGCCAGAGGGACACGCCGCGAAGGTCCCGGCGCTCATCGACGCCATCGAGCGTCGGCCAGGGTTCGCGACCGTAAAGCTGTCGTGGGCGTCTGGGCTGATGCTGGCGGTGCGAATCGCGAGCTAGATGGCTTTCTTCAACAGCGCAATCTGCCCCGAGTGATAGACGTCGTGCTGGACGATGCCGTGGAGGAGGACGTAGTACGGCACGCCCGTGCCGAGCGGACCGCTGCGCGTATCGTTGGTTGGTTCGTAGAGCCTGGCCTCCGGCAGGATCTTCACGGCCTTGATTAACGACCGGTGCGCCGTTTCGAGCCGGGCCATCGCGTCCCGCCAGCGCGCCTCTGTCGGCTCGCCAACCTCAGGCCAGTCGCCTTCGATCGGCATGCAGGCGAGCGCGCCCGCCAGACGACGGGCGGTTTCGTTCTTCCAGCCGGTCATGTGCAGCACCAGCTCCCAGATCGAGTGGCCGTTCGGGATCGGCCGCGCCGCCGCGCCGGCGGCATCGATGCCTTCGAGGATCGCCTGGAGCGGCGAGCCGTGCCACGGATCCCCGTCGTACTCGCGCTCGAGTTGGTCGATGATGCGGGCAATCTCGGTCATGGTGCGCAGATTTCGAGGGTTTGATCCGCGTATCCGCGTCCCGTCGTCTTCGTGCCCCCGCCATCCGCGTCCCGTCAATCCTTCGTGATCCGCGCCCAATCGCGCTCCTAGTGCGACAGGGCGTAGAGGACGGAGTTGATGCCGAAGGCGTAGCCGTCCACCGAGAAGCGGTAGAAGTAGTTCGGGTCGTCGGCTTCGCGCTCCCATGAATCGCCGAAGTCGGTGTTGTGCGTCATGAGCACCATCAGGCGCCCTTGCGCGTCGGCGACGCCCATCGCGCGCGCCACGGCGCTGTCCGACCCCTGCTCGGACGTGCCACCGCCGCTGCCCATCCAGAAGTTGATCGACGCGATCTGGATGACATTCGAGATCTGAAACTGCTGCCGGAAGAGCGGGTGGTCTTTTTGCAATTCGAAGACCTTGTATTCGTTCGGAGGCAGCACTTTGCCGAGCTCGTTCACCCAGTTCTCCCACGCGTACGAGCCCCAGAAGTCGTCGGCCCACAGGAAGCCGCCCTTCTGCAGGTACTCGCGCAACTTGACGGCCTCTTCAGGGCTGATGTACGCGTTGCCGACTTCCGTCATCATGACGAACGGGCACTCGAAGAGTGCCGGGTCGGTCAGCGAGATCACGACGTGGTCGGGCTCGCCCGACGCATCGGTGCTGACGCGCGTCTTGGTGAGTTCGGAGAGCCGGATGGAGAGGTTGACGTCGGCGCGGGGATAGTCAACCGACCAGTTCCCGCCGCGGCCTTCGTAGCCGACCGAGAACATGATGCGGCAAAAATTGAAGCCGCCCTGGAACGTGTCGGGCGTCGGGCTCCGGATCGGTTCGAAGAAGCGGCCGCGGCCACGCCGCTGCGCGCTCACCGCCGCCGCGCCGAGCGCGACCAGCAGCACGGCCACGGCAACTCGATTCAGCCAGCGGCTTCGTCCCATGCTCGTATTGTATGCGGCTTGCTTACGTCCGGCCAGAACCGTCGTCCCGTTTCGCGAAGGTCTTCAACCGCCGTGCTAACATCCTGCTAGACAATCAGTTGAACCCTTAATGGCGACCACTTACACAGCCAAAGACATCACCGTTCTCGAAGGTCTCGAGCCCGTTCGCAAGCGTCCGGGCATGTACATCGGGGGCGTCAGCAGCAGCGGACTGCATCATCTCGTCTGGGAAATCCTCGACAACTCGATCGACGAGGCGATGAACGGCTACGCCTCGAACATCGCCGTCACGCTGCACGAGGACGGCACCTCCATCACGATTGCCGACGACGGCCGCGGCATTCCGATCGACAAACATCCTAAGACGAAGAAGAGCGCGCTCGAGGTGATCTTCTCGACTCTTCATGCGGGCGGCAAATTCGAGGCCGGCAACTACAAAACGGCTGGCGGCCTCCACGGTGTTGGCGCCAGCGTCGTCAACGCCCTGTCGAAGGAGTTGGTGGCGACGGTCCGCCGCGACGGCGCGCAGTGGGAGATGCGCTTCAAGCAGGGCGCGATGGTCGGCGCCCTCAAGAAGGTCGGACCGGCACGCGGGACTGGAACGACGGTGTTCTTCCGGCCGGACACCACCATCTTCCCGAAGGTTGACTTCGACGCCGATCTCATCCGGCAGCGTCTCGAGGTCTCGAGCTACCTGCACAAGGGCGTCAAGATTGCCTTCGAGAACGAGGCGACTGGTGCCAAGGACGTATTTCAGCATTCCGAGGGGCTGACCGATTACCTGAAGAAGATTCTCGCGGAACGCTCGGCCGTCCCGGTGCACGAAGCGCCATTTGCGATTGCGAAGGAGAGCGATGAGAGCGGTCTTCGTCTCGATCTCGCCCTCCAGTGGACGCAATCGACCGACGAGCACGTGCTGAGCTACGTCAACGGCATCCCGACGGGATCGGGTGGCACGCACGAGAACGGGTTCCGCGCCGGCCTTGGCAAGGCCGTGCGGAACTTCATCGAGACGCACAACCTGTCGCCGAAGGGCGTCACGCTGACCGCCGAGGACATCCGGGAAGGCATGGTCGTCGTGCTCAGCGTGTTCGTGCAGGAACCGCAGTTCCAGGGCCAGACCAAGGATCGCCTCAACAACCCTGAGGTCATGTCGGCGGTCGATTCGCAGGTGCGGCCGGCGCTCGAGCATTGGCTGAACACGAACATCAGCGTCGCCGAGTCCATCATCGCGCGCGTCATCCTCTCGGCGCGGGCGCGCGAGGCGAGCCGCGCGGCCCAGCAGGAGGTCGTGCGCAAGACGGCAACGTCGAGCCGCCTCACCCTGCCTGGCAAACTCAGCGATTGCAGTTCGTCGGATCGCGACGACAGCGAGCTGTTCATCGTCGAGGGCGACTCCGCTGGTGGCTCGGCCAAGCAAGGGCGCGACCGCGCGCGTCAGGCCATCCTGCCGCTGCGCGGAAAAGTGCTGAACACCGAGAGCGCCTCGCTCGCGAAAGTCCTCGAGAACAAGGAGCTGACGGATCTCGTCACCGCGCTCGGCAGCGGCCTCGGGAAGAACTTCGACATCTCGCGGCTGCGCTACGGCCGGGTCATCATCCTCGCCGACGCCGACTCCGACGGGCACCACATCGCGACCCTGCTGCTGACGTTCATCTACCGGCACATGCCTGGCCTCATCACCGGTGGTCATGTGTTTCTGGCGCAGCCGCCGCTCTACCGCATCGACGTCGGCAAGGAAACGTTCTGGGCGCTCGACGATGCGCACCGCGATCGGATCCTGAAGCTGCACGGGAACGGCCGCGGCAAGCCGGAGATCACGCGCTTCAAGGGCCTGGGCGAGATGATGCCGAAGGTCCTGTGGGAGACGACCCTCAACCCGCGGACCCGACGCCTGTTGCGCGTCGAGATCTCGGACCAGATCGTCACCGATCGGGTGATCAACGAGCTGATGGGCAAAGATCCATCGGCGCGCTTCCGCTTCATCATGGAGCGGGCGGAAGAAGCCGAGGAACTCGACGTCTGAAGGGTGAGCCCAGGGATCCCATGCAGCATCCCAGCGGCATTCCAGAAAAGATCGTCAACAAGGTCGTCGCCCGGCGCGGGCGGCTCCATGCCTTCGAAAGCATCGACGCGGGTCGAACGGCGTTGGTGGTGATTGACCTCGATACCGCGACCGTCGGTGCCAACGAGGAGTGTCAGCGTCTCGTGCCGCGGGTGAACGATTTGGCGGGAGAGGTTCGGAGCGCCGGAGGCAGAGTCGCGTGGGTCACGTCGTGCATGCCGGTCATGCCGAAACACTTTGCGGCCATCCTCGGTGCCGAGCTCGCGACGAAGTACGTCAACGATGGCCAACCGAACGGGGCCGGCACAACCCTCTGGCACGAGCTCGGCGTGTCACACGGCGACCTGTTCGCGACCAAGTCCGGGGCAAGCGCATTCTTTCCAGGCAAGTGCAACCTGAAGCAGCAACTCGATCCTCTGGGCATCGACACCCTCCTGATTGCCGGTGCGGTCACCAACATCTGCTGTGAGTCGTCGGCGCGGGATGCCGTCGAGCTCGAATACAAGGTGATCATGGTGTCGGACCTCCTGTCTGGGCATGCACATGGATTGCACGAGGCCACGCTAGCGACGTTCTACCGAATATTCGGTGATGTTCGGCCGAGCGGAGAGATTGTCGGCCTGCTGCGCGCGTCCGCGTCTGACCTCGGTCTGGAACCGTCGGCGGCCGGTGCGTTCTCGCATCCCCGCCGCTGACACGCCGGACGCTGCAAGAAATTCCTCCGCCGCCGTTCCAAGCACAACGAACGCCTGATCCGGCCAGTCTCGGTGGGGTCAGGCCGTCAATCGTGAACCGCGCGGTTCTCTTGGGCGGGGTCAGGCCGTGAATCGTGAATTGCGCCGTTTCTGGCCCAAAGCGGCACAATTCACGATTCACGGCCTGACCCCCACCAGACGACGCCGCCTTGCGGAGGCTGAGCCCCTGGCGGGCGGAGACGACGTACACTTCGGATCGATGTCCCGTGGTGTGCGATGGCTCCTGTGCGCAACGCTGCTCGTGTGGCGGCCGCTCGATTTCGCCATCGAGTTTCCGTCGACACTGTCATCGCTCGGACTGCGTGGCGTCCCGGGGGCGATCGAGCTTCTCTTTCACGGTGCGGTGGCGGCCCTGGCGGTGGCTGCGGTTCGAGCGCTCTCGAACGAGATGCCGTCAGGGCTGTGGCTGGCTCGCGGCGCGCTCGCCGGGTCTGCGGTGGCGACGGTCCAGTCGTTCTACTGGTCGGTGCTGCCGCATCAGACGATGCCGAGCGACAAACTGCCGCTCGCGACGCTTGGCGTCGCCGTCGCAGGCATCTGGCTCGTGTACCTGCGCCGTCATCGCGACCTCGTCTCCTGACTCGTCAGGACGGACTGTGGTCCGACTAGGGAACGAGCACAATCTTTCCGATCGCCTCGCCGGATTCGAGCAGCCGGTGCGCTTCGGCCGCCTCGCTGAGCGGTAACGTGCGGTCGATCACGGGCGCGACCTGCCGGGACGCGAGCAGCGGCCACACCCTCGCCTCGAGGTCTCTGGCGATGATCCCTTTCTCTGCGACACTCCGCGTCCGCAAGGTCGATCCGGTAATTGTCAGCCGCTTCTGCATCACCGGTCGAAGGTTGATCTCGGCGCGCGAGCTGCCGAGAAGACCAATCTGGATCAGGCGGCCGTGCATCGCCAGGCACTCGATGTTGCGCTGGAGATAGTCGCCGCCGACGATGTCGAGGATGACGTCCACGCCTGTGTTGCCGGTCGACTCGCGGATTGCGTGGACGAAATCGGCGGCGCGATAGTTGACGGCCCGGGCGCCGAGCCGTTCGCAGGCGGCGCACTTGGCGTCGGAGCCGGCGGTGGCGAAGACCGTGGCGCCGAATGCGCGCGCGAGTTGGATGGCCGTCGTGCCGATGCCGCTCGAGCCGCCATGAATCAGGACCGTTTCGCCTTCTGCGAGCCTGCCGCGATCGAAAAGGTTGGTCCAGACGGTGAAGAACGTCTCGGGAATCGCGGCCGCCTCTCCCGGCCGGAACCCTCGTGGCAGCGGGAGCGCCTGCGGCTCTGGCACAACGCAGTACCTCGGCGTACCCCCCGCCCGCGACGAGCGCGCACACGTTGTCGCCCTCGCGCCAGCGCGAGACGTTCGGGCCGACGGCCGCGACGGTTCCGGCGATCTCGAGGCCGGGCAGGTCCGACACGCCCGGTGGTGGTGGATATTGGCCGAGCCGTTGGAGGATGTCGGGACGGTTGACGCCCGCAGCTTCCACGCGTACCAAAACCTCGCCGTCTCCGGCGGTAGGTACCGGCCGATCGACCAGACGCAGGACGTCCGGGCCGCCGGGTTGTGCTATCTCAATCGCTCTCATCGTGGCGTGTCCTGTCCGCTGCCCCCGCTGCCAAAAAGCGAGGACGCGTCGCGAAGTCGGTAGATCCGCACCGTCGGGCCGGGCCTCCGGACTTCGTGAAATCCTGAGACGGGCATGAAGAACGCATCCTGCAGATCGTAGACTGCCGAACCAGGACGCGTCCTCGCCGCTGGTATGGTGTGCACGAGATGATACCGGTCCTTCGCAAGCTCGAGCAGGGGCAGATGCGTGCGCGTGTAGGGCTCGAGCGCAGACTCGTAGAGGACGAGCCAAACGGGCGTTTCCCCCGCGGGATGGCCGAAGGACTCCGTCGCCGGGTCGTACCACCAGTGATGATAGGCGACCGCCGACAGGTTCAACCGGGTGTAGTCATTGCCGGCGTCATGCAGCGAGTCGCCAGGCTGGACGCGCGTCGCCAGCCAGCGCGCCGCCAGCACCCGTGAATCGGTTCTCGACAGGAGCACATCGAACCACACGCTATTCACCAGTCCGACTCCTGCCACAACCAGGGCCAGGACACACAGCACCGCAGTCCGGCTGAAACCGGTGCGAGCGGCAGTCCACGCCGCGCCTCGCGCCGTCGCAACCGCCGCCGGCAGGCAGAGAATCGGTACAAGCGGCAGGACGTATCGAAAGAACACTGTCTGGCCGCTGCCGATTGAGGCGTAGAACCCGGCGCCATACAGAAAGACGACGAAGGCGTGGCGCGGATAGTGCCGGGCCATCGGGACGATTCCGGCGATCGCCGCCACGAAAACGGGAACACCAAGTCCGTACGGGAGCGATGTGGTCAAGTGGTACACCCATCCGCGACCGAGATCGACCCCGTGTCCACCCGAGAGGTGAGTGAGATCGAAGATGAGGTCGGTCGTGAAAGTGCGGTAGTCGAGGATGGCGTAGGGCGTGCCGGCGATAAAGCCGGCGAGAAACGCCGACACGAAGGCAACGGAGGGCAGCCACTGCGTCCGCCACGGAGCGCCCCTGAAGCGGACGAGCCAGCAGAGTTGGGCGGCGGCCAGACCGGCCATGAGTGCCGCCGCGCTGTACTTCGTGGAGGTCGCCAGGCCGCCGACGAATCCCGAGATTGCGAACCACCTGCTCGCCGCGTTGCGACCGTTGGCGTCGCCGTCTAGCGCTCGCAGCAGCAACGCGAGCGAAGCGGTCGCCAGCATGGTCATCAGGACGTCGGTCATCGCGAAGTGGGAATCCCTGACGTGAAGGATCGCGACGCCAAGGAAGAGCGCGGCCAGCAGCCCCACCGTCGTGCCGCCCATCCGCCGCGCCAGTGAGAACAGCACGACGACCGTAATGGTCCCGGCCGATGCCACCACCGCTCGGGCCGCAATCGCGAGTTCGCCGAACGTCAGATCGGGGTTGAGGTGCAGGGCGCGCCGGCACCAGGAGAGCGCGGTGTGCACGATGGCGAAGAGGTAGATCGTGAGCGAAGGCCAGTGAAAGAAATGCGGGTTGAGATCGCCCGCACGGACCGACGCGGCAAGACCGAGCGCGACCGTTTCGTCCGGTCGCGCTTGCGCATACGGCAGGCCGAACCAGATCGGGTAGAACCGCAGGACGGCGCTCAAGGCAACGATCGCGAGCAGAGAGGAGCGGGACGTCACGGCACCACGAACCCCACGAGCGTGGTGCCCACCGCCGCGTGAAACGCCGTGACTCCGACCACGGCGGCGATCGCCACCTGCGAGTCGCGCAGCGAGCAGGCCCACGCCAGTGGAATCTGGTAGAAGCAACCGAGGAAGATCCAGAGACGCGTCACTTCACCGCGATTTACGCCGACGAGATCGACGGCGCCGAGGACAGCGAAGAGACCCATGCAGGTGGCCACCATCGGGGCCGACAGACGGTCGCGCCAGCGGCCGGAGGCGCTGAGCAACACGACCAGGACGCCGACGCTGGCAATCAACTGGCAGGGTCCCACGCCCACGGCGAACTCCCACAGATTGGCGGTGATCCAGACCGCGTATGGCCGCGCCGTGGTGGCATTGAACTCCAGGGCGTGGCGCCCGATTGTCTGAAAGGTGCGCACGATATCGAACCCAGTCCAGGCCGTCATGGCCTCAGCGGTGGCGATGAAGACACCGATCGTGACGGCCGCCTGAGCGACGAACCGCTCCCAGGAGATTTGCCTTCGCCCCATCGCGGCTATGGCCAGCGCGAGGAACAGTAATCCCATGACCAGCGGCAGCGGCTCGAAGAATGCCAGCCCGTAGAGAGCGAACCCAAGGACGGCTGCGTACAGCGTGCGGCCCGTCCTGAGCCAACCGAGCAGCAACCAGGCGCAGGTGATCACGACGAGTGGGGTAACGGTGTTCATCAACGGCATGAAGAACGTTCGCGCCGGAAGAAAGAGATAGAGGAGCGCCGCGTAAAGCGCGACCCTCCGGCTGTCGAGGAGATCGCGAACGAAGCCGAACATCAACAGGGCTCCGAGGTTCGAGATCCCGATGACGAGCCATGGCAACACATCCGCGCGCGCCGTAGCTTTCTGAAGGCCCTCGGTCAGCAGCAGCTTGCCCGGCATGTTGCTCTGGACGTGAAGGGGGGCGTTGAGGCGGACCCGGCCGTGACGTTTGAGCAAGTCGGCGGCGTCATAATCTTCTGCGACGCTATGGAACGAGTTGGCATTGTCGCTGGCAAATTGTGCGTCGAGCGGGTAGGGCGCCGTCGTGCGCAGGATCCACTGCAGAGCAGTGGCGACAACGATCCAGGTGACGAGCGTCCACCACGGTCGATGCTCCGCCACTCTCCACGGGATCATCAGCGTCGCGGCGGCCCCGGCGCTGTAGATGAGCCAGACCGCGACGATCGTGAGGTCGGCCCACTGCCTGTACGGATAGACCCAGCCGCCCGCAACCGAACCCAAGGTGATGGCGTGGGCCGTCATGCCGGCCGTTACGGCAAGCGAGAGCACTATCCCGAGAAGGATTGAAAATCTCAGGAGCCGCCCGTTTGCCAGACGGACCCAGGCCGGCGGGTCCCGATGGCTCACTGCAGACCCGACGGCAGCCTCGGTGACGACAGGAGCTGCTCGAACTCCGACCATCGCTTCGCCGGATCGCCGCCGCTGCGCGATTCGACGAAGCGCCGGACCATGTCCTTGCCCAGGTTGTAGTTGATGACGTAACTGCGGTACTGCTCCATGAAGCGGACGCGCTGCTTCGCACGCTCGGGCGAGTACATCGCGTACTTCTCGAGATACGCGGCGGCCTCGGCGGCCGAGATCCGGCCATCGAGGTACGAGCGCGCGGCTTCGTTGCCGGCATAGGCGAGCTGGTCCACGAGCCCCTGTACTTCGTAGTACTCGGCGGCTTTCGACGCGTCCAGCCCGGCGGCGGGAAAGAGCACGGTTTGCTCGAACGTCAGACGCTCGGCGGCGGTGAAGGCGACCTCGATCCCGTAGTTCGCGGTTCCTTCGGCGATGAGCGACTGCGGCGAGAAGAGCGGATAAACCGTGAACTCCGTCCAGCCGCGGTCGCGCACCAGGTGCTTCTCGAGCAGCGCGTTGTAGACGTGATGCCCCGGATATCCTTCGTGGCACGCGAGGTCGATCGCGCGGTCGATATAGATCGGCAGATCGGTGTTGACCTGAATCAGGCTGCGGAAGTCGCCCTGGTACCAGTTGTACCCGCTCCACGACTTGTTGGTGACGTACTCGACCGTGAACCGCTCGTTGGCGGGCAGCGTGACGTGCTTCACCGTGCGGTCGCGGCAGGCCTTGATGGCGGTCTGAAAGACCGCATCGAGCTTCTCGCGCGGGATTACGAACGGCCGGCGCCACGCGTCGTAGCGTGCGGCGAGCGTTCCCTGGCCGGGAAAGCGCTTCTCCAAGGTATCGAGAAGCTGCTGAAAGTGCGACGCCGGGTGCGTCGGGGCGACGGCGTCGTAGAGCGCCTTCGACTCGTCGTCGAACGAAAGCTTCTCACCCTTGAGGATACGGATGCGCGCGTCGAGCGAAGCGAGCTGACGGTCGAGGTACTGATGGCGCAGGCGGCTCAGCTCGTCGCTGCCCGGGGCCTGCCGCAAGAGATCGGCGCGCACGGCGCGGCCCTGAGCGGCGATCGCGTCCAGGCTGACCTTGGTGGCATCCGCGTCACGCTTCCACTCGGGCGGGCCGTAGTAGGCGTCGACGTAGTCCTTATCGTGCTGACCGAGCGCAAGCACAGTCTTGACGTAGCGCTCCGCGAGGGCATTCATCGGTGTCGTATCCGTCTTTCCCATTTGGGGCTGCCAGCTGCCCAAGGCCACGGCCGACAGCAGGATTCCGGCGCTGGCTGCAATCATCGTGCGTGTCATGAGCTCGCCCTTCTTCAGCCGCTATCAATTTATCGTTAAAAAGCCTTTTACCGCAGAGGCCGCCGAGGACGCAGAGAATTAAGGGTTCTTGTCTCTGCGCCCTCGGGTACTCGGCGGTGAGAGGCTCTGGGACTGGCAGGTCGCCCGGCGTGATGATGCGTCAGGCCATCGTAACGTGAACGCCCACCGAACGAAACTCAGTCCAGAACGCGGCCGCGCCCGTCCCCCGGAAAGCGAAGGCTTCTGCGCAGGGAGCGCGCCGGATAGAATAGCCCCCAAAACGATGCCCCGTTACGTGCCTCTCTGGCTGGACCGCTTCCCCAAGGCTCGTCGTCCCGCCCACCCGCGCCTGCGGGGGGAACTGGAGACGGATGTGGTCGTCATCGGCGGCGGCTTGACCGGATGCGCCTGCGCCGCGAGCTTCGCCGCCGCCGGCATCAAGGTCGTCGTCCTCGAGGCCGATCGAATTGGCGCGGCGAGCACGGCCGCATCGACTGGGTTGATCCGCGAGGACTTCGACGCGTCCTTCGAGGACACGGCCCGCGCGCAGGGTCTTCGCGCGGCCAGAACCTTATGGCAGGGGATGCGGCGAGCTTCACTCGACTTTGCGGCGGCCATCAAACGCGCGAACGTCCGCTGCGACCTGGTACCGCAGGACCTGCTGCATGTAGCGCCGCCGCGCGACGGCGATGCCGTGAAGCGTCTGCGGCGTGAGTACGATGCGCGGCGAGCGGCGGGCTTCGATCACACGTGGATGACGGCGGCCGCGCTCGCCCGTGAGGCTGCTGTCGAGGGCGGTGGCGCCATCCGGACGCGCGGCTTCGCGTTCGACCCATTTCGCGCCTGCCTGGGCTTTGCCGAGTCGTCCGCCGCTCGTGGGGCGATGTTCTTCGAGCGGACGCCTGTGCGGCGCATCCGCGCCGGCCGTAAGTCGGTCGTCGTCACCGCCGGCACGGGCACGGTGCATGCCGAGGCCGTGATCATCGCCACCGGCGCCGCCCTTCCGGACCTGCGGGCCCTGCGCCGCCATCTCCACCACCAGCAAAGCTACGCCGTCGTCACCGAACCGCTGCCCGCGGCGGTGCGGCGCGAGCTCGGCCGCCGCGCCGCGGCTCTCCGCGACAGCTCCAGCCCGCCGCATTTCCTGCGCTGGCTCAAGGACGATCGCGCGCTGTTTGTCGGCGCCGATCACCAGCCGGTCGCGGCCCGGGCGCACGACAAGACGCTGGTCCAGCGCTCGGGGCAGTTGATGTACGAGCTATCGACGATCTACCCGGCGATCTCCGGGGCCATGCCCGCGTGGTCCTGGGATCTGACCCACGATACGACCGTCGACGGCTTGCCCTACGTCGGTCTGCACCGCAATTTCCCGCGCCACCTCTTTGCGCTTGGCCATGGCCGGCATGGAGCCGCCGTCTCCTGGCTCGCGGCCCGGTTGTTGCTCCGCCAGTTCCAGGGCGTCCCGGACAAGGGTGACGAGCTCTTCGGCTTCAGCCGGATTCTCAAGTAACCACGCCCTGGATCGCGCGGTCTAACCCCATTGCGGCGGCGTCCGTTGACGCCACTGAAGCACGAATTGTGTAATCGGCCGCGTATAGGCCTGCCGACGAGTAGTCTTTGACCGCGCCCCTGCTGGGAGCGTAGGATTTCACTCTTTCCCGAGCAGCCTGGAGGCCACGACGATGCGCTTCGGCCGAGAGCAGGAGATCGACCATCTCTACCGGCGAGCCGGATTTGGCGCCAGCCAGGAAGAGGTCGAGGCGTACACCAGCCTGTCGTTTGCCAGCTATGCCGCGTCTGTGGCGCGCCTTCTCAACTACGCCGAGATTCCCGACGATGTGGATTCGTTCATCGGCCGGCCGGGATATGTCGGCGTGACGGGACGCAGCGGCAGCGGCTTCCAGCCAGCGAACAACATTCTCGACGCCCGCCAGCGCTGGCTGTTCCGGATGGTGCACACGAAGCGCCCGCTGCAGGAGAAGATGGCGCTCTTCTGGCACAACCATTTCGCCACCGCCTACTCGAAGATCAACGGCGAGATAGGCGACGGCGGGTTCGCGACGCGGATGCTCGCGGCCAAGCCCGACGAAGACGCCAGCCGGACGAAGGGGCAGATCGAGCTCTTCCGCGAGCACGCGCTCGGGAACTTCCGCGACCCTGCTGATCGAGGTGGCGAAGGATCCAGCCATGCTCGTGTGGCTCGACGGGCGCACGAACGTTCGTGCCCGGCCGCAGGAGAATTTCGCGCGCGAGCTGATGGAGCTCTTCACGCTCGGCGTCGGCCGCTTCGAGGAGACCGACGTCTACGCCGGCGCGCGGGTGTTCACGGGGTGGAACCTGACGCCTGGCGAACCGCAACACCGCGCAGGCGCGCTACGAGTTCTTCTACAACGCGGCCCAGCACGACACGACCGCGAAGGAGTTCTCGTTCCCCATCTACGCCGATGGCCGGCGCACGATCCCGGCACGGTCCGCGGGCGAAGGCATGCAGGACGGCATCGATTTCATCGACGCCGTGGCCAGGCATCCCGACACCGGGCCGCGGCTGGCGCGGAAGCTGTACGCCTACTTCGTCAACGAAGTGGATGCGCCGGACGAATCGTTCATCAATGCGCTCGCCCGCACCTACTACTCGAGCGGCTACGAGATCGCGCCGATGGTGCGGATGCTGCTGCTCTCGCCGCAGTTCAAGGATCCCTCGAGCTACTACAAGCGCTACTCCTGGCCGGTCGAGTTCGTCGTGCGGTCGTTGAAGGAAGTCGGCTGGAACGGGTTCTCGGTCAACAGCGCGCTCAGCCCGCTGATCAACATGGGGCAGCAGCTCTTCGAGCCGCCCGACGTCAACGGCTGGGAGCTCGGGCCGGGCTGGTTCTCGAGCGGCGGCATGCTGGCGCGGATGAACTTCGCCGCGCTGCTCGCCACCAACCAGCGGTTCAACCTGCGCGACCAGTCGCGCGGCAAGGTCGATTCGCCCGAGAGCCTGGTGTCGTACATGCTCGACCGGCTGACGCCGCCGGAGTTCGCGGGCGACGCCTACGCGGCGCTGCTCGACTACGCGAGATCCGGTGGAGCGTGGACCGGATCGGACACGCAGCTGGCGGCGAAGTCCTCAGGGCTCGCGCATCTCATTGCGGGATCGGGCGACTACCAGTTGGTGTAACGCGTTTAGGGTTGTCAAGGTTCAAGCGGTCAACTATGGCGATGAACAGACGCGATTTCGTTCGGGGCGGCGTGGCGGCGTTTACCGTCGGCTTCGCGGCGCCGTCGTTTCTGACCGACATCGCCCGCGCGCAGGGGCGGTCGCGGCGCAACCTGGTCGTGCTGTACCTGAGCGGCGGCAACGACGGGCTGAGCACGCTGATCCCCTATCACCGATCAGCAGTACTTCGCGCGCCGGCCGAACCTGGCGATTCCGGCCGCCAACGTGCTACAGATCGGCTCCGACAGCGCCGGGCAATGCGCTCGGCCTCAACCCGCGTCTGACCGACCTGCGCACCATCTTCAACGCCGGCCGGCTCGCGATCATCCAGCGCACCGGCTACCACAATTCGAGCCGCTCCCACTTCCAAGGCACCGACATCTGGTCGACGGCGGATCCGTCGACGCCTCAGGGCGTTGGCTGGCTGGGCGCTATCTCGATCGGATGCCGGCGCCGGTCGATCCGCTGACTGCCTGGGCCGACGGTTCGCGAAACGCCGCGCACGCTCCTGGCGCGCACGGTTGGCGTGGCGTCGATTCCAAGCGTTGCCGAGTATGCGTTTGCCAGCCCGAACGCCGGTGCCGAGGCGCAGGCCGCGCGACAGAGCGCGACCCGCATCGCCTCGCACGTGCCCAGTCGATCAGCCGCATCTCGCGTTCGTCAACTCGACCGCGCAGGCCGCGTTCGCCACGCTCGATCGCGTCGCCCAGGTCGCGACGTTATGCGCCGACCGTGGCCTATCCCGAACAACGGGTTCGGGCAGGCGCTGCAGATGGTCGCCGGCGCAATCTCGCGCGGGATCGGCACGAGCATCTACTGGGTGCAGACCGGCGGCTACGACACCCACTCGGGCCAGAACACCAACGTCGCCAACGGCTCGTACAACAAGCTGATGACGACGCTGAACGGCGGGCTCTTCGCGTTCTACCGCGACCTGCTCAATCAGGGACTGCTGTCGGACACGCTCGTCCTCCAGTTCTCGGAGTTCGGCCGCCGCATCAGCGAGAACGGCAGCAACGGCACCGACCACGGCGCCGCCAGCCTGATGATGGCGATGGGCGGCGGCGTGCGCGGCGGCATCTACGGCACCGCGCCAAACCTGCGAATCGCCAACGACAACCCGACGCTCGAGAACAGCAGCCAGGACGTCCGCTACGAGACCGACTTCCGATCGGTCTACGCGCGCGTCATCGACAACTGGCTGGGCGAGCGACTCGTCGGCGATTCTGGGCGGGAATTTCAGGAACGGGCCGAACTTCATCTAGTGTGCTGTTCGTTCGCGGTTCAGCTTCCGAGCTTTCAGCGTCGGGCGTCGAGGACGCAGATCAGACGGTTCGCTTCGCGGCTCGGCATGCTCAGCGGTTAAAGCACTTGGACTCAACCGTCGAACCGCAACGAATCCGTAGCCTCAATCCCCGAAGATCCCCCTGAACGCCTGTTCGATCTCCGGATACCGGAAGTGATATCCGTCCTTCTGCGCGCGGGCCGGGCAGGACGCGCTGGCCGGTCAGGACTGAATCGGCGAACTCGCCGACCGACAAGCTTCACCGCAAAGCCAGGCGCCGGCACGAGGCTGGGCCGATGCATCGCGTGGCCGAGCGCGCGTGACAGGTGCCGGTTGGTGACCGGGTGCGGCGCCGTGGCGTTCACCGGGCCGCTGACGACCGGCGTCTGCACGATCCAGCGCACGATCTCGATCCAGTCGAGCCGGTGGACCCACGAGACGTACTGCCGGCCCGATCCGATCGGACCGCCGACGAAGAACCTGAACGGGCGCATCATCTCCGGCAAGCGCGCCGCCCGATCGTTCGAGGACGATGCCCGTCCGGAGCAGGACGACGCGCGTCCCGGGCGCGTTCGGCCTGACGCGCTTCCTTCTTCCCAGTCGACGCAGAGCTGTCGCCAGGAAATCGGTGCCGGGCGGGTCGCTCTCGGTGAGCGGCCGGTCGTCGGACGGCCCGTAGTACCCGACGGCGCTGCCGCTGATGAGAACCGCCGGCGGCGCGTCGCGCGGCGCGGATCGCCGCCGCGAGGCTGCGCGTCGCCAGGATGCGGCTGTCCCTGCAACCGCTTCTTGGTCTCCGGCCGACCACCGCTTCGACGCCGAGCGACTCGCCGGACAGGTTGATTACGCGCGTCGGCGCCTTCGAGCGCCGCGGCCCACGGCCCGGCTGCTGCCGTCGGGCTTCCAGCCGACCCGCGTGATGCCAGGGACGCCCGTGCCTGGATCGTGCCGCGTCTCGCCCGGACTCGAGCGATCGCGTCAGCACGCGGACGTCGTGCCCGTCTTCCGCGTACATCTCGGCCAGCGGGCTGCCGAGAAACCCCGAGCCGCCGGCGATGACGATCTTCATGACACTGACCTTGCAGAATGTTGCAGGAATTCGGCAGAACTCGGCAGAATCGTGCAGACGGTACACCAGGACGTCCGGCCGGCGGGCAGAGCCCGCGCGTGTCGGCATGTTTGACGAGCGAGACGGCACGGGAGTTTGCACTATAATGTGAAGGCTTTTCCCCAGACTTTCATCCGCTCCCTTCGGGCTGATCCCCATGCGCTATTGCCTGCGCGTTGCGTTGATTCTCCTGCTTGCCCGCGTACGCATACGCGCAGGAGACGTCGCTTGGCGGTACCCGACCGGGCAAGGTCGACGGCCTGCCGCCGATCCCGATGTCGATCGTCGACGGCGTCGCGCCCTACGCCCAGTTTCGGCAGGCCCGTCTGCTCGGCTGGCACCCCACCGAACGTCGCCTGCTCATCTCGACCGCATTCGGCAACGTCACGCAGATGCACGAAGTGCGGGCTCCTGGCGGCGCGCGCACGCAGCTCACGTTCTTCCGCGACGGCGTCACGCGGCGGCGCGCTCGTACGAGCCCGGCGGCCGCTACTTCGTGTTCCGGAAAGACACGTCCGGCGGCGGCGAAGCGATGCAGCTCTTCCGCTACGACCTCGCCTCGGGCCGCATCACGCTCCTGACCGACGGCAAGTCGCGTCACGGCGTTCCGGTCTGGTCCCATCGCCGCGGGCTGGTTGCCTACTACTCGACGCGCCGCAACGGCAAGGACCGCGACCTGTGGGTCGATGGACCCGCTCGAGCCGGGCAGCGAGCGCATGATTGCCGAGGTCGACGGGCACGTGGGACGCGCTCGACTGGTCGGTCAGACGACAAGGAAGATCCTCGCGCAGCAGCTCATCGCCGGATCGACCGAGACGCGCCTGTGGCGTATCGACGTCGAGTCCGGAAACGCCGGATGCTCGTCACGCCAGAGGGCGGCAGTCCGCCGCGCGGTGGACGTCGGCGACCGCTCGCGCACAGTTCAGCGCCGACGGCCGGTCGGTCTACGCGTTGAGCGACCGCGACTCGGAAGTGACGCGCGTGTGGAAGGGCGATCTTGCGACCGGGAAGTGGCGACCGCTGACGGAGAGGGCGTCGCGATCGAAGCGTTCGCCGTCGCACCCGTCGGGACCGTCGTCGCGGTCGTCGTCGATCGCGGCGCGACGAGCGAGCTGCAGTTCATCGACAGCTGACGGCCGCCAAGCCGCGCAAGGTGTCGTCGATCCCGCCTGGCGTCATCTCGAACTCTGGCTGGCGCGGTTCGGGCACGACGCTGGCGATCGAGTTCGCGGGCGCACGGACGTTCCGCGACGTCTACGCCGTGGACGTCAAGACCGGCCGGCTCGAGCGCTGGACCTCGAGCGAGATGGGCGGCGCCAGTCCGGACGCACTGCCGGACGCAGAGCTCGTCGAGTGGAAGAGCTTCGACGGCCGCATGATTCCCGGCATTCTCTATCGTCCGGCGAAGCGCTTCACCGGCCCGCGTCCGGTCATGATCAACGTCCACGGCGGACCCGAGGCGCGTGAGCGGCCGCGAGCATTGGGGCGAAGCAACTACTTCCGCAACGAGCTCGGCATGGCGATCATCTACCCGAATATCCGCGGGTCGATCGGCTACGGCAAGACCTACGAGCACCTCGACGACGGGCGGAATCGCGAGGATGCGGTCAAGGACATCGGCGCGCTGCTCGATTGGATCGCGACTCGTCCCGAGCTCGACAAGAACCGCGTCATGCTCACCGGCATCAGCTATGGCGGCTATGTGACCCTGGCGGCAGCGATTGCCTACGGCGACCGCATCCGGTGCGCGTTCGAGGGCTTCGGCTTGAGCGATTTCGTCGCCTTCCTCGACGGCACCGATCCCTCGCGCCGGCGCGACCGGCTGGCCGAGTACGGCGATCCCGCCGACCCGGCGATGCGCACGTTCCTCAAGAGCATCTCTCCGCTGACCCACGCGGCCAAGTTGAAGATTCCACTGTTCATCGTGCAGGGCGCGAAAGATACGCGCGTGCCGCCGGATCAGGCCGAGGCGATGGTGAGGGCCGTCCGTGCCAACGGCACACCGGTCTGGTACGTCGTCTACGACGCGGGCCACGAGGAGTTCACGCAGGCGACCAACGATTTCAATCAGTACGCCTGGGTGTTGTTCGTGCAGAAGTACCTGCTGAACTGAGCCAAAAGCATTTCACCGCTGAGAGCGCCGAGCACGCAGAGACAGGAAAGGGTAGTGCTCAGCGTCCTCGGCGTTCTCCGCGGTGAGAGGCTTTTGGCAGCTGTCTGAATCAGCCAGTCGCCGCGCCGCAGCAGGGTCTTGCCATCATTCATCCCCTGGGCTCCCACCAACACAATCAAGTCACCGGCCTTGGTGCGCGCATACGTGTCTCGGATGGCGTCGCCGAGGCCGTCGTGCCACACGAAGCGCCGGCCGCGGGCGACGAGCGCCTGGCGCGTGACATCGACTTCCTCGGCGGTCGGCATGTCGAGCGCGCTGACGCGATCGGCCGCTGAGGTGACGATGAGTGGCTCGCCGCCGTGCAGAAACGACAGATCGGCGAGTGCGGTCGCGATGCGCCGGTTGATGTCGGGGCCGCGGCGGCCGCGGATTGCGTAGACGACGGCGAGTGCGCGGTGGGGAAGGAGCGCCGCGACGTCGAAGGTAGCCGCGAGGCTGTCTGGATGCGCCGCGGTGTCGTCGAGCACGGTCCTGCCGTTGACGTCGTAGCGCTCCATGCGCCGCCTGAGCGGCGTCAGCGTGGCCACGATCTCGCGGACCGTCGTCGCCGGGAGCCCGATGCCGACGGCGTAGGCGATCGCCAGGGCCACGTTGCGCAGGTGACCGCGGCCGAGGAGCGGGCTGGTCACGCGCGTGCCGGATTGCGTCGTGAGCGCGCGGCCGCCGAGGCTGAAGGTCGCGCCCTTGCCGTCGATCAGGATGTCGTAGAGCTGGACGTCGGCATCCCGCCCCTCGAGCGAGAAGCCGATCGAGTGTCCCTGCGCTGAGGCTGGCGTCGTGGCCGCCGTCGGTGCGCGGCGATGACCGTGACCCGATTCGCGCGCGGTTCCACGGCCCGGTTCAGTGACCAGGCGGCGGGCCGCAAGGTTGTCGGCATCGTAGGCCAGGAGCGCGGCCGGGTCGAGCTCGGCCAGAAACAGCCGTTTGGCCTCGACGTAATCCTCGTACGAACGATGGAAGTCGGTGTGCTCACCGGGCATGATTGCCGCGAGCAGTCCACCATCGAAGCGCAGGCCGTTGACTCTGCCGAGGCGGAGC
Source organism: uncultured Acidobacteriota bacterium (assembly GCA_963847975.1). Taxonomy (GTDB): domain Bacteria; phylum Acidobacteriota; class Vicinamibacteria; order Vicinamibacterales; family 2-12-FULL-66-21; genus DATBJJ01. Next base: position 106,336 of record CAWKBU010000014.1, on the reverse strand, counting down.
GCATGGCTCGTGACCTCGAGGATCACGGTCGTCGCCCCGGCATCCGCGAGGCCACGAAGCGCGCGATGGAGCTCCACCGGCGCCGGCGTCGTCAATCCTTCACCGGGATCGTGGAAGCCCTTGTAGCGGGCGCCGAGCGAGCCCAGGACGCCGGTCTGCTGGCCGGCGGCATCGAGGAGCCGCCGCAGGATGTCGCTCGGTACTCGTCTTGCCGAACGTGCCGGTGAAACCGAGGAGCGAGAGCGGCGTGCTCGTCGTGCTGAAGAAGCGCGAGGCCAGCAGCGCCAGCGCGTCACGGCTCGACGGGACGCGGACGGCGGGTATTCCAGTGGGAATCGCGCCGGTTCGTTCGGCGACGATGGCGGCGGCGCCGCGCGCGACGGCGTCGCCGATATACGCGTGACCATCGAGCGCCGTGCCAGGAACGGCCACAAACAACATGCCGCGCTCGATGCGGCGGCTGTCCTCGCTGAGTCCCACGATTTCGGGATCGGCGCCCGGCGGTGTGACGGTGAAGCCGGAGACGAGTTGAGACAGCCGCATCAGTTACCTCTGTCGCCGCCGGTTCCTGGCGCCTGGTCAGCGGCGGCAGGGTTGAGCCATCGATGCACTTGATCGAGCAGGTCGGCGAGCTCGGACCGCCGGCGCCGCAAGCTCGCCCTCGTGGAGCGGCGTGCGCGGCGAAGCAGCCACCATGCCCGAACGGCGTCGATGACCGCCGACTCGCGCTCGATGGCGAAGAGCGCGGCGACGGCCATTATCGGCAGCAGGAGCATCACGGTCAGGGCGGCAGTCCGGTCAGCTATCGACCATGCGAGCGCGCCAATCACGGCCAGCCACGCACCGTAGACCACGAGACCGGTCAAGACCTGAGCCGTCGCGATCACATCATGCTGGCGCACCGCTCGCCTGGCGATGAATCCCGTCACCTGGTAAGGCACGAAGAACACGAGCAATCCCAGCGCGCACAGCGGCAGCAGGACGATGCCGACTATCGTTTCACGTACCGCGAAGTGTCTGACGTCCTGTGCGGAGATCTCCCAATCGAGGTGGCGGTCGCGGAGGCCAAAGCGCCGCAGGCGAGCGTCGTAGCGCCGGAGGCGCAGCAGGATCTGGTCGTAGCGCTCGGGATCGGCCTCCCGCAGGCGCGCCATTCCCTCGGCAATCGTCCGTCGCCTCGCGAGTCGCTCCGCCGGATCCGCCGGCCGATCCCGGGCGGCCGCGTAGAGCCGGTCGACACGCTCGACGATCGCGGCATCCCCGCGCGGATCGGCTTCGATGAGCAGGCGACGCATGTGTGCGGCGATGCGCTCGGTCAATGCGCGCGCACCGGTATTCTGCTCGCCGCCCGCGGCCTCGAGCAGGTCTCGTCCCGAGAATGGTTGTCCGAAGACGACCGTCACGCGCGACCGAAACGCCGTCTTACGGTCGAAGTTGAGGCCGACCGGCACGAGTGTGACCCGCGTCCCGGCGCGCTCGGCGGCCAGCGCCATCCGCGCGGCTCCTGTCCGCAGCGGTTCGAGCCGGCCGGTCGAGTGGCTGATCCCCTCGGGGAAGATGCAGATCGCGTCTCCGGCGGCGAGCGCCTCGGACACCGCCGTGAAGGTCTCGCTATTCTTCGACGTGTCCACGCCCTGGTCCAGCCTGCGATAGACCGGAATGGCTCCTGCGCTGGCAACGAGCGGGCCGAGGGGGCCGCTGAAGAGCGTGGACTTGGCGAGGAACCGGACGTCGCGTCCGGCTGTTGCCCAGATGACCGCCGGATCGAGGAGCGCATTGGGATGGTTGGGCAGGAGAAGCACGGCTCCGTCTCCGGGCACGTCGCCGATGCGGTCGGCTCGATAGAAGACCCAACAGGCGGCCCTGGCGAGCCAGCGGACCGCAGGGGTCGCTCGCGTGCTCATGGTTTCTGTCGGCGGTCTGCCTGGCTCGCCTCACTCATCTCCGGCTTGCCTCAGACGGTTTCGGTCTCAGCCTGCCGCGCAGCCAGGCGCCCTGCGTCAACGTCGACGAAGATCAGGATCGCCGCCCCGACGACGAAGAAGCCGAGAACCGCAAGCATCGCGTTCCGGCTGTGCCCCGTAGCGTCGACCATGGCGGCAAAGACGAGCGGACCGAGAATGCCGGCGTAGCGCTCGAAGACGCCAAAGAACGCGAAGAACTCCGACGACTTGTGGCGCGGGATCATGCTGGCGAAGAGCGACCGGCTGAGCGCCTGCGTGCCTCCCTGCACCATGCCGACCATGATGGCCAACGCGTAGAAATGCGCCGCCGTGGTCATGTAGTACCCAAGTGTGACGATGACCGCGTAGACCCCGAGGCCGACGAACACTGCCGTCTTGGCGCCGACGCGCCCGGCGGCCATGCCGAAGAGGAACGCGAAGGGCACGCCGATGAACTGCGTGATGAGCAGCGCCGTGATCATCGCATTCTGATCGATGCCGATCTGGCTGCCGAACGTCGTGGCCATCCGGATGATGGTCTGGATGCCGTCGTTGTAGATGAGGAAGGCGATGAGCAGGAGGAACGCCTGCTTGTAGCGCCGGAGCTCGTGGAACGTTTCGATGAGCCGGCGCACGCCGGTCGCGACCAGGCTGGCACCAGGTGATTCGTCGGCCTCGATCCGGCGCGGCGGCTCAGGCACCTGGCGAAAGATGGGAATCGAGAACACCAGCCACCAGATACCGACGCTCGCGAGCGACAGTCGCACCGCCGTGCCCGCGTTCGGGATGCCGAACCAGGCAGGACGCTGGATCATCAGCAGGTTGATGGCCAGTAGCACGCCTCCACCCAGATACCCGATGGCGTATCCGGCCGAGGAGACGCGGTCGAGCTCCTTTTCGCTGACGAGATGCGGCAGGAGCGACTCGTAGAACACGATGCTGCCCGCGACGGCGATGTTGCCGATGATGAACAGCGCCAGCGCCAGCTGCCAGTCGCCGGCGCGGATCCAGAACATCGCCGTCGTGGCGATGACACCCATCGCGACAAAGATGCCGAGCATCTTCTTCTTCATCCCGGCGAAGTCGGCGATGGCCCCAAGGAGCGGCGCAACCAGCGCGACGATGACGATGGCGATGGTCGTGGCCCACGCGAACCGGCTGGTCGACAGGCTGTCGCCGAGATCGGCGGCGACGACGTTGTGAAAGTAGATCGGGAAGACGGCGGCGATGATGGTCGTCTGGAACGCCGAGTTGGCCCAGTCGTACATGGCCCAGGCGCGGAGCTCGGGCCGTCCGAGGCCGAGACGTTCGAGGAGATGCTTCACAGTGGCGTTCCGTGTTGTCCGTGTTGTTCGTGGCCGGGATAACCGTGTTGTCTCTGTTTGTCTGTGGCCCGGCCGTCGTTGTCCGTTCGATCCGCGGTCTAAAACGTCCGCCGCGCCACCCACTCCCGGAAGAGCGAATCGACGACCGCGTAGCGAGCGCCCTCGCGCGCCAGGATGTCTTCGCGCACGAGGGCGGCGAGCGAGGCCTGGACCGTCGAGGTGCCGCTCAAGCGATGACGCGCGCGCACGTCTCCCGACAGCAGCTCGTGCCCCTCTTCGAGGACGGCGGCGCGGAGGGCCGCCCGCTGCGCGAGCGTCAGCCGCTGCCACGTGCCGTCGAAGATCGCATCGTGCTCGCCGAGCAGGCGCTTCAGCGTGGCGTGCAGGTCCTCGAGGTCCGCCGAACGCTTCGTCCCTGCCTTCACGTCGTCCCAGACCTCGTGCGCGAGGCGCTGCACGTCGTAGGGCAGGTTGCCGGCGAGATCGACGATCGCCGCGCCGAGCCCGGCCGAGGGCTTGAAGCCCGTGGCCTTGAAGCGCGCTTCGATGAAAGCCGCGAATCGATCGGCCGGGATCTTCTGCAGGCGCATCACCGGGCCCGCCTTGTAGAACGGCCGGCTCTTGCCGAGCATCCGCTCCATCAGCGTGGGTTCGGACCCGGAGAAGACGTAGCCGACCTGGCGCTGCTGCTGCACCGCGGCGCGGAGCGCGTGCTCGACGCTCCCACCGTTGAATGCCGCGATGCCCTGGAACTCGTCGAGCGCGATCGCCATCCGGCGGCGCCGGGCTTCGGCGATGCGTCCAGGGAGGGCAAAGACCTGGTGCGCGAGGTGAGATATGTCGCGTTCGGTCCGGACCGCCGGGAAGGACACGGAGATCTGGCTGCGCCCGGCTTCGTCGGGCTCGATGCGCACCTCGGGCCGAACGCCCGACAGCATCTCGCTCAGCCACGAGCGCGCGCGATCGAGCCGGGTTTCGGCCGCCGCCAGGGCCCGGGCATAGCCTTCGAGAAAGGCGACGTACGAGCTGTAGCTGCTGACCTGCACCTCGACCGTGATGGCGCCGCTCCGGGCCGCGCTCTTCAAGGCCTGGCGGACGAGCGACGACTTGCCGTAGCGGCGCGGCGAGATGAGGAAGACCTTCTGGCCGGCATAGAGGTCGCGGCCGAGCCGGTCGAGCTCGACCTCGCGGTCGACGAAGGCCGCGGCCGGAACGATCTCCCCGTAGACGAAGGGATTAGTCATGTGATTACGCCAAAGACCGTAACCGTTACGTAGTCTAGCGTAGCGGCGGAACGGGCGCAATCGGCAGCGCGAAGGGGGCCACGATCCAGGACGCTTCGGCCGTCCAGGCCGTGCGCGCCTCCGGCAGCCATGCCGGTGGCTGCCAGCCCGAGCCGTCGCCAGGGCCGGCCGCGGTGGCGATGACCCGCAGGTCGCGCAGCCGGCCGGCGTCGATGCGGCTGAAACTGGCGCGGAAGACGAGTCCCTCGCGCGTCGGCGCGCGGTAGGTGGCCGTCCAGCGGCCGAGCCGGACGATGCCGGGAAGATTCGAGCGGGCCGGCTCCAGCCCCTCGGGAAGCACGAACGCCACCGCCAGGCCCGGCAGTCGCGGCATGACGGTCACGACCAGCTCGCTGCCGGCCTCCACCGGCTCGACGGTGAGCGAAGCAATCGTGATCGGCGCCGGGCCGAGGCTGGGTCCGGTGGTGCGAAAGACGAACGGATGCGGAAAGCGCCGAAACGGCACCGTGGCTGTCGGTGCGGTGGATGCCGGCAGCCAGCCCGGGCGGCGCCGCTTCGCCGAGATCGACGCCCGGCTCGACCGAACCCACGTCCCAGACCGCCGGACCGTCGCCCTCCTGCACGGCGCGCGCGGATCGCCTGAGGGGTTCCTCGTGCGTATACGCAGGCGCCGTGTAGGCGAGGCCGGCGGTGATGGCGATAGCGAAAAGTCCAATCGAGGTCTCGAGCGACGGCCGTACGAACGCCCGGGTCTTGGTGATCGTCGCGACGAGCGGTGGCACGAGCATCACACCGGCTGTGGTCAGGAGTGCCGCGTAGACGAACACGGGCGTCACGACCGGCAGCCGACCGAAGATGGCGACCGTGAAATGGAGCAGCGCCTTCGTTGGGAGGAGCCACAGGGCAGCGGCGACCAGCAGGACGAGGACAGAGGCGGCCCGCACGGCGACGGCGCTCGCGAGCGGGATGATGGAGAGGAGCAGTCCTGCGCAGAGAAGAGGGCAGGAGCCACAGGTACGCCGCTCCAGGTGCCAGGAAAGTGGCGCTCGCGCCGAGCGCGATCCACAACGGCAAGGCCAGGCTCCACGCGATAATCGGGTGCCGCACGCCGTGCGCCCGCGCCGGCAGCCAGTGACCGAGGCGCGCACTGCTCCAGGCGACGGTGATGCCCACGGCCATCAGGAGCAGGAACAATCGCTCGGGCCGCGCGTACCACGGGTGATAGACCTCGCGCGCCAGGCGGAGCGCCCAGGTGGCGCCCACCATCGACGCGATGACCGCCGCCGAGCCGGCGAGCGTCCAGAACGCCGTGAGCAGCCATCGCAATACGCCTTCGAGCCTGATCGCCGTGCGCATCACCCGCAGCCACGCGATGATGCCAAGGAGCAGTGCGGCGACGCCGATCGCCGTGCCGGTGACGGGCCCGTACGACGCCGCGGCTCTGCCGCCAAGGTCGAAATACGTACGATCGGTGTCGGTGCGCTCGGTGACATCCACGGCGTCGAGCGCGGTCATGATGGCGACGACTTGTTCGCCCGTGCGTCGAACGGTGACCGGCGACAGGCGTTCGGGCGTATCGCGCGTGGTGTGATACGCGTAGCTGTCGCCGACGATGGCGAAGTTCAGGCCGGGGACGCCCTGGCGCTTGAGGATGGAGAAGTCGGTGTCGTTCGGCAGCCGCCGATAGATCTCGAGCCCGAACGATCCGCCTCGCGGTCTCGGCGCCTGCCGTGCCCACGGCGTGACGAGCCAGCCGTTGCCGGGCCCGGTCTCGAAGAGCGTCGGGTCGCCCGCCGAGCCGATCGACTCGATGTTCACATACGCTTGCAGCCGGCTCATGACGTCGCGGTCCGTCACCAGCGCCGCGGCGCCCATCAGACCTGCTTCCTCGCCATCGGTGACGAGGATCATGAGCGTCCAGTTGCGGTCGGTGCGCGCGGCCAGCACGCGCGCGGCCTCGAGCGACACGCCGACGCCGAGGGCGTCATCGCCGGCGCCAGGTCCCGCCGGCACCGAGTCGTAGTGCGAGACGATCGCGATCGCTTCCGATCGCCGGCCGGGCCGCACCGCGATGATGTTGGCGACCCGCGCCGTCACCCCGAGCGCAGCGCGGCGGGCATCCGCCTCCTGCACCCGGACCTCGTAGCCGAAGAGGCGCAGCTGATCCGTTATGTAGTCGCGGGCTTTGGCGTTGGCCGGTGTGCCGATCGGCCGGCTGCCGATCGTCCCGGCCAGCATCCCGATGTGCGCCCGGGCGTTCGTCTCGGAAAAGAGTCCCGGCGGCCGCGAACAACCGGTCGAGGTCGCCACCGCGAGCGAAGCGAGAAGCAGGCCGAGCCTGAAGGTCGGTAGCCGCATCTGCGGCAGGGTACTCCAGATTCGTGGTCTTATCCGTGATCCCCGCGGCTCGGCTGTGGAGGCAGGCTCATCCGACCGGTGTAGATAGCCATGCCGACCACGGCATCGACTCCGATCGCATCGAGGAACGCCACCTCATCCATCGTCGTGATCCCACCCGCGGCCGTCAGCCGGCGGGTGGTGGCATTGCGGACCGCCTCGATCGCGCGCATGTCCGTGCCCTGCATCAGGCCCTCGCGATCGACGTGCGTGTAGAGGAACTCCCCCGCGTAGGGTTCGAGCACCCGCACCGCCTCGGTCGGCGTCATCTCCAGCATCGTCCGCCATCCGTCGACGACCACGTGGCCGTTCCTGCTGTCGACCGCGGCGATGAACCGTTCCGGGCTGACGGCATCGGAGACCCGCTGGGCGAACTCGACGTCGACTGCGCCCTCTTTGAAGAGCGATGAACCGAGGATCACGCCCGTGGCCCCGAGCCCGACCAGTGCCTGCGCGCGTTGCGGCGTTCGGATGCCGCCGCCGACCCGGCAGGGAAGCCGCGAGCAGATCGTCGCGATGAGCACCTCGTTGGCTCCCGTGCCCTTGGCGGCGTCGAGGTCGATGAGCTGCACCTTGGGATAGCCCGAGAAGCGCTGGATCCACCCCTCGACGTCGTCGGTTTCAACCGCGAGGCGCTCGCCTTGCACGAGTTGCACGATTCGCCCGCCTTGGAGATCGATGGAAGGAATCAGCATCAGAGTCTGCTCGGCACGCCACGGGCGGCAAGAAACTGTTTCAGGTCGGCAACCGCATGCTCAGAGTAATGGAAAATCGACGCCGCGAGTGCCGCGTCCGCCTTGCCGCGCGTAAACACATCCAGGAAGTGATCGAATGTGCCCGCGCCGCCAGAAGCGATGACCGGGATCGATACCGCGCTCGAGACGGCGGCCGTGAGCTCGCAGTGGAATCCCGCCCGGGTGCCGTCGCGATCGATCGAGGTGAGGAGGATTTCGCCCGCCCCGCGCGACTCCGCTTCGGCCGCCCACTCGACGGCGTCGCGATTGGCGGCGACCTTGCCGCTCCGTGCGAAGACGTCGAATCGCTCGCCGTTCTGCTTGGCGTCGATCGCCACCACGACGGCCTGGCTGCCGTAGCGTTCGGCGAGTGTTGTCACGAGCGTCGGGTCCGCCAGCGCGGCGGAGTTGATGCTGACCTTGTCGGCGCCGGCGTCGATCGCCGCGGCCGCATCCGATTCGGCGCGAATGCCGCCGCCAACCGCGAGCGGGATGAACAAGCGCGACGACACTTCGCGAATCGTCGCCTCGAGCGCTCGTCGTCCTTCGATGGTGGCGGTGACGTCGAGGATCACCAGCTCGTCGATGCCTTCGGCGTTGTAGCGTTCCGCCAGCTCCGCCGGATCGCCGGCCCGGCGCAATCCTTCGAAGTTGATGCCCTTGACGACAGAGCCGTCGCGAACGTCGAGGCAGGCGATGATGCGCTTTGACAGCATTGCTTGGTTCTAGTTTCCAGGTTCCAGGTTCGGCGTTCGCTGCTCGTTGACCAGCGTTCTGAAGTTCTCGAGGATTCTCAGGCCCGCGGGTCCGGATTTCTCCGGGTGGAACTGGACGCCCCACACGCTGCCGCGCTGCACGGCGGCGGCGAAACGCGTTCCGTGGCTCGTCGCGGCGACGCAATCGCCGGTGACCGGTGCGGCGTAGGAATGCGTGAAGTAGACCTGTGTGCCGTCGGGCACGCCGTGGAGAAGCGCCGACGGGCGCGTGACCTCGAGCGCGTTCCAGCCGACGTGCGGCACCTTCACGACCGGCTCGAGACGAGTGCACCGGCCCTTGAGAGCGCCGAGTCCGGGGAGGGGGGCTTCCTCGCTGCCCTCGAACAGCCACTGAAGGCCGAGGCAGATACCGAGAAGAGGCACGCGGCTGGCCACTGCCGCCTGAATCTCGCGCCGCCACGCCTCGTCGAGGAACGCCGTCGCCCCGAAGTGGCCGACACCCGGCACGACGATGCCGCGTGCGCGTGTGAGCTCGGCCGGAGCAGTGGGGGTGAAAAGCTCGGCCCCGACGGCGGCAAATCCCTTGCGCACGGACGTCAAATTCCCCGCCCGATAGTCAATCAACGCGATCACAGAAGCCCCTTCGTGCTCGGCATCACCTTCGCGAGCCGCCGGTCGCGCGAACAGGCCATGCGGAGTGCCCGACCGAAGGCTTTGAAGAGCGCCTCGACCTTGTGATGATCGGAGCGGCCGTAGAGCACCTTGAGGTGCACGTTGGCGCGTGCGCCGCGCGCGAAGCCCTCGAAGAAGTCGGTGAGAAGCTCGGCCTGCAAGTCCCCGACCTTCTGCAGCCGAACGCGTGCATCAACGACGGCGTGCGCGCGCCCGCCGAGATCGATGGCGACGACGCCAATCGATTCGTCCATCGGCATGACGAAGTAGCCGGCGCGGTTGATGCCACGGCGCGAGCCGAGCGCGGCCTCGACCGCCTCGCCAAGCGCGATGCCGATATCCTCGACCGTGTGATGCTGGTCGACGTCGAGATTGCCCTCCGCGCGCAGGCGCAGGTCGAAGCCGCCGTGGCGCGTGAACAGCTCCAGCATGTGGTCGAGAAAGCGGATGCCGGTCCTGACGTCGTATCGGCCGCGGCCGTCGAGCGTCAGCTTGATGGAGATGGACGTCTCCGTGGTCTCCCGTTCAATTACTCCGCGCCGCACAGGACCTCCTCGAGAGCGTTGACGCACGCCTGGGTGTGCTCGACTACGCCAGTGGTGATGCGGACGCATCCCGGGCACGCCGGATCGCGAGACTTGTCGCGGACGTGCACGCCGCGCGCGGCCAGGCCCGCGACCACGGCTGATGCGCGGCCGCCGAAATGGGCCAGGACGAAGTTTGCCTCGCTCGGCCAGAAGCGAACTCCGGCCTTGCCGAGTGCGGCATAGAGCAGGGACTTCGACGCCTGCACCTGGGCCAGGTACCACCGATAGTAGTCCTCGTCGGCGAGCCCGGCCGCGAGCGCCGCCGCGGCGCAGGCGTTGATGCTGAAGGGCGGAACGACGCGCCGGAGCGGCTCGAGCGATGACGGATTGCCGATCACGACGCCCGCGCGCAGGCCCGCGAGGCCGTAGGCCTTCGCGAACGTCCGGCCGATGAAGATGTTTGGCAGCGCCGCAACCTCCGCGTCGCCCACGAGCGACGTCCCGGCGAAGTCGGCGTAGGCTTCGTCGACGAGCACGCTCACGTGTGGCGCGTGACGGGCGATGCGCACGATGTCGGCCCGAGGGATCAGAAGGCCGGTCGGATTGTTCGGGCTCGTCAGGAACAGGAGCCGCGTGTGCGGCCCGATGGCGGCGAGAATGCGGTCGGCCGGAAACGAGAAATCAGTCCCGAGCGGTACTTCGACGACCCGGGCGCCGACCCCGGATGCCGTGGACGCATACATGTCGAACGCCGGCACCACCACGACCGCTTCGGGAACGGCGGCGTCGCGGTCGCGCAGCGCCGCGACGGTAATCGCCAGGATACCCTCGTCGAGGCCGTTGGTCAGGACGAGCTGATTCGGCTCCACGCCGAGCCGCAGCGCGGTTGCGGCCACGACCTCGTCGTAGCCCGGATAGAACGCCAGGTCTTGTCTGGTGAGGCGCTGGAGCGCATCGACGACCTTCGGTGAACAGCCAGCAGTGTTCTCGTTCAGGTGCAGGCGCAGCCCGCTCGACGGCGTGAGGACCTTCTCGTACTCGTAGGTCATGATCGCGCTCTCGATGGTGATGTCCGGATGCGCAGGGAGTCGGCGTGGGCGTTTAGGCCTTCGGCGACGGCCAGGGCGATGCCGGCGGGGGCGATTCGGCGCAGTCCGGCCGCGGTGATCGTCTGGACCGTCGAGACGCGGACGAAGTCCGCGGTGCTCAGCCCGCCGCGGGCCGCGGCCGCGCCGCCGGTCGGCAGCACATGATTCGACCCCGTGACGTAGTCTCCAGAGGCCTGGGCGCTGTAGTTGCCGACAAAGACGGTGCCTGATCTCGTGAGCCTGGCAGCGACGGCTTCCGAGTCACACACTGCGTGTTCCGGCGCCAGCCGCTGCATCAGATCGATGGCCTCGTCGAGCCCACGCGCCACGATGATTCCACCGTGCGCCGCCAGCGCTTGCCGCGCCGGCCCGTCGGATGGGAGCTGATTTTGCACTTCGCGCGCCACGGCCTGCGCCAGGCGCAAGCGAGTCGTGATCAGGATCGCGCGCGCATCCGGGTCGTGCTCGGCTTGCGCGATGAGGTCCGCCGCAATCCACGCCGGCCGGCCGGACGTCGAGAGCACGGCAATCTCGCTCGGTCCGGCGAAGAAATCGATGGCGCAGTCCTTCGAGACGAGCGCCTTGGCCGCGGCGACGTAGGCATTGCCCGGTCCGACGATGCGATCGACGCGCGGCACTCGGGCCGTGCCGTAGGCCAGCGCTGCGATGGCGTGCGCGCCGCCGAGCCTGAAGAGCCGCGACACCCCCGCCTCGAGCGCCGCATACAGGACGGTCGGATCAGGCTTCGGACAGAGAGCGATAACGTCCGGCACGCCCGCCACGCGCGCGGGAATCGCGGTCATGAGCAGGGAGGAAGGCAGGGGATAGCGGCCCCCCGGGACATAACAGCCAACGCGATCGAGCGGCAGCACCCGCTGCCGGATCCTGACGCCTGGCACCGGGGTGACCGACCACGAGCGCGGCCGTTGCTTCTCTGCGACCGTGCGGATGTTCCTGGCGGCGAGGGCGATCGCTTTCTTCACGTTCGAATCGACGAGCGTCGCGCTCTTTTCGATCTCCCGGCGGCTGACCTCGATCGGCCCATCGAGCCCGTCGAACCTGCGCGCGTAGGCGAGCAACGCCGGATCGCCTTCGCGCCGCACGCGAGCGACGATCGCCGCGACCCGCCGCTGAACAGCCGGATCTCCAGCCGGCCGCTTATCGAGCAGCGCCGCAACCGCACGAGCGTTCGAGGATTTGATAATCAGCATTCCGTAAACAGTGAGCAGCGATCCTCTGGCGTCAGATCACAATCTTATTGAGCGGGTACTCGACGATCCCCTGGGCTCGCGCGGCTTTCAGCTTCGGGATGAGGTCGCGTACCGTCCGTTCTTCGATGATCGTGTTGAGCGCCACCCAGGACGGATCGCTCAAGGGGGAAATCGTCGGCTGCTGCAGTGCCGGCAGCAGGCCGAGGACGGCATCGAGGTCCGACTTCCGCACGTTGAGCATGATGCCCACGCGTCCTTGGGCCTCGATCGCCGCCTTCAGGAGCAGCGCGATGTTCTCGAGCTTGGTTCGCTTCCACTCGTCCTGCAGCGCGCCGGCATTGGCGATGAGCTGCGTGTTCGATTCCATCACTGTGTCGATGATGCGCAGGCGGTTCGCTCTCAGCGACGACCCGGTTTCGGTCACTTCGACGATCGCGTCGGCGAGCGTGGGCGGCTTGACCTCGGTCGCGCCCCACGAGAACTCGACGTTTACCGGCACGCCGAGGCGCGCAAAGTAGGCCTGCGTCGCGCGGACGAGCTCGGTTGCGATCGTCGCGCCCGCGAGGTCCTGCGGCGTGCGGTAGGCCGATTCCTCGGGCACCGCCAGCACCCAGCGCACCTTGCCAAAGCTTTGCTTGGCATAGATGAGATCCGCCAACGGGACGATGGACGGTGCCTCGCCCGCCGGGCCGTTGCCAGCCGCATGCTCGGCGATCCAGTCCTGGCCCGTCAGTCCGGCGTCGAGCACACCGTCGGCCACGTAACGGGCCATCTCCTGCGCCCGGATCAGCATGCAGTCGATCTCCGGGTCGTCGATCGCCGGGAAGTAGGACCGCGTGCTGGCGTAGATGTTGAACCCCGCGCGGGCGAAGAGGTGAATCGTTGCGTCCTGCAGCGAGCCTTTGGGGATGCCGAGCTTGAGCTTGTTGGCCATGACTTGTTCAGAGCTGCTGGTTGAAGCACGTCCGCTCGCCGGTGTGGCACACGTTGCCGTCACCGAGCCTGGTCACCCGTACGAGCACCGTGTCCTCGTCGCAGTCCACCAGGATGCGCTCGACCCGCAGGCGGTTGCCCGAGGTTTCCCCCTTCATCCACAGCTTGCCCCGCGTACGGCTGAAGAAGGTCGCGAACCCGGTAGCCACAGTGCGATCGAGTGCCTCCTGGTTCATGAAGCCGACCATCAGCACTTCGTTCGACCCGTCGTCCTGGATCACGGCCGGGATGAGGCCGTCGAGTTTTGTAAAGTCCATAAAGTAAAAAAGCCTCGCCGGTTGTCCGGCGAGGCCTGGTGAATTCGGTTAGCGCTTTCGTTTCGGGTTATTTCGCGCAGAACTCGACCGGCCCGCCGTCGCGGTGCGAATGGTGGTGCCGGTGTCCGTGCAGGGCGATGTCCCGAAACATGTGAAGTTACAGCCTACCGTCCCGCCGCGGTCGGTGTCAAACGCTGGGGAACTGACGCCTTGCCGTCTGGCGTTCGCTTGTCCGGCACGCCGTAGGGCGTGCCGTCGGGCGCTACCCAGATGCTGTGCGCGTCACCTTGCCGCGACTGTGCGCGGACGTCGTGTCCCATCGCTCGAAGAGCGGAGAGCACGTCTTCCGGCACCGCTCCATCTTCGAGCGTCGCCCGATCGGGCAGCCACTGATGGTGCATGCGCGCGAGGTCGACCGCCTGCCGGCCGTTCAGCCCATACTCGGTGACCCCGAGCACGATGGTGAAGACGGTGTTGATGATCGTCCGCCCGCCCGGAGATCCTGTCAGCAGCACCAACCGGCCATCTTTCGTCACCATCGTCGGCGTCATCGAGCTCAGCATGGTCTTGCCGGGAGCGATCATGTTGGCCGGCGTGCCGATATCACCAGTGAGGTTCGTTTCGCCCGCCTTCTTGTTGAAGTCGCCCATCTCGTTGTTCAACAGGAAGCCCGTACCTTTGACGACGACGTGCGAGCCGTAGCCGCCTTCGAGGGTGTAGGTGCTCGTGACGGCGAGTCCATCTCGATCGATGACCGAGAAGTGGGTCGTCTCGTCCGGCTCGGCCGCAGGCACCGTGACGATGTCCTTGCCGAGATCGATGCTGCGCGAAGCCTTGGCGGGATCGATCGACGCCGCGACGCTTCTTGCGTGCTCCTTCGACGTCAGGCGGGTGACTGGTACGTCGACGAAATCCGGATCGCCGAGGTGGCGCGCGCGGTCGAGATAGGCGCGGCGCATCGCTTCGATCTGCAGATGCAGCGCCGGCACTGTCAGCAGGCCCTTTGACTTGAGATCGAGGGGCTCGAGGATGTTGAGCATCTCGACGAGCGCGACGCCGCCCGAGCTTGGCGGCGGCATCGACACGATGTCGTAGCCCTTGTAGGTGCCGCGGATCGGCGCGCGTTCCTTGGCCTTGTAGGCGGCGAGATCGGCTTTCGTGATGAGGCCCCCGTTCGCCTTCATCTCTTCCGCGATACGGTCGGCGATCCATCCGGTATAGAAGGCGTCGGCGCCGCCGTCAGCGATGGCACGGAGTGTCTTGCCCAGGTCGGCCTGCACGAGACGATCGCCTTCCTTCCACTCGCCGCCGCCAGGCTTGCCAAAGGCAGCGACCGACGCGGGAAACGGAGCCATCGGCCCCGCCACCTCGCGGTTCAACCCGCGCGCGAGTCCTGCCGACATCGTGAAGCCTTCGGCGAGTCCGATCGACGGCGCGACGACGTCCTTCCACGGGAGCTTGCCGAACTTCCGGTGCGCAAGCTCCATGCCTCGCACCGTGCCGGGCACGCCCGGCGCGAGATAGCCCGCTGCCGTGAGTCTGCGAACGATCTGTCCGTCGGCGCCGAGGTACATCGTTGGCGTCGAGGCCAGCGGGGCCTTCTCACGGTACTCGAACGTGGTTGCGTCGCCTGCAGGCGTGCGGACGATCATGAAGCCGCCGCCTCCGATGTTGCCGGCGGACGGGTGCGTCACGGCCAGCGCGAACGAGGTGGCAACCGCCGCGTCGACGGCGTTCCCGCCCTTCGCGAGAACAGAGGCGCCGGCATCGCACGCCGGCGCCGACACGCACACGACCAGGCCATCCTTTGACGGAACGCCGAGGTCGGGCTGCGCGCGGGGACCAGGCGACGAGGTAACGACGAGTGCGACAAGGAACAGGATGCGTGTTCGCATGGATGCCTTGTCGATTCCTATCGGTTCTCGGACGACGGCGCCGTGGTCTTCTTTTCGGCGCCGCGCTTGTACTTGTCGAACCAGTAGCGGAGGTAGAGCTGCGTCCTGACGAAGTTCGACGGCATGCTCGTCGTGCCGTGCCACTCGTCGTTGAATCTGATCATGGCCGTCGGCACGTTGCGCAGCTTGAGCGCGCTGTAGAACTGTTCGGTCTGCGGCATGGGCGTTCGCAGATCGTTGACGCCGGTCATGAGCATCGTGGGCGTCTTGACGTTGCCGACGTAGGTCAGCGGCGAACGCTTGATGTGTTCGCTCGGGTCCTCCCACGGAAGCTTGGCAAAGTTGTAGTACCAGCTCGCGCCGTCAGTCGTGCCGACGAAGCTCAGCCAGTCGATCACGGGACAATTGGCCGATGCGGCGGCGAAACGGTCGGTGTGGCCGACGGTCCACGCCGTCAGGACGCCGCCGCCGCTGCAGCCGGTGACGAACATGTTCTGCGGATCGACGAAGCCCTTTGCGAGCAGAGCGTCGACGCCGGCCATGAGGTCGAGGTAGTCCTTGTCCGGATACGCATTCTTGATGGCGTTGCCGAAGGCGCTGCCGTAGCCGGTGCTGCCGCGCGGGTTCGTGTAGAGGATGACGTAGTCGTTGGCCGCGTGCTCCTGCCAGCCGTAGTTGAACCCGACCCCGTACATGCTGTGCGGGCCGCCGTGGATATGGAGCTGCATCGGGTACTTGCGGGACGGATCGAAGTCGGGCGGCGTGATGTACCAGCCCTGGATCTTCATGCCGTCGGCCGAGGTGTACCAGAGCTCCTTGACGTCGCCGAGCTTGCGCCCGGCGAGGACGTCTTCGTTCACCGCGGTGAGCTGCTTGACCGATGCTGGCGCCTTGAGGTCAAAGCTGACGATGTCGCCCGGCTGCGCGAAGGTGGTGAGGGTGCCGACCGCCAGGCCCTTGGGCGAGATGTCGGACACCGTCAGCATCTGCGTGCCCTTGGTGATCGGCGTGACCTTGCCCGCTGCGGCGATGGGAAGGTAGTAGAGGTTCTGCGATCCTTCGTTCTGCGCCGTGAAGTAAAGGCCGCTGCCGTCGGCCGACCATCGCAGCTCCGCGGGCGCGCGATCCCAATCGCCGGAAATCAGGCGCGGGTTCGAACCGTCGATGTCCATCAAGTAGATCTTGCTGTCGACCCAGGTATCGGTCGTCCAGTCGTAGCCGGTGTAAGCGACGCGCTTGCCGTCGGGCGAGACCGACGGATTGCCATCGGGGCCCTTGCGCTTCGTGAGCTGACGTATCGCGCCGCCCGCCAAGTCGACCGCGTAAATCTCCGACTCGCGCCATTGGTAGCTGGCGTTCTCGCTGCGCAGACCGCTGAAGAGGATGCTCCGGCCGTCCGGCGTCCACTCCGTGCCGGCGTGATCGAAGTTGCCCGAGGTGATCTGGCGCGGCGTCCCGCCGGATGCCGGGACGACGAAGACGTGGCGGTAGCCGTTGTCGGTGAAGCCGCTGCGGTCGCGGCGGTAGTTGAGCTGCTCGACGATCCGCGGCGCCTCGGTCCACTTCGCGCCCGCGGGGGCCTTGGGCATCTTGATCGGCCAGGTGTTGCGTTCCTCGACCAGCATCGAAAAGGAAAGCTGCTTGCCGTCGGGCGACCACGTGACGGCCGAGGGCGTCTGTTCGACTCGGGTGACCTGCGAGGTGGCGCCTTCGGCGTCCATCCAGCGCACGAAAATCTGCGTCCCCTTTGGTTCGCCCTGGGTCGTGAACGCGATGCGGTCACCCGACGGCGACCAGCGGGCGCCAGAGCCTTTGGTGAGGAAGCGATTGCGGCTGCCATCGGCGTTCATGATCCAGAGCGCCGATTCGCGCTTGTCGTTCACCTTGTCGATCCAGCCGCGCGTGTAGACGATCTGATTGCCGTCGGGAGAGAGCTGCGGCTCCGAGACCGTCTCCATGTCGAGGTAGAGATCGAGCGTCAGGCGGTCGTTCTTCGCCACGCGCGCGCCGTCCTGGGCGCTTTGCGCCACCGGCACGTCCGCGCGGGCGAGAAACAGACCGACGAGCAGCACCGCCGTCGCGCTAGTTCGTTTCACCATCAGATCCTCCACGGCGAAGCTTACAGGCTCATGGCTCGGGGCTCAAGACGTTGAGAAGGCTCTCGGCTCTGGGCTTTAGGCTCTGGGAAAATCCTTCAGATCCCAGTCGCGCGGCTTGGAATTCAGGGCTCTCGCCAGAGCCTAAAGCCGAGAGCCCGGAGCCTACTGGGGTACCATCTCAGCCCTATGCGCATCTGGCCGGGGCACCACGCCCCGCTCGGCTCCACTTTCGACGGTATCGGCACGAACTTCTCGGTGTTTTCGGAGCTCGCGGACCGTGTCGAGCTATGCCTGTTCGACGATCACGGTGTCGAGACCCGCGTCGTTTTGACCGAGCGGACGGCGCTCTGCTGGCACGGCTACCTGCCGGATGTGAAGCCGGGCCAGCGCTATGGATTCAGGGTGCACGGCCCGTGGGCGCCGGAGCAGGGGGCGTGGTGCAACCCCGCCAAGCTGTTGCTCGATCCGTACGCCAAGGCCATCGACGGGCCGTGGAACTGGAACGAAGCTGTCTTCCCGTACCACTTCGCCGCGCCGGAATCTTCGCGCAACGATCTCGACAGCGCTCCGTTCATGCCCAAGAGCGTGGTCATCAACCCGTTCTTCGATTGGGGCCAGGATCGCCGGCCGCGGACGCCGTGGCACCGCACCGTCGTCTACGAGACCCACGTCAAGGGCTTCACCCGCACGCACCCGCTCATTCCCGACGAGCTGCGCGGCTCGTATGCCGGCATGGCGCACCCCGAAGCGATCAAGTATTTGCAGCGGCTCGGCGTGACGGCCGTCGAGCTCCTGCCGGTGCACCAGTTCGTGCAGGACTCGAGCCTGCGCGACCGCGGCCTGGCCAATTACTGGGGCTACAACTCGATCGGCTACCTCGCGCCGCACAACGAGTACGCCCGCGGCCAGCGCGGCGAACAGGTGCAGGAATTCAAGCATCTCGTCAAGACGATGCACGAGGCGGGGATCGAGGTGATCCTCGACGTGGTCTACAACCACACCGCCGAGGGCAATCATCTCGGGCCGGTGCTATCGCTCAAGGGGCTCGACAACTCGGCCTATTACCGCCTCGTTCCCGACAAGCGCCGCTACTACGTCGACTACACCGGCACCGGCAACTCCATGAACATGCGGCATCCGCACGTGCTGCAGCTCATCATGGACAGCCTGCGCTACTGGGTCAGCGAGATGCACGTCGACGGATTCCGCTTCGACCTGGCGGCTACGCTGGCGCGCGAACTGCACGAGGTTGATCGTCTCTCGTCGTTCTTCGACCTCATCCAGCAGGATCCCATCGTCAGCCAGGTGAAGCTCATCGCCGAGCCATGGGACATCGGCGAGGGTGGCTATCAGGTGGGCAATTTTCCGCCGCTGTGGTCCGAGTGGAACGGCAAGTATCGCGACACGGTGCGCGACTTCTGGCGCGGCACCGATCGGACACTGGCCGAGTTCGCCTATCGGCTGACTGGCAGCTCGGACCTGTACCAAGGCACGGCGCGGAGTCCGTACGCGAGCATCAACTTCATTACCGCGCACGACGGCTTTACCCTCCGCGACCTGGTCTCGTACAACGACAAGCACAACGAGGCGAATGGCGAGGGCAACCGTGATGGCGAAAGCCACAACCGGTCCTGGAACTGCGGTGTCGAGGGGCCGACGAGTTTGCCCGACGTCAACGCGCTGCGCGCGCGCCAGCAGCGCAACTACCTCGCGACCCTCATGCTGTCCCAGGGCGTGCCGATGCTCCTCGGCGGCGACGAGCTCGGACGCACGCAGAACGGCAACAACAACGGCTACTGTCAGGACAACGAGCTGTCCTGGTACGACTGGGCCCGCGCCGACGAGCGGCTGCTCCAGTTCGCGCGCCGGCTGATCCGCCTGCGTCACCGTCATCCCGTGTTCTGCCGCCGGCGCTGGTTCCAGGGACGGGAGCCGCATGGTCCGAGCGTGGCCGATATCGGCTGGTTCGTGCCCGCGGGCACCGAGATGTCCGATTCCGACTGGCAGGCGGGTTTCGCCAAGTCGCTCGGCGTGTTCTTGAACGGCGACGCCATCCCGACCCCGAACGAGCGCGGCGAGCGCGTCGTCGACGACAGCTTCTACATCATGTTCAACGCGCACCACGCGGCGCTCGAGTTCCGGCTGCCGCCCAAGGCCTGGGGCGAGAAATGGACGCGGGTGCTCGATACCTTCGAGAGCGCGGACGAGATGTCGGAAGAGCGGCTCGGGCGGCAGCTCAGGGCCGGCGGCGCCGTCCAGGTGCAGGCCTGGTCGCTCGTCCTGCTGCGGCGGATTGCGCCACTTGCCGCGCGATCATGACCTCGGTCGACTTGATGACCGCCAACGCCTCGTCACCGCGCCGGAGCTTGAGCTCGTCGATCGCGTCGCGGGTGATGATCGCGGTCAGCGTTTGATCGCCGATCCGCAGGCGTACCTGGGCGAGCAGCCCCTCGCTGCGCACTTCCTCGACGATCCCCCGCAGCTGGTTGCGGCCGCTGAGCGCGACGATGGCGCCGGAGTGGGGCCGGGCCGGGCGGGACATCGGCTTTCCACTCGCGGCCAGCAGGCGCTCGATTTCTGATTCGGCGATCCGATGGTGTCCCCCGGCCGTTGGCTGCGTGCGGACCACTCCCTTGTAAATCCACTGCTTGATCGTGGGGTAGCTGACGCCGAGCCGGTGCGCCGCCGCGCGCGGGGTGACGAGGTCCACGTCGTAAGAATCGTATTAGATCGCTGGATAATCAAGCTAAATTCGCAGTAAATTGTATTGGTGCTGTCGCGTCTCATCGTCCTGGCGCTGCTTGCCGGCATCGCGCCGTCGCAAGCCGTTCCGGCCCAGCCGATTACCGTCGCTGCGGCCGTCAGCCTGTCGGAGGTCCTCGAGGAGATCGCCAAGGCGTATGCGGCGGCTGGCGGTGGTGCGGTCCGCTTCAACCTGGCGGGCTCGAACGTGCTCGCGCGCCAGATCGTCAACGGCGCGCCCGCGGATGTCTTCATCAGCGCCGACGAAGCGCAAATGGATGTCATCGAAAAGGCGGGCGCTCTGCTCGCCGGCTCGCGGGTTGACCTCGTCGCCAATCAGCTGGCGATCGTCGCGACCCCGGAGCGCGTCGACTTCGTGCGCCGGGAGTTTGCGCACGCCCCGGCCGAGATTCGGCGAGTGGCGATCGGCGATCCGGCGGCCGTGCCGGCGGGAGTCTACGCCCGCCGCTATCTCGAGCAGCGTGGGCTGTGGACCGCTTACGAGCCGCGCATCGTGCCGACCACCAACGTCAGGGCCGCGCTCGCCGCCGTCGAGACCGGGAGCGTCGACGCGGCGATCGTCTACGTGACGGATCTCGCCGCCGCACGCACGGCGGTTCTGGCGTTCGCAGTGCCGGCGGCTGATGGGCCGCGCATCGTGTATCCCGGCGCCGTCCTGGCGGCGTCGCGCAATCCGACAGAGGCGAGGAGGTTTCTCGCCTTTCTGCGTCAGCCCGCTGCGGCAGCCATCTTTGCCAGGCATAAGTTCCGGTCGCTGGGCGATTAGGCCATGGACACTTGGCAGATCACGCGCTTTACGCTCCTGACGGCCGTCGGCGCCACGGCGTTGATGATTCCTCCTGGGCTGGCGCTGGCGTGGCTGCTCGCACGTCGCCGCTTTCGCGGCCGGGTGCTCGTCGAGACGTTCGTCTCGCTGCCGCTCGTCATGCCGCCGGTCGCGACCGGGCTCATCCTGCTCCTGCTCTTCTCGCCGCGCGGTCCGATCGGGGGAGTCCTCACGCGGCTGGGGATCGAGGTGGTCTTCACGTGGCGAGCGGTCGTCCTCGCGATGACCGTCATGGGGCTGCCGCTCTTCGTGCGCACCGTGCGGGCGGGTTTCGAGCAGGTCGATCAACGCTACGAGGCGATCGCCGGCACGCTCGGGGCATCGCCGCTCCGCGTGTTCTTCTCGATCACGTTGCCGCTGGCCTTCCCTGCGCTCGCCGCCGGCGCGGTGCTGGGCTTCGCGCGCGCCATCGGCGAGTTCGGCGCGACGATCATGATCGCTGGCAGCATTCCGGGCGTCACGCGGACCCTCCCGGTCGCCATCTACACGTTCACCGAGATCGGCCGCGACCGCGACGCCGCCGTGCTGCTGGCGGTCTCGGCCGGCATCGCGTTCGTCGCGCTCTGGCTTTCGAACTACCTGACGTCACGGGCGGGGCTGCGCACGTGATCGCGGTCGACATCCGGCTCGAGCAGGGGAGCTTCGTCCTCGAGGTCCACGAACGGCTCGAAGCGCGAGTGACGGTGCTGTTCGGCCCCTCGGGTGCCGGCAAGACCACCATTCTCGATGCGATCGCCGGGCTGCGCACGCCGGCCCGCGGGTCAATCGTGATGAACGGCCGCACGCTCTTCAGCTCCGCCGAACGCATCAACGTCCCGCCGCACAAGCGCCACGTCGGCTACGTCTCGCAGGACATCGCGCTCTTCCCGCACCTCGACGTGCGCAGGAACGTGACCTATGGCCAGCGGCCGGGCCAGAAGCTGTCGCTCGAGGCGGTGACGTCGATCCTCGAGGTCGGAGGACTGCTCGATCGCGGCGTGGCGATGTTGTCTGGAGGTGAGCGGCAGCGCGTCGCGCTCGCGCGGGCGCTGATGTCGGCCCCCGATGTCCTGCTGCTCGACGAGCCGCTGGCCGCCGTCGACCTCGAGCTTCGCCGCCGGATCCTGCCGTACCTCGAGCGCGTCAGGGACGAGCTCGCGGTGCCGATACTCTACGTGACGCACGATCGCGACGAGGCCTGCCGCTTCGCCGACCAGGTCGTGGTGCTCGACCGTGGCACCGTCGTGCGCACAGGTGGGCCGGACGAGGTCCTGGCGAAGCCGATGACGAGGTTCACATGACAGAGAACAGTGACCGCACGCGCCGCCCGTTCGTACTGTCGGACGCGATCGATATTCTCGCGCGCACACCGGGGACCCTCGATGCGCTGCTGAGGGGCTTGCCCCTTCCCTGGATTGCCGCGCACGAAGGCGGCAAGACGTGGAGCGCCTTCGACATCGTCGGCCACCTGATTCACGGCGAGCGCACCGACTGGCTGCCGCGCGCGAAGATCATCCTCGAGCACGGTGACACGCGCGCCTTCGACCGGTTCGACCGGCTGGCGCAGTTCGAAGTCTCGGCCGGCCGCACGATCGAGAGCCTGCTCGACGAGTTCGCCGCCCTGCGCCGGCAGAACCTCGAGGAACTGAGAGCGCTCGACCTCGCTCCTGACGACCTGGATCGTCCAGGCCGCCATCCAGAGCTCGGCCCGGTGACCCTGCGTCAGCTGCTCGCGACCTGGACCGTTCACGACCTCGATCACGTGATGCAGATTTCGCGCGTGCTCGGGAGGCAGTATTCAGATGAGGTCGGTCCCTGGCGAGCCTATCTGCGGGTCATCAGCGGTAGTCAGGGATAAGATGCCCCGCGGTCAGGGCGCCTGTATCGATCTGACTCCATTGGCTTTGCTGGCCGTTCGCCACGCAAAGGTGGCTGGCACCTTACCGGGCAACGTGCCAGCCGCCCTTGTCCGGTTGCGGACGTTCCGATCTACCATAGCGCCTTCCCTGGGACAGACGGCCTCGTTTCGGGGACCAAAAGGAGTTCATCACGATGAGAGCGACACCGCGCCGGTTGGTCCTGACCCTTGCGCTCGCGCTGGCATTGCCGTCCACGGTGCCCATGTTCGGGCCGGCGGCGACGATGCAGCAGGCCGTGCAGTCGAAGCGGCCGATCGAGCTGCAGGACATCATCAACTGGAAGTCGATTGGCACGACGGCGGTGTCGAACGACGGTCAGTGGTTCGCCTATCGCATCGCACCCGGCGAGGGTGACGCGTCGATCGTCGTGAAACGCGCGCGCGGCGGCGAGAAGGAGCTGACGTTCGAGGCCGGCGAGCTCCCGACGGCGGGCGCCGCCGGTGGTGGCCGCGGCGGTGACGCTGGTGGTGCCGGATCCGCGGCGCTCGATTTCTCCGAAGATTCGAAGTTCGTCGCCTTCACGACTTATCCTTCACGCCGCGAGGCGCAGCGCCTTCGTCGTCTGCGCCGTCCCGTCCAGAGCAGCGTGACGATCGTCAACCTGGCGACGAGCGAGAAGCGCGAGTACCCGCGCATCCGCCGGTTCGCGTTCTCGGGCGATGCGTCCACGTGGATTGCGCTGCAGCGTCAGGCGGCCCAGGCGGCCGGCGCGGCGGGTGCGGCCGAAGGGCGAGGCGCGGCGGGAGGCGGTGCGCAGACGCCCGGCGGTGGTGGCGGCGCGGCCTCCGATCGACCGCGCGGCACAGACCTCATCCTGCGCGAGCTCGCGACCGGGCAGGAGCTGAGCATTGGCAACGTCGCCGACTTCGCGTTCTCGAAGGACGGCAGCCTGCTCGCGTGGACCATCGACGCGCAGGACAAGATCGGCAACGGCGTCCAGCTGCGCGACATGGCGCGCGGGACGGTCGCGGTGCTCGACAACGGCAATGCGAGCTACGAGCGGCTGGTGTGGACGGAGAAGGGTGATGGCCTCTCGGTGCTGAAGGGGACCGACGACCGGGCGCTGCGCGACAAGCGCTACGCGGTTCTCGGCTTCACCGGCTTCTCAGCCGGCGCGCCACAGAAGACCGCTTTCGATCCCGCCACCGACAAGACCTTCCCCGAGGGCATGACGGTCAGCCCGAACCGCAACCCGCAGTGGACCGACGACCTGCAGGCGCTGACGTTCGGCATCCACACGCCGCGCAAGCGCGACGGCGCCGCGGACGCCGCCGAGGGCGATGCGCCGCGCGAGGGCGACGATGCGCGCCCGACGCCCGACGCCGCGACCGCCAATCCCACTGCCAATGCCGACGAGAAGGTCGATCTCGTGCTCTGGCACTGGCTCGACAAGCGGCTGCAGTCGCAGCAGGAAGTGCAGGAGGCGGGCGATCGCTCGTTCAGCTACCTGGCCGAGTATCGCGTTCAGCCGAAGAAGTTCATCCGCCTCGCCGACGAGGACGTGCGCACGGTGAGCCTGGCGCCGAAGCAGCGCTTCGCGATTGGCCTGGACAGCCGCGAGTACGAACTGCTCGGCAACCTCGACGGCCGGCGATTCCAGGACGTCTACGTCATCGACATGACGACCGGCGAGCGCCGGCTCGCCCTCAAGCGCGCCCGCTGGTACAACGGCCCCTCACCCGATGGGAAGTCGCTCCTCTACTACGAGGACGGCAACTATCACGTCTACTCGATGGAGTCGGGCCAGTCGCGCAACATCACGCTGAATGCCCCAATCTCTTTCGTCGACGCCGAAGACGACCACAACGTCGTCAAGCCTCCGACCGGTTCGATCGGCTGGACGAAGGACAGTGCGTCGGTGCTCCTCAGCGACAACTGGGACATCTGGCAGGTGCCGGTCAACGGCGGCACGGTCGTCAACCTGACCGGCAACGGACGCAAGGATCTGATCCGCTACCAGCGCCGCTATCCGATCGAGCCCGTCGAGGAGCGCGCCCTGGGCATCGACCTCACGAAGCCGCAGTATTTCGCGGCCTACGGCGAGTGGACGAAGAAGGCCGGCATCGCGCGGCTGACGCCAGGGAAACCGGGCGTGGAGATGCTCAACTGGTCGGATGCGTCGCTCTGCCACGCTGACTCAAGGCGAAGGACGCCGATCAGTTCATCTACACGCGCTCGACGGCGACCGAGCCGAACGACTACTACATCACCGATGCGACGTTCGCCAAGGGCGATCGGCTGACCGACCAGCGCCCGCAGGTGGCGGCTATTCGTGGACCGAAGGCTCGATGCTCGTCAACTACACGAGCGACAAGGGCGACAAGCTGCAGGCCGCGCTCTTCCTGCCCGCCGGCTACGAGAAGGGCAAGTCGTATCCGACCATCGTCAACATCTACGAGAAGATGTCGCAGGGCGCGAACCAGTTCGCCAATCCCGGCGCCAACGGCTTCAACCGGTCGTACTACACGAGCAACGGCTACGCCGTGCTCCTGCCCGACATCACTTACAAGGTGAACGACCCGGGCATGTCCGCCGTGTGGTGCGTCGTGCCGGCGTTGAAGGCGGCGACTGGCGACCGGCGTGATCGATCCGAAGAAGGTCGGCCTGACCGGGCACTCGTGGGGCGGCTACCAGACGTCGTTCCTGGTGACGCAGACCGACATGTTCGCGGCCGCCGTCGCCGGCGCGCCGCTGACCAACATGATCAGCATGTATAGCCTGATCTACAAGAACACCGGCGGCGGCAACGGCGCCATCTTCGAGGCCAGCCAGGGCCGGTTCAAGGGCGGCTACTGGGACAACTGGGACGCCTACTACCGCAACTCACCGGTCTTCTTCGCGAAGAACGTCAAGACGCCGCTGATGATCCTGCACAACGATCGCGACGGCGCCGTCGACTTCACGCAGGGCGTCGAGTACTACAACACGCTGCGCCGGCTGCAGAAGCCGGTGATCATGCTCGAGTACGTCGGCGAGAACCACGGCCTGCGCAAGCCCTCGAACATGCGCGACTACACGGTGCGGATGAAGGAATACTTCGACCACTACCTGAAGGGCGCCGCGGCGCCGGACTGGATGACGAAGGGTGTGCCGCGCCTGCAGATGGAAGAGCACCTCAAGGAGCGGGCGAAGCCGGTGCCGGCAAAGAAGATGACGACGACGAACGATAGCGGACGATAGATCGGCTCTAGGCTCAGGGCTCTAGGCTCTAGCAAGAGCTTCGAGTGGACGTCTCGAAGGGTCTTGCCTGAGCCCTGAAGCCTAGAGCCCTGAGCCGACTACACCGTCAGTTCCCCCCGCGCCCTCGTCCCCGGCCCCCGGCCGGCGCCGGCGGCTCCGCCTCGACCTTGCGGCCGTCGACGAACACGTGCACGACGCGCGTGCGGTCCTCGAAGAGGTCGCCGTCGGTGACGATGACGTTGGCGATCTTGCCCTTCTCGAGCGAGCCGAGGCGGTCGGCGGCGCCGGCAATCCGCGCGGCGTTGATCGTCAGCGCGCGGACGGCGGCGTCAGGCGGCAGCCCGTCCTTGACCGCGCGCGCGGCGTTGCGGACGAAATCCCTCGGCTGCTGGATGTTGCCCGACGAGAACGCGAACAGGATGCCGCCCTTCTCGAGCGCGGCCGGCGTCTTCGAGGCCTGGGCGCGAGCTCGCAGCTCGCGGACGGGCTCGTCCGCGTCCGGCGGCAGCGTGCGCGAGCGCGCGGGGTAGTCCAGGCTGTAGATCACGCGCGCGTTCTGCGCCTTGAGGTCGGCGACGACCTGATCGGCCTCGCGCGCGCCGGTGATGACCGGATCCAGGTTGAAGGCCTTCGCCATGTTCAGCGAGCGCAGGATTTCGCGCGCCAGGTCGGCCTCGAACGCCACCGGCAGCGCGCGCGCCAGCGCCGGCTGGATGGCGTCGAGCGACGGATCGTAGGTGGGCCGGGCGACGCCGGTCTTCGTCTTCTCGTAGCGCTGCTTCTCGAGCTGCTGATGCTGCGCGTCGAGGAAGCTCTGGCGCACGAACGCGATCGAGCCGAGGAGCGACACCGGGATAGCCGCCGCCGCGGCCGCCGCCCTGCCGAGCGCGAGCGAGACGTGCAGCGCGACCGGCGTGCGCACGACCTGCAGGCCGCGCCGCGGGTCGGCGACGGCGCCGATCTGCGGCTCGTCGAGCCGGCGCCGTCACGTTGACGAGCGCGCTCTGGCCCTTGAAGAGGCCGGCCGTCGGCGTCGCGAGCACCGTCGTCACGCCCGATGCGGCCAGGCGCGACGAGCTCCGGCGCGTCGGGCCGCACGACCTTGGCCGCCTCGAGCTCGGGCCGGAGGATGACGCTGCGCTTCCAGCGCTCGGCATCTTCGAGCGTGCGGAACGTCGCCGGCGGCGGCCGGCGGCGCAGCGTCGAGCCCGGCGGCGTTGCCCATGTCGATGAGGCCCGGGATAGACGGTCATGCCGGCGCCGTCGATGACCGTCGCGTCGGGCGGCACGCGCGACGTCGGCGCCGACCGCGTCGATGAGCCCGTTGCGGAGCACGATCGTGCCGGTCGCGATCGGCGCGCCGCTGGCGGTGACCAGCCGGGCGCCGCTGAATCGCGTAGATGTGCGGCGCATCGGCGCTCGGCGCGACGGCAAACGCGAGCGCGCCGGCGGCGACGCAGATAGCGACGAATCGAAGTGAAGCGTCTCATGGTCGTGGTCTCGAGATCTACGGTCTCGCGATGTACTTCCGATACAGCCGCTCGTGCTTGTTGTCGAGGCCGACGTCCTTGCCGTTGATGAAGACGTTGGTGACGGCCGTCTTGATCTCGAGCGGGTCGCCCTTCGCGATGAACAGGTTCGCGTCCTTGCCGGGCTCGAGGCTGCCGACGCGATCGGCGACGCCGAGAATCTCGGCCGCGTTGATCGTCAGCGCCTTGAGCGCATCGTCGCGCTTCATGCCCCAGGCGACCGACATCGCCGCGTGGTAGGGCACGATGCGGACGTAGGCGCTGTCGGCCGGTCGAGAACGCGACCTTCACGCCTGCCTGCGCCAGCTCGCCCGCGAGCTGATAGGTGGCGGCGTGGAACGCATCCTCGTTGGCCGGCAGCGACAGGATGTTGCCGAGGATCACCGGGACGTTCTTCTCCTTGAGCAGCGGCGCGACGAGGTTGGCCTCGGTGCCGCCGCTGATGACGATGTTGACCTTGACGCGATCGGCGAACGCCACCGCGTCGCGGATGTCCTGGGCGCGATTGACCGTGGTGACGAGCGGCAGCTTGCGCTCGACGACCGGGACGAGCGCCTCGAGCGTCCAGTCGACCGTCTTGTCCGGACCGGCCTTGGCGTAGGCGCGCACCTGATCGAAGAGCCGCGCGAGCTCGTCGAGCCGGCGGTCGCGCGTGCGCTTGAGGTCCTCGTAGGTCGCGCCCTCGGGCCCGCCGCCGCCGCCGCGTCCGCCGCCGCCGCCACCGCGTCCGCCCCCGCCGCCGAGCGCCGGGAAGTTGAACGTGATGCCGGCGTTGGCCTTGAGCGTCGCTTCCTCCCACGTCCAGCCGTCGAGATTCATGACCGCGACTTCGCCGCCGAACGTGCCGCCGCCGGGCATGACGGCGACCGTCGTGATGCCGTTGGTGCGCGCGACCGCAATCGCGTCGCTCTCGGAGTGATAGGCGACACGCGTGCGCAGCTGCGGGTTGAGGTCGAGCATCTCGTTGACGTCTTCGAAGCCGCGCGGGCCGGGCTCGTTCAGGCCCATCTGCGTGCGCGCGTTGATGAAGCCCGGATAGACGTCGGCGCCCGCGGCGTCGACGACCTTCGCGCCGGCGGGGACCGGCGATGCCGGCGCCGAGCGCCTCGATCTTCGCGCCGCGCAGCACGATCGTGCCTTGCTCGATCGTCGGCCGCGTGATCGGGTGGATCGTGGCGTTGGTGATCGCGATGACCGCGCCCGCGCCAGCCGGCGCGGGCTTGGCCGTCTGCGCCTGCGCCTGTGCCGGCGTCGAGCCGTCCCGTCGGTCGCCCGCCGGCTCCGTTCCATCGTCGTCACCACGCGGACCGCCCTGACGGTCTTCGCCTGGCGCGCGGGTTCTCCTGCGGAGTGGTCGTGGCCGGGCGCGTGCCGCCCTTCGGCCGCCGCGAGGCTCGACTTCTCCTTCTTGAGCGCGGTCAGCCGGCCCTCTTCGCCCTTGCGGTCGTAGTAGACCGTGCCGTCGATGTAGACGCGCTCGGCGATCGCGTACGAGCTGAGCGGATGGTGGTTCCAGATGACGACGTCGGCGTCCTTGCCGGCTTCGAGCGAGCCGACGCGGCTGTCGATGCGCAGCTGCTTCGCCGGGTTGATCGTCACCATCGCGAACGCTTCGTCCTCGGACAGCCCGCCCCACTTCATCGTCTTGGCCGCTTCGGTGTTGAGGCGGCGCGCGTGCTCGGCGCTGTCGGAGTTGATCGAGACGAGCACGCCCTTGCGCGCCATGATCGCGGCGTTGTGCGGGATGGCGTCGACCGCCTCGACCTTGTAGGCCCACCAGTCGGAGAAGGTCGAGCCGCCGGCGCCGTGCGCGGCGATCTCCTTGGCGACCTTGTAGCCCTCGAGCACGTGCTGGAAGGTCGCGATCTTGAAGCCCATCTCCTCGGCGAGCCGGATCAGCATCAGGATCTCGTCGGCGCGGTAGCAGTGCGCGTGGACGAGGCGCTTGCCCTCGAGGATCTCGACGAGCGGCTCGAGCTGCAGGTCGCGGCGCGGCGGCAGCGCGGTTCCGCTGGCCTTGTTCTTCTCGTAGTCCTTCCACGCCTTCTGGTACGCCTTGGCGCGCGTGAACGCGTCGCGGATGACGAACTCGACGCCCATGCGCGTCATCGGGTAGCGGCGCGGGCCGGTCTGCCTGGCCGATCGGCATGTCCTTGGGGTTCTCGCCGAGCGCGAACTTGATCCCCGGCATCGCGCCCTCGAAGACGATCTCCTCGGCGCGCGTCTTGCCCCAGCGCAGCTTGATCACCTGGTTCTTGCCGCCGATCGGGTTGGCGCTGCCGTGCAGGACGTTGGCGACCGTCAGGCCGCCGGCGAGGTCGCGGTAGATGTTGATGTCGGTCGGGTCGAGGACGTCTTCCATCCCCGTCATCGAGCTCACCGTCGTGCCGCCCTCGTTGATCGCGTCGTTGGCGATGTGCGAGTGCGCGTCGATGATGCCCGGCGACACGAACTGGCCCGTGGTGTCGATGACCTCGGCGCCGGCGGGAATCTGCGACGTTGGCGCCGACCGCGGCGATCTTGCCGTCGCGCAGGATCACGGTGCCGTTCGGAATCGTGCCCTTGGTGACGGTGAGCACCGTGCCGCCGCGCAGCGCGACGACTCGCGGCCTGCGCGGCCTGGCCGGCTTGCCCCTGAATCCGGATCGCGGCGAGCGGCGCCAGAACGAGCACGGCAGCAAGGGCCAGAAATACATTTCGGCGGATCACGAGAACCTCCAGGTGAAGGCCTGAAGAATATCAAAAAGATCAGGAGTAAACTCCAGTCTTTGTCGCCGAAGAACAGTAGAGGGAGAACGAACGATGACCGTGCGGACACTGACCGCGGCCTTCCTGGCCGTCAACCTCGCCGTGCTGCTGCCGCCCGTGACCTTGGCACAGCCACAGGCCGCCGCGCCGCAGGCGAAACCGGTGGCGGCTCGGTGCCCGCGTATCAGCGCTTCCTGAGCCCGGCGTCGCCGCTCGAGCTCGTGGCGGCAAAGACGGTCGATCGCGTCGCGTGGACGGCATTCGAAGAGGGCAAGCGAAACGCGTATACGGCTGCAGCGCCGGCCTTTACGCCCGTCCGGCTGACCAACTTCATGACCGACAATGGAACGGATCTGTCCGGCATCCGCATCTCCGACGACGGGTCGACGGTCATCTTCGTCAGCGGCACGGCGCCGAACCGCGACGGGTGGGTTGCCAATCCGACGGCGGACCCGACGGTCCCGAGCGCGCGGTCTGGGCGGCGCGGACCGCCGGCGGCGCGGCCTGGCGCGTCGTCCGCGACGCGGTCAACCCCGAGCTCGCGCCGGACGGCAGCGCGATCCTCTTCGTCAAGGACGGGCAGATCTACCGGGCCCGCGTGACGCCGACGCGCGCCCGCGAGCGAGGGGATCGCGGCGAGAAGCCGTTCATCACCCAGTGGGGCGTGCAGAGCGGTCCGAAGTGGTCGCCCGACGGCCGCAAGATCGCGTTCGTCAGCACGCGCACCGACCACAGCTTCATCATGATCTACGACGTCGCGACGCGGACGGTGAAGTACATGTCGCCGAGCGTCGACTTCGACACGAGCCCGCTCTGGACGGCCGACAGCAGGAGCGTCGTCTTCGTACGGCGGCCCGGTCTGCCGTTCGGGCAGCAGGCGCAGCAGGGTGGCGGTGGCATCGGCATTCCGAACGGTCCGGCGTTTCAGCCAAACGCGGAAGCCGGCCGCGGCGGTCGCGGTCGCGGCAATGCCGGGCCGCAGGACGATGCCGGCGGACGCGGCGGGGCGACGACCAGCCGCCGGCACCGGTCGCGAACATCCCGGGGTTGATGCAGGCGACGTTCAAGGGCGGCTACAACCTGTCGGTCTGGAAGGCCGACGTCGTCGACCGGCGAGGCGATCGAGGTGTGGCACAACCAGCCGAACGATCGCGATGTTCACGAACTTCGCCAACCTGCGTCTGGCGGGCGATCACCTGATCGTTCCGTTCAACGTCGGCGGCGGTGGCGCGGCGGCGGGCGCGGCGCGCAGGCGCCGGCGCCGCAGCAAGGCCCGGTCGACGAGTGGGAGCGCTACTACTCGATCAACCTGGCGACGCCGAACGCGCAGCCGGTCCTGCTGACCACGACCGACGGCCTGATCGAGGACCAGACGTCGGTGGCGCTCTCGGCCGACGGCCGCACGCTCTACTACTGCACCAACGCCAAGGACATCGAGCGCCGGCACATCTGGGCGGTGCCGGTCTCCGGCGGGCACGCCGCGTCAGGTCACGACCGGCGAAGGCATCGAGACGTCTCCGGCGCCGCTCGCCTCGGGAAGACGCTCGCGACGCTCAGCGCCGACTGGAGGACGCCGCAGTCGCTCGGCATCTGGCCGCTCGGGCCGACGGCGGCGCAGACGCAGAAGATCGTCTTCCCGGCGTCGCTCGAGCGGCTTCCCGCGCGACGCGCACGTCAAGCCCGAGCTCGTCCTCACGAAGGCGCCGGACGGGCTCGAGATCAAGAACCAGCTCTTCCTGCCGAAGAACATCAAGCCCGGCGAGCGCCGTCCGGCGATCGTCTTCGTGCACGGCGGTCCGGCGCGCCAGATGCTGCTCGGCTATCACTACATGCAGTTCTACCACTGGGCCTACGGCATCAATCAGTGGCTCGCCGATCAGGGCTACGTCGTCCTGTCGGTCAACTACCGCAGCGGCATCGGCTACGGCCGCTCGTTCCGCACCGCGCCGAACACCGGCGGCCGCGGCAACGCCGAGTATCAGGACGTGCTGGCCGGCGGGAAGTATCTGCAGTCGCGGCCCGACGTCGATCCCGACCGCGTCGGCATCTGGGGGCTCTCGTACGGCGGCGTGCTGACGGCCCAGGCGCTCGCGCGCAACTCGGACATCTTCAAGGCCGGCGTCGACCTGGCGGGCGTCCACCTCTGGGGCAGCTCGCTCGATCCCGAGTCGGTGTCGTTCAAGTCGTCGGCGATCGGCGCGATCGAAGGCTGGAAGTCACCGGTGCTGCTCGTGCACGGAGACGACGATCGCAACGTCGCGTTCCAGCAGACGACCGGGCTCGTGCAGCTGCTGCGCCAGCGCGACGTCTACTACGAGCTCATCGTCTTTCCGGACGACACGCACGAATCGATGCTGCACAGCCGCTGGCTGTACACGCTCGATCGCATGGAGCAGTTCTTCAAGAAGTTCCTCGGCGGGGCGCCGAAGACGACGACGCCGTCAGGAGCGCCGACTAGCATCGCCAGCAGCGCCTTCTGCGTGTGCAGGCGGTTCTCGGACTGATCGAAGACGACCGACGCCGGTGAATCGATCACCTCGTCGGTGACCTCGTCGCCGCGGTGCGCCGGCAGGCAGTGCATGAAGAGCGCGCCGGACGAGGCGTGCGCCATCAGCGCGCCGTTGACCTGATACGGCGCGAAGATCTGGTGGCGATCGGCGCCTTGCGCTTCCTGGCCCATCGACGTCCACACGTCGGTGTAGACGGCGTCGGCGCCGCGAACGGCGGCGGCCGGATCGGTCGTGAGCTCCAGCCGGCCGCCGGCGCTGGCGCAGCGCGCGATGCTCTGCCTGCACCGACGCCGGCAGCTCGAAGCCCTTCGGCGAGGCGATCCGCACGGTCGCGCCGAGCATCGTCGCGGCCTGCGCGAGCGAGGCGGCGACGTTGTTGCCGTCGCCGACGAACGCAATCGTGCGGCCGCGCAGGCTGCCGAGCCGTTCGGTCAGCGTCAGGCAGTCGGCCAGCGCCTGGCAGGGATGCTCCTCGTCGGTCAGCGCGTTGACGACGCGGAGCCGCGGCGCGGCGTCGGCGAACGCCTCGAGCCGCGACTGCGCGAACGTGCGCACGACCGCGGCCGCGACCCAGCGCTCGAGGTTGCGCGCGACGTCGGCGATCGATTCCCGTCCGCCGAGCGCGACGTCCTCGGGCGGCTCGATGGTGTGGCCGCCGAGCTCGCGCACGGCAATCTGGAAGGTCGAGCGCGTGCGCAGCGACGGCTTCTCGAAGAGCAGCGCGACGTGCAGGCCGTCGAGCGGCTGCTCGTGACGGCGATGCGCGGCGCGCGCCGCCTTGAGCTCGGCCGCGCGCGCCAGGCACGCCGCCAACTGCGCCGGACCGAAGTCGAGGATCGACAGGAACCGGGTCGGCGCTGCCGGAGCGACTGGCCATCTTGAGTGCGGTTCGCTTCATCTCGTCGTCCTTGTGACCTTGTCCAGTCCGCTGGTGACCTTCGTCCAAGCGCTAGGTCCGGTAGTCGGCGTTGATGCGAACGTACTCGGCGCTCAGGTCGCACGTCCACATCCGCGACTGCCCCTGCCCGCCGGTGCCGAGATCGACTTCGAGGTCGATCTCCTTGCCCCTGCAGATACTCGGCCGCCTCGCGGCGCGCGGTCGTCGTACGGCGTTCCATCGGCGAAGAGCGTGATCGGACCGATGCGGACGACGGCCTTCTCGAGCGTGAACGCCGATCCCGCGCGTCCGGCGACGGCGACGAGCCGGCCCCAGTTCGGATCGCCGCCGTGCACGGCCGTCTTGACGAGCAGCGAGTTGGCGATGGCGCGCGCCGTCCGCCGGGCATCCTCGTCTGACGCGCGCGCCGGTCACGCGGACGGTGATGAGCTTGGTCGCGCCCTCGCCGCCGCGGACGATGCCGATGGCGAGCGGCTCGCAGGCCGCCTTGAGGCTGGCGACGAGCAGCGGCCAGTCGCTGCTCGGTCAGCTCGACGCCGCTCGCGCCGTTGGCGAGGACGAACACGCAGTCGTTGGTCGAGCACTCGCCGTCGACGGTGATCGCGTTGAACGTCTCGTCGACCGCGGCCTTGAGCGCGCGCTGCAGCAGCGCCGGCGCCACGGCGGCGTCGGTCGTGACGACGCCGAGCATGGTGGCCATCAGCGGCTCGATCATGCCCGGAGCCCTTGGCCATGCCGCCGACGCGGAAGGTTCGTCCGCCCGCTGACGCTTCGATCGCCGATTCCTTCGGGAACGGATCGGTCGTCATGATCGCGCGCGCGGCGGCGGCGCCGCTGGCCGGCGACAGCTGCGCCGGCGGCGTCGGCGATGCCGCGTTCGACCTTGGCAATCGTCAGCTTGACGCCGATGACGCCCGTCGAGGCGACGAGCACCGCCGACGGGTCGCACTTGACCGCCTCGGCCGTGCGCGCGGCCATCACGACGCGCGTGATCGCGGCCGTCGGCGCCGGTGCACGCGTTCGCGCAGCCGCTGTTGATCACGACCGCGCGGCCGCAGGCCTCCGGATTGCGCGAGGTGGTCGCGCGACAGGAGCACCGGCGCCGCCTTCGCCAGGTTGGTCGTGAAGACGCCGGCGGCGCTCGCCACGGTGTCCGAGACGAGCGAGCGACAGATCGAGGCCGCCCGACGCCTTGATGCCGCAGGCGACGCCGGCGGCGCGGAAGCCGCGCGGCGCCGTGATGCCGCCCTCGATCGCCGTGAACGTGACGTCCGGCTGGAGCGCCACGCCGGTCACGCCGGAACCGCCTCGGCCGATCGAGCTCGGCGACGTCGAGCGGGCGACGGCAGCGCCAGCCGCCGGGTCGTCGTCGAACGCGTGCCGTGGATGATCGCCGCCGGCAGCTCCGGCCCGATCGTGACGCCGGCGCGCAGGGCGAGCATCACCGCGTGCTGGCCGCAGCGCCGGAAGAGCGCGCAGCCGGTGCAGTCGTGCGCGATCTTCTCGGGCACCCAGATGTGCGGCACGATCGTGAAGCCCATGCGCACGAAGTGCGACGGCTCGTGCGTGAACGCGCACAGCGTCGAGAACCCGCTGGCGGTCGCCGTCGTGGCGACCTCGCGTCACGAGCTCCGGACCGATGTGGCGGCCGCGGAACGCCTCGTCGACGACGAGCGAGCGCACTTCGGCGACCTTGCCGCTGAGCGGCGCCAGCTCGGCGCAGCCGACGACGGCGTCGTCGATCGAGGCGACGACGAACCTCGCCACGTGCCGCTCGACGTCCTCGATGCTCCGAGGCAGCAGGTGGCCGACCTCGAGGTTGTCCGTGATGAGCCGGTGGATGGCCGGCACGTCCGACGGACTCGCGGTCCGCAATGTCACTGAAGCGTTCACGATGCTTTTCCCTCCGCAACCTTCGCGAACGCCCGATCGAGCAGGGCGCACGCCTCGTCCACTTCGCCGGCTCGGTGATGACGAACGGCGGCAGCAGCCGCACGACCGTGTCCGCCGTGCGATTCACCAGCAGCCCGAGGTCGAGCGCCGCTCCGACGACCGGCAGCGCCGGCCGATCGAGATCGAGGCCCCAGATGAGCCCGGCGCCGCGCACTTCGCGGACCATCGGGTGCCGCGCGGCGATGGCGCGCAGCCCGCGCTCGAGGTGCGCGCCGACCGAGGCGACGTGCGAGATGAGGTCGCGATCGATGAGCTCCTCGAGAAACACCAGCGCGGCGCGGCACGCGAGCAGGTTGCCGCCGTAGGTGCTGCCGTGATCGCCGAACGCCGCCGCCTTCGCCACCCGCTCGCTGAAGAGCGCGGCGGCGATCGGCACGCCCGCGCCGAGCGCCTTGCCGACGGCCATCAGGTCCGGCTTGAGCCCGAGCGCCTGCCGAGTAGAACGGCCGGCCGGTGCGCCCGAGGCCGCACTGGATCTCGTCGGCGATGAGGAGCGCGCCCGTGCGGCGGCACGCCTCGGTGACCGCATCCGCCATCGCGCTGGCTGAACGGCCGGACGCCGCCTTCGCCCTGCAGCGGCTCGAGGATGACCGCGCCGGTCGATTCGGTCACCGCCGCCAGGAGCGCGTCGGGATCGTTCGGCGACACGAACTGCACGCCGGCGAGCAGCGGCGCAAACGGCGCGCGGTAGTGGTCGTCCCAGGTCACCGACAGCGCGCCCATCGTCCGGCCGTGGAACGAGTGCTCGAAGGCGACGAGACCCGGACCGGCGCGCGTCCTTCTGCGCATACCAGTAGCGGCGCGCGAACTTCAGGCAGGCCTCGACCGCCTCCGCGCCGCTGTTGCAGAAGAACGCGCGCGGCAGCCCGGACAAATCCGAGAGCCGCGTCGCGACTTCCCCCTGCAGCGGGTGGAAGTACAGGTTCGACGTGTGGAGCAGCGTCGCCGCCTGCTCGGCGAGGGCGGCGGCCAGACGCGGATTCGCATGCCCGAGCGCCGCCACGCCGACGCCCGAGAGCAGATCGAGGTAGCCGCGGCCGTCGGCATCGAACAGATGGCAGCCGCGCCCGCGCTCGAAGACCACCGGGTTGCGCTTGTAGACCTGCAGAACGTGCTCGGTCTCGAGCGCCATCACGTTGCTGGTTGCGGTCGTCATCCTCTCGTCTCCACGTCCTTCATCTCCACGCGTCGCCGAGCCGTCGCTACGATCCGCGTAGCCCGAGGGCGACGGTCGCGTGAAATCGGCCGCGCCCCGGCCCGCCACAATTGATATATCGGTCACGCCGCTCGCAAACGCGAGACGGCAGGCGCCGAGTTTTGCCACCATGCCCGAGTGCGCCACGCCCGACGCCATCATCGCGTCGATGGCGTCGACGCGCAAGCTCGGGCACCGTCTGGCCCTCGGCGTCGAGCACGCCGGCCGTGCCGCCGGCGACGATGAGCCGCTGCGCCGGCAGGATGGCCGCCAGGTGCGCGGCCAGCACGTCGGCGTTGACGTTGAGGAGCACGCCGTCGCGCATCCACGCCGATGCTGGCGACGACCGGGATGCACCCGATGCCGAACGAGGTCGGTCAGCAGCGACGCGTCGGTCCCGTCCGGTTCGCCGACGAGCCCCAGGTCCGCCAGCTCGCCCGACACCGTGCGAAGCGGCGCCGCGCGCCGCGACAGGCCGATCCGGCCGTCGGCGCCGGTCAGGCCCGACGGCGCGGCCGCCGGCGGCGCCGATGGCGGCGACGAGCGTCGTGTTCGTCCGTCCTGCCAGCACCGAGACGACCGTGTCGAGCGCCGCCTGCGTCGGTGATCCGCAGGCCGTCGACGAAGCGCGGCGACTCGCCGCGCGCGCGCAGCTCGGCGTCGATCGCGCGCCCGCCGCCGTGCACGACGACGAGCGGGGCCGTGGCGGCGAGGCGCACGATGGCCTGCGCCGCCGAGCGAACGGCGCCGGCGTCTTCGAGCAGCTCGCCGCCGAGTTTGAGGACCGTCGTCAATTCAGCCCCAGCGTTTCTTCGAAGCCGAAGGCGACGTTGAAGTTCTGAATCGCCTGGCCGGCCGCGCCCTTCACCAGGTTGTCGATGCACGAGACCATGACGAGCTGGCCGCCCGGACGTTCGACGCGCCACCCGATGTCGCAGTAGTTCGTGTGCGCGACGTGCTTGATCTCGGGCAGGTCGCTCCCGGTCAGGCGCACGAACGGCGACTCCGCATACGCGGCCGCGAGCGTCGCGCTCGATC
This sequence comes from uncultured Acidobacteriota bacterium, assembly GCA_963847975.1. Taxonomy (GTDB): domain Bacteria; phylum Acidobacteriota; class Vicinamibacteria; order Vicinamibacterales; family 2-12-FULL-66-21; genus DATBJJ01. Next base: position 68,697 of record CAWKBU010000014.1, on the reverse strand, counting down.
GCCGCGGCGTCGACGCCGTCCGCCAGGCGCGCGTAGATCGTTTCGAGGATCCCGCGGTCGAGCGGCACGAGGTGCGGCACGAACGTGACGTCCATCCCGAGCTCCTGCTCGATCTCGGCTTCGTGCCGATGCGAGAACACGCCGTAGGCGGCGATGCTGCCGTGGACCTCGGAGAAGTGCGTGCGCTCGGTCGGCGTCTTGCCGGCGCCCGAGACGCCGGACTTCGCGTCGATGATCACGCCCGGCTGAGCGATCGAGAGCCCGGCGGCGACGAGCGGCTGCAGCGCGAGGATCGCGGCCGTCGGGTAGCACCCGGGATTGGCGACGAGCGGCGCCGCGCCGAGCTCCTTGCGATAGCGCTCGGTCAAGCCGTAGATCACCGGCAAGGCCCGGATCCGGCGAATGCGGATAGAAATGCGCCCGCTCGCTCTCGCTGCGCAGGCGGAACGCCCCCGAGAGATCGATCACGCGCGGGCCCCGGCGCGCGAGCGCCGGCCCGACCTCCGCCGCGAGCGTGTCGGGGACCGCCAGGAACACCGCGTCGGTTTCCTCGGCCAGCCGGTCGGCATCGAAGCGCTCGACCGGGCCGTCCCAAATCCGCTTCAGCGCCGGGACCCGTCTTGCGCTTCGGACGTGCTCGAACCCATCGCCAGGCGGACGTCCGCATGGGGGTGCTGAGCCAGCCGTCTCAGCAATTCGACGCCGGCGTAGCCCGTTGCCCCGGCGATACCGACCCTGATTCGCGAATAACTATTCATCCGAACCACTAGTTATACAGGACTTGCATGGACAAGTCAAGAAAAACATGGGATTTTGTTGGATAGGACTGCATACTCGTGTATACTCATTCGTTGCAGCATGGTGATGAAAGCCCGGCGGAAGGCCGTCATCGTGGAACTCGTTGAGCGGGAAGCAATTACCAGCCAGGAACAGCTCCGCGAGAAGCTCCGCGAGCGGGGAATCGAGGCCACGCAGGCGACCCTGTCGCGCGACATTCGCGAGCTCGGCCTGGTCAAGCGCGCGGTCGACGGCGCCTACCGCCGCTCGGGCGCCGACGCTCCCGGCGGCGGCGGGGAGGCCACGCTCAGGCGCGCGGTCGAGGAGTACCTCCGGACGCAGGAAACGATCGAGCAGCTGCTGGTGCTGCGAACCGACCCCGGGCAGGCGCAGCCGCTGGCGATCGCCATCGACCGGGCGCGGCTCGCCGAGATCGCCGGCACGATCGGCGGCGATGACACGATTCTGGTGATTTGCCGGTCCGCGAAGGACGCGACGGCGATCGCCGAGCGCTTCCGCTCGATGCGGTGAAGTCGGAGAGACATTGGAACGAATCGTCCTGGCCTACTCGGGTGGGCTCGACGCATCCATCGCGATCCCGTGGCTCGCGGAGACCTTCGAGGCCGAAGTCGTCACCGTGACGCTCGACCTCGGACACGGCAGCGAGCTCGTCGAGATCCGCCAGCGCGCGCTGGCGCTCGGCGCCGTGCGCGCCCACGTCATCGACGTGCGCGAGGAGTTCATCCGCGACTACGCGCTGCCGGCGCTCCAGGCCGGCGCGCTCTACGCCGATCGCGCGCCGATGACGACCGCGCTCACCCGGCCGCTCATCGCGCGCAAGCTCGTCGACGTGGCCCGGATGGAAAGCGCGACCGCCGTCGCCCACGGCTGCGCGCGCGACGAGCGACGACGGCCTGCGGCTCGACGCGCTCGTCGTCGGCGCTCGATCCGGCCGTGCGGGTCATCGCGCCGACGCGGATGTGGGACATGACGCGCGACGAGGCGCTGACCTTCGCGCGCGAACGCGGCGTTCCCGTGCCGGCCTCGTTCGACGGTCCTTACAAGACGGACGCGAACGTCTGGGGCCGCTCGACGATCTGTTCGCCGGCCCAGGACTCGTGGGCCGAGCCCCCGGAGGACATCTACGCGCTGACCAGGTCGCCGCGCGATTGTCCCGATCAGCCGGCCTACGTCGAGATCGAGTTCGAGGCCGGCAGGCCGCTGCGCGTCAACAGCATCGAGATGTCGCCGCTCGAGATGATCGAGAGCCTCGAGACCATTGCCGGGCTGCACGGCGTCGGCCGGATCGATCTCGTGGCCACGCGCCTGACCGGCGGCCAGTCGCGCGAGATCTACGAAGCCCCGGCGGCGGTCGTGCTGCACGCCGCGCACCAGGAGCTCGAGCAGCTCGTCGTCCCGTCGGATCTCGAGCAGGTGGCGCACGCGCTCGGCCGCACCTACGCCGATCTCGATCAACAGCGGCCAGTGGTTCTCGCCGACGCGCACCGCCATCGACGCGTTCGTCGCCGCCATCCAGCCGCGCGTCACCGGCGCGATTCGGCTCAAGCTGTTCAAAGGCGACTGCCGCGTGGCCGGACGTCGATCGCCGTTCGCGCAATCCGACGGCCGCGTCGTCGCCACGGCCGCTGACGCCTGCCGGCCGGCCCGTCGCCGGCGGCATCATCAAAACTCATTCGTAGGGCGCTCATCAGTGGCACACCTCTGGTCTGGACGTTTTGAAGGAGATCCCGACGCGGCGCTCGTCGCGTTCGGGCGGTCGTTCGGCTTCGATCGCCGGCTCTTCGAAGACGACGTGCGCGGCAGCCTGGCCTGGGCGGCGGCGCTCGCGCGCGCGGGCGTGCTGAGCCCGGCCGACGCGGCCGCGATTCAGTCCGGGCTCGAGGACGTGCTGTCGCGCGGCACGCGACGAGTCGTTCTTCAACTCGCCCGCGGCGCAGGAAGACGAGGACGTCCACGCCTTCGTCGAGCGCGAGCTCGTCGCCCGCATCGGCGACGCCGGCCGCCGCCTCCATACCGGCCGGTCGCGCAACGAGCAGGTCGCCGTCGACCTGCGGCTCTATCTCAAGCGCCGCGTGCCGGCGTTGCAGCAGTCGATCGTCGCGCTGATTGACGGTCCTGGCGGCGAGCGCCGAGCGCGCCGGCGACGCGCTGATGCCGTCCTACACGCACCTGCGCCGCGCGCAGCCGATCCTCGCCGCGCATTTCTTTCTCGCGCATGCCGCCGCGCTCGCGCCGCGATCACGCGCGGCTCACCGCGCTGCTCGACGACGCCGACGAGCTGCCGCTCGGCTCGGGCGCGATTGCCGGCACCAGCTACGACGTCGATGTCCCGTGGCTCGCCGAGCAGCTCGGCTTCTCCCGCATCGTCCGCAACAGCATCGACGCCACCGGCGACCGCGACATCGTCGCGACGTTCCTCTATGCGTCGTCGCTCGCGATGGTGCACCTGAGCCGGCTCGCCGAGGACATGATTCTCTTCACCTCCGAAGAGTTCGGGTTCTTCGAGCTCGCGGATACGGCGGCGACCGGCAGCAGCCTGATGCCGCAGAAGAAGAACCCGGATCCGCTGGAGCTCGTGCGCGGCAAGGCCGGCCGCGTCATCGGCCGGCTGACCGGCTGGCTGGCGACGATGAAGGGGCTGCCGATCGGCTACAGCAAGGATCTGCAGGAAGACAAAGAGGCGCTGTTCGAGGCGGAGGATACGCTGCGCGCGTCGCTCGCGGCGACGGCGTCGGTCGTGAGCGGGATCTCGATCAATCGCGAGACGACCGCGCGCGCGGCGTCGGGGCTGCTGCTGGCGACAGATGTCGCGGACTACCTCGTCGCGCAAGGGCGTGCCGTTTCGCGATGCGCACGAAGATCGTCGGCGCGCTGGTGCGGCGTCTCGTGCGCGAGGGCCGCTCGTTCGACGATCTGACGCTGGAGGACTGGCGCGCGCACTCGCCGCTCTTCGATGCCGACGTGCGGCAGGCCGTCACGGCGGCGGCCTCGGTCGGGAAGAAGCGCACGCCGCAGTCGACGCATCCCGACGCCGTCGCGAAGGCGCTGGCGGAACTGCAGGGCTGGGTGAAGGCGTCCGAGTGATCTACCTGGTCCACCACGCTGACGCCGTCGGGCCGGAGGTCGAGCCGCAGCGGCCGCTCTCGGCCGCGGGACGAGAGTCACGCCGAGCGCCTGGCCGTCGAGGCTGCCGCGCGTGGCGTGAAGCCAGTGGCGATCTGGCACAGCGGGAAGCTGCGCGCGCGGCAGACGGCGGAGCCGTTTCTGCGCCTGTGCAATCCGCTGGCTGAGTTCAGCGCGATCCGCGGACTCCAGCCCACCGACCCGCCCGAGTGGATCAAGGATCTGCTGACCGGCGAGCAGCGCGAGGTGATGCTCGTCGGCCACATGCCGAACCTGCCGCGCGTCCTCACGCTGCTCGTCACCGGCGACGAGTCGTCGCTGCTGGCGTTTCCCCTCCACGGCGCGATCGCGCTCGAGCCGTCAGGTGAGCGGTGGGTGGAGCGCTGGCGGATCTGAGTCGTAGATCGAGTCGCAGGATCCGGATGAGCGCGGACCACGATGGTCGCCTGAAGCACGGACACTCGCGACTCATGAGCTCCGACCTGATGCACCGAACAGCTCTAGAACCTGAACGTCACCCCGACGGTGCCGCGCCAGAAGCGGAAGTCGGCCAGCCCGACATCGAAGTCGTCGATCGGTCTCGACGTCCTGGAGCGACCGGAAGTAGCGGACGTCGCCGCGCAGGCCGACCTTGTCCGAGAAGAAGAACATCGCGCCGGCGCCGACGTTGAAGCCCCAGTTGCGTCGAGTCGACCTCGAAGAGATCGTCAGCGCCACCGATGCTGCTCTTGATGATGCCCACGCCGCCGACCGCGTAGGGCCGGAAGCCGACTCCGTGCTGTCCGCCGATCGGGACGCCAATCACGAGGTTGCCCATCAGCGTGGTGAGGTTGCTGTCGCCGAACTCGAAGTTGCCTGAGCCCGTCGTGTTCTGGAAGAAGTTCGGAGAGTACCCGAAGTCCACTTCGAAGCCGATGACCCCCGCGCCCATCCAGCCGAGTGACGCGCCGAACATGGCTTTCTGCTCGAACTCGTCGTCGAAGTCCTCAACGTTGAGGAGGTTGGCGGTGCCGCCCCAGTTCCAGCCGACGAACGGTGTGAAGAGCCAATCGGCCGACGCCTTTGACGGCGCCGCGACAGATGCGATCGAGAACCAGCGAAGCAATGGCGATGAACTTGCGCACTGACATGTCGTCTCCTCAATCTCAGTGCGCGCGCCAGTGCGACGCGCACGACGTTCCGTCCCGGCTCATCCGTGTAGAGCCGGTCGGCGATCGAGGTGCAAGCGATATGCCCTCGGACACTCGAGCTCATGCGTGCAGCCAAGACTATCGTGCGCAACGGCTTATCGCTGAAGCAGTTGACGCGATCTCGAGGGCGGTTGAGGGATGAGCGACGTGCGAGCGAGTGATCGTGGAAGTCGAGGCGGCCGTCTAGGTAGCCGCCGTTCGATCCGGAGTGTCGAGCGGGAGCGTCGGCTACTGCTCTCGCTCGACGTCGATGGCGACGGGAGACGACAGCCGCACGGTGACGACCGTTCCCGCCGGCAGCGTTGCGGCGTTGCGATCGCCGGCCATCACGACGGCGCTGCCGCCTGCGGCGCCCGTGGCGCCGCCGATCGCCGCGCCCTTCGCGCCGCCGATGATCGCGCCGAGGATCGCGCCGCCGATCGCGGCGCCGCCGATCTTGCGAGCGCTTTCCGTCGCCGGGCGACGCGCCTTCGCGGAAGATCGCGTCGGTGCGGAACGGCACCTGATTGCCGTCGGCGAGGACGAGCGTGTGAAAGCGCACGCCGAGCCGCGCCTTGTCCTTCATCTTCCCGCCGCGCTCGACGAGCGTGACGTCGCCGATGACGCGCGTGCCGGCGGGAATGGCGACGCGGCCGTCCGCCATGACGTCGCGGGTGACGCGCGCTTCGACGCGATCTTCCACTCGGGCGGTCTCGCTCGTGATCGACGTCTCCACGTGCAGTCCGACGACGGACGACGCCGGGACGACGACTTCGACGAACTGCGGGCTTGGCCGGCAGCGGGCGGAGCTTCAGGGATCGACCGGATCGCGGTCGCGGTCGTGCCACAGGCGTCGCGGCGGACGGCTACAGCGGCCGGCTCTCGTGAGGGCGCACGGACGCTCGACCGCGGTGCTGGCTCTGGTGCGATCGCTGGCTGCGCGCTGCGCGCCGGCGGCGCCGCGGCGACCGGCTTGCGCGCCGCCGCCGCTTGCGCGTCTCGCCTGACGCTTGCTGTCTTTGCTGACCATCGCGGCCGGCGCGGTTTCGACGCGCGCCGTGCGCGCGACTGGTTCCGGAGACGCGGGCGTGACGCGCTCGACGGCGCGCTGGGCTCGACCGGAGCGCAGGGACTCACGACGGCTTCGGTTTCGGCCACGCCCTGCTCAGCTTTGTCGGGACCGGCTGCGCGGCCAGCTCGCTGACGGCGGCCTGGGCCGAGTGGTTCTGCCGAACCGCGACATAGGCGCCGCCGGCCGCGGCGGTGACACACGCGGTAGCGAGCAGGCCGAGGGCGACGGGCTTGGAAATCATGGCGCGAATGCTCCTGGGTCACCCAATAATCCAGCAAGAGATGTGCCTCGCCTGCCGCCTGCCAATCAGCGCGGATTCAGGCCTGATTTGGCCGCGAAAGCCGCGGTCCACCTGCCGCCGGGCCTCTCCGGGAGACACTTTCTGTCCTCGCCTCAGGACCCCAACCGCGCGCGTGCTGAATGCGTCAACAGAATGCGCTTTCACAGATCGGCACTGCTTGCACAATTGGGCTTGCACAGATGTGCGGCATTGCGCACCGGTTGCACTGTGACCTGCCGGTCACCTCGCTTACTTATCCCGAACCGGCACGGAACCGGGTCAGGCGCCGCTCTCAGGAGGGTCTCATGCGCCGGTCGCTTTCGGTCGTCGGCACGTCTTGTGATGGTCGTGGCGGTGCTCACCGCGTCGGCTGCCGAGCCGAGGCCATCACCCTCACCGAAATCATGGAGCTGACGCGGGCGGGACTCAGCGAAGAAGTCCTGCTCGCGCTCATCGAAGTCGATCAGCGAGTGTTCGCGATCGACCCCGACGACGCTGAAGACCCTGCAGAGACGCCGGCGTGAGCCCGCGCGTGATCGTCGCGATCGTCAAGAGCGGCCGCATGCCGGCGGCCGAGCCGGTCGTTCCCGAACGCGTCGTCACGGAACGGGTCGTCGAAGTTGACCGGGCCGATCCGCCCGACGCCGCAAGTCGTCGTCGTCGACCGCCCGGTCGTGCACGAGGTGCCGGTCGCGGTGCCGTGCCGGTCTACGTCGCGGTCGGCGGCCGCTCGACGGTCGCGGCATCGGCGTCAGCCTTATGTCGTGGCGCCGTCGCCGTTCATTCCGTTTGGAAGCGTCACGTGCCGCCGCGGGTCGAGCCGGATCCTCCCAAGCGCGCCGAGCCGGTCTACTGGGGCTTTGGCGGCAAGCTCAGGCCGGACGCCTGGCAGGACCAGTAGGCGCGGATAGCCGACCGCGCAGCATGCTCTGTTCCGTCCACCTTACTTACGTCAGAACCCTCTCACGCCGCCGGTACGACTACGCCGAGTGATCGAGCGGGATCCAGAAATCTCGAACTCGGTGCTCCGCGCTCCTGCTGCGAGAGGTTCCTCGCGCGCGCTGCTGCCCGCCGCCCCTCGCTCACGCTATCGTGCGCCTGCCAGATGTGCTATAACGCGAGGTTTCTGTACGTTTCCGAGGAGGATGTATGAGCCCCGCGCCCCTGCGAAGTCCGGTTGTCCGCTTCGCGCTTGCCGTTCTGCTGCTGCTCGTGGCGACGCCTGGCCTCAGACCCGTCGCGCAGTCGCGTGCACAGCCTGCGAAGCACAGAAGCTGGATGAAGAGTACACCGCGAAGATCAAGGAGTACACGCAGGATCCGCGGATCAGCACCGAGCTCGTCGATCACCTTCCGGCGTCCGACACGATTCCCACGCCGCTGAAGTTCTTCGGCCGCATGCCCGGCACGCCCGGCGAGCTGACCTACGCGAAAGACATCCAGCGCTACTACGAGGCGCTCGACAAGGCGTCGGATCGCATCTCGATGTGGACGATCGGCAAGACCGAAGAAGGCCGCGACATGGTGCTGCTCGCGGTGGCCGACGAGGCGACGATCAAGCAGATCGACAAGTACAAGGGCATGCTCGCCGTCGCTGACCGATCCGCGAAAGACGACCGAAGAGCAGGCGCAGCAGCTGATTCGCACCGCCAAGCCGATCTACTGGGTCACGAGCGGGATGCACTCGGGCGAGACCGGCGGCCCCGAGATGCTGCTCGAGCTGCCGTACCGGATCGCGGTCGAGGAGACGCCGTTCATCCAGGCGATTCGCAACAACGTCATCACGCTCATCACGCCGGTCATCGAAGTCGACGGCCGCGAGAAGCACGTCGACACCTACTACTTCAACAAGAAGCGTCCGGCGGCCGAGACGCGGCTGCCGCTGATGTACTGGGGCAAGTACGTCGCGCACGACAACAACCGCGACGGCATGGGCCAGTTCCTCGCGCTCACGAAGAACACGACGAAGACGTTCCTCGACTGGAAGCCGACCGTCCTGCACGACCTGCACGAGGCGTCAGACCTATCTCTACGCGTCGACGGGCACGGGTCCCTACAACGAGCAGATCGATCCCATCACCATCGACGAGTGGTGGCTGCTCGCGAAGACCGAGGTCATGGAGATGACCAAGCGCGGCGTGCCGGGCGTCTGGACCTACGGGTTCTACGACGGGTGGGTGCCGAACTACATGTTCTTCATCGCGCACTCGCACAACGCGATCGGCCGGTTCTACGAGGTGGCCAGCTACGGCCCGACCTGCGCGAGCAGGGCGGCGGCGGCGCGACGAGCCGCGAGTGGTTCCGGCCCAATCCGCCGCTGCCGTCGATCAAGTGGGGACCGCGGAACAACACGAACATCCAGCAGTCGGCGCTGCTCATCGCGCTCAACCACGTCGCCAAGAACAAGGATACGTACCTCGAGAACTACTGGATCAAGAACAAGCGCGCGGTCGAGCGCGGCAAGACCGGTCCGACCTACGGCTGGGTCATCCCCGCCGGCCAGCGGCGCAAGCAGGATGCGGCCGACGCGGTGAACGAGCTGCGGCGGCAGGGCCTCGAGGTGCATCGCGCGACGTCGGCGTTCAAGGCCGGAAGCGTCAGCGTCGAGGCCGGCGACTACGTCATCCGCGGCGATCAGCCGTATCGCACGCTCGCCGACATGTACTTCTCGGTGCAGAACTACGCGCCCGCCAATCCGAACCCGTACGACGACACCGGCTGGACGTTCCCCTACATGCGCAACATCGTCATCAAGACGGTGACCGACAAGGGCGTGCTCGACGGTGCGTCGACGCTGCTGACGGCCGATGCGAAGGCGCCGGGCGGCATCGAAGGCACGGGACCGGTCGTCATCGTCGATCACACGACCGACAACGTGCTGATGGCGTTCCGCTTCAAGCACGCCGGCGTGAAGATGCAGGCGGCCGAGGAGGACTTCGAAGCCGGCGGCCGCAAGTTCCGCGCCGGCGCGTTCATCATTCCGGCCGCCGATCGCGCGGCGCTCGACCCGACGATGAAGGCGCTCGGGATCGCGGGGTTCGGCGTGGCGCGCCGCGCCGACCGTGGCGATGCACGATCTCGACGTGCCGCGTATCGGCTACGTGCACGCGTGGTCGAACACGCAGAACGAGGGCTGGGTGCGCGCGGCGCTCGACACCTACGGCGTGCCCTATACCTACTTCGGCGACATCAAGCTGCGCGAGGGAACCTGCGGCAGAAGTACGACGTCATCATCTTCCCGCACGTCGGCGGCAACGCGCAGTCGCAGGTCAACGGGATTCCGAAGACCGGTTCGCTGCCGCTGCCGTACAAGAAGACGGCGGAGACGCCGAATCTCGGCGATCCAGGATCAGGCCGACGACATTCGCGGCGGCATGGGCTGGGAAGGGCTGATGGAGCTCGTCAAGTTCGTGCGCGAGGGCGGCACGCTCATCACCGAAGGCTCGACGTCGACGATCTTCCCGGAGTACAACATCACGTCGGGCGTCACGGTCGAGAACCCCGACAATCTGTTCGTGCGCGGGTCGGTGATGCGCGGCGTGGTCTCCGACCGTCGCAGTCCGATTGCGTATGGCTACGACGCGCAGGTGCCGGTGTACTTCAGTCAGAATCCGGTGCTGAACGCCGGCGGTGGCGGCTTCGGCGGCTTCGGCGGCGGCGGGCGCGGCGGTGACGTCACTGCCGGGCGTCGGGATGAATACGCAGCCGATGGCGACCGCCGGGCAGCAGCGGCTGTCGACGTGGGATCCGGAGAACCCGGCGTCATCGACGATGCCGCCGGCCGGCCGCGGTGGTCGGGGTCAGGGCGCCGACGACGCGGCGGGGTTTGGCGGTCGCGGCGGTCGTGGCGGCGGTGGTGGTCGCGGCGGGTTCGGCGGCGGCGATGCCGCCGAGAGTCGCCCGCGCGTCGTCGTCTCGTTCCCGACCAATGCCGACGACATGCTGCTGTCGGGCGTCCTGGTCGGCGGCCAGTCGCTGGCCGGCCGCGCGCAGGTCGTCGACGCGCCCCGTCGGTCAGGGCCACGTCGTCATGTTCGCGATCCGCCCGTACTGGCGCTGGCAGACCCAGGGCACGTTCTTCCTGGGCTTCAACGCGATCCTGAACTGGAACGACCTGGACGCCGGCCGCCCCGCCGCGCCGCCGCCCGGCGACTGCGCAGTAAGTGCGGGGACACTCAATCGGGACACTCAACCGTGACAGTCACCGGGGACTGTCACGGTTGAGTGTCCCCGAGCCACGACTGTCCGCGATTGCAACGCAGTTGTCGCGCATCACGTCAACGCGATCGGTCTCGTCTTCCGCGACAGCTCGGACGGCGACGATAGTCCCTTCTTTTGCTGTTCGACGAAGCGTATCCAGTCGGGATCGCCGAATGGCATCTGGCGTTGCGCCGCCGTGCGCAGCGAGTCGTAGGTGGCGATTGGCAGCTTGTCGTTGACGATATCCGTCCAGCCGTCAGGCCTTCGCACGGGCGACGGCGTGACGATCACCCGGCCGTCCGGACGTTTCGCGCGTCAGGCTCGACCACTTCCAGCTTCCGCTCGCGAACCAGGTCGAGCCCGTAAGCGGATTGCCTCGACATAACGAAGCACGGTCAGCAGGTGATGGTCCGTCTGAATGGGGAACGCCTTGAATCGCCCTTGATAGAGATGGCCCGTGCCCCACAGCTCGCCGAAGCGGTGATATCGCCGAATATGCGCATTCATGAACCATCGCATGAATGCAGAAATCTCAATCCCCTGTTGCGGCCACAGCACCAGGTGAAAGTGATTGGGCATGACCGCAGAACGCGAGGATCGCGATCGGGTACCGTCTGCGATCGCGTCAGCCAACGTCGTCAGAAACATCTCGTAGTCAGACGTGTTGCGAGAAGATCGCTGACGTCGATTTCCGCGGTTGAGCACGTGATAGGGCAGACCGTCGACGAGTCGTCGAGCATCTTCTTGGCATCGATCGTGAACCTCGCTGAATCGAGACGACGACGCAAATCGGCTTGCCGTCACGTCGAGGTGCCGGGGACATTCAACGGTGACTGTCCCGATTGAGTGTCCCCGCCCTGTATGATCGAGGAATATGCGCGAGGGCGCGGACGTCATCATCGTCGGCGGGGGGATCATCGGCTGCGCGATTGCGCGGGAGCTGGCCTCGCGGGGGGCTCGCGTCCGGCTCTTCGAGGCGCGGACGGTCGCGGCGGGCGCGACGCAGGCGTCGGCGGGGATCCTGGCGCCGTACATCGAGGGCCACGACCGCGGACCGCTCTTCGACCTGACGCTGCGGAGCCTCGCGATGTACGACGACTTCATCGCGCGGGCGATCGGAGGGATCAGCGGTCGACAGTCGAGTACCGCCGCTGCGGCTCGCTCGAGATCGCGGCTGACGACGCGGCGGCTGACGCCTTCCGCCGCGCGGCCGCGACGGCCGGCGACGAGCTGCAGTGGCTCGAGCGCGAGCGACGCCAGGCACCTCGAGCCCGCGCTGCCCGACTCGATCCGCGGCGCGCTCCTCGCGCCCTCGCACGGCTACGTCGCGGTCGTCGTCGCTGACCGAGGCCCTCGTCTGGGCCGCGCTCCGGCACGGCGCCGAGCTCGAAACCGGACGGCACGTCCGCGCCATTCGAACGCCAGCGCGACGCGCTCGAGGTGACGGCCGACGACGGCGCGACGTGGACGGCGCCGCACGTCGTCGTCGCCTCGGGCAGCTGGTCGGGTCAGCTCGAGACGCTCGACCCGGCCGCGCGCGCCGTGCGCCCGGTTCGCGGTCAGCTGCTGCAGCTGGCGTGGAAGGGCCCGCCGCTGTCGCACGTGATCTGGGGCAAGGACTGCTACGTCGTGCCGTGGCGGACGGCACGGTGCTCGTCGGGCGCGACGGTTGAAGAGGTGGGGTTCGACGAGCGCACGACGGCTGCCGGCGTGCGCGATCTGCTCGACGCGGTGTGCGAGCTGCTGCCGGAAGCGTGGGGCGCGACGTTTCTCGACGCGCGCGCGGGCCTCCGTCCGGCGACGCCGGACGCGCTGCCGATCATCGGACCGTCGGCGAGCCGTCGAAGGCCTCGTCTACGCGACCGGCCACTTCCGCAACGGCGTGCTCCTGGCGCCGCTGACGGCGGCGCTCGTCGCCGACCTGATCCTCGAGGAGCGCTACGATCCGGCGCTGGCGCTCACAACGCCGGACCGTTTTCCTGAATAAGCACGACCCGAACGGCCGTCGAACGGCGGCGGCCTACTGCTGCAGATCCGTGCCGTTGACGTCTGCTGCGACGTCTCGAACGCGATCACGGCGAGCTGGTAGTCGAGCAGCGCCTGCAGCTCACCGTTCCTGGCGATCGCCAGATCGCGCTGCGCCTGGATGACGAGGAAGCTCGTCGACATACCCGACCTCGAAGCGCCGCTGCTCGGCGTCGAGGCGCTGCTCCGCGAGCTCCCGTCCGAGCTTGGTCGTCTCGATGCGCTGACGGTTCTGCTCGAGACGCAGCGCCGCCTGGCGCACTTCGCGCACGGCGCCGACTTCGTTGCTGCGCAGCCGCGCGGCCGCCTGATCGCGTTCGAGCCGGGCGCGGGCGAGATTCGCTTCCGCGGTGCTGTTGCCGAGCGGATAGCTGAACGTCACCCCGAGCGTCCACGTCGGATAGTCGCCGCTGAACACCTGACCGAGCACGCTCCCGAAGCTCGTGTCGACCGAGCCGACGACCGTGCCCGGAAAGCCGCCCTCGCGAACGAGTCGTGTGCCGCCGGCGCCGTCGCCGAGATAGTTGGCCTGCACGCGCAGGTCGGGCAGCGTCTGACTCTTCGACAGCGCGACGGTCGTGTCGGTGATCTGGATTTCGGTGCGCGCCCGCTCGAGATCGGTGCGCTCGCCGAGCGCGCGGCGGACGGCGGCATCGATGTCCGGTGGCGGACCGACGACCGGCACGCGATCGGCGGGCTCGAGCCGAATGAGCCAGTAGTCGGCGCGCTTGGGATCGATGATGAGCGTGCGCAGCGTGTCCTCGGCCTGGAGCGCCACCGTGCGCGCGATGATCAGGTTCTCCTGACGCTGCGCGACCTCGGCACGCGCGGCGACGAGATCGAGCGGCGGCGACTGGCCGACGTCCACGCGCGCCCGGTTGTTGCGCTCGAGCTCGAGCGCCAGGTCGAGCGAGCGCTGCTGGACGTCGACGAGCGCCAGCGCGGCGACGAGCGCCCAGTAGCCGCGTTCGGCGTCGGCGCTCGTGTTCACGCGTGCTCTCACGGAAGCGGCTCCCGAGCAGGGTCCGGTTGCGCCGGCTCACGTCGAGCTGCGCGCGCGCCGGATCGATCTTGAAATCGCGCAGGAGCGGCTGCGAGAACCCGAGCGAGAGGCCGGCGCCGAGCTCGGGATTCAGGCTCGTCAGCAGGCTGTCGGTCGACGTGCGCGCGGCGTCGAGCCCGGCCGAATAGGTGCCACCGCCCCAGGGCAGCAGCTGGCCGACCGAGACGTTCGACGACCAGAGATTGGTCTGAATGCCCTGATCGCCGGAGAACAGGTTCGTCGGCGGCTGCTGCTGATTGTTCCGCAGCACGCCGGACTGCAGCGTCGGCAGGAACGCCCCGCGCGCGGCCGCAATCTGCGCGTCTCCGATCGCCGGATCGAAGCGGCTGGCGGCGAGGTCGGGATTGTTCTGGATCGCCAGCTGAATCGCTTCGTCCTTCGTCAGCTTCAGGACTGTGCCCGATTGTGGCAGCGGTGAGGTCTGGCTCAGCACGCCGCCACCGGTTTAGGCCGGCGGCGTCGGCGTCGCCGGAGTCTGGACCGGTGGCGTCTGGGCAGCGACCGGCGCTGGCCACAGCGCGAGCGCTAGCAGCGAGCAGGCTGGCGGTCGCCGGTGCGGCGACACGCCGCCAGCGCCAGAATCTGACCTTCGACAGGTCGTCGAAAAGTGAATAGGCGACGGGTGTGGCGACGAGCGTTAGCAGAAGCACGAGCGATTGACCTCCGATAATCACGAATCCGATTGCGCGGTTGGTCGCCGAGCCGACGCCGCTCGACAGCACGAGCGGGATCATGCCGGCGACAAACGCCAGCGTCGTCATCAGGATCGGCCGCAGCCGGTCGCGGCTGGCCTGCAGCACCGCCGCGTCGCGCTCCATACCGCGATCGCGCAGCTGGTTGGCGTGATCGATCTGCAGAATCGAGTTCTTCTTGACGACGCCGAACAGCACCAGCAGGCCGAGCGCCGAGAAGATGTTGAGCGACTGGCCCGTGATGATGATCGACAATAGCGCAAACGGGAGCGTCAGCGGCAACGAGAGCAGGATCGTGATCGGATGCAGCCACGATTCGAACTGCGCCGCCAGGATCAGGTACATGAACACGAGCGAGAGGCCGAAGGCGAGCAGGAAGTTCTGCGCCGCGCGGCCGAGCTCGCGCGAGCGTCCGGCGAAGCGCGTGCTGTAGCCCGGCCCCATGTTGATGCCCGTCGGCGGCCCGCGTCATCGCGTCCATCGCCGGCACCTGCGAGTAGCCCTGCAGCAGCCCGGCGAACACCGTCACCTGCCGCTGGCGGTTGAGGCGGTTGATCTCCGACGGCGCGGTGCCTGGCGTCAGCCGCGCGATGTTGTCGAGCGGCACGCTGCCGACCGTGCTCGACGGCACCGTCAGCTGGCCGATCGCCGCCGCTGTTTGCCGATTGCCTTCGACGGCGCGGATGTGGACCTCGTACTGCTCCCCGCCCTCGTTGTAGGTCGTGATCTGATCGCCGCCGACGAGCAGCCGCAGCGCGTCGGCCGCATCGGAAATCTGCACGCCCAGATCGGCGGCCTTGAGCCGGTCGAGCTCGCACCGAGAGCTCGGGCTTGCCGACGTTGAGCGACGTGTCGAGGTCGACGACGCCGGGCTCCTTCTTCGCTTCCGCCATGACCGTATTCGCGTACTGCTCGAGCCGCTTCAGATCGGGCCCGTTGATGGTGAACTGGATTTCGGCGTTCTGGTTGCCGCCGCCGCCGATCGTCGCGACCGGCCGGACGCCGGTGCGCAGGTTCGGCACGCCGACCGCCGGCAGAATCTCGCTCCGCACCACGTTCATCAGCTCGAACTGGTCCTGGTCGCGCTCGTTGACCGGCGTCAGCCGGACGTAGATGGTCCCGGAGTTCCGCGTCCGCGCCGGATCGTCGGCCACCGAGACGAGCGTGTAGCTCACGCCCGGCAGGCGCTGAATCCGGCTCGCGATCCGGTTGGCGATGATCTCGGTGGCCTCGAGGCTCGTGCCTTCGGGCGCGCGCACGCCGACCTCGAACTCGGCCTGGTCGTCGTTGGGCAGGAAGTTCTTGTTGGCGACCATGAACAGCGGCACGCTGCTGAGCAGCACCAGCACGGCGATGCCCGCGATGATGCCGCGGTGCGCGAGCGACCAGCGACAGGATCGACGTATAGCCGGAATCGAGCGCGCCGAAGATCCGCGAATCCCGCGACGTCTGCTCCGCCACCACGATGCCCCTCGGCATCCTCGTGCCTGGGCTTCATCTTGATCCAGCGCGAGGCCAGCATCGGCGTCAGCGTGAAGCTGACGAGCAGCGACACGAGGATCGCGAACGACATCGTGAACCCGAAGCTCGTCATGAACCGGCCGACGATGCCGCCCATGAAGCCGACCGGCACGAAGATCGCCACGAGCGACAGCGTCGTCGCGAGCACGGCCAGGCCGATCTCGCGCGTCGCTTCGACCGCCGCCTGCATCGGCGGCCGCCCCTTCTCCTCGACGAACCGGTAGATGTTCTCCAGCACGACGATCGCATCGTCGATGACGATGCCGACGGCGAGCGTGAGGGCGAGCATGGTCATGGAGTTCAGCGTGAACCCCTGGTACCAGATCAGGCCGAAGGTCGCGATGATCGACGTCGGGATGGCGATCGCCGCGATGATCGTCGAGCGCCAGTTCCAGAGGAAGACCAGCACGACGGCCGCGGCGAGGATCGAGCCCACGACGAGGTGCTCCTCGACGCTGTGGATCGACGCCTTGATGAACTCGGAGAGGTCGCGGACGACGCGGATCTCGTAGCCCGGCGGGCGCGAGCGGCGAGACCTCGGCCAGTCGTTCCCTGACCGCGTCGACGACCTGGACCGTGTTCGTGCCCGACTGCCGGCGGACGGTCAGCATCACGCCGGGCTCGCCGTTGAGGCTCGCCGTGGTCTCCGGCTCGGCCATCCCGTCCTCGACCGTGGCGACGTCGCGCAGGAGCACCTGATGGCCGTCGCGCTGGCGGACGACGATGTCGCCGAAGGCGTCGACCGACTCGACCCGCCCGCGCGTCCGCAGCGTCATCGCGGTGGCGCCCTGCTCCACGCGGCCGCCGGGAATCTCGGCGTTCTGCGCCTGAATGGCGCGCGACACGTCGGTGACGGTGAGGTTCTGCGCGCGCAGCCGGTCGGCGTCGAGGAGGATGTTGATCTGACGGGCCCGGCCGCCCACGACGACGACCTGGCCGACGCCGCTGACGCTTTCGAGCTGACGGCGGAGCGTCTTGTCGGCGTACTCGGTGATGTCGCGGATCGGCGCGCGCGGCCGAGACCGAGAGCGTCATGACCGGCGCCGCGTCGGGATCGAACTTCTCGACCGTCGGCTGCTCGATGGTGCGCGGCAGGAGGGGGAGCACGCGGTTCACGCGGTCGCGCACTTCCTGGGCGGCGACGTCGCCGTCCTTCTCGAGCAGGAACGCGATGATGACCTGCGAGACGCCTTCGGACGAGTTCGAGCGCAGCTCGTCGATCCCGCTGATCGTGTTGACGGCTTCCTCGATCTTGTCGGTGACCTCGGTCTCGACCTCTTCAGGCGCCGCGCCCGGCAGCCGGGTCGTGACGACGACCGTGGGGAAGTCGACCTTCGGGAAGCGGTCGAGGCCCAGCTGCGTGAAGGCGAAGGCGCCGACGACCGTCAGCGAGAGCGTGATGACCGTCGCGAAGACCGGACGACGAACGGAAATAGAAGCGAGCCACTGCATGACTTGATCTCAGAAAGTACGAAACACGAACTGGTGAACGGTGAGTCGATGGCTTACCGGGTCTTCACCTGCTGGCCGTCCGAGAGACGGCCCTTCGGTTCGGTGGCGACGACGTCGCCCTTCGCGACGCCGGACGTGATCTCGATCTGTCGCGTCGAGCTTCTCGCCGAGCGTGACGATGCGCTCTTCGATCCGGTTGTCCTTCACGGCGTAGACGCGGCTCGTGCCGGCGACCGTTTCGACCGCGCTCGCGGGCACGAGCAGCGCCGGGGCCGCGTCGGGCTGACGGACGAGGGCGGTGGCGAAGAAGCCGGGCTTGAGGCGGCCGTCGGCGTTCGGCGCAATCGCTTCGACCGTGAGCGCGCGCTGATCCGAGCGCAGCGAGGGCGAGACGAACTTGCACCGTGGCGGCGAACTCCTCGCCCGGGATAGGCGTCGACGGTGAGCCGCACCTGCTGCCCGACCTTGACGAGCGACACGTGCTGTTCGGGGACCGTGAGCTCGACGCGCAGCGGATCGACCCGCACGACCGTGGCGACGCGCTGCGCCGCGCGTCACGTAGTCGCCGACGCTGACCACGCCGCTCGGCGACGAGCCCGGTCAACGGCGCGCGGACGGAGGTGTCGGCGACCGCCTTGCGGGCGAGCGCGACGCGGGCGCGTGCGCCTTCGAGCGAGCGATACGACTGATCGGCCAGGTTCTGCTCCGTCTGATAGTTCTGGCGCGCGGCCTCGAGCTGCGTGCGGCGCTGGTCGAACTCGCTCTGCGAGATGACCTTCTGATCGACGAGCGACCGCATGCGGTTGAACTCGGCCTCGGCGAGATCGAGCGACGCCTTGGCGTTCATCACGTCCGGGACCTGCATGCGATCGAACGGCTGGCCGGCGACGAGCCCGAGCTTCGCTTCGATCTGGGCGGCGTTGGCGTCGGCTTCCTGCAGCTGCGCGGCCGTCTCCGACGGGGAGATGCGCACCAGCAGCGCGCCCTGCGTGCACGCGCGTGCCGCGCTCGACGGGCGTCTCGATCACCCGGCCGGCGGTTTCGGCGCTGACTTCCGCCTGCGCGTCGGCCATGAGCGAGCCCGTCACGCGGAGATAGCGATCGATCGAGCGGCTCTCGACCGGCAGCGGTCGAGATGGCGAGCGGTTCGGCAGCCTTGCCGGCGTCCGGCGCGGTTTCGCGCCGCTGTCGAGCAGCCGCCAGCCAGAAGCGAAGCCGGAGAGGATAAGGGCAATGCCCGGAACGAGAAGATCGAAACGCCGACGTGTCATACAAGCCTCACTCAGTTGCATCGGACAATGACTCTGTGCAGTAGTCGTGGGACCGAAGGTCGCGGGGAACCCGGTGCGCAGACCCGTCAGCGCCGCTTCGAGCGTGTCGCGGGCGAGGGCGTCCGAGTCTTCTCCCGGCGCCACCCGTCCGCACAGCCGCGCGACCGCGGCGCCCGTGGTCGCGGCGACGAGAATGCGGAAGACCGCGTGCGGCGTGGGTCGCCGGCCGGGAAGAGCCCCGCATCGATCGCGCGCTGGATCCCGGCGCCGAGCTGCGCCTTCCCGTCGCGCACGAACTCGAACCGCTCCCAGTTCTGGCTGATTTGCGGGACCGTGCGGTCGAGGAACATCAGGGCGAAATACTCGGGATGCGACTTGCTGAATTCGTAGACGCGCCAGAACGCCCGGCGGATCGCGTTCAGCAGGTCTCCGTCCGCCTCGTCCGCCTTGCGCTCGGGCGGCGTGAACAGGATGCGGAACCCCTCTTCGGCCAGCGCGAAGAAGATGTCGTCCTTGCTCGGGAAATAGCTGTAGATCGCCGCGGGGCTGTATTCGATCCGCTCGGCAATCTTGCGGATCGAGACGTTGTGATAGCCCTCGGCGACGAACAGGTCTCGAGCCGCATCCAGGATGGACCGCGAAACCGCCTCCCGCTCCCGCTCCTTGACGTTCCTTGACTCCCAAAAACCCTCCAGAAAAGCAGAATTGAACAGTGTTCAGTATTCTAACACCGTTAGACGTCAGAACGCCAGTTCGGGTTCCACGCGTGCGTTCGGGGCTCGGGCAGTGGCTGGCACCTTTGCCGCGAAGATGCCAGCCACCTTGGTATAACGTCTGCCCTATGGGGAAAATGACGACGATTGGCGAGTCCGAGGCGCTGCAACGCCTCAAGGCGCTGCCGGGCTGGGAGCTGGACGGGGCGTCGATTCGGCAGGAAATTCACCTTCGCGGGCTTCCCCGACGCCCTGGCGTTCGTCGTCCGGCTGGGCTTCGACGCCGAGGCCGCCGACCACCATCCCGACATCCTCATCAACTACAAGCGCGTGACGCTGACCTACACGACGCACAGCGAAGGCGGTCTGACCGAGAAGGACTTCGCGGGCGCCGCCAAGGCGAGCGACGCTGGCGGCGGCGATGGGTGGGCAGTAGGCTCTCGGCTTTGGGCTCTGGGCTTTAGGCAAAACGCCTCGAGAGCACACGCGAAGATCTTTGCCTAGAGCCTCAGAGCCCTAGAGCCTAGAGCCTAGAATTCGCCATGCAGCTCAAGAACAGCTACAGCGCGCGGGAAGTCGCGGCGCTCACGGGGCTGTCGGCGCGCCAGCTTCAGTGGTGGGACGAGCGGCGGCTGTTCCTGTCCGCTGTCGCGCCCAAGCCGACGGCTGCCGGCGGCTTCACCGAGCGCCGCTATACGCCGGTCGATCTGCTCGAGCTGATGGTGCTCGCCGATCTGCGGCGCCAGGGCATGACGGTCGTCGCGCATCCGCCTGCTGCTCGAGACGCTCCGATCGCGGTTCGGGATCAGGCTCTTCGACGCCATCGGCGGCGCCGGATGCGCTCACGCTGCTGACCGACGGCCGCGACGTCTACGCGCGCACGGCGAAGGGCCAGTTCTACAACCTGCTGCGCGATCCCGAGCAGCCGCTGCTCGTCATCGGGCCGGAGCCGGAGTGGCGAGAGCTCGCGTCCAAGGCGCACGCCGTGCGCGGACGGAAAAAGAAGAAAGGCCGGCGAAGAAGACGAAGGGGTCGTAGTGTCCGGCTTCAGCCGGACCGCGGACGCGCCTCAGCCGATCGGGAAGATCTTGTCGAGGCCGTCGGCGGGGCGCGGGATGACGTGGACGCCGACGAGCTCGCCGACCCGGCGCGCGGCGGCGGCGCCGGCGTCGGTCGCGGCCTTCACCGACGCGACATCGCCGCGCACGATCGCCGTCACCAGCCCGGCGTCGACCTTCTGCCAGCCGACGAACACGACGTTGGCGGCCTTGACCATGGCGTCGGCCGCCTCGATCATCCCCACGAGCCCGCGGGTTTCGACGAGTCCGAGCGCTTCGCCAGGCAGCTCTTTCGAGCACAGGTCGCATTCTACCTCAGACGCCGACCGTTCTGCAGGTGTCCGTGTCCTGTGTTGTCCGTGGTTCTACGCGATCCGGCCGCGCGCGGCAACCGGCAGCTCGTCGAGCACCGCATCCCCGTTCACCAGCCATACCGAGTCCACGAGATTCGACACGACGCAGGCGTGGTTGGGGAGCACGCGCACGAGATCGCCGGGCTTCAGCGCCGCATCCCGCGCCGAGGACGCGCACGGTCGCGTGTTCCTCGGACAGCCGCTCGACGAGCAGGAGTCGTTCGGGCCGCGGCGTGTCGAGATCGGCGAAGACCACGCCGAAACCGGGGCAGCTCGCAAAAGCCCCGCGCCTGATCGTTCGAGAGCGTCTTGCTGCCGCAGTCCAGGATGATCCGATCGGCGGCCGGCCGGCTGACGACGCGGGCGAGGACGGTCAGGGCGCAGTCGTCCCAGGTGGCCGCGCCGAGCGCCACCTGCGTGCGGTCGAAATAGATGTAGTTGCCCGGCCGCAGCTCGGTGATGCCGTCCTGCTGCAGGCTGAAGCGCGCCGTCGGCGTTGCGCCGACGCTGATTTCCTCGACTGCGCGCCCCGAGCCGCTCGACCTCTGCCGCCAGCCGCGTGAGCGTCTGCGCCTCGGCGGCCGCGATCGCTGGCGATCTCGCTCTCCGATCCGGCGCCGTAGCCGTGGCCCGCGTGGCTCAGGAGCCCGCGAAACCGCAACCCGGGCAGCTCGGCCACGCGCGCGACCATCTCGGCGGCGCCGCGGCTCTCGGGATCGATCCCGCAGCGATGAAAGCCGACGTCCACCTTCACCAGCACGTCGACCTCGCGCTGTTCACGCGCATCAAGCCCGACCAGCCCCGCGCCACATCCAGGTCGTCGACGATGAACGAGAGCCGCGTGAGATCGAGCAGCTTGAGCACGCGGTCGGCATTGGCCGGGTTGATCGGGTAGGGGAGCCGGATGTCCTCGATGCCGGCCGCCGCGAAGACTTCCGCCTCGCCGAGCTTGGCGCAACAGATGCCGGTCGCGCCGCGCGCGATCTGCACGCGGGCGAGGTCCGGCGACTTGTGCGTCTTGGCGTGCGGCCTGAGGCCGATGCCCCGCGCCGTCGCCGCCGCCTGCATGCGGTCGACGTTCTGCTCGAGGCGCGTCTTGTCGATGAGGACAGAGGGCGTGCGGAGGTCGCTCAGCTTCACGAGTTACGAGTGTAGCTGATTCGGGCTCAGGGCTCAGGGCTCAGGGCTCAGGCAAGAACCTCGCGAGATGCAATGAGCTCGCGATGCTCTGCCTGAGCCTTGAGCCCTGAGCCCTGAGCCGCGCGAGCCTCTACCCCAGCGTCCCCAGCGACACCGGCCCGTTGAACCCCGGGAAGACGTGCTTCGTGTTCGTCAGGCCCAGGTGACCGCCGGCGACTTCGGCGAAGACGGTGCGGAAATCCGTCGTGACGGCAAGGTCGCGCCCTTCGTATCGCTGCTCGCGCGCGAGGCCGGGCCACTTGCCGTAGACCTTGCCGCCGCGCACGCCGCCGCCGATGACCATCATCGCGTTGCCGTGCCCGTGATCGGTTCCGCGATTGCCGTTCTCGGCCACGGTCCGGCCGAACTCGGACATCGTCAGGATCATGACGTCGCTCATCCGATCGCCGAGGTCGCGCACGAGCGCGGCGATGCCGCCGGCGAAGTCCGCGAGCCGATTGGCGAGCTGGCCGACGGCGGCGCCCTCCTGCGCGTGGTGATCCCAGTTGCCGGTCTCGGCGAACGCGACTTCGAGGCCGACGTCGGCTTTGATGAGCTGCGCGATCTGCTTGAGCGCGTCGCCGTACGGCGAGCGCGGATACTGCGCGCCGTTCTCCGGCGCGTACTTCGACGGGTCGGCGTCCTTCAGCATCTTGACCGCGTTGAAGGCGTCGCGGCCGGTGCGGTTGAGCACGCTGCCGGCGGCCGCGGCGTACTCGGCCTCGAACGACGCCTGCACCATGTCGGTCGACTGCCCGGCGCGGATGCCGAACTGGCCGATCTGTCCGATGGCGAGCGCCGGCGCGAGGCCCTGCAGCGCGCGCGGCAACTGCGGCGCCATCGCCACGGCGCGGAACGGTGTCGCCTTGCTCGTGCTCGCGCGCGTGCAGATAGCGATTCAGCCAGCCGTCCGGCGTGCTCTTGACGCCTGGCGTCGCCGACTCCATGTAGTCCTGCGCGTCGAAATGCGAGCGCGTGCCGTCGGGCGACCCGCAGGCGTGCACGATCGCGAGCTGCCGGGCGTCGTAGAGCGGCTTGAGCGGCGCGAGCCGCGGGTGCATGCCGAAGAACCCGTCGAGATCGAGCGCCGCATTCGGCCGACGTTCCGGGCCGCGCGATCGCGATGCTCGGCCGCGACGCGTAGTAGTCGCGCTCGCCGAACGGCACGATCATGTTCAGGCCGTCGACGGCGCCGCGCTGGAAGATCGTCACGAGCACCTTGCGCCGTCGGCGCCGCCTCGGCGACGGCGCGCGCGAGAAACTGCGGCGCGAAGCCGAGGCTCACGAGCGCCAGCCCGCCGTCCTTCAGGAAGACTCGTCTCGAGATCATGGCGTCCTACCTTCTCTGGAATTCCGGCGAGCCGAGCACCAGGGCGAGCGCCTGCGACGCCGTCGTGGCCTTCGCGACCGTCGCGGCGGTCGTCTCGGAGAGCTCGCCCGCGAGCGCCGAGGCGACGAGCGCGTCGCTCGTGACCGTCGGTCCGGCGCTCCGCCCGAGCCTGCAGCGGTCGAACGCCGGCTCCGCGCTCCTGCCTCGAGGCGGTCAGCGAGACGGCGAAGTTCATGCGGTTCAGGAGCGCCCCGGAGTTGACCCAGGCCTCGGCCTTGTCGGAATAGCCGGTCGGCGGCTGGCAGCCGTAGAGGGGCATGCCCAGGTTGCGGACAGCCATCACGAGCGGCATGCGCGTTGTTCAGTGTCGGTACCCGTCGCGCGCACGGCGCTGACGACGAACTCGAAGGGCGTCTTGACCTTGGCGCGGTAGGCCTCGGGCGCGAAGAACTCCGGCGAGGTCACGATGGTCCGCACGACCTCGCGGATGTTGCCGCCGGTCTCGCGGAAGCGGCGCGCCGCGCGCTCGACGAGCGCCTTCGGCGGATCGTCGGCGACGAAGCGCCGGGCGAGCTTGGTCGCGATGAACTGCGCCGTCGACGGGTGGTTCGCCAGGAGGTCGAGCACCGCTCGCCGTCCTTCTTCCCGCCGCCGGCCTTGATCGTCTGTCCGAGCACGACCTTCTCGCCGTCGTCGTGCATCCGCGGCTCGAAGCGGAAGCCGCCGCCCTGCCGCGGATTGGCGATCGTCCAGCCGGTGAACGCGCGCGCGACTTCCTGGACGTCCTTCTGCGTGTAGCCGCCTTCGACGCCGAGCGTATGCAGCTCCATCAGCTCACGGGCGTAGTTCTCGTTGAGGCCGCCCGCCGGTTCTGCGGTCCTGGCGGCAGGTCGGCGAGCGTGCGCGGGCGATTCAGTCTGGCCCGGGCGAGTCCGCCGTGCCCGGACCGCCGCCGGCATTCGATTCGGGTTGCGTGGGTTCATCGCGGCCGTTCCCGGGCCGCGGCGCCGCGGTTGCGCGCGCCTTCCGGCGCCGAGCTCTGCCAGTTGTCGAGATAGAAGAGCATCGCCGGGCTCTCGGCGGTCGCCTGCAGCAGCTCGCGGAACGTGCCGAGCACGTGCGGCCGGATGGCATCGCGCTCGTACTCGTTGAGGTAGACGCGAACCTGGCCCTTGCCCGGAGAAGACGTTGAAGTGGTTGAACCAGAAGTCGACCATGACTTCTTCGAGCTGACGCTCGCTGTAGGCGGCGCGAAGGATCTTGGCCTGCATCAGCTCGGTCAGCGCCTGCCGCTCCATGCGGACGGCCTCGGCCTGTTCCGGCGTCATCATCTCTCTGCGCGCGGCGTCGTTCGGCGGCGTCGTGTCGTCATCGACGGGTCGCTTCCGGCGGGCGTCTGCGCCGCCTGCTGCCGCTGCACCTCGCGTCTGGCCATCTGCGCCGGCAGGTAGTACTGCTGCGCCATCTCCTCGTGTGCTCTTCGAAAGCGTTTCGAATGCCGCGAGCCTGGCCGCCATCCTGCTGTCGTCGATGCGCTCGGGTTGCAGCTGCTGATCGATGTAGGCGGCCAGTCCGATCGTGCGCACGCGTTCGACGTCGCCAGGCGCGGCGCCGAATCCGAGCCGGTTCAGGACGTGGACGATCGCGCGGTCGTCGGGCTTCTGCGGGACGGCCGATCGCGCCTGACCAGCCTGTCCGGCCGACGCCGGCCGCGGCCATCCACGATCGCCGACGACGGCGGCGACTTGCGCGAAGCGCGTGAGTGCACGCATGAGCAACCTCTCCTGTCGTCCCGATGTTCGCTCGCGCTCGTGACCTGGTCGACCCGAACGCTGTCCTCGGTGCGCGACTGGTGGGTTAGACCGGGCGGGTGGGAGGGGGGTTGAAGCGGAAGGGATATCCGAGCTGGTGCTGTGGCTGAATCTCTAGCTGAATCAGCTACTTAGACATGGTCTTCTGCCATTGCTCGACGAGCGCCAGCTGCGGGCCTTTGGCGGCGGCGTAGGCGGTAGCCCATTTGGTGAAGAGCGCCCGGTCTTCGTTCGTCGATCTGGATCGGCTTGCCGTCGGTCGCGCGCCTGGTAGAGCAGGCGCAGCGCGACGAACTGGCGCTCTTGATCGTCGGGATGCTTGTCGAGATAGGTTCGAGCTTGCGGAGCGCATCGGCGCGCTTGCCTGCCATCGCCAGGGCGGCGCCGATCCGCACCTGGACCTCGTCGTTCTCGGGCCACTCGGGCCGCCGCCTCGTTCAAGGATCTCGAGTGCCTGGTCGACCTCGCGCAGGCGGAGCAGCGCGTCGCCGAGGAGCGTGTAGATGAACGGCGCGTCGCTCTCGGTCACGAGCGCCAGCTGCCACGCGCCGACGGCTTCCTGATCGCGTCCGCCGGCGGCGTAGCACGATCCGAGATAGAAGGCGGCCGGGAAGAACTCCGAGTCGAGCCGCAGCGCCTCGCGAAACCTGGCCGCCGCCGGTTCGAGCTCGCCCTTCGAATAGAGTGCCAGCCCGCAGAGGAAGGCGGCCGGCACGGACGTCCGCCGGCGTGCTCAGCGACTTGACGGCGTCGTCGAAGCGGCCCGCGCGTGCGTGTTCGATGACCGGTTCCGGGTTTGGCTCGCCTCGCGCCCGACGTTCAAGCGTCTCAACGAAGAAGCCGACCACCTGCGGCGTGAGGACCGAGGCGCGCTCGAAGCGTTCCGTGCGCGCTGCCAGGGAAATGTCGGTCGCCCTGGTCGCGAGCGTTCGCGGGCCGATTCCAGGCTTCGGCTTGGCTGCGACTGTCGACCGTCCTTCCGACGCGGAAACGGACGCGTGACCTGACCGACCTTCCGCCCGTCGGTGCTGACCACGGCGCGGGCGACGTAGTCGCCCGGCGGCAGGAGCGCCAGCGGGATCGAGCCCTCGAGCGTGCGACGATTCGGCGAGTCGGCGGTGGCCGGCTGCACGCGGCCGGCGGCGCCGTCGAGTGCCCGCGCCTGCTCGTCCTTCGCGACCTCGAACATCACCGTCGTGTTCTTCAGCATGTCCGCCGCGTCGGCGTACAACTCGATGTAGCTGGTGACCATGCCCGACGTGAACTCGCGGCCGACGACCGGCTGGGCGCTGCCCGTTCCGGTCTTCCGTCGTCGGCGATCAGCAGATCGGTGGCGCGCACTTCGCCGACCGTCGGTCAAGCGCGGCGCGGAATGAATGCTCGACGCTCCCACGCCGGCCGCGCTCGTCGACGACGGCGATTTTCAGCGTGTGCGTGCCGGTCGCATCGCTGAGGATGAACCCGGTGTATTTCTGCGTCGCGTCACTGGCGAGACCGGTGCCTTGACGTCGTGGTCGATCTGGCTGTGGATGAGCCGTCCCTTTTCGTCCACCAGACTGTAGGCGAGCGCCAACCGGCCGTCGGGGCTGCTCGAGCGTTCGATCTCGGCGGCCATCAGGATGCGCAGCTTGTCGCTCGCGGGATCCCGTAGTGTGTAAGTCGCCAGCTTCAACCCGATCTCGCTCGCGAGCGCCGGCGACTGCAGCGTTTCTTTCAGGATCGCGTCGTCGGTCTTGCTCGCCGGCGCCTCGATCGAGAACTGGCTCCGGGCTCGGATGTCGAGCCCTGGACGGCCTGGCACGGCGACCTTGATCCGGTGCGGCTTGCCGTCGCGATCGCCAGACTCGGGCTCGAAGCTCAGGAGGTAGTAGCCGGACAGCTCGAGGGCGAGACGCGCGAACGCGTTGTCGGCGTTGGCCACGACCGGAAGCACCGCGCCGCGCGTCGAGCCGGCGAGGATGCCGAGCCCTTCGTGCGCGAGCGCCTTGTCGCGCCCCGGCGCGACCGGCTCGCGGGCCGTCGACGCGTCCGAGCCGAAGACTTCGAGCTGGAGCGCGTAAATCGTGACCTGGCCGCGCGCCGCCGCCGGGCCCAGCCAGGCGCCGTCGCCCGGCCGCTCGAGGACGAGGCCCTCAGAGATGTAGACGATCGTCTTGGGCGTCGTGGTCTGCGACAGGCGATCGATGAGCGATCGCAGCGTCGTGAGCGCCGTCTGTGTGCGTTCGTTGACGCTGCTGAAGATGCCGTTCGAATCGGTGACGACTTGGCGCAGGCAGAGGTCGCGCTCTTCGGCGCTCGGTGCCGTGGTGCACTCGCGCTGGACGACGGTGTTGAGGGCCGTGCGATCGCCCTGGACGATCGCCAGGGCCTCCGCGGTCGCCATGCGATAGCTGGTCGGAAACGTGTCGGTCAGTCCCGTCAGGCCCGGCAGGGCGCTCTGGACGACGGCGTGGTTCGAGGTGAAGTCGATGATCGGTCCGGCGCCGGGGAAGGCGATGAGCCCGACGCGATCGGCCGGCGTCAGCCGGGCGAGGAAGCGGCTCGCGGCCTCCATTGCCTGGCGGCCCCGCCCGGGCGCGATGTTGCCGCGATCGACAACGAACATGATCAGCCGGCCGCCGCCGCCGGCGTTGGAGCTGAAGGTGGACTGGGATGCCGCAGGCGGCGCCGCATCGCGAACCGACGACACGTACTCCGCCGACACGATCCGGCGCGAGCGCCCGTCGACGTCGAGCGTGAAGTCGGTGGCTGCGAGTCCGGTGATCGGCCGGCCGTCGTCGCCGATGACGCTGACGTCCACCGGCACGCGATCGACGGCGAGGCGAATGGCGAGCGGCGGCTGTTGCGGCGGATCCTGGCGCGATGATCACGGCGACGGCACCGAGCGCGAGCCCTGCCGTCAGCATCACCACGCGTGTCACAGCCTGCATGCGGGACCTCCTATGTCCGGGCGGAGACCGTTGCGATCTCCTTCACGGCCGTTCGCTTCAGTTCTTCGACAGCCGGTAGCCCTCTCTCGCCCGCACTTGGTACTTGCCGTCTTCCGTCCGACCTCGACCCTAATCGAGTGCCAGCTGACCGTCGCGTTCCTCGTAGGGATAGGCGTAGGAGATCAGGTACTGGTTGCTGAGATCCTCGAGAATCTCTTCGAAGAACCTGTCGAGGCGCTGCGTCCTCGGTGAAGAACGCCTGGCCGCCGCTGATCGTGGCAAATCTCTTCAGCACCGTCCGCAACTCCTGCGCGCGGATGGCCCGTCCCTGGCCGATCACGTAGATGGTCGCGTCGCTGCTTTCGGCGCGCGCGACCGCCGGCTTCGAACGAGGCATGGCTGGACTGGTCGTCGCCGTCGCTGAAGAGCAGCATCGAGCGTCGTCCGGGGTGACGGCTCAGCAGGTTGAGCCCGGAGAGGACGACGTCGTAGAGCGCGGTGCCGCCCCAGGCGCGCATGAGATCGATCGCCTTGACACGCGCCCCCTTGTCGCGGCTGCGCGGCGCCAGCGTGAACACGTTGTCGTTGAAGCCGAGCAGGGTGACCTGATCGCCGGGCCGAAGGCCGGTGAGGAAGCGCTTCGCGGACTCCTTCACGCTTCGGCAGCGCCGGCGCGCATGCTGGAGCTGACGTCGAGTGCCACGACCATCTCGAGCGAGATGTTCTCGGACTCGAAGCTGGTGATCGTCTGCAGCCGATCGTTGTCGTAGACCTTGAAGTCCACCGGCCTCAGCCCCCTGACGAACCGGCCATGCGTCGGTGACGACCGCCGTGAGCTGAACCACGTCGACGTCGACCGCCTCGTTGAACTTCACGCCCTTGGTGTGCACAGAGGCCGCGGCGCGTCCGTCCCTTGGCGTGCTCGGCCGTGACCCGGATCGTGTGCTCCACGATGCGGTCGCCGGCGTCCCAGTCGCACTGGAACGGCTCGCGGGTGAGGGTGCAGACCTTGCGGCCGTCAGCGAAGAAAACGACTTCCTTGACCTGCTTCGCGGCCGTCGCCGGTTCGATGACGGCGACCAGACGGAAGAGCCCGCTCACAAACCCGTCGTCGACCGGTGACGTGATTCGAACGGTCGAGCGGCGGCTGGCTGCGCCGACAGGACCGCGCCAGCCACAACCGCGATCGTGACGAGCAGCAGACGGTGTGGCATGGCATTTGGCGTCTCAAGGCTGGCGGCCAGGTGACGAGGTGGCCGGGCAGGAGCGCACCGCCCGCGGTTTGCGACGCGATGTAGTCGACGAGGCGGTCGCGGGTGAGCGCGCTCGCCGCGCGGCTGAAGCCGGACCAATCGTCGAAGTATGCGGGGCGCGACTGGTCGATGACCTCCTGCATGGCGAAGGCGATCACGCCCGGGGCCACCTGTGCGGGCAGTCCGAGCGCGGCGAGCGTGTCGGCGACGATGATCGAGACGTCGGCGCCGCGAGTCGCCAGGATCCCTTGCGACGGGCCGTCCGCTCAGGGTCTCCCACGGCTGCGCGCCGGGCATCGCCAGGCAGACGCAGCCGGTCAGTGGCAGCGTCGCCGCGCCCCAGCCATCGAACGCGCCGCTGGCGGACGGGCGCGGCCGACCGAGCCACATCAGTTCGACGGCGGACAGCTGCGTGCTCCGATTGGTGCCGTCGTGGGTCAGCGTCCACCGCAGCCCTTCGCGCCGCCACGTGCTCAGGCCCGCGTCGCGCGCGACCTCGTCGACGTCGGCTTCGCTCGGCTGTGAGGGCCTCGAGTCGCGCGCGGCCGCGCGCCAGGGCGGCGGCGATCTCGTCGCGTGTGGCATCGCTCAACGCGAGCGGGTTCTGCAACGCGACGGTCAGCGCCGCGGTCTGGCGTTCCGACGACACCATCCGTGGTTCGGGTGGCATCACCATCGAGTCCAGACGCCGCAACGACAGGCGAGCGAGCGCGGCGTCGAGTCCCAGGAGCGAGCCCGACACACGCCAGCCCTTGCCTGTGTGCCCCTCGGACGGCAGCCGCCACGGGTAGCGCGGTCCCATCATTCCGCCGGCTCCCAGGTCGTGCCGGAGCGCGACGTTGCCGGCGGCGAGCGCCGGGCCGTCCGGGACTCCCAGATACGCGGCGTAGAGAATCGAAGTCACGGTGTCGGCCAGGGCGCGCTCGCCGCCGGGTTTCTTGGTTCTGCTGCGCGCTTTGGAGGGCCGCCTGCAGCGATGCTCCGCCCTGGCGTTCGCGCACGCGATGCAGGCGCAGTTCTTCGCCGCGCGCCGCGTTGACTCGATAGCGGCGCCCCTCCCACTCGACGACACGGTCGCGCGTCTCGGTGCCGCGCAC
Source organism: uncultured Acidobacteriota bacterium (assembly GCA_963847975.1). GTDB lineage: Bacteria > Acidobacteriota > Vicinamibacteria > Vicinamibacterales > 2-12-FULL-66-21 > DATBJJ01. Next base: position 38,308 of record CAWKBU010000014.1, on the reverse strand, counting down.
GCCGGCCATGGCCGCGAGGAGCGTATCCTCCAGCGCGTCGGACGATTCGTCGCTCATGACGGGCAGATCGGCCAGCAGGTCCTTCTGGATCCAGGTGGCGACTCTGGCGGCGTAGCCACGAGCGGAGTGGTCGACCGCCGCGAGCCTCGTGATGAGGCCATCGGCTTCAGCGCTCGACAGGCTTCCGGATCGCACGATGCGATCGATGATGCCAATCGCCGCCTGGAAGAACGTCAAGGCGAGCGTTCGGGACTGATCGTCTCCGATCTCGCTGACGCCATGCGCTCGCGCCGCCGCGGCGCTTATGGTTCCGGGCGACGTCACGCCCGCGCGCTCCAGGGTGGCAGGAGGCCGGGAAGGACCCATGCGCACGCAGCGCGGTGGTGAGCAGCGGATCTGCGGCGTCGACTTTCGGGAACACCCGTTGCGCGAATAGGAATGTGTCGAAGCGCCGGCGGCCGACATCAATCGGCACGCGGTGGAATGCGGGTCAGGAGCCAGGCGGCATCGACCGGCGTCGGATCGAGGTCCGACGAGTCGCGCCCCGGCGACGGGCACGCGTCGCCCGCGTCGTCCGCAAACACGCGTTCCCACAGGCCGCGCTGTCCGGGGCCGACGAGCGTGCCATCCGCTTGGACTCTGAATGACGCCAAGCGATATCGCCGGATCGAACGGCCGCCGGCTGAACGGCTGCTTCTCCGCCTGCCACTCGTTGCCGTTGCTCTCGAAGACGTCGAGCAGCGCGCGCACGCGCTCGATGCGCGCCGGCGCCGGCAGCGACGCACTCGTCGCGAATCGCAGCCGCGGCTCGTCGAGGTTGGCGAGCGCATCGTAGAACCAGGCGAGGTCGCCAGACTCGTCGCCGAAGAGGCGTCGGACGAACGCCGCCGGCCGGGCGGGCTCGGCCCCGACGATCGCCTGCCACAGCGGTTCGGCCTCGGCCCCACCGGGCACGACGACTCGCCCGGCCCGCACGCGCACGCTCGGCCCGAACACCGCGAACGCGCCGGCATGACGAAGCAGGTGGCGCAGCGTCTCGCGTTCCGGCCCGAGCCACGCCAGCGTTTCGTCGTCCAGACCCGCGAGCCCATGATAGAGGAGCGCCGTGCTGCGATCCGACAGCATCGGCGGCGATGATCTGGTTGTCGGGGACCTGGCGCTGGAGCAGCGTCTCACGCCAGATGGACGCGTCGAGAGGCAGCGGCACGTTCTCGCCCGCGATCGCCGGCGCGCCGAGGAGCGCCGCGCGCAGGTTCTCGCGCTGCCGCGCGTCGCCCGCTTCGAGCCCCGACGGTGAAGAGCGTCCGCACGACATCCAGGACGAAGCGGCTGCGATCGATCGAAGGGATGTCGAGCGCGCTCGCGATGCTGTTCGGCGGGCACCGGCAGCGGCGACGGACATGCGCACCGCGGGTTGCCGGGCGCCGACGGCGCCGTAGGAAAGCAGGAGGACGATGACGACGAGCGCCCTCGCACGCATGGATCAACCAACGCGGCGCGGGGCCGTACACGTGACGACTGACGGTACCTAGGCTGGCATCCATCGGCGTTCCGCCTCGTTGAAGGCCCCTATTGTATGCGACGTCTTTGGCAGCCGGTGCAACGGAGTCCTGACGCTTTACTTCGCGTTCTTCTGAAGGCTTTCCGACTTTCGTAACCCTTACGTGGGACGAAAGAAAGGGTTCGATTCCGCCGTCAGTCGGCGACCTGTCCAAGGGCGGCGGCGGCCCGTCGGAGCGCGGCGGCGAGGCGCGCCGCCTGGGCTCGAGCGCGAGCGGAATCCCCCGCATCGACGGCTTCGGCCACCCCGGGGAGAACTTCGGGCGCATAAGTAAATTTCGGGGCGTAGATCGAGTGGCGGAACCACGGGCGGCCTGGGATGCCGTCGGGATCGAGCAGGGCGCGTTCGACCGACAGGAGTTGCCGGTTGAGCTTCGCGAACGTCGGCCCATCGGGTTGCCGGAGCGCCGCGTCCCGACGCAGGTTGAAGCGACTGGCGGCGTCGCGCATCTCGGACGCGGCCAGTCGCGACGTCGCTCAGGAGGTCGGCTGCCATCGCCCGCGCGGCCGATCCATCGCCGTTCCACGTCCGCGGCGAACTCGCCGACCCGGCGCGCATACGGCTCGTAGTCGAGCGGCACGACATCGGCGCCGGCCAGCCGCAGCGCGGCGAGGCCCCAGAACTGCACGAGCGTGGCGTGATAACGGAAGCCAGGGTCGCCAATCGTTGCCACCCAGTTGTGGTTGTCGTAGAGCGAGTGGTACACGCCGTACGGTCCCTCGAACGACAGATCGGCAACCGGGCACGCCGAGGAAGTTCAGGAAGACGGTGTAGTCGGATCCGCTGCCAAGCCGGTTGTCGATCAGGTCGTCGGCAGTCCCGGTCAGACGCGGTCCGCCTTCGCGCGCCTGTCGGTCGCGCGCGGCGGCGGCGAGCGTCAGGCGCGAGATCGGGATCGCCCACGGTTCGCGCCACTTCCTCGAGCACCTGGTTCAGTGCCGGCACCGCCAGCACGGAGAGCCGCGGTCCGGAAGCCGCGCTGTCGACATTCAAGTAGGCGACCGCGTGCCGGCGCAGCCACTCCTGATGCTCTTCGCCCCACTCGGTCGACGAGGTCAGCGCGAACTCTTCGGCATCCCAGCTGGCGAAGAGAATCGACCGCCGTGGCCGCCATCCACTCCGCGCCAGTTCCCCGAGCACGCCGGCGAGCTCGATCGAGCGCGGCCGATCCGCTCGACGGATCGACGCCGCCGTAGACCCAGGCGTCGCGGTGATTCCCGACGATCACGACGTCGTCGGGTTGCTCGGTGCCGCGAATGAGCCCCGTGACGGTCCAGACCGGACGGACGCGGTTGTCGGTCCGCACGCGCAGCCGCACGACTCGTCTGTCCTGGTCCCGCACGATACGGAAACGCCGCCGCACCGCGCCACGCCGCGGGCACTTCCGGCCCGCCGAGCGACTCGAGAATGACGCGCGCATCTTCGAACGAGAGCGGCGCGCTGACGATCGCCGGCAGCGAGACCGCGTCGCGCGCGGCCACGCTGCGGCGCGCCGGGCGTTGATGCCCAGCCCGGCGTCAGCGGATCGCCCGGGACCAGGAAGTCGTACGACGATGCCACCGCGCTGGATGTGGCTCTCCGGTCCCCACGGGCCGTCGGGATACACCTTGCCTTTCGCGGCGCCGTCGTCGGTCGGGATCGGAGTAGATGAGGAGGCCGGCAGCGCCACGCTGCTCGGCCGTGAGCGCTTTGAAGCCGCGATAGCTGTAGGGGACCGAGTAGCGGACGAGCGCGATCTTGCCGCGCACGTCGATGCCGCGGGAGGTCAGCCAGTCGTAGTCCGCAGGTCGGCCCGTTGCCGGCGTAGACGACCGGCGCGGTGACGTCGCCCGAGGCCGAGTAGGCGTGATAGGGAATGCCGGGATCGGCGTGCTCGAGCGTGGGTGTAGGGATCGCCGGCGATCGGTTCCTCGCGCATCGACGCCCGCCACGCGCGCGGCGCGGTCATCTCGACGCTGACCTCCTCGGGCCAGGGCAGAAGGACATCGTGGGTCGTGATGGCGACCTCTTCGAGGCCGGAGCGCTCGAAATGCGCCCGCGGGTCCACTCGGCGAGCTCGCGATCGCGCGCGGAACCCGCCATGTGCGGCTGGCGGTCAGAAACGCGGTGCGCATCGCGGATGCGATCGGCCGACGGCAGCGAGAGAAAGCGCCGCTCGACACTCGCGTTGCGCCGCGCGTCCGAACGCGTGAAGCCGAAAGAGCCGGCGTGCGGCCGTTGCCAGGCGGCCGTCAGCAGCGCCGTCGCCGCGACGGCCAGCGCCACGCCGACGCGCATCGCCCTCGTCACTTCTTCAGATCCCTTGAGGATGCTCGTCGCGGCGTTCTGGCCGGATCCCGCCGGTGATCCCGCCACCCGGATGTGTGCCCGCGCCGCACAGGTAGAGTCCCGCGATCGGCGTGCGGTACTGGGCGCAGCCGAGGACCGGCCGCATCGTGAAGAGCTGATCGAGCGATGGCTCGCCGTGCAGGATGTGGCCCCCGGTCAGCCCGTAGGTCGCCTCGAGATCGCGCGGCGTGATGACCTGCTGATGGACGACGAGCCGTTCGATACCCGGCGCGTGCTCGCGACAGCGTGCGCAGGACGATCCGCCCGAGATCGTCGCGCCGCATCGGACCAGGTCCGGCCGCCGGCGAGCGTGTAGGGCGCGAACTGGACGTAGACCGACATCACGTGCGCGCCTGGCCGGCGCGAGCGACGGGTCGTGCAGCGTGGGGAGCGTGATGTCGAGGTACGGCTGCGGACGAGATCTCGCCGTACTTCGAGGCGTCGAAGGCGCGCTCGAGGTAGTCGATGCCCGGTCCGATCTGCACGCGGCCCTTCAGATCGGCGGCGCTGCTACGCCGCGGAACGCCGGCAACGCGCTCAGAGCGACAGTTCACTTTCGCGCGTGGTTCCCGGGCAGCGATAGTTTCGCATGCGCACGAGGAAGCTGGGATCGAGCTCGACCGGGATCGACGAGTCCGAGCAGGGTGCGTTTCGGATCGGCGTTCGAATGACCGCGCGCGCGCTGATCTCCCGGCCATCGTCGAGCACGACGCCGGCGGCGCGGCCGTCGCGCACGATCACCCGGGCGACCGCCGCGCCGGTGCGGATCTCGGCGCCCGCCTGCGGTCGCCGCATCGGCCATGGCGCGCGTCAGCGCGCCCGGTCCGCCCTTGACGGTCACGCTGCTGCCGCCCGGCGCGGGATCGACCGCCGCGTTCAGGAGCAGCGTCGCGCCGGTGCCCGCCGACCACGGTCCCTGCGCCACGCCGAAGATGCCGCGCGCCGCGACGGCGGCCTGCAGGAGATCGTTCGAGAACCACTCGGCGACGAGATCCGCCGCCGCCATCGGCATCCAGCGGAGAAGCCGGAAGGAGTTGGTGCGCCCGAGCGCGCGAAATCGACGGCCGGTCTTCAGCAGCTCCCACAGTTCCCCGAGCGCCGGACCGTCGAGGGAAGGCGGCGTGGTTTCGAGTAGCTCGCCGAGAAGTCCGCCGAGCCGTTCGAGCACGCCGCAGAACTCGGGATACTTCGCGGCGTCGGCCTCCGAGAAGGCGCGGATGGCCTCGGCAGTTCGCGCGATGTCGGTCGAGAAGGCCAGCGCGCGCCCATCGGGCGAGAGCGACACGAGCCGCGGATCGGGCGTGATGAACTCGACGCCCCGGGACTCCAGCCGCATGTCGCGCACGACCGACGGCCGCAACGGCCCGATGGCATGCGCCAGCGTGGGACAGCGGAACCCGGCGCAGATCTCTCGGTGATGGCGCCGCCGCCCACCACCGGCCGTCGTTCGAGTACGAGCGGCTTCAGCCCGGCTTTGGCCAGGTAGAAGGCGGTTGTCAGACCGTTGGGGCCGGCGCCAACGATAATCACCGACATGACGTCAGCTTCTGGCTCCTGTCTTCCTTCAGTATCCGCTGCGCCGCATTTCTCCCCGGCGCGCCCATGATCCCCTCCGCCGCGGGTGGGTGGCGCGATCCGCACATGTAGAGGCTCTTGATCGGCGTGCGGTATCTGCGCCCAGCCGGGCGCGGGACGGAGGAAGAACAACTGCTCGAGCGTCAGCTCGCCCTGGAAGATGTTGCCTTCGGTGAGCCCCCACTCGCGCTCGAGGTCGAGGGGCGTCAGGACCTGGCGGTGCAGGATGATGTCCTTGATGTTCGGCGCGTGCTCGGCGATGGTGTTGATGACGGCGTCGCCGAACGCCTCCTCGATGCTCGTCCCAGGTGCCCTCTTTGAGGTGGTAGGGGGCGTACTGGACGAAGCACGACATCACGTGCTTGCCCGGGGGCGCGACGGACGGATCGGTCAGGCTCGGGATGACGATGTCGATGTACGGCCGGCGGGAGTAGCGCCCGTACTTCGCCTCGTCGTAGGCGCGCTCCATGTACTCGACGCTTGGGGAGATGGATACCGCGCCGCGCAGGTGCGCGCCGGGTCCGGGCCGGCAGGTGAAGTCCGGCAAGCGCGTCGAGCGCGAGGTTGACCTTCCCCGACGACCCGCGGAACTTGTAGCGCCTGATGTCGGCGACGAACTCGTCGGGCAGGTGCTCGGTTCCGACCATGTGCAGGAAGGTGAGGTTCGGGTCGACGCTCGACGAGACGACCTGGCACGTCAGGTAGTCGCCGTTCTCGAGCACGACGCCGACCGCGGTCCCGTCCTTGACGATGATCTTCGAGACGCTCGTCCCGGTTCGGATTTCGGCGCCGGCCTCGCGCGCCGCGCTGGCGATGGCGTTCGAGATCGCGCCGGTCCCGCCGCGCGAGAGCCCCCACGACCTGAAGGCGCCGTCGATCTCGCCCATGTAGTGATGCAGCAGCACGTAGGCCGTGCCCGGCGAGCGCACGCCCAGGAACGTGCCGATGATCCCCGACGCCGACATCGTCGCCTTGAGCACGTCGGTCTCGAACCATTGATCGAGGAAGTCGACGGCGCTCATCGTCATGAGCTGAATCTGGTTGTACTTGTCGCTCGTCGGAGAGCGCCTGGAAGCGCCGGCCGAGCGAGAGCAGATCGAGCAGGCCGCGCGGGTCGAGGGATGTCGGGTCTGGCGGCGTCATGCCGAGGATGGGTTTGACGAACCGGCCCATGTCGACCATCGCCTTGCCGTACTCGTCGTATGCCTCGGCGTCGACCTTCGAATGACGCGCAATCTCGCGGCGCGTCTGCGCGTGATCGTTGACCCGCCACAGGTAGTCGCCGCTCGGCATCGGCGTGAACGTCCCATCGAGCGGAAGGATCTCGAGACCGTGCCGCGGCAGGTCGAGCTCCCTGATGATCTCCGGGCGGAGCAGCGAGACGACGTACGAGCAGACCGAGAACTTGAACCCCGGGAACACTTCCTCGGTGACTGCCGCACCACCGACCAGGTGACGCCGCTCGAGGACCAGCACCTTCCGGCCGGCGCGAGCCAGGTAGGCCGCGTTGACGAGCCCGTTGTGGCCGCCGCCGATGATGATGACGTCGTAGTTCGACATTACCAATGCTGAATGCTGAGTGCTGAATGCTGAAGTCAAAGGCTGAAGGGTGCAATTGTAGTCCGGCTTCCGCCTTTCCCCCCGTCGACCTTCCCTTCAGCATTCAGCACTCAGCATTCAGAATTGCTATATTCCCCCCATGCCCATTGGCACAGCCGTTCATGCCCGCACCTTCGCCCTGTGCGAAAGCCTGAATTTCCGCGAGTGGTCGGGGTACTACGCGGTGAGCGCGTACGAGAGCCACCACGAGCACGAATACAACGCCATACGCAATGCGGCCGCGCTCATCGACGTCTCGCCGCTCTTCAAATACATGATTTCGGGACCCGATGCCGCGCGGCTGGTCGATCGTCTGATCACGCGCGATGTGTCGAAGATGGCCGTCGGCCAGGTCTTCTACACGCCGTGGTGCGACGAGCACGGCTCAGTTATCGACGATGGGACGGTGTCGAGAATCGACGAGCAGCTCTTCAGGTGGACCGCCGCGGATCCGAGCCTGCGCTGGTTCCGGCAGAACGCCGCCGGCCTGCGCGTCAGCGTGGAGGACGTGTCGGAGGAGATTGCCGCGTTGGCGCTGCAGGGGCCGACGTCAGCGCGCGTGCTGCGGGCGGCGTCCGACGTCAACCTCGAGTCGCTGAAATACTTTCGCGTCGCGAGCGGCACGATTGGCGGCGTTCCGGTGGATATCTCTCGCACCGGCTATACCGGCGATCTCGGTTATGAGGTGTGGATGCCGGCGGCGGATGCGGTGCGGGTCTGGGATGTGCTGATGGAGCTCGGGCGGCCGTTCGACATCAAGCCTGCCGGGATGCTCGCGCTCGACGTGGCGCGCGTCGAAGCGGGACTCCTGCTCATCGACGTGGATTTCTTCAGCAGCAAGAAGGCGCTCATCGAAAAGCAGAAGTACACGCCCTACGAGATGGGCCTCGGCCGTCTGGTCTCGCTCACGAAGGGCCGGTTCATCGGTCAACAGGCGCTCCGCGCCGAGCACCAGCGTGGTCCGGCGCGGCAGGTCGTCGGCCTCGAGCTCGACTGGATGTCGGTCGAGTCGATCTACGAGCAGCTCGGGCTACCGCCGACGGTCGGCGCCACGGCATCACGCTCGGCGGTGCCGGTCTACCGCGGCGGGCAGCAAGTCGGCCGCGCGACCACGACCACGTGGTCACCGGTGTTGAAGAAGATGATCGCGCTCGCGACCGTCGACCGTCCGCACTTTGCCAACCGAACGGGGCTCGAAATCGAAGTGACGGTCGAAGCCGTCCGCCACCGCGTCAAGGCCACCGTCGTGCCGCTGCCGTTCTTCAATCCGGCGCGGAAGATGGCACAGCCGGACCTTCTGCTCGCACCGTGATAAACCTGCCCAACATGCCCACGCGCGTTACCCCGTGGACATTCGATCGGTTGCTCACGGTTCTCGTGTTCCTGGCGATCGCCGTTGCGTGCGCCCTCACGCCCATGCAGACCGATTCCTGGTGGCAGCTGCGCGCCGGGCGGGACATGTGGCTCTCGAGGAGCGTGTTGCTGACCGACGTGTACTCGCACACGGCGTACGGCACGTTCTGGTCGAATCATGAGTGGCTGGCCGAAGTCGTCTTCTATGCGCTGGTCAAGGCGGGTGGCCTGCCCTTACTGACGCTGTTTGCAACCGGGTTGATCCTGGGCGGTTGGCTCATCTCCTGGAATCTCGCGAGCGGTCCGGTTCGTGAACGCTTCGGCTGGGTGGCGCTGGCGCTGATGCCGGCGAGCGTCTGGTGGGAGCCGCGCCCGCATGCGTTCTCTCTCCTGTTCATCATGGCCACGGTCGCGCTCCTCGCCAGACAGCGTCTCTGGTGGCTGCCGCTCGTGTTCCTCGTATGGGCGAACTGTCACGGCGGCGTGCTCCTGGGCTTCGTGCTGCTCGGTGCCGGTCTCGGCGTGCAAACGTTGCTCGCTCCGCGGACGTTCCCTCGCGCGGTCCTCGTCCTTCTCGCCTGCATGATCGCGGCGACGGCGACGCCGCTTGGGCTGTCCTTCTGGATCGAAATCCCGAGCTCGCTGGCACGCATCCGCCTGTACCCACTCGATGAGTGGCGCCGGCCGCTCCTGACGGAGCTTCCGATGCTGCCGTTCTGGATCGTCGCATCAGCCTTCTGCTACGGGCTCGTTCGCCAACGTCACCAACTCCGCCAGGCGTCGCCCGGCCAGGCAACGCTCTACGCATGCGCTCTGGCGCTGCTGCCGATGTCGGTCTCCGCCGTCAGACACGTGGGGCCGTTCCTGATGATCGCGGCCCCGGCGCTGACCACGCTGCTTCCCTGGCCCCGGCGGTCGGACGCCGCGGTAAGGGTTGAGCATCCGGTGCTGAACGTGACGGTGATGACGCTGGCTTCGCTGGCCGTCGTGGCGACGGTCGCGTGGGCGTACTTGAACCAGATTCCAAAGCTGCGCTGGACGCCGGTGCCGGCCGGCGCTCTCGCCGCGCTCCGCCAATGCCCCGACAATTTGTACAACCGGTACGACGAGGGTGGCTACCTGCTCTGGTTCGCGCCCGACCGCAAGGTCTTCATGGATGGACGGCAGGATCCATTCCCGCCCGCGCTCGTTCTCGAGCACATCGAAGTGGAACACGGCCGCAAGGACTATCGTGACGTGTTCGCCCGCCACAACATTCACTGCGCCTACTTGCCGACGGTGTCTCCGACCGCCGCGCGTCTCACGGACGCCGGCTGGACGACGCTCTACCGTGACCGGGACTGGGTAGTCCTCCGCGATTAAGGGGCTGGTGGGCCGCTGGCCCACTTGCCTTATGCGCGTCGCTCGTGCAGTGCGACGATCATCCGATCGAACGCGTAGAGGAGATCCTCTCGATTCGAGTACAGGCCCAGGCGTGTATGCGTGCGAGGCGATGCCGGCCTGCGACAGCTCGCAAACGTGCCAGTCCTGCCGGTTCGTCATGTCCCAGAAGTCGACGGCGTCCGAGCCGTCGAAGTCCGGGCGGGCGAGTTCCGATGGTTGGAAGTGCCACTCGCAGACGTTGACCGTTCGGTCCGGCGCGATCGGCCACAGCGTGTGCACCATCATGTAGTCGGGGTGCAGGCTGAGCAGCAGGTTGGGGAAGATCGCGTAGTAGTAGACCCGTCGCCGGTCGTCCGCCGACAGATCGGGAAGGAGCGCCCGGCGGCACATCCCGTCAATCGACAGTGTCTCGACGCCCGGGCGGAGATCCATGCGGCCGCCCATGTAAGCGGCGTTGAGGGGCTCGTTCTCTCCGCTCAGGTAGTGCGACAGCTGATTGAGTGCCGGATGCAGGTTGGGGCAGTGCAGGCACTCGTTGTAATTCTGGATGATCAGCTTCCAGTTGGCCTTGACGTCGTAGACGATCCGTCGTCCCAGGCGGAGATCCTCCATGCGCCAGGAGCGGAACTTGCCGGGAAGGTCAGCGAGCTGTTCCGTCAGCCGGCGCGGCGCAGCGGGCGAATGACGATTGAGGTTGAGGAAGAGGTGTCCGTCCCAGATCTCGACCGCGACGCGGTGCAGGGGATAGTCCTCCTTCTTGAAATGCGGCACTTCGTCCATGTGCGGCGCCCCGATGAGGCGCCCATCGAGGCCGTAGGTCCACGCGTGGTAGGGGCACTGGATGCTGCCGGAGAATTGGCCGGTCGCCTCCGTGCAGAGACGCGTGCCGCGATGCCGGCAGACGTTGTGGAAGGCGTGCACGCGTCCGTCAGGCGATTTCGTGATGATGACGCTGTCGCCCGCCACGTCGCGGAGGACGAACTGGCCGGGGCGTGCGACTTCCTCGGCCCGGCCAGCGCAGATCCACATCGAACGAAACAGCGCATCGAGCTCCCGTTCGAAGTAGGCCGGCGTCGGTGTAGAACGCTGCGGGCAGCGTGGTCGCTCCAGCGGGCATGACGTCGCGCGGTTTGACGACGACATCGGGGTCGGGCATGAGGTTTCATGATACAACCCTCGCGTGTCGATCCCGAGCCGCCCGCCAATGCCGGGCCTCCGGCGGGAGCTCGGCCGCTGGGATCTGACAGCGATCGGCGTCAACCAGGTCATCGGCGGAGCGCTCTTCGCGCAGCCGTCGCTCTATGCCGCGAGCGTCGGCGGCTGGAGCCCGTGGTTGGTCGCCGCCGTCGGCCTGGCCTCGCTCCTCGTCGCCCTGTCGTTCGCCGAAGTGAGCAGCCGGTTCGACGCGACCGGTGGTCCCTACCTCTACACCCGCTCCGCCTTCGGCCGTTTCGCCGCGTTCGAGGTTGGCTGGATGCTCTGGTTCACACGCACGGCGAGCTGGGCTGCCGTCATCAACGTCCTGGCGACGGCGCTGGCGTTCTACCTTCCGTCGCTCGCGGGTGGATGGCCGCGCGCCGGTTTCATCGCCGTGATCATCGTGATGATTGCCGCCATCAATATCAGAGGGATTCGCCAGAGCAGTCTGGTGCTGAACGTGCTGACCGTCGGGAAGCTGCTGCCGCTCGCTCGCGTTCATCGCCGTCGGGATCTTCTATCTCGACCCGGCGCTGCTCGTGCCGCAGCGCACGCCGTCGCTCGCCGAGCTCTCGGCGACCGGCCTCCTGCTCATCTTCGCCTTCGGCGGCTACGAGGTCATTCCCGTTCCGGCCGGTGAGGCCCGCGATCCCAAGCGGGCAGTCCCGTTTGCCCTGATCATGACCATCGTGATCGTCACGATCGTGATGACCCTGGTGCAGGTGGTGGCCCTCGGCACGCTGCCAGGTCTGGCCGGATCGAGAACGCCACTGGCCGACGCGGCAACGCTCTTCATGGGCGGAATTGGCGCCGCGCTGCTCACCCTCGGGGCCGTGCTCTCGACGACGGGCAACAACATGGGCCAGGCTCTCTCCGGCTCGCGCAACCTGTTCGCGCTCGCCGAGCAGGGCGATCTCCCCCGATTCTTCGGTTGGGTGCACCCGCAGTTTCGCACGCCGGTGAATGCGATCCTCGTCACCTCGGTCGTGTCGCTCGTCCTGGCCGTATCCGGACGCTACTCGGACCTCGCGCTTGTCAGCGCCATCAGCCGCCTGCTCGTTTACGTCGCGACCTGCGCCTCGACGATTCGACTGCGCTCGGACGAGTTCGTCGGGCAGGGTCAACGCCGGCGACGTTCGTGGTGCCGTTCGGGCCGCTGATCCCCGGCGCCGCCATCGTCCTCGCCCTGTCGATGATCGCCGGCGCCCGCCGCGAGCAACTCATCGCCGGCGTCATCGCGCTCATCGTCGGAAGTGTCTTGTACCTGATCGCGGTCCGGCGGGGGTTGCCGGCGATGGAGAATTGAATGCGATCCCAAGAACCTCCCATCTCTCGACCGCCTGTTCATGTTTGTGTTCAATGATGACAACATGCTGAGACGAACCGTCCTCTCACTTCTCCTCGCTTGTCTCGCCGCCTCGCCAGCGGCAGCGCAGCACACCATCTTTCTCGTCCGCCACGCAGAGCGCGCGGACACGACGCCAGGGACAAGCCCGACGATGGCGGCCGATCCGGATTTGTCGGAAGCTGGACGCGCCCGCGCCGAATCTCTGGCGACGGCCTTGAAGGACGCGAAGATCACGGCGATCTACGCCACGAAATACAAGCGCACGCAGCAGACGGCGGCGCCGCTCGCCAAGGCGCTGGGCCTGACGGTCAACATCGTTACCGCCGATGCCGCTGACGTCGTCAAGCAGCTTGCAGGTGCCAAAGGCAACGTCCTCGTCGTCGGTCACTCGAACACCGTTCCCGACGTCATCAAGGGACTCGGTGTAACCGGGCCGGTGACGATCGGAGACGACGAATTCGACAACCTGTTCATCGTCACGACCGGTGCGCCGCCCTCGGTGCTGCGGCTGCACTACCGCTGAGCCGTGGCCCGGCCGCTGCGGCGATAATGACACCCATGTCATTTTCAAACGTGCGCCTGCGGGCGCTCGGGAGCGTGGCGGTCGCCGCTGTCCTGGCGGTGTGTCTTCCCGTGGCCGTCGGCTCGCAGGGCGAGCCGCCGAGAACTCCCCGTGAGCTCGGGCAGATCTGGGACGCCGAACACGTATCGCCGCCCCTGCCGCCGCTCGTCGACCATCAGGAGGTCGTGCGCCGCCTGACGGAGGTCGTTTCGGGAGCGCCCGACCTCTTCGCGCTCGAGAAGATTGGCGAGTCCATCGAGGGGCGCTCGATCAACTACCTGCGCGCGGGCACCGGCCCCTTCAGCGTGTTGCTGTGGTCGCAGATGCACGGTGACGAGTCCACGGCAACATCGGCGCTCTTTGACCTCTTCGAGTACCTTCGCCGTCATCGTCAGGACCCCGCGGTCGCGCAGTTGCTGTCGCGCCTGACGCTGCACGTCGTGCCGATGTTGAATCCGGACGGTGCCGAACGCTTCGAGCGCCGCAACGCGCAGAGCATCGACGTCAATCGCGACGCGCTGCGGCTGCAGACACCAGAGGGCAAGGCCCTCAAGGCCTTGCGCGACCGGCTGAACCCACGCCTGGGCTTCAACCTCCACAACCAGAGCTGGCGGACGTCAGTTGGCACTCCGCCGAAACCGGCCTCGATCTCCCTGCTTTCCGTGGCCTATGACGAGGCCCGCACCGAGAATGCCGGGCGTAAGTTGACCAAGCAGATCTGCGCGGTGATACGTGAGGCGCTCGAGCCTTTCGCGCCGGGGCAGATCGGCCGCTATGACGACGAGTTCGAGGTTCGCGCCTTCGGCGACAACATCACGCTGTGGGGAACGCCTGTCGTCTTGATCGAGACCGGACCGTGGCCCGGCCCCGAACCGGATGCGGCACTCGTCCGCCTCAACTTCATCGCCCTTGTCTCGGCGCTCGACGCGCTGGCGACCGGTGCGGTCGACCGCGCCGATCCTCAGCGCTACGAATCGTTGCCGATGAACGAGTCGAAGGTTCTCTACGTGCTCGTCAAAAACGCGACGATCATCAACGGCAGGGCCATGCCGCCGTTCACGGGCGACATCGGTCTCGTCGCCAATCGGCGGGTTCAGGTGGCGTCGGGGAAGCGGGAGCTGCAGACGACACTCACCATCGATGATCTGGGGGACCTGCGAACGATGGGGGCGCTGCGGACGATCGACGCCACCGGGATGACCGCGATCCCGCTCGCGGACGACGCGGTCGCGGCGGGGCAGGTGATCGATCTGCCGGAATGGAAAGTGCCAACGGCGGCCACGATTGCCGTTGGTCAGCCAGCGAGGATTGCGATTCTGAAGCCGGGGGCCGAGCCCGGCAAGTTCGTAGTGGAAACGGTCCTGCGCTGACGAGTCGTATCCGAGGAGCTTCGCTCCTAGGATCTCCTATGGCTCGCTCACGCTGCTGGTGAGATAGCTGCTAGTTCGTCGTCGCGCCCGTCCGGCGATAGACGATGCGGCCGTCGAAGATCGTGACGTCCACGCGGGTCGATGCCAGACGCGATGCCGGGGCCTCGAAGATGTCCTCGGACAGCACGACGAGATCGGCGAGCATGCCTGCCGCGAGGCTCCCTTTGCGCTGCTCGTCGAATGAGGCCCACGCCGCGCCGGATGTGTAGGCATCGATCGCGGTCTTGAGGGCCAGCCGCTCGCCCGGATACCACCCGCCCTCGGGTGTCCCCTCTGGCGTCGTTCGCGTCACGGCGGTGTGCAGGCCGAAGATTGGGTTCAGCGGGACGCCGGGCCAGTCGCTGCCGAACGTGAGCCGGCCGGCTCCGGCGGCGATGCTGTTGTAGGGCCAGCGCGCGCGAGCTGCGTTCCGGTCCGACGTGCTTGAACCACACGTCGATCTCGCTGTCGCTCGGATTGCCAAGGTACGGCTGCATGGACGCGACGACGCCGAGTGCTCCGAAGCGCGGAAGGTCGGCCGTATCGACCGTTTCGATGTGCTCGATGCGGTGCCGCCGGCCGCGATCGGGGAGCGGGTTGGACCGCACGGCGTGCTCGTAGGCCGTGAGCGCCATGTTCACCGCTCGATCGCCGCTCGCGTGGGTCATGATCTGCCAGCCGCCGCGGTCGAGCACGCGCACGATTCGGTTGAGCTCGTCCGGGTCGATCGCCGGCGTGCCGCTGTCGGTGTCGTCCGCGTACGGAGCGAGCATGGCGGCCGTGCGCGCTTCGATGACGCCGTCCAGCATGATCTTGATCGCGCCGGCCTTGAACACCGGGTCATCGGGGTAGCGCTTGGCGATGACGTCGAGATCGGCGATCGACGATTCGGTCAGTCCAGCCGGGGCGGAAAGCGCGGCATACATGCGGACGCCCAAATCGCCGTCCCGCCGCGCCTCGGCGTAGAGCTCGAAGTCGACGGCATCTCCGCTGGCATTCTGCACGCTCGTGACGCCGTTGCGCTGCGCCTCGCCGATCGCCGACCGAAGCGCGGCGGCGCGGTCACCTCGCGTTGTCTTTGGCACGTGATCGCCGACGAGCGCCATCGCGGCCTCTTTGAGGACGCCGGTTGGCTCGCCAGTTCTCGGATCCTTGACGATGACACCCCCGGGAGGGTTCGGGGTCTTCTTCGTGATGCGGGCCAGCCGGAGGGCCCGGGTGTTCACCCACGAGGTGTGACCGTCGTAGCTGATGATCTGGGCCGGGCGATCGGAGACGACCGTATCGAGCTGCTGTCGAGTCGGCAGGCCACCGGGGAAGGGTTGGTAGTACCACCCGCGGCCCAACACCCAGGAGGCGTCGGCGTGGTTGCTCGCCCATGTCCGGATGCGGGACTGTACCTCGTCGACCGTGACGGCGTCGGCCAGGTCGATACGCTCGAGGCCGAGGCCTCCGTCGATGAAATGGACGTGCGCGTCGTTGAAGCCCGGCAGTACCGCCGCGCCCTTCGCGTCGATCATCGTCGTCTGCGGCTTGCGCAGACGCGTGACCTCGCGCTCGCTTCCGACGCGAAGGATCTGGTTGCCGCGGATGGCGACGGCTTCGGCCATCGTACCGTTCGTCCCGGCGGTATAGACCTTGGCGTTGTGGATGATGATGTCGACCGGGCCGTCGGTATCGTCCCGCTGGGCTGACATCAGTCCGGCGATGAGCGTCGCCGCAACGATTCCGACGACAACATACGCGGTCAGGCGGGCAGCCATTGAACCTCCGGCAACGATTTGGATTCTAGCATGGGGGGGATTTCGGTGGTTCGTGGTTCCGGGTTCTTCGTTCGGGGTTCAGAGGTTCACGGTTCATCGGTTCGACGGTTCAGGTTCGCCGTCCGGTCTTGACACGGCCGGACATCGAGTGCTGAAGTTTGCTGAACCTCCGAACCCCTGAACCCCTGAACCACGAACCAAGAATGAAATTCTCCATCCTCGGCTCCGGCGCCGTTGGCGGCTATTACGGCGCGAAGCTCGCCCGCGCCGGCCATGACGTCACGTTCATTGCGCGCGGGGCGCATCTGGCTGCCATTCGCGCGCGTGGGCTCGAGATCCGCAGTCCGCTGCTCGGCGACTTCACCGTGACCGCCCGTGCCGAAGAGGACACGACGCGCGTCGGTACGGTCGACGTCGTCATCGTCGCCGTCAAGGCGTACGACAATGCCTCGGCGCTGCCGCTCATCGCGCCGATGGTCGGGCCGCAGACGACGATCCTGCCATTGCAGAACGGCGTCGACAGCGCACGCGAGCTGGCGGCGCGCTTTGGTGAAGCACCGGTGCTCGGCGGCGTGACGTACATCGCGACGGCGCTCGCGGCACCAGGAGTGATCGAGCAGACCGGCACCCATCGCCGCATCGTCTTCGGCGAGGTGTTCGGGGAGCTGCCGCGCATGACCGCTCGGGTCGAGGCGATACGCGACGCACTCTCGGGCGCGGACATTCGTCGCCGAAGCGGTCGAAGATGGTCGCGTGCCGATCTGGGAGAAGTTCATTTTTCTCGTCACGCTCGCGGGGATCACCGGGGCGTCGCGGCTGCCGATTGGTCCGCTGTGGGCCGAGCCGGTGATTCGCGAGCGATTCCTCGACGGGTGCCGGGAGATCGAGCGACTCGCCCGCGCCGAGGGCGTGCCGGTGGCGGCCGATGTCGTGGACCGCATCTCCGCCTACGTCGCCGGAATTCCCGGATCGATGCGATCGTCGCTGCTGATCGATCTTGCCCAAGGAAAGCGCATCGAGGTCGAGCAGCTGCAGGGATCGGTCGTGCGCCGCGCCGCCCGCCTGGGGGTGCCGGCGCCGATTACGGCGACGTTGTATGCGGTGCTGAAGCCGTGGGCCGATGGGGCGCCCCAATCCGCGTGAGCAGCGCGTCGAAGTCGGGGCGGCCGCGCAACCCAGCCAGTGCCGGCTCGATGGCCAGGAAGACCACGCTGCCCAGCTGCGCATCGACGAGCGCGGTCAGGTGCGCGATGGCCTCGTCGTGGCGTCCCAGCCGGGTCAGCACGCACCGCGTAGTTGTAGTGCGCCATCGGCAGGATTGCCGGCGCGACGCGATCGACGGCGGCCAGCCGCTCGTTCCAGTACGCCGGCGCGCCTCCGCTCCGCCAGGCGTCGACGAGCGCCTTGCCTTCGACCGGCACACCGAAGCAGGCGTGGCCGACGGCGGTGAGTGCCGCGTCTTCGAGTCGCCCCAGCATCCTCGTAGGACGCCATCAGCAGGCCGTGCACCTCGTCGGCATTCTGTCCCTGGTGCAAGCTCCTGGTATGCAGCAGCTCCGCGATCGTCTGTTCCGCCTGACCGGCGAAGTAGTAGCGCCCAGCCGACACTCATGTTCACGAGCGGTGAGAGGGGATCGAGCTCGCGCGCGGTGCGGGCCTCTTCAATCGACGCCTCGTGCCGGCCGAGCGTGGCCAGCAGGATGGCATGGAAGGCGCGGACGCTCGCCAGTCTGGGGTTGAGGGCGATCGACCGCTCGAACTGCTGCACGGCGTCGTCCCAGCTCCGCCGATGAAACAGGCTGCCCAACCCGAGCGTCCCGTACGCCTCGGCGAGATCGGGATCGAGGGCGATGGCTCGCTCAGCAGCGGCGCGGGCGCGCGGGAAGCCTTCCTTCGGCGGCATGAGCCCGTAATACGCCATCGAGCCAATCGCATCGCCCATCCCAGCGTAGGCAGGGGCGTACGTCGGGTCGTGTTCGATCGCCCGCTCGAAGTGCTCGAGTGCGAGCCGGAAGCCGTCGGGTGACCAGTCATTGAAGAAGTGGCGGCCGCGCAGATACTCCTGGTAGGCGAGCGGATTGACGGCCGCGCGCTTCCGCAGTTTCTTCTTCTGTGCTCCGGTCAGCTTCAGTCGCAGCGCTTCGGAGATCTGCCACGAGATGTCCTGCTGCACGTTGGGCAGCTCGCTCAGCCTCGGCCGGAAGCGTTCGCCCCACAACTGGGATTCGGTCTCGGTATCGACGAGCTCGGCCTGGATCGACAGGTAGTCGCCCTGCTGGCTGACGCGCCCCGTAAGGATCGTGCGCACGTTCAGCGCCACGCCGACCGTCGACGGATCCGCCTGCAGGCCCTTGTAGCGGAACACGAGGCTGCGCGGCACGACGCGCAGGCCGCTCAGCTGCGAGACGCTGTTGATGATGCTCTCGGTGATCCCGTCCGTCAGGGTACTCGGTCGCCGGATCGGCGCCGGCGCTCACGAACGGAAGGACGGCGAGGGACTTGCCGCGCGTTCGCGGCCGCGCGGCCGACCCCGACCGGCGTGGACCCGCTGACCAGCGCGCGCAGCGCCATCGCGAGATCGGCTCGCCGATTCGAAGCGCCGCGCCGGCACGCGCTCCAGGCAGCGAGCGACGATCGGACGCAGTTCCCGCGGCGCCGCGGCGTCGAAGTCGGAGAGCTCGGACACGCGATCGTGCATCAGCTGAGCCACGATCTCCTGCGGCGTGCTTCCCGCCGAACAAGGCTCGTCCGCTGACAATTTCGTAGAGCACGCAGCCGAGCGCGAAGATATCCGAGCGCCCGTCGACGCGGTCACCGGTCACCTGCTCGGGCGACATGTAGCCCAAGGTGCCGAGGACGACGTGCGGGGCCGTGCGTGCGAGCGTCGGACCGTCGCCGTCGAGCGCCGGGAGCTCGAGCCGGCGCAACGCCAGGCCGAAGTCGAGGATCTTCACCGCGCCGTCGTTGGTCAAGAAGACGTTCTCGGGCTTGAGGTCGCGATGGATCACGCCGCGCGCGTGCGCGGCGGCGAGGCCTTCGGCAATCGCGGCGCCAATCCGCACCGCGTCACGCCAGGCGATGGGGCCTTGCTTGATCCGGGCGCGGAGCGTCTGCCCCTCGAGCAGTTCCATGACGGCCACCGGCACGCCGTCGACGACGGCGAGCTCATGAATCGCCAGAATGCTGGGATGCGAGAGCGCGGCAATCGCCCGCGCCTCGGTTTCGAATCGCCGCCGCATCTCGGGGTCGGCCGCGACGTGCGGGGCCATCACCTTGATCGCCACGTCGCGATCGAGCCGCGGGTCGCGGGCGCGATAGACCTCGCCCATGCCGCCCGAACCGATGGGCTCGATGATCTCGTACTGTGCGAGGCGCGCGCCGGCTGAGAGCGTCGTCACGTCACGTCCAGCGCGCGCGCGAGTCGATGCCCCAGGAGGCGGGCGTCCGTTCGCCTGCTCTTCTGTCGGAAGGCCGCTCAAACATGAGGTAAGATCCGCTTCCGGATCATAGCATTCCGGTCTTTTCTCACCGATTGTCCGTGGAATATCCCTTGCTCATCACGCCACTTGACGGTCGCCGTCGTGATGGCCGCCGGAGCCGTCGCCGGCGGCCTGGGCGCGCTGCTTGGCATCGGCGGCGGCGTCTTCCTGGTGCCGTTCCTCAACAGCGTGATCGGCCTGCCGATCAAGATTGCGGTGGCCACCAGCCTGATGACCGTCATCGCGACGTCGAGCGTCGTGTCGGTGAGCACCGTCGGCCGCAACCTGATCAACCTCCGGCTCGGCATGCTGCTCGAGGTCGCGTCGGCCGCCGGCGGCGTCGCCGCGGGCCTGACGTTCCACGCCCTCTCCGACGAGACGCTCTTTCTCTGGTTTGCGTTCGTGACCGGTGTCATCGCCGTCCTGGTGGTGAGCCGGCTCGATCGCCGCAACGTGCTCGACGCGACGGTCGACCCGGGCCGGCTCGGCGGCCGCTACTACGAAGACGAGAGCGGCCGTGAAGTGGTCTATCGGGTCAAGCGGCTGCCGGTCGCGCTCGGCGTGTCCGCGCTCGCCGGTGTCGTGTCGGGCTCGCTCGGGATCGGCGGGGGGATCCTGAAGGTGCCGCTGCTGAACGCGTGGTGCGGCGTGCCGCTGCGCGCCGCCGCGGCCACGAGTGCGCTGATGATCGGCGTCACCGCCGCGGCGTCGGCACCGATGCAGTACGCCAACCACTACATTCAACCGCCGCTCGCCGCCGCCGCCGTGCTCGGAGTGCTGGCCGGCTCGCGCTTCGGCTTGTGGTTCGGCGGCCGGGCGAAGGCGCGCTGGCTCAAGCTGCTGCTCGCGTCCGTGCTCGCGCTCGTCTCGCTCGTCCACTTCGCGAAACTGCTATGACGACGCCTTCCCCTGACGCGCTCGCACGCCTCGAGTTGCACGTCGGCCGGCTGTTCGTCGTCGGCGTGTCCGTCAGCGCGGCGCTGCTGGCCGTCGGCCTGGCCCTCTTTCTCGTCGCGCCCGACGCGCCCGCGACGAGCCAGCTGCTCAACGCCGGCCTGCTCGTGCTGATGGCGACCCCGATGCTGCGCGTGCTGCTCTCCATCGTGGAGTACGTGCGCATGGGCGACTGGTTTTTCGCCGGCACGACGCTCGCAGTCATCGCGGAGCTGTCGGTGACGGTCTGGTCGGCGCTGCGCCTCAGGGGATGACGGGGTGAAAGTCTGAAGTCTGACGTTGGAAGTCTGAAGTTGGGGAAGTTGGGAAGTTGGAAGTTAAAAGTGGAAGTGGAAAGTAAGTGGGAAGTGGGAAGTGGGAAGTGGGAAGTGGGAAGTGCGAACGTCCGAACTTCGAGTTCCAAGCCGGCCGACGTTCCACTTCCAACTTACTTCCCACTTCCACTTCTCACTTCCAACTTCCCACTTCCTCACTTCAGACTTCAAACGTCAGACTTCACACTTTCTGCCGGCACCGCCTCAGGGCTCGTCGGAATCCCTTCCTGATTCATCGTGTGTGCCATCTCGCGCAGGCGTTCGCGCGAGGCCGTGCGCATCTTGTCGAGCAGACCGTCGATCCGCTGCGCCTGTCCCATGATCGTCTGAAGATCGCGCTGCAGGGCCTCGTCGTGCTGCGTGCGTCCGATGAGGTCGCAGTGGCCGATGATCGTCTGCAGGGCGCTGTTGATCTCGGCCGCCACCGACAGCGTCAGCTCCGACATCACCTCCATCGTCCGGTGCTTGCCGAGCGTCATGTGCAGCTGCTGCGCGACCCACGCGACGGCGAGGATCTCGGCGATCGGGTGGAGCGCGTCGATGTGCGGCTGGCCGAACGCGTTCGGCTGCCGCGAGACGACGTTGAGCGTGCCGACGGCGCGGCCACGAGAGACGAGCGGCATCAGGAGCGCCGACTTGAATCCCGAGGTCAGCAGGATATTCGCGTCGAGGTAGTCGGGCGCGGCCTCTTTGATGTCGTCGATGATCATCGGCTCGCGCGAGCGCACGACGCCGCCGAGGATGGTCCGTTCGACCTTGAAGACGATCTCCGGCCGCGGGCGGGAGCGTCGCTCGTCCTGCTCGCACGCGCGCCGTGTAGGTCTGGAACTCCGTGCCGTCTTCGGAGAGCAGGGCCAGGCCGACGCGATCGCAGGGCGCGAGTCGGGCCACGCGTGCGGCCAGCGCCTGAAAGGCCAGCGGCACGTCGACCGAGCGCGCGATGATGTCGAGCATCGCGTTCTGCGTCTGCAGCTGATCGACTTCGGTCAGCGTCGCGCTGTGGTCCTGTTCCTTCTGCGAGAGACGGCGCGAGAGGGTAGTGATGCGGCGCGTGGCGAGCGCGGCGAGCGCCAGCAGCGTGATCCAGACGAAGAGCAGCGGCACGAGAGCCACGGGATGTCGTGGGAGCCCGACGCCGAGCGCCCACGCCAGCGGTTGCACCGCGCCGAACGCAATCAGCAGCCAGATGGCCCAGACGGGCGCGCGATCCTCTCGAAGGGGCATTTCTATTTTCTGATCACGAAACTATATCGTAAAACGCCGACCGCGCCGCGTCGCGAAACGTCGCGTCGATGAGCGGAAACGTTCGACAGATGTGGTGGAACTGGGACGAGTGCAGGCCATACTCGCGCGCCGCAGTGGCCTGGAGCCGGGCGTAAGTCGCCGCATCGAGCGGTGCCGCGGCGAGCGATCGGCTGAGCCCGGCGATTTCGCGGAAGCGCGGTTCATCGCGCCGAGGTAACGGCACCGGCAGCCGATCGATGATGCCGGAAGAGACGTGGGTGCTGACGCGGAGCCGGACGAGGTAGTTCGCGACGTAGCTGTTGAGCATGCCGCACAGATACCACTGGGACTCGTCGTCCAGCTGGTCCTTGAGGCAGAAGACCGTGTGCGTCGTGATCGTGTCCGCGGGCACGATGGCGGCGATGAGCGTCAGCCGGTTCGTCGCCGATGCGACCTCCCGGTAGCCAAGCCGCGGTCGCGCGAACGTGCGCGCGGGATCGACGAGCGTCGCGGCGACTTCCGGCGCAATTCGCAGCGCGCCCTGGCGACATCGACGACGAACGGCGCGAGGTGCTTGCCTTCGACGACCGGCAGGCCGTCGCCGCCGGGAAGGAAATGGCGGCGATCGTCGGTCGCGTTGAGCTCGCGCCCGAAATGGATGTGCCAGCCGGCGGGATCGCCGAGCGCGGGCGTGGTGAAGGCGATCGCGTGCAGGATGTCGACGTCGCGCGCGGATCGTCACGTCGGGCACTGCGATCTGTTCGCCGCTCAGTTGTTCGAGAAGAGCGCGGGTGAGCGCGACCGCCTCCGGGTCCGGACCGAGTCTCCGGCAGCCGGTCCAGGGCCTCCGGACGGCGAATGCCGAAACGGCACGGGATGAGCGGCGGTGCGGCCCGCCGGCAGTGGCCGAGAGCAGAAGGAACTTGAGGCTGCGATGGACCGGAAACATCCGGTCGCGATTCTCGAGCGAGATCAGGCTGTCGACGTGCGTTCCGATCGAGCAGGAGCGCGCGCCGCAGCGGCGCGGCTCCGCGGTCGGTGGCCAGCCCCGACGGCAGCACCATGCCGAGCCGGCCGCCGTGGCGCAGCAGCGCGAGCGCTGCGCTCGAGGAACAGTTGATAGAGGTTGACGTGGCCGTCGCCCTGCGCGGTGTAGATGCCGGACCCGCGAGCGAAGTCGCGTCAGCCTCGCGGCCGCCGCCCGCGCCGTCTCCCTCGTGCCGACGTCGCCGCGATCGCCGCGCAGCATCTCCCAGGGCGGATTGCCGACGATCGCGTCGAACCCGGGCGACGGCAGCGGCTCGCCGGCGCGTCGCGGAAGATCTCGGGAAACTCGAGCGTCCAGTGAAAGAAGCGCTCGCGCGCCGCGATGCGTCCTGGACGCGGCGAGGAGCGGCGCCGCCACATGTCCGGGCAGGCTGCCGCGGCCAAGGATCTCGTCGGCGAGCGCGCCGAACGGTACGGCGCTCGCTGCCGCCGGCTCTCGCCCGAACCACGCCCCGCACCAGAGAGTCGCACACTTCCTTCCAGCGCTCGACCGGCGCGCCGTCGCGGTGCAGCGCGGTCGAGCGCGTGCTCCTTCGCGCGCACCTGCTCGAGCGTGTCGCCAGGCTCGGTCGCGATGCGCGACCTGACGGCGATCGACGTCGCGAAGCAGCCGCATCGCAGGAGTCGTCTCCAAAGAGCGGCAGCACGCTCGGTCGTGCGCGCGCGGTCGCCGCCGGGCGCCTGCCGCGCGAT
This sequence comes from uncultured Acidobacteriota bacterium, assembly GCA_963847975.1. Taxonomy (GTDB): domain Bacteria; phylum Acidobacteriota; class Vicinamibacteria; order Vicinamibacterales; family 2-12-FULL-66-21; genus DATBJJ01. Next base: position 14,519 of record CAWKBU010000014.1, on the reverse strand, counting down.
GTCCGCAGGTGACGCGCCGACGAGGCTGTTGCCGGTTCGCAGCCGATGATCCAGAAAGGTCAGCGGCCGATCGGCCGCCAGCGTGGCGAGCCAGAGCGACAGCCGGCCGAGCTGGACGGCCATCGGGTTGATGTCGACGCCGTAGAGGCAGCGCTGCGCGACGGTCCGCCGGAACTCGGCGCGCTCGCGCTCGGTGATGTCGTCGGCCGAGAACCCGCCTTCGCGCACGAGCGCCGCCTCGTACGCCGACGCCAGGTAGCGGCACGCGGCGACGAGGAATGCGCCGCTGCCCATCGCCGGATCGAGGATGCGCAGCGCCAGAATCGCCTCGGACGACGCTTCGTGCACGAGCGGCGCGAGCGCGCGCCGCACCAGGTACTCCGTCAGCGGCCGCGGCGTGTAGAAGGCGCCCGTCGACTTGCGGCGCTCGCTGCGGACGAGCGAGCACCGGCCGCGGTCCCGAGGCGCCGCGTTGGATCGAAGTCGAGCAGGCGTTCGTACACGCCGCCGAGCTGCTCGACGCCGAGGTCGCCGTACGCGATGCGCTCGAATCCTCCGCGTCCGCGGGCGCGTCGTCAACGCCAGCAGCGCCTGCCGCACGACGCCATCGTCGAGCGGCACGCGAGTCGGCGAGCGGCGCGTGCGCGGGCGAGAACAGCCGGCCGTTGAACGGCGGCACGCGCAGCGAGCCGATGCGGCAGCCGCGATGCGCGAGGCGCGCGATGGCCTGCAGCGCTTCCCAGACCCCGACCGGCCGCGGCAGCATCTCGACCGGTCCGCGGAGCGACTCGATGGTGTAGCTGTCGCGGTAGATCGGATGCCAGCGCGGCACCAGGCCGCGCGCCTCGGCAAAGAGCAGAAACAGGATCCGATAGACGACGACCAGCGCTTCGTCGAACGCGGAGATCCTGGCCGAGCCTGCGGACGTGGCGCGTCCGGTTGCGCGCGCGCCGTCGCGCGACGCCGGCGGCCGGCTGCCGAGAATGCCCGCGTCAGGTGTCCCAGCGCGTCGTGAACCCCGTGCTGCAGGGAGGAGCGAACCGATGCGCGATGCTGCTCGCTCAACTCGATGGCGCGGTCGAGCAGCGGCCGCGAGTCGCGCGACGCGCCGGCCATGGCGGCGCCGCGCAGCAGTCCCCAGAGGACGGCAAAGGTCTGCTTCGTTCTCGAGCGCGATCTCGATGTCGAACTCGACGAACTGCCGCGAGTACGTCCGCGAGCTGTCGACGATGCGGAGGCGGGGCCCGGTGAGGCAGAAGCACCAGCGCTCGCCCTGACCGATGCCGAGGCGGACGGCGTCGCGCCACGCCGACGCCGGATGATGTCCCCAGAGCGTGACGAGCAACGTCGCCCGTGGGTGCTCCGACACCGTTCGAGCACGGCGCGGAATCTCTCCGTCGTGGCATCGGCCGGGACGACGTGATAGCCGAGTGCGGAGAGAAGCGGTTCGCCAGCCGGTCGAAGATGCCGCGCAGCGCCAGCGCCGGGCCCAGCTGCGCCGCGCAGCGGCACGTGCCAGGCGCGAAGGCGACGGCGTGCCGGCTCGCGTCCCGCCTCGTCGAGCAACCCATGCAACGCGATGGGGACGATCTGCGCGAGGACCTCGTGGGACAAGAGCGAGCCCGACAGTCCCGGAATCATCGCCGGCGAGGAACGAGGAGTGCGGCGATGAGCTCGGTGCGGGCGAGCGACCGGCGACGTAGCGGCCGCGCGCTCGTGCATCTCGCGCTGGCGGCTGGCTGCCGAGGTCGCGTCGAGCGCGGCCGCCCGCAGGGCTCGGCGATCGAAGAGGCCGGCTTGCACCAGCTGCCGCGCCGCGATGGATGGGTTGGAGCAATGCGTCCGGGCGATGCCTTCTCCCGTCGCCGTTGCCGCGCGCGGCGCGCTGCTTCGAGTCCCGTGATGACGTCGAGACGATCGCGAGTGTTGTCTTCGACTCGAGACCAGATCGGCTCTGAGCTCCGGATGTGCCAGCGCCCTCACGAGGTCGCGCAGGCGGCCGGCATCCAGCGGTCCACAGCCATCACGCAGGTCGACGCAGAACGAGGCGCGGTTCGGCGTGGAGCAGCGAGCCGTCGGTACGCCTGAGCGTCACCGCCAACACTACGAACAACCCGTGAGACATCTGCGGCCGACGGTCGATGGTCGAGACCACCGCCCGCCCGCCGACACCGGCCTCGCGTGCCAGCCCTGAGCGTGCGTCAAGGGCGCGGCAGCGTTCGAGGCGCGCCGCTTCGCGCGTCGCGCTGGCCTTGAGGTCTCCGTGCGCCGGCACGGCGCAGGTCTGGTCGCGGCTCCGCCGTCATCGACGACGACACGCGCCGGTTCCGCGTTGGTCATGACGGCGGCCGCCACGCGCGATTCCGTCAACGCGTCGAGCATCCGGCCGCGTGCCGTTCGTCGTTCCCGCGAGACGGGTGAAGAGCGGGGCGACGACCAGGCGTTCGGCGGTGTGCGCGGCGACGAGCGCCAGCTCGTGCACCCGGCGCGTCTGACCGAATCGGTCGACTCGTCCGGCGCGCTGCTCGAGCCGCGACGGGATTCCACGGCAGTTCGTAGTGCATGACCACGCGGCACCGCTGATGCAGGTTGAGTCCTTCCGACGCGGCGTCGGTGGCGAGCAGCGTGCCGCCGGCGTGGTTGAACGCCTGCTGCACGCGGCTGCGGTCGGCCGGCGTCATCCCGCCGTGCAGGACCGCGACCGTGTGCCCGGCGGCCTCGACGTGCTCCTTCGAGCCGCGCCAGCGTGTCGCGATACTCGGTGAAGACGATCGCCGGCTCGCGGAGTCTCGCGAGGAGCCGCAGCAGGAACCGAGTCTTGCGCTCGTCGTTCGCGCGCCAGCCGGGCCGCCTCGGCGATGGCCGTGAGCCAGCGGCGCTCCAGCCGCGGGTCCGCAAGGCCGGGAACCGCAGAGCGCCGCGCTGGGGCTCCTCGTCTTCGAGCGGGTCTTCGTCGGTCGTCGCGGGGAGCGGCAGGCTGAGCTGCCAGGGATCCGGGCGCGACTCGCTCAGCAGCGCCAGCCGGCGCTCGACGGACGCGGCGAGCGAGCCGGCGCTCGAGAGCGCGCGCTTGCGCAGGACGATCGACACCAGCCGCGCGCGCTCGTCGCCGCGCCTGCCGGCCTCCTCCCAGACGCGGCGTGCTGTAGCGATCGAGCAGGTCGTGCATCCGGCGCTCGGCGTCGGACGGAACGACGGTCAGCACCGTCGTCTTGCGTGGCCGGCCCTCGCCGACGTCCGCGCGCGATCGCTGAAAGAGCACGATCGGTCATCGTCGCCGCGGCCGATCCGACAGAGCGCCTCGAGCTCGGCTGCGGTCGCCGCCGTGCGGCGTCGCGGTGAGGAGCATGCACGTGGCGCGACTCGCCCGGCGATGGCATGCATCGCCGCGCGCCGATCGGTTCCGGACGTGGCGGCGTGCGCCTCGTCGATGACGACGGCATCCCACGTGACGTCCTCGAGCGGTCGCAGGACTTCTGGCCGCTTCACGAGATCGTGCGAGGCGATGTAGATCCCGGAAGCGACCAGGGGTTCACGTGCGCCGGCCGTTCCGCGGCGAGCGATCGCAACCACGCGGTGTCGGCAAGGAGCGCCGTCAGCCCGAATCGCGCGGAGAGCTCAGCCAGCCATTGCTCGCGCAGCCCGGCGGGCGCCAGCACGAGCGCGCGGCAACGACTCGTGGCGATGCGCGAGCTCGAGCAGCAGGAGCCCGCCTGGATCGTCTTGCCCAGGCCGACGCCGTCCGCGATGAGCAGGCGCGTGGCGCCGTCGCGGAGCACGGCGAGCGCCGGCTCGAGCTGATAGGGCAGGAGGCGAATCGGCGCCCGCGCGGCGGCGTGGAACGACCCGAACGGGTGCAGCTCGCAGGAGCGCGCGATCGAGCTCGTGGAGCCACCGGCGCGGCCGACCACGCGCGGGCAGGGGATCGGCGACTAGAGGCGTTCGGGCGATCGAACGGCGTCAGCAGCGTTTGGTCGCGGTCGCCGTCCGATCTCGCGCAGCCGCAGGGCCGCGCAGTCGGTCGCAGCGCGTGACGCCGGCGACCGTCCATCGCCGGCCGCGCACGAGGACTCGGCTGCCGCTCGAGACCGGTGGCCCGGTGAAGTAGCGAGCGGGAGGCTGAGTGATCCATGCCGCCCGGTACGGCAACGCGGGTGCCTGCCGGCCGCCTGCTCTCCGCCGTAGCACCGTAACGTTCTCAGCAGTCAATGCCTTGCAGACCAATCGCCGGGTGGTGTGAGGACCGCCGCGCCCCGCTTCGAGACATACGAGGTTGCAGATGCTGCACGCCTGGCGGCACGGCCGGGTCGCGGAAATCGCGCGTCTGCCCCGAATCAGATCCGTGCGATCCGTGTTGTCCGTGGCTCTTAGAGAAGCAGCGAAGCTGCCGTGGTCGCTACCCCGTCGCATCGTCGCGCGAGCCGCGGAGGGCGCGGCGCGAGACGATGACCGGACGGCGCTTCTCGCCGCTGGCCGCGGTCGGCTTCGGCGCTCGCACGCGCACGCGGCGGATGCGGCAGCCGCGCGGATAGGTCACGGCGGCGACCGTCGGCGGCACGCGCAGCCCGGCGATCAGGCCGCTGCAGATCGTCCTCGGCGACCGGCTCGTCGCCGTTGGGGCGCTTCGTTCCGGGCGCGCCCACACCGCGAGCGGCATCAGGCGGAGGACGCCCGTGGGCTCGTCGTGGTCGGCGCGGAACTCGGCGAACCGGTCGGCGTGCGCGGCCGCCAGCTCGTCCTGGCGATACCGCGCGTGATCGTCCTCGCGGCGGCGCGCCGCGAACTCTTCGTCTGCACGCCGTTTTGCCTCGGCTTCTTGCCTGTCGCGCTTCGCTGCCGCTTCCTCGTCTTCCCGCTGGCGTCTGGCCTCGGCCTCGAGGCGCTGCCGTTCTTCTTCCTCGCGCTGGCGCCTGGCCTCGGCCTCGAGCCGCTTGCGCTCTTCTTCCTCGCGCTGGCGCCTGGCTTCGGCCTCGAGGCGCTTGCGCTTCTTCTTCCTCGCGCTTGCGCTTCGCTTCGGCCTCGAGGCGCTTGCGCTCTTCTTCCTCGCGCTTGCGCTTGGCTTCGGCTTCGAGGCGCTTGCGTTCTTCTTCCTCGCGCTTGCGCTTGGCTTCGGCCTCGAGGCGCTTGCGTTCTTCTTCCTCGCGCTTGCGCTTGGCTTCGGCTTCGAGGCGCTTGCGCTCTTCTTCTTCGCGCTTGCGCTTGGCTTCGGCCTCGAGGCGCTTGCGTTCTTCTTCCTCGCGCTTGCGCTTGGCTTCGGCTTCGAGGCGCTTGCGTTCTTCTTCTTCGCGCTTGCGCTTGGCTTCGGCCTCGAGGCGCTTGCGTTCTTCTTCTTCGCGCTTGCGCTTGGCCTCGGCCTCGAGGCGCTTGCGTTCTTCTTCTTCACGCTTGCGCTTGGCCTCGGCCTCGAGCTGGCGCTTCCGCTCTGCTTCCGCCTCGCGGCGCTTGCCGCTCTTCTTCTTCCTTGCGCTTGCGCTCGGCTTCGGCCTCGTGGCGCTTCCGCTCCGCTTCGGCCGCGAGGCGCTTCTTCTCGGCCTCGGCTTCTTCGCGCTTGCGCTTGACTTCGGCTTCGAGCCGCTTCCGGACCTCCTCTTCCTGCGCTTGCGCTGCGCTTCGGCTTCGAGGCGCTTCCGTTCGACTTCGTCCTCCTGCCGCTTTCGCTGCGCCTCGGCCTCGAGTTCGCGCTTGCGCTTGGCCTCGGCTTCTTCCTGTTTCTTCTTCGCCGCCGGCCTCGGCCTCGCGCTTGCGCTTGGCCTCGGCCTCGAGGCGCTTGCGCTCTTCTTCCTGCTTGCGCTGCGCTTCGGCCTCGAGGCGCTTGCGCTGCGCGGCGGCCTCTTCTTCCTTCTTCCGCTTCGCCGCGCTGTCGGCGTCGCGCTTCCGCTTCGCCTCGGCTTCGGCCTCGCGTTTGCGCTCGAGCGCCAGCCGTTCTTTCTCGCGGACGCGTTCCGCTTCGGCTTCCTCCTCTCGCGCCCTCGCCTCTTCCCGCGCCCGTGCGGCATCGGCCTCGCGTCGGCGCTCCGCTCGTCCTCGGCTTCCTCGCGCGCCTGGCGCGCCTGGCGATCGATTCCGCCTGACGGCCCTGTTCTTCCTGGTCTTCGGCGAGCACGGCCAGCGGCACGTTGGTGATGAGCGACGATGCGGCTGGCGTGGCGGCGACGGCGCTGCTCGCCTGGGCGGACGCGGGCCGCCACTCGAACGGCGACGCCCAGGCGGACCCGCTCGAGGCGCTTCTTCCTGCGACCGCTGTCGGCCGCTGCACTCTCGGCGGGCCGAGGCATACGCGGGCGTGGCGAACGACGCCGATACGACCGGGTCTGGTGTGGACGAACGACGAAGTCGTCGCGCTGGGTGCCGTCTTCCCCGGGTTGGCTTGCGTCTGGAACTCGAGGTGCGGCGACGCGCTGCTGCAGGGCGTCGACCGACTCGGACTTGCGCTCGGTGGCGGCTTCGATGAACGTCCGGATCTCGTCGGCGAAGAGATCGGGATCGCAGCCGCCCATGATCGGACTTCGGCGCCGCCTCCTTCTTGCCCTTGCCGAGCAGCTTGCCGAACAGGCCGCCGCCGCTCTTCTGCTCCATGTCCGCTGCGGTCGACGCCAGCTGCGGAATGGTGTGGGTCTGGATGTGCTGCGCGCCGCCCAGCGTGCGCAGGTACGGCGACCAGCTCCTCCTCGTCGCGCGGCGACAGGAGCGCCGTGAGGAGGATGACGTCGGGAATCCGGGCCGTCAGCGCCGCGACGGCCGCGTCACGCGAGTCGACGAGTACCAGGTCCGCGCGGACCAGTTCGCGAACGATGCGCTTGAGGATGGTGGCCTGACGGTGGTCAGGCTCGACCGCGAGCACGAGCGCCAAGGTCTAGGTCCTTACCATGAACAGAAAGAGCACGCACCGACGGCCGCGAACACCAGGACCGGGCCGTTCTCGAGACTCTGTAGTTCGGAGCGACGACAGCATCGCGCCCCCGAGATCCAGTGGCGCGGTTGTCCCAGGACGCGATGCCGTCGCCGCCCGCAGACCAGCTTGCGAAAACAGTCGCTGCACGCGCGGGTCGACCCATGCGACCCCCCCGACGACGAGCGCGAAAGCCGTCGATCGACAGCAGCATCTGACGAAATCTTCATGGCGTGATCCTTGGTCCCGCGCACTCGCAATGCGTATGCCGTCGACAAATCTGTACGCGAGCTGTGGCGGTAAGTGGCGCGCATACAAGAAATAGATGGCGGTGTGTGCGCGGCGCGCACAACGCCGGCACGCGCGGCGCCTCCGCGGCGCGCACCAAATTCGCGTGATGCCTTACGAAACTGCACCTTGCGGCCGTCTCTGGCGGAGGTCATTTGGCGGTCTCTGACGCCGATGCTGCGGGTCCTGCTCGGCGCGCGGCAATCGTTTTGCGATGAAGGACTTGCGCCGAGCGCGGTCGCGCCGAAGCGCGACGCCGTGGCACAGCCGTTGCGATTGGTCTGCTGCGTGTCGCGGCAAGCGCGGCGCTCTTATCAACCCACATGCGGCGCTGCCGCAAGTTACGCACCGCAGAAGAGCGGTGCATTTTCCTCGGGGGAGGATTCACATGTCGATGCTACTCAATCTCGTGAAGTCGTTCGCGCGCAACGAAGAAGGCCAGGACCTGCTCGAGTACGCGCTGCTCGTGGCGCTCATCGCGCTCATCGCGATCGGCGCGGTCGGCGCGGCCGGACAGAGCGTGTCGACCATCTTCAACAGCATCGCGGCCAGCTGACGGCGGCGGCGTAGTCGTTCGGGATTACGCGTGGGCCGGCACGCTCAGCGTGCCGGCCCACCGTTTCGCAGGAGGTGGACGGGAGGAGTCGAGTCATGCCATCGCCAGTTGCTGTTGCTCGTTGAAGCGCCTCGCGAACGCGCGCCTGCGCCGCGAGGAAGAGGGTCAGGATCTTCTCGAGTACGGGTTGCTGTGCGCGCTCATCGGCATCATCGCGCTCGGCGCCGTGTCGACGGTCGGAAACACCATCAACTCGGTGTTCTGGCAGGTCATTGCTCAGACTTACTAGCGCGTCGTTCGCAGTGCTGGCCGCCGGTCTGCTCGTCGCGACGGTCGTGGATCTTCGGACGCGGCGGATTCCCAACTGTGCTGACCGGCACCATGGCCGGCGCGGGTCTCGGGCTCGCGGCCCTCGGGTGGCGGCGGCGTCTCGGTCGGCGCGGCGGTGCTCGGGTGCGTCATCGGCCTGGTGCTCATGCTGCCAGGCCATGCGCTCGGCGCGACCGGCGCCGGCGACGTGAAGCTGATGGCGGCGGTCGGCAGCTTGCTCGGTCCGCTGGTGGTCGTCAACGCCGTGCTCTTTACCGCCATCGCGGGCGGCGTGCTCGCGGTGACAGTCGCGATCCAGCGCCGGCGGCTGGGACCGACGCTGGCGGGCACGGGCCGGATGATTGCGGCGCCCGGCGGACGTCAAGGGCGAGATCGCAGCGGGGACGCCCGCGAGCCGTTTCGCGTACGGGCCGGCGATCGCGGCCGGCAGCATGCTCGCGGCGCTGTTGCAGTAGCGATCACGGGGTTCACGGCCGCATCAACACGGTTTCAATGTGAGAGGACACGAGGATTTGATGCTACGTCAGACCGCCAGGATGGAGACTCGCGAGGCGCCGATGCGCGCGCCGGCTCGCGGTGTCCCGTCAACGAGCGCGGCGCGGCTCTCCTCGAGACGGCAGTCACGCTGCCGATCATTCTCATGATTTGCGTCGGCATCTTCGAGTTCGGCCGGGCCTACCAGACCTGGCAGATGCTGACCAACGCCGCGCGCGAAGGCGCGCGCGTCGCCGTGACCGGGAGCACGACCGACCTCGAGGTCGAGACCGCCGTGCGCTCCTACATGGCGGCCGAACGACTCGGCAACGCCGGCACCGCGCCGATCGCGGTCAACCGGAAGGTCGCCCTCGGCTCGAACACCGGCACCGAGGTCACGATTCAGTATCCGTTCTCTTTCATCTTGCTCGACCCGGCAGTGCGGTTCGTAAGGCCGGCATCCACCACTGGCGCCCCGCTGACGATGTCAGCGGTCGCCATCATGCGGAACGAAAGCTAGGGGACGCTCATGCGCAACCGAATCTTCGCCGTTCTCGCCATCGCCGTGCTCGCGGGCGGCGGTCTGGCCTTCGGCACCTACAACATGATGAACAAGGGCAACAACCGTGACTGTTCAGCAGCCAAGACCCAACCGGTCGTCGTGGCCAATGCCGACCTGTCGCTCGGCGCCGAGCTGAAGGCTCGAAGACCTGAAGGTCGCGCTGTTCCCCGACGGCCAGGCGCCGGAAGGGGCGTTTGTCAGGCCCGACGAGATCGTCGGCCGCGGCGTCATCGTCACGATCGTCAAGAACGAGCCGATCCTGCCGGCGAAGCTGGCCTCGAAGGAAGCCGGCGTCGGGCCTGCCGCCGGTGATTCCCGAGGGCATGCGCGCCGTGTCGGTGCGCGTGAACGAGGTCATCGGCGTCGCCGGCTACGTTCTGCCGGGCACGCGCGTCGACGTCCTGGCGACGGCGAGCCCGACCAACAACCCCGTCGACATGACCACGAAGGTCGTCCTCGCCAACGTGCAGGTGCTGACCGCCGGCACGCGGATGGAGCAGGACCAGAAAGACGGCAAGCCCGTGCAGGTCACGGTCGTGACGATGTCGGTCACGCCCGAGCAGGCCGAGCGCCTGGCGCTCGCGAGCACCGAGGGCAAGATTCAGCTCGCGCTGCGCAATCCCCTGGATCAGTCGGCGCCCGCGACGCCCGGCATCAAGCCGGCCGGGCTCCTCGGCATCGTGAAGGGTGCCGCGCCCGTGCAGACCACCGCGTCGGCCAAGCCGAAGCCCGGCCAGGCCGTGACGGTGGCGACGGCGCCGGCGCCGTTCGTTCCCACTGTCGAAATGATTCGCGGCGACAAGCGCGAGACAGAAGTCGTGAAATGACGACCGACATCAGCCGGACCACCCACAGCGAACTCGAATCGGAGGATCTGAACATGCTCGCGGCACACACGACTCAGTTCTGGCGATCGCGGCCCCTGCAGGGCCGCCGGCCGGCCGCCTTCTTCGCGGCGCTGGTCGTGTACATCATCGTCATCCTCGTTGCCGCGCCGCAGGCGCAGCAGCCGCAGATGTTCAACCCGACCGGCACCGCGTCGGCCACCGTCGTTCGCGACGCGGTCAGCGGGTCGGAGATCGAGCTGATGGTCGGCCGCTCGACCGTGCTCAACGTCGGCTCGACGATCGCGCGCGTCTCGCTGACCGTGCCCGACATCGCCGACGCGATGGTCACGGCGCCGTCGCAGCTCCTCATCCACGGCAAGAAGCCCGGCACCATCTCGCTCTTCGTCTGGGACAAGGCCGGCGCCATCTCGACCTTCGAGGTGAAGGTCCGGCGCGACCTGAGCCCGCTCGTCGCGCAGCATGAAGCAGCTCTTCCCCGGTGAGGACATCACCGTCCTCGGCAGCGGCAAGGACGTCGTCATCTCCGGAACCGTCTCGACCAAGTACGTGATTGAGAAGGCCGCGGACGTCGCCGGCGGCTACGTCGAGAAGAAGGAAGACGTCGTCAACATGCTGAAGCAGCAGGAAGGCGTCGCCTCGAACCAGGTGATGCTGCGCGTGCGCTTCGCCGAAGTCAGCCGCTCGGCGATGCAGGAGCTCGGCGCGTCGTTCTTCGCCAACGGCTCCGGGACGAGCGACCAGTGGTTCGGCCGCACGGCGCCCTCCGGCGTGCCCGGCCCCGACTTCGAGGACGGCAAGCTCGTGTTCAGCGACTTCCTGAACCTGTTCATCTTCAACGGGAAGGAGAACCTCGGCGCGCGTCGTCCGCGCGCTGTCGAACAAGGGTCTCTTCCAGAGCCTGGCCGAGCCGAACCTCATCGCCACCAACGGCAAGGAAGCCAGCTTCCTCGCCGGCGGCGAGTATCCCTATCCGGTCGTGCAGTCGGGATCGGGCACCAACTCGGTGACGATCACGTTCAAGGAGTTCGGCGTCCGCCTGAGCTTCACGCCGACCGTGCTCGGCGGCGACCTGATCCACCTCAAGGTCAAGCCCGAAGTGAGCTCGCTCGACTTCGCCAACGCGGTCGTCATCGACGGCTTCCGCGTGCCGGCGCTCTCGACCCGCCGCACCGAGACCGAAGTCGAGCTGCGCGACGGACAGACGTTCGCGATCGCCGGGCTGATGAACAACACGCTGACGAGCACGATGTCGCAAGATTCCCGGCATCGGCGACATCCCGATCCTCGGCCTGCTCTTCAAGAGCAAGGCGCACCAGAAGAACCAGACCGAGCTCGTCGTCATGATCACGCCGACCATCATCAAGAAGGGTCAGATGGGCGTGTCGGAGGGTCTGCCGTCGCATCATCGAGCCGTACCTGGCGCGGCCCGACAAGACCTATCCGAATCCCGACCCCTACACCGGCTCGCCGCGCTATCCGGCCGATCGCCCGCAGCCGCAGGAAGGCAACGGGCCCGTGCGCGCCGCGCCAGGGCGCCGCGCAGATGCCCGAGCCGCTGACGCCCGTGTCACGCCGGCGCCGGCGCGCCGAGCGCGCCCGGTGCCGTCGCGCCCGATCTCGCAGACCGCGCCCGTGACGCCCGCGGCGCAAGCCCGCGGCCACGCCGGCCGCCGGCGCCCGTAGCGGCAACGCCCGCTCCGGCGCAGCCGTCGCGCCGCCACCTAAGTCCGCGCCGTGCCGCGGTGAAGGCGACGCCCGCGGCCCCGGCCGCGGCGTCCTCCAAGGAGGCCGCGGCGGTGAAGGCCGAGGTCAAGGAAGTGGACCGGGCGGCCGAGCGCGCCGCCGCGAGAGGCGCTCGCGCACAGGAGCAGGAGCGCAAGGCGGCCGAGGCCGAGGCGAAGCAGAAGGCGGCGGACGCGAAGCAGAGGGAAGCCGCCGCCCGCCAGAAGGCCGAAGAGGACAGGGTCGCGCGCTCAAGGCCGAGGAAGACCAGCGCCAGGCCGACCGCCTGAGCAAGGATCGCGCGAAGCGCGAGGCCGAGATCGCCCGCAAGAACGCCGAGGTCGCCAAGAAGCAGGCCGACGAAGATGCGAAGCGCGAGAAGGCGCTCTCCGAGGCGGCCGCGCGCCTCAAGGCGGCGCAGACCGCAGTATCAGGCCGAAGTGGAGAAGGCGAAAGGCGGGAGCAATGAGAAGCCGGGCTCCACGAACAAACAGTAAGGCTACCTGGGGAGGGTAGCTTTACTTCTTCGAGGTGCCGTCATGCTGGAGGATTCGTAACGTCAGACGACTCGGCGACGCGAAGGGCGCCAACCTGGTCGAAGCGGCGATCATCACGCCGCTGCTTCTGTTGCTGACCCTTGGCGATCGTCGATTTCGCGTCGATGTTCTACTGCTATCTGGCGCTCGAACACGGCGTCAGCCAGGCCACGCGCTATGCGGTGACCGGCCAGCAGCTGAGTTCGCGGTGGCGTCGCCCATCGGCCGGGAGGCGTCCATCAAGTCGGCGATGCGGCGAGGCGACGCCGACGCTCACCATCCCCGACAGCGCGTTCAGCTTCAGCTTCATGCCGGTGAACGGCTCGAGCTGGTCGGCCGGCCTCGGCGGCCCGAACGACGTCGGGCGGGTCACGATCAACTACTCCTGGCAGTTCATGACGCCGCTTGATCCGGCCGTTCTTCACCGGCGGCCAGCTCAACCTGCGCGTGCAGTCAACCATGAAGAACGAGGCGTTGTTCCAGTGATGACACCAGCACACCGGCGACTCACACGGCTGCGCGCGGCTCGGCGGACAGAGCATCGTCGAGTTCGCGATCATTCTGCCGTTCCTGCTGCTCATCTGCCTCGGCGTGGTCGAGACGGCGTATGCGCTCATCGACCAGCACGTGGTCACCAAGCTCGCGCGCGAAGGATCGAACCTGATCTCGCGCGACACGAGCCTGCAGCAGGCGGGGGCCGTGCTCGCGAGCATGAGCACCACCCCCGTTGAACTTCAACAACGGGACGTCGACGGTGATCTTCTCGGTGCTGCATGAAGGGCGGGACGACCGGCACGTCCAACTACGGCCAGGTCGTCCTCTTTCAGCGCGCGAAGTTCGGCAGCTTTGCCGGCGACCAGCCGGCTGAACACCGGCAGCGGGTCGTACGGCGGACCGCCGGACTATCTGGCCACCAACCCGGACACCAACACGGGGCTGCAGGTCACGAACCTGCGCGACAGCATCATCAACGTCAACGGCGGGTTCCTCTACGTGACCGAGATCTTCACGCGGCACAACCTGATCACGCCGCTCGACCGGCTCCTGCCGTATGGAGTGACGCTGCCGAACACGCTGTATTCGATCGCTTATTTCTGACCCTTCGACGGCTCAGGCAGGCCCTTGACTCACGGAGTGGACGAGCTTTGCCCGGCGGTTCACAGTTTTTCATAAGGCGGAACGGACATGACCAGACATAGAAACGCGCTCTCGAACGAAAAGGGCTTCGCCCTCTTCTACATGGCCGTGTTCCTCACGGTCCTGCTGATCTTCGTGGGCCTGGCGGTCGATACCGGCCGAGCCTACGTGGTGCAGGCGCAGTTGTCGAAAGCCGTCGACGGCGCGGCGCTCGGCGCGGCGCGCATGCTGAACAGCGGCAACCCGCAGCAGGAAGCCGCCAACATCTACCGGGCCAATTTCCCCAACGGCTACATGGGGACGACCTCGTCGACGAGCCCGTCCGACAGCCGGGTTCTTCACGATGACCACCGACGCCGCGACTGGTGTCAACGTGGTCAACGTCCGGGCGACGGCGGTCGTGCCGACGACCTTCATGAAGCTCGCGAACTTCACCGAGCTGACGGTCAACGCCCAGGGTGAGGCGACGCGGCGCATGGTCGACCTGTCGCTCGTGCTCGACGTCTCGAGCTCGATCGGATCGCGGTGGGGCGCGGTCCGCGATGCGGCGCGCGCGTTCGTCGACGGCTTCGCCGCCGCCCAGGACCGCGTCTCGCTTCATCTTCTTCGGCAACGGCGCCCGCGTCGTCGACGCGATGCCGGCCGGCCGCGGGTTCGACAAGGCCGCGTCATGGCCGACATCCCCAGCACCCTGCCCGGCGGCAGCACGGCCATGGTGGAGGGCCTCTATCGTGGCTGGGACGAGCTGCGATCGGTTCCGAACGGCCAGCAGTCGGGCCTGCGCGTCATCGTGCTCTTCACCGACGGCGCGTCCAACAGCGTCCCGGGGGTCTACACCGGATCGGCGACGTCACGGGCGCTGAGGACCTTCGACTTTCCGGATCGGGCCGATCCTGACGGCCAGACACACGACAGCCCGACGATCTCCGGGCTCTACGACACGCAGAGTGGTGCCAGCGTGCCCACCATCGCGAACGTGGCCTATCCCTGGAACTCCACGAGCTACCACTCGGCCCAGCCGCTGCTGCCGTTGACGAGCTTTCACTCGTATCACCGGAGCGGAGGGATCCCGACCTCGTTTCCGTTGGTGAGCAGCCTGCAGGTCGATGGCTCCCCGCAGTCTTCGCGGCGCCCCATGCGGGGCCCGCAGGTGGGCGGTCGCTATCAGACCCAGATC
>CAWKBU010000013.1:0-215870 GCA_963847975.1 uncultured Acidobacteriota bacterium | reverse complement strand
CCGGTGCCAATCGTATCGACCTCGAGGGAGCGGACACCGGGCCAGTCTCAGAGCCCGATCGAGAGACCGCCCGCGCCGCCATCATTGCAATGCGGCAGGAAACCACAGCCGAAACCAAAACAGCCACCAAAGCAGACGCCCGAGCCGGCGCCAGTATCCGCGAAGCCGGCCGACGCGCTTGCCGCAGCTATCGCCACGGCACTTGCCACACAAGACGTATCCGCAACGCCGGCCGCATCCGCGACACCGGCTGCGCCGCCGAAATCGACACCGACATTCGTGCGCGTAGCACTACCGCGTCGCACGGCATCGGCGCCGACAACGCCGCGTCCAGCGCGATTGCCGGCCGGCAAGATCTTCCGGCCGCCGCCACCCGCCTTCCTGCCGACATCCGTCATCCGCGAGGCCGTCGAGCGCATTGGCGGTCGACGCCATTCGGTCGGATGATTGCAACCTTTTCGAGAGCGCAGAACCGCGCCGCTGCCGCCGCCGAGCGCGACGCATGGATCGCCGACTCGATCCGATCACTGGTCGCCGATGGGCATCCGCACGATGCCGTCACGGTGCAAGTGCCGCAGGTAGTCGACTACATGCTGACTGGCGTCGTATCGCGACAAGCGTGACGCTGACGGACTGAACCGGAGCCTTCGATGCCGAGGTCCGTTGTTTTAGGCGTGATGGCGGCCCCAGAGATCGCGAACGGTCGCGTGATGGTGGCACATTTGGGCAGCGGCGCGTCGATGTGCGCGTTGAAGGGTGGGCAGAGCGTGGACAGCTCAATGGGCTTCACCGCGCGCGGGCCGCATCGCAGACGTCCAGGCCTACAGCGGCAAACCCGCCATGATATATCCGTCAACGAAATGCTGCCGGTCCTCATCGCGTCTAAAGGGCTGCGTCGCTGCCCACCGAGATGCGAGGAAGCCGGGATTTATCTCAAGGAATTGGCAGGCTTCCTCGTGAGCTTCGGTGAGCTGGCCGAGCTGCGCCAGGCTCGCGGCAAGGATGCGCTTTGCCGGTAGCCGGCCTACCTCCTCTTACGGAGAGCCTCGACCGCCTGGGCATAACGGCCGGAGGCATAATACGCGAAGCCGAGATCCCAGTAGTACCAACCCGGCGGATAGGGGTTGAGGCGAAGAGCATTCTCCGCCCGTTCGATGGCATCGTCGGGCCGACCCTGGAGAATCCTCAAGCCAGCCATGTTCGCCAGAGCATCTGCATGATTTGGGTTGATCCGAAGCGCAGTTTGGTATGCGGATTTCGCCTCTTCCAGTTTGCCCTCATAGAGCCGAACATACCCGAGAGCGCGATGCGCCAAAGGATCGCTCATGTCGAGCGACACTGCTTTTTGAGCGTAAGCCAGCCCGAGAGCCTGGTTCGCTTTAACATCCTCCCCATAGTTGATCGCCGCACCGTAGTGGGAGATGGCGAGGCATGCGTGGGCCTCCCCCAGATTTGGATCGAGCTCGATGGCCTTGGCGAGGAGAGTACGAGCAAGATTGTTTCCGGTGGGCGAGTGCATGACAAGAACGCGCCCGCGAACGAGGAAATCATACGCTTCGATAATCGTCGTCCGGCGCCGGGTAAACGGCGCGTCATCGAGCACTGGTTCAAGCGGCAGCACCTTCGCCAGAGCCGCGACGACCTTGCGCGCGGGCGTCGCGCGCGAGCTCGTGCGCCGCGCGGCCGAGCTCGGCGTCGAGGTGCGCGCGCAGACCGGCGCGGCCGAGCTCGCGCCGCGGCGCGGACACGGTCGTGATCGCGTGCGGGCCGTGGTCGGCGGCGCTCGGCGCGCAGCTCGGCGTCGAGCTGCCGGTGCGGCCGCTCTGCCGGCAGCTGCTGCTGACCTCGCCGGTCGAGCCGGTGCCGGAGCGGCTGCCGCTCGTCGTCGAGTGCGAGACGGGCTTCCACTTCCGCCGCCGCGGCGACGCGCTCGTGCTCGCGATGAACGACGCCGCGCCGCGGTGGGGCTTCGAGACGCGCGGTCGACGACTCGGTCTTCGCGGATCGGCTCGCGCGGCTCGTCGCGCGCTTCCCGCCGGCGGCGGGCGCGACGATCGCCGACGCGTGGGCGGGCCTCTACGACATGACCGCGGACGCGCATCCGATCATCGGCCGCGTCGGCGACGGCGTCTACGCGGCGTGCGGCTTCTCGGGCCACGGCTTCATGCAGTCGCCGGCGGTCGGCCGCGCGCTCGCGGAGGAGATCCTCACCGGCGCGTCGTCGTTCGACCTCGCGCCGTACCGGCTCGAGCGCTTCGCGGGCGAGCGTCGCGTTTCCCGAGACGCTCGTGCTCTGAGCGCGCACGCCTGTCCGAACCGGGCCGGCTGTGGACGAAAAGATGCAAAGTTGGCGCACTTCCGTGACGGTTTCGCCGGCTCGCGGGCGGTAAAATCGGCAGTAGAGGGCGGAGGGTGCGGCCCCACCCGGGCGGGGGTGTCCGGGGACGTGGCCGAATCTGGCATGTCCGGTTCGGACGTGGCCGGTCGCGGCGCGGGCCGCGCTCGGCGCTGACGCGCGGCGCGCTACATCCGGAAGACGCCGAACGTCGTCTCGGGAACCGGCGCGTTGCGCGCGGCGGCGAGGCCGAGGGCGAGGACGCGGCGGGTGTCGAGCGGGTCGATGATGCCGTCGTCCCAGAGCCGGGCGGTCGAGTAGTACGGGCTGCCCTCCGCCTCGTACGTGGCGCGGATCTCGTCCGGGTCGGCGTCGCCGACCATCGTCAGCACCGTCGCGGCCTGCTCGCCGCCCATCACCGAGATGCGCGCGTTCGGCCACATCCACAGCTGGCGCGGCGCGTAGGCGCGGCCGCACATCGCGTAGTTGCCGGCGCCGAACGAGCCGCCGATCACGACCGTGAACTTCGGCACCTCCGCGCAGGCGACCGCGGTCACGAGCTTCGCGCCGTCGCGGGCGATCCCGCCGGCCTCGTACTCCTCGCCGACCATGAAGCCGGTGATGTTCTGGAGGAAGACGAGCGGCACGCGGCGCTTGCACGCGAGCTCGATGAAGTGCGCGCCCTTCTGCGACGACTCGGCGAAGAGCACGCCGTTGTTGGCGAGGATCCCGACCGGGTGGCCCTCGATCCGCGCCCAGCCGCAGACGAGCGTCTCGCCGTACAGCGCCTTGAACTCGTCGAAGCGCGAGCCGTCGACGATCCGCGCGATCACCTCGCGCGGCCTCGAGCTGCGTGCGGTGGTCGTCGGGGACGAGGCCGTAGAGCTCGGCCGGATCGGCCGCCGGCGGCTCGCGGGTCGCGACGTCCCACGCCTCCGCCGGCGGCGTGTGCGGTTGGCGACGATGCGCCGCGCGATCGCGAGCGCGTGCTCGTCCGAGGTCGCGTAGTGGTCGGCGACGCCCGACCGCCGCGTGTGGACGTCGGCGCCGCCGAGCTCCTCGGCCGTCACGTCCTGGCCGGTCGCCGCCTTCACGAGCGGCGGGCCGCCGATGAAGATCGTCCCGGTGCCGCGCACGATCACGGTCTCGTCGCTCATCGCCGGCACGTACGCGCCGCCGGCGGTGCACGAGCCCATCACGACCGCGATCTGCGGGATCCCGAGCGCCGACATGCGCGCCTGGTTGAAGAAGATCCGGCCGAAGTGGTCGCGGTCGGGGAAGTGACCAGAGGGTCGGGGGTTCGAATCCCTCCGCCCCGACCAATTCTGAAAAGCGCCTCTCTTCGGCGCAGGTCTTCGCGCGTCACCCGACGCGCGGGTTGAACGCTATCCCCCTGACCGCCCGATGCCCAAACGCCACTGGCTGATGAAGTGTGAGCCCGCCGCCTACACCATCGATGACCTCGCCCGCGACGGGCGCACGAGTTGGGAGGGCGTCCGCAACTTTCAGGCGCGCAACTTCATGCGCGACGACATGCAGGAAGGCGACGATGTCCTCTTCTATGCCTCGAACGCCGACCCCTCGGGCGTGACGGGGCTGGCGCGCATCGCGCGCGCGGGGTATCCGGATCCGTTCGCGTGGAAAAAGGGCCACAAGTACTACGACGAGGGGAGCACGCTGGCCAAGCCCGTGTGGTATTCGGTCGATCTCGCCTACGTCGCCACGTTCCCCGCGGTCGTCTCTCTTGAAAGCTTGAAGAACACCAAGGGGCTCGAGCAGATGATGGTGATCCGGAAGGGGAGCCGGCTCTCGGTGCAGCCGGTGACCAAGTCTGAGTTCGACATCGTCGCCCGCCTGGGCCGGCGCATCCGGTAATCTGGCCCGCGCCGCGTCCTCGTCCCGCCTCACCGCGCTTTCAACTCGGCCAGCGCCTTGGTCGCCGCCTCGGCGTCCCGGCGTTCGGCGTCGGTCTGCTTCGGGTTCAGCCGCAGCGCCGCCTCGTAGCTGCGGATCGCGTCGGCAGCGGCGCCGCGCTCGCCTGCGCGCGCGCCAGCGCCTGGTGCAGCGCGTGGGCGTCGGGCAGCAGCGTCAGACCGAAGGCCAGCACCTTCTCGCCGTCACCGGCCTGCCGCCGGTTGGCGGTGCTGGCGAGCGCCAGGAGGCCGGCCGCACTCACGTAGTACTCCCTGAGGTTGGACAGCCCGCGCGCGCGCGTCAGCGCGGCGTCGACGCGTGCCGGCCTCGATGGCATCTCGCAGCAGCCGGGCGATGGAGAGCGGCTCGACCGCCAGGATCTCGTAGTCGAAGACGAGCGTGGCGTTGGGCGGGATGTCGCGGTTGCCGCGCTCGCCGTACGCGAGCTCCGGCTTCATCGTGATGACGATGCGGTCGCCTTCGCGCACCTCGCGCATGCCTTCCTCGAAGCCGCGGATCACGCGGTCGACGCCGGGCGTGTACTCGTACGGCGACGCCGTCGGTGCGCGTGTTCCAGAACTCCTTGCCGTCCGGGAACCGGCCGATGCCGTGAATGACCATCACGTCGCCCGGCTGCGGCCGCGGGCCGGTCCCCTGCTTCGTGAACACGTAGCTCAGGCCCGACGCGCGTCGTGACCGTCTCGCCGACGGCCGGCCGCGCTGCGCCGGGCGGCGCCCGGCCCGGCGGCGGCGATACGGGATCGGGCGTGCCGACCGGAATCAGCGGGTACTTGTCCACCGTCGCCCAGAAGTCGCTGACGATCTTGCCGATCGCGCTCGGCACCCACGGAGTTGGCGTCCTTGATGTCGGTCTCCTCCTTCGGATCGGAGCGCAGGTTGAACAGCTTCATCGTCCGCTCGACCGGCTGGCCCGGTTCGTCCTGCCAGACGTAGTGCAGCTTCCAGTCGCCCCACTTGACCGCCCGCACCTGCCCGCCCGGGGCGAAGTAGAGGAAGCTGTCGCGATTCGACTTCGCCTGCTTGCCCTCGAAGAACGGCGAGCTGATCCACGCCGTCGATGGCGCGGTCCTTCGGCACCTCGACGCCGACCGCGCGCGCGAGCGTCGTGAAGACGTCGGTGTTGTGCACGATCTCGTTGGAGACCTGGCCGGCGGGGATGCGGCCCGGCCAGCGGATCATGAACGGGCGTGCGGATGCCGCCTTCCATCGCCGTGTTGTAGAACCCGCGCCACGGCCCCGACGTCCCCCGCCACGGCCGGCGCGCCTCCGCACCGCCGTCGCTGGCCCAGATGACGATCGTGTTGCGCTTCGATCCCCAGGCGCTCGATCGCGTCCAGCACGACGCCGACGTTGCGGTCCATCTCCGCCATCGCGTCGCCGATGTCGCCGGCGCCGGTCGTTGCCCGCGAACTCCGGGTGCGGCAGGGTCGGGAAGTGAATCAGCGTGAACGGAAGGTAGAGGAAGAACGGCTTGCGCGGCCTGCGTGCTGCGCGTCATGAAGTCGACTGCCCGCTCGGTGGCCTCGCGATCGACGCGTGCGGCGCGTCTCGAGGTTGA
Organism: uncultured Acidobacteriota bacterium; assembly: GCA_963847975.1. Taxonomy (GTDB): domain Bacteria; phylum Acidobacteriota; class Vicinamibacteria; order Vicinamibacterales; family 2-12-FULL-66-21; genus DATBJJ01. The sequence goes on along the minus strand of CAWKBU010000013.1, from coordinate 210,042 downwards.
ACTCCTTCACCGGCCGCGACGGCTCGCCGGCCTTGCCCTCCCAGATGTAGGGCGTGTCGTTCATCGTGCTGCGCTGCGACTCGTTGCTCGAGTCGCGGATGCCGTACCACTCGTCGAAGCCCTGGTTCGTCGGCGACCGCCCGGCGGCGTTGCCCAGGTGCCACTTGCCGAACAGCGCGCTCGTGTAGCCGCGCGGCGCCAGCAGCTCGGCGAGCGTCGTCTCCCACAGCGTCATGCCCGACCAGGGCTGCGTGTAGCCCAGCGTGCCGGAGCGCACGCCGTAGCGGCCCGTGAGCAGCGCCGCGCGCGACGGCGTGCAGAACGTCTCGACGTTGAAGTTCGTCAGCCGCATGCCCTCGTCGGGACGAGCGCGTCGATGCGCGGCGTCGGCACGCCGCGGTTGCCGCCGTAGATGCCCACTTCGCCGTACCCGAGATTGTCGGGATACATGATCACGATGTTGGGCGGCGCCGTGCGCGCGTGCGCCGCCGCTGCTGCGGCTGTCCGCGGACGTGACACGCCATCCCGACGAAGAGCAGGCACGCGACGAGCAGAGACCGCAGTTCCGCGCAGACATACTCGCCTCCGCAGATGGTTGCGCGTACACTACCGCTTCTTGCACCTCGTCCGCGAGGAAAGCGGCTTATGGACCGCAGTGAAAAGAGTTATGCGGCTGACGTCGATCTGCGTTCGCTGGCCGCGAGCGTGACGGCGCAGGCGCCGCCGGATTTCTCCGGCAGGTGGGTCCTCGCGCCGGATCCACCCGCGGCGCCGCGCGCGCGGTGGTCGGACGCACCGGGCACCATGGGCACCGGGTGGGGCGCGGACATCACCGTGACGCAGGATGCGGCGACGCTGACCATCGAGTACGCGCGGTTCGCCCGCAGCGACATGCAGCCGCCGACCGAAGCTCGTCTACCGGCTGAATGGCTCCGAGAGCCGGAACACCATCAACATGGGCCGCGGCCCGCAGGAGCAGGTTTCGAAAGCCGGCGTGGGACGGGAGCAAGCTGGTGATCACGACGGTGCACACGTTCACCGTCTCCTCGAGTCGCGACAGCGCGCGGAGTGCAAAAGCCCGCGCCGGACGACAAGACAGCGATGACCAGCGAAACGCGACACGTCCTGTGGCTCGAATCGCCTGCGGTCCTCGCGATCGAGACCACGCACAGCGGCGCGCTGGGCGGACCACCGTTGACGACGAAGACGTTCTACAAGAAGAACTGAACGTCCGGAGGTCACCTGTCCATCCACGCCGTCGGCGTCATCGGACTCGTCCTCGTCTTTCTCGTCGGCACCCTGCGGCCGATCAACCTCGGGATCGCTCGCGCTGGTGATGACGTTTCTCGTCGGCACGATCTTCGTGGGCGAGAGCGCCAGGGACATGTACAGCGGGTTCCCGGTCGACCTGTTCGTGCTGCTGGCGGGCGTCACCTATCTCTTCGCGATCGCATCGAACAACGGCACGGTCGAGCGCACCGTCCAGGCGGCCGCACGGCTGGTCAAGGGCCGGCGCGCGCTGATTCCCTGGATCGTCTTCGTCGTCGCGGCGCTGCCGGCGATGGCCGGTGCGCTGGGATCGGCCGGCGTCGCCCTGCTGGCGCCGCTGGCGCTGCGGCCTCGCGCGGCGCGTACGACATCGATCGCCGGATGATCGGGCTGATGGTCGTCCACGGCGCGGCGGCCGGGAACTTCTCCCCGCTGAACGTGTTGAGCGCCAGTCGTGACGCAGGCGGCTCGGCGCGCGAGCGGCCTCGAGATGTCGGCGGGGGCGCTCTTCCTGGGCAACCTCGCGCTACAACGTCGGCGCTGGCCGGGTCATCTACGCTGGTGTTTCGGCGTGCCGCGGCGCGGCGCAGACCAGCGACGACGATGACGCCGGCGGCGGGCGATCGTGGCCCATCGAGCGTCGGCGAAGCCTCCGCGCGGCCTCGGCGTCGACCAGGTCTGCACGCTGCTCGCCCTCGCTGGCGTCGCCATGGCGGCGCTCGGCTTCGGCCTCAACATCGGCTTCGTCGCGCTCACCGCCGGTGCGGTGCTCCACCTGTGCTTCCCGGCGTCGAGCGCCGGCGCCGAGAAGCAGATCGCCTGGAGCGTGGTGCTGCTCGTCTGCGGGATCGTCACGTACGTGGCTGCGCTGCAGCGCTACGGAACGGTTGACGCCGTCGGCCATGCGATCGCGGGCATGGCACGCCGCTCGTGACGGCGCTGCTGATCTGCGGCGTCGGCGCGGTCACCTCGGCGTTCGCGTCGAGCGCCGGCATCCTGGGCGCGCTGATCCCGCTCGCCGTGCCGCTGATGGCGCAAGGAGCGATCGGGACGACCGGCCTGGTGGTCGCGCTGGCGATCTCGGCGACCGTCGTCGACTCGACGCCGTTCTCGACCGTCGGCGCGCTCGTCGTGGCGAACGCCGAGGACGACGAACGCGCGCACGTCTACCGCGGGCTGCTGGCGTGGGGTGCCGTCATGGTCGTCACGGCGCCGTTCGTGACCTGGCTGCTCTTCATCCTTCCCACCGTCCTTCTCGCCAACTGAGGTCGCTGCGCATGAAGATCACTCTGCTTGGAACCGGCACGCCCGCGCCGTCGCTCGTGCGGCAGAGCGCCGGCTATCTCTTCGACGTCGGCGGCGACCTCATCGTGATGGACCACGGGCCCGGCGCCCACCATCGGCTGCTCGAGAGCGGTCATCGCGCCGGGCAGGTGAGCCACGCGTTCTTCAGCCACCTGCACTACGACCATTGCATGGACTACGGGCGCCTGGTGCTCCAGCGCTGGGACATGGGCGCGGACCGGATTCCAGACCTCGAGGTGTACGGGCCGACGCCGATCGCGCGCATGACCGAGCTCCTGTTCGGCGAGGACGGCGTCTACGGACCAGACATCCGCGCGCGGATCGAGCACCACAGCAGCCTCGACGTGTTCGCGGCGCGCGGCGGGACGCCGCCACGCCCGCGGCCGGCGCCGCGCGTGCGGGAGGTGCACGCGGGCGACGTCGTCCGAGGGCAACGGCTGGACGGTCACCGTGGGCCACGCCGCGCACGTCCAGCCGCAGCTCGAGTGCCTCGCGTTCCGCCTCGACGCGCGACGGCGGTTCGGTGTGCTACTCGGGCGACAGCGGCGCCTGCGACGAGCTCGTCGAGCTCGCGCGCGGCTGCGACGTGCTCATCCACATGAACCATTATTTCAGCGGCACCGAGCCGACCGCGAGCTACCGCGCGGCCTGCGGCAACCACCGCGACAACGCCGCGATCGCCAGCGCGCGCGGGCGTGAAGACGCTGGTGCTGACCCATGTTCTGGCGCAGATCGATCAGCCGGGGATCCGCGAGCGGATCGTCCACGAGATCCAGCAGGAGTTCGACGGCCAGGTGATCTGGGGCGAAGACCTGATGCGGCTCACGCTGACACGGGACGGCGTCGCGGCCATCGAAGGATAGGCTACTTGGGTGGTGGAGGTGCCTGCCGCGTGCGTCCGACGTAGACATTGCCGGGCATCTTCGTCGGCGGAATGACCTGCCTGACGAGCTCGTAGAGCCGCGGGTCCGCCTCGAGGAGGCTCTCGGGCCCGCGCCCGCTGCCGAACACGTAGGCCTCGATGCCCGTGGCCCAGTACTCGTTGAAGTTGTTGCCCGGATAGCCCTGCGCCGACGACAGGCCCTGCTTCTTGGCCGCCGCATACGCGGCCTCCACGGCCTGGCGGTAGTCGGGATCGACGGTGTAGACCGCGCCCCTCATGATGCCGTGCGAGAACTCGTGCACGCAGATCGAGCTGCCGAAGTAGCGCGTGCCGGGGTAGCCGAGGACGTTCTCCTCCGCGCAGGACGTCGTGTTCTCGCCGTCGGGTTCACCGCCAAAGCCGCGGCCGCGCACGTTCCAATACTGTTCGCCGGTCATCGTGCCGACTCCGCCCGGCTTGTTGTAGTTCTCCCGCTGCTCGGGCGTGAGCCGCTCGTCGTCTATTTTGGGCAGCAGCCGGTACTTCCGATGTTCGGGAATGTCGTAGGTGACCTCGCTCTGCGCCATGATGGCGAGTTTCCATTTCTTGCGAATCAGCTCCCGGCGCAGGTCGGGGCGGTTCGCCAGCATGAACTGCACGATGTCGCGCGCGGCGAGCAGCGCGGCATCCGGCACCTTCGCCGAAGTCACGACGGGAATGCCGTGGGCGTCGACGTACTTCTTGTAGAAGGGGTCCAGTTCGAGCGCGGCGGGCGGCGCCGTCACCGTGAAGGCGATGTAGTCCTGGAGCAGCGCGGGACCGGTCTGGGCCGGCGGACGCTCCTGACTGCTGGCCGCGGCTGTCGCGACGACCAGACCGACCACGAGGAGGACCTGCGCAACCGTCGATGACCGCATCGTGACACTCCAATCTCGCGCTCGGCCGGAAGAGGCGGCGGTGCACGCCATAACCTACCTCTCCTTCCCAAGCCAATACCGCGGCCCAGGACCGGCACGCCCGGCGCGATCCTCGGGGTTGGCCAGCCGGCAGTGCTGCAGTGAGAGGCAGCCGCAGCCGATGCAGTGCCCCAGCCCGTCGCGCAGGCGCTCGAGCTCGGCGATGCGCTCGTTGATACGCCGCGTCCAGGCGCTCGACAATCTGGCCCAGTCGGCCCGTTCGGGCACGCGATTGTGCGGCAGGCGGGCGAGCTCGGCGCCGACCTCGGTCAGCGACAGTCCGATCTTCTGGGCGAAGACAATGAACGCGATCCGACGCAGCGCCGCGCGCGGGTAGCGGCGGTGGCCGGAGCCGGCCCGCTCGGAGGTGATGAGGCCCTTCTCCTCATAGAAGCGCAGGGCCGAGGAGGCGACGCCGCTGCGGCGTGAGACCTCGGTGATGGTCAGGAGCTCCGCCATCTGGTGAGCATGCCAGAAGCGCCACTTGACTTCAAGTTAACTTGAACTTGTAGCATGACTGGCAGCGGGACGTTCTCGCGAGATTGGAGCTGCAGACCCATGACAACCGTCGATACGCCGGCACCCTCGACTCCTCAGATACGCCCTTCACCCGTGGCTCGCGTGCCACGGCACCTGTTCCTGAACCTCAACCTCGCCGTGACGGGCGGCACCTCGGGGCTGGGCCTGGCGCTCGTCCGCGAGCTCGTCGGCCGCGGCGCTCGGGTGGCCTTCATCGCGCGCTCGCGAGACGCCGTCCGCCGCGTCGCGGCCGAACACCCGGCCGCGCATGGGATCGTCGGCGATGTCTCGAACGCCAAGGACATCTATCCCATGGCCGTCCAGATCATCGGCGCCCTCGGCAAGCTCGACGTCATCGTCAACAACGCGTCTGACCTCGGTCCGTCGCCGCTCGCTTTGCTGGCCGACACCGCGTGTGAAGATTTCGAGCGCGCGCTGGCGACGAACGTGCTGGGGCCATTCCGTCTGACGAAAGCGCTGCTCGGCTCGCTCGCGTCCTCAGCCCGTGAGCGCTCCGGCGCCGCCGTGATCAACGTCTCCAGCGATGCGGCCCTCAACGCCTACCCGGGATGGGGCGCGTACAGTGCCAGCAAGGCCGCCCTCCATCACTTGACCCGCGTCTGGCACGAGGAGCTGGCGGGGGAGGGCATCAGCGTGCTGTCGTTCGACCCGGGAGACATGGACACCCCACTCCATGCCGCAGCAGTGCCTGACGCCGACCGCTCCACGCTGAAACGTCCGGAGGACTCGGCGCGCGAGCTCGCCGACTTCATTGGCGAAGCGCTGACGATGCGCGCGACCGCGGCGCCGTGGATGTCGGGGGCGAGGCCATGATTGCCGCCGGCGTGCCTGAGCAGCGGCCAGCGCATGCGAAGCTCCTGCTCGTCGATCGCGCGGGCCACCTGATCCACTGGCCGCGCCGCGATCTGGGACGCCTCTTTCAGCCGGGCGATCTCGTCATCGCGAACGACGCGGCGACGATGCCGGCGAGCCTCGTCGGACGGCACGTGGCAACCGGGCGCCGCGTCGAGGCGCGACTCGCGGGACGCGACACTCTCGACGTCGAGCGCGTCGCCTCGTTCACGGCGATCCTCTTCGGTCTCGGCGACTTCCGCATGCGCACCGAGGATCGGCCGCCGCCACCGCCGGTCGCACCTGGCGATCGCCTCGAGTTCGGTCCCCTCCGGGCAACTGTCGTGCGGCGTCTGCACGATCATCCGCGGCTGGTCGCGCTCGCCTTCGCCGGCACGCCGGCAGCCATCTGGGAAGGCCTCGCGCGCCACGGCCGGCCGATTCAGTACGCTCACGTGCCGCAGCCGCTGGTCCTCTGGGACACCTGGACGCCGATCGCGACGGCACCCGTCGCGTTCGAGCCCCCGTCTGCCGGTTTCGCGCTCGACTGGCGCGCGCTCGCGTCGATGCGAGCCAGGGGCACGCGCTTCGCCACGATTACGCATGCGGCGGGGCTGTCGTCGACGGGCGATCCGGAGCTCGACGCGTGGCTGCCGTTCGATGAGCCGTACCACATACCCGAGCGCACGGCGTTCGAACTACGACAGGCGCGCGCCGATGGCCGGCGCGTCGTGGCGATCGGAACCACCGTCGTCCGCGCCCTCGAACATGCGGCCGGCCGCGACGGGATCGTCCATGGCGGCGACGGGGTGGCGACACAACGGATCGGCCCATCGACTGCGCTCCGTGTCGTGGACGCGGTTCTCTCGGGAACCCACGAGCGCGGCTCGAGCCACTACGAGCTGCTGCGGGCTTTTGCCGATGACCTGACGCTCGGCCGCATCGGCCTCGAACTGGAGGCACGCGGATACCGCACCCACGAGTTCGGCGACTCCGTGTTGCTCGAGCGCCGGGAAGGCACGCGCATCGCGCCGATCGAGCGGAGAGGGCCAGCGTGTCACAACTCGACGATCTGAGCCTGCAATCGACCCTCAACCACTGTCAGCCGCGCCACGGTGATGGGCAGCCGGAAGCGGCGCGGCCCGGCGCTACCGGGATTGAGGTAGAGGACGCCATTGCGATCCTCGATTGAAGGCTTGTGCGAGTGCCCGTAGATCACGGCGCTGATGCCTTCCGGCATGGGCTGCCGGCCCAGTTCGTCGAGGATGTGCAGCACGTAGATCCTGTGACCGTCGAGCTCGACAATCCGCGACCGGGGCAGCTTCATCCCGAAGTCGTCAGTGTCGACGTTGCCCCTGACCGCGACGGTCGGCGCCACCAGCCGGAGCCCGTCGAGCACTTCAGATGCCCCGACATCGCCGGCGTGGATGATGCGATCGCACCCCTGCAGCGCCGCGACGGCTTCCGGACGCAGTTGTCCATGTGTGTCCGAGATGACGCCGATGATTTCGGTCGCGGTGGTCAAGCTGAAACCGCCAGCCGCTCTTCAGCGATCGCTTCGCTTGTCCGGCGCGTGTTCATCAGCCGATCCTATCGTGAGCGTGACCAATCCGGCGACCGTGCGCGAGCTGCCCATCGCCCGGCCGACGAAGTCATGACAGAATCGGCGGCGGAGATCCGTGCATGACGCAAGAATCGCGAAGTTCATCGCCGCCATCGGCCTTGTGGCCGTTCCTCTGTTTCTCGTGCGAGCCGCCAGCGGCCAGGGCAACGCCGACTGGACCCGGCCGTTTCCGGCCTTCAAACTGATCGGCAACATCTACTGGGTCGGCAGCTACGACCTCTCGACCTACCTCATCACGACGCCGCAGGGACATTTCCTCGTCAATACCGGCATCGGCGACACGGCCGAGAAGATCAAGGCGAGTGTCGAGCAGCTGGGGTTCAAGATGAGCGACGTGAAGATCCTCACGGCCACGCACGGCCACTGGGACCATGCGGCCGGCATGGCCGACCTGAAGAAGATGACCGGCGCCGCGCTCGTGGTCTCCGAGCCCGAGAAAGTCCTGTTCGAATCGGGCGGGAAAGCGGACTTCCGATTCGGGGACACGCCGAGCGCGCAGTTCGAGCCGGTGAAGGTCGACCGCACGTTCAAAGATGGCGAGACGCTGGCGCTCGGCGAGACGAGGCTGACGGCACATCTTCATCCGGGCCACACCAAGGGCGCCACCAGCTTCACGACCGAGATCCGCGAGAACGGCCGAACCTATCGCGTGGTGATTGCCAACATGGGTTCGATCAACCCTGGCGTGACGGTCACCGGGATGGCGTCGTATCCCGGCATCCAGCAGGACTACGCACGCACCTTTGCGGCGCAGCAGGCGATGAAGATCGACGTCTTCCTGGCGTCACACGCATCGCAGTTCGGGATGCATTCCAAGTACAAACCAGGCGACGCGTATAACCCCGATCGTTTTGTCGATCCCGATGGTTTCCTCCAGGCGGTTCGCCGGCTGGAGAAGGCCTACGTCGATCAGGTGGCCAGGGAGCGGGCGGGCAAGTAGGGGATATCATCGTGATCTCAGGCCCGGACGCCGCGACTGGCGGGCCGAGCGCGCCTGCCGGGCCGAGGAGATACAGCCATGACACCCCTCCCTCCCGAGCGGCCGATCGAAGAACCCCTGTCCGAGCTCGAGCGCCAATTCATCTCCGAGTTCCTGGCCAACGCCGGGGCTGACTATCACACCCTCCTCGTCCGGAACGACGACCAGGCGCGGAGCCTGCTTCGACAAGCGGCACAGTACGCGAGCGTCCGCTTGAGCGAGATTGAAGCGCGCTCCGACTACGTGCACAAGCTGCACGGCCATCCCGACCGCGAACGATGACTCGACCGGCTCGCTAGAGCTCGGACGACCGTTCGCCCCTGTCGAAATGCGACCCCCTCGCCCGTCATTCAGGTAAGAGCTCGCGCCGATCGATTAGGCGGCCGGCGGGAGCCTCACGACGGGGGACCAGATGTGCCCAGCATGCATCTCGACGGCTGCGGTCATTGCCGCAGGGGCCGTATCGACCGGAGGCGTGGCCGGATGGGTCCTGGCGGCGTTTTGGCGTCGGTCCGCACCGCAGTCCCTCACACCATCACCAGGAGACGACCATGGAACAGCCGAGAATCGTAACGCGCGATGAGTGGGTGGCGGCGCGGAAGGATCTGTTGATCAAAGAGAAGGCGCTGACGCGGGCGCACGATGCCTTGAGCGCCGAGCGCCGGCAGCTGCCGATGGTGAGAGTGGACAAGAACTACGAGTTCGACACGCCGGCGGGCCCCAGAGACGCTCTCGGAGCTCTTCGACGGGCGAAGCCAGCTGATGATCTATCACTTCATGATGGGGCCGGACTGGACCGAGGGCTGCGCCAGCTGCTCGTTCCTCGCCGACCACATCGACGGCAGCGTCGTCCACCTCGCGCACCGAGACGTCACGCTCGTCGCGGTCTCGCGCGCGCCGCTCGCGGACCTCGAGGCGTTCCGGAAGCGGATGGGATGGCGGTTCACCTGGGCGTCGTCGTTTGGCAGTGAGTTCAACTACGACTACGGCGTGTCCTTCACCGCGCAACAGCTCGCCAGCGGGCGCGCGCATCTACAACTTCGACAAGCTGCGCTTTCCGCTCGACGAGGCACCGGGGCTGAGCGTGTTCTACCAGCCGCAGTCGGGCGATGACGCGGGTGAGGTCTTCCATACCTACTCGACCTACGCGCGCGGCGGTGAAGCGGTCATCGGCGCCTACCACTACCTCGATTTCGCTCCCAAGGGTCGCGACGAGGACGGGCTTGCGTTTACGATGTCCTGGTTGCGCCATCACGATCGCTACGACGAGAACTACGCGGTCGACCCGACCCGGTCCTACGAGCCGCCGGCCCGCCGTGAAGCCGAGCCGCCGCTCCCTGCTGCGCCGCGCATGAGCAGACGCAGCCCGCCACGAGCTGAAGCCGCGGCGATTTTTGGAAACGGAGCCCACGTGCAGTTCATGTTGCTCATCTACGAGACCAAAGACGACTTCAGCTCGCGCTCGGGCGAGCAGCCGAGTGCCCTCATCGGCGCATGGCGCGCCTACTACCGTGCGCTCGTCGACGCGGGGGTGTACGTCGGCGGCGCACCGCTCGAGCCGCCGTCGACGGGCGCGACCGTCCGTGTCCACGGCGGCCAGCGCCGCGTGCAGGACGGGCCGTACGCCGATACGAAGGAGCAGCTCGGCGGCCAGATCGTCCTCGAGCTGGCGTCGCTCGACGAGGCGCTCGACTGGGCGGCGCGCTGTCCGGCGGCGGCGTCGGGTGCGGTCGAGGTTCGGCCGGTGTCGCCGACGGTCCACGAGCTGGTCGTCAGCGAAAATGGCTGACGACCCGCGCGGCGTCGTCGAGCTCATCGCGCGCGAGTCGTACGGCCGTCTGGTGGCGTACCTGGCGGCGCGCACGCGCGACGTCGCCGCGGCTGAAGACGCGCTGGCCGACGCATTCCTGACGGCGCTCGGGACCTGGCCGCGCGACGGCGTGCCCCGCAAGCCCGAAGCGTGGCTGTTCACGACCGCGCGCCGGCGGCTGATCGACCGGGCACGCCACGACCGCGTACACGCCGAGGCAGAGCCGACCATCCGGCTGCTGGTGGACGGGCTCTCGCACGGGACGGAGGCCATGGACGACCTCGTGTTTCCCGACGACCGGCTGAAGCTCCTCTTCGTCTGCGCGCACCCCGAGGTCGATCGCGGCATGCACACGCCGCTCATGCTGCAGGTCGTCCTCGGCCTCGACGCGGCGACGATTGCGAGCGCGTTCCTCACCTCGCCGGCCGCCATGGGGCAGCGGTTGAGCCGCGCCAAAGCCAGGATCCGCGACGCGGGCATCGCCTTCGAAGTCCCGGATCGCCGCGAGCTGCCGGCGCGGCTCGACGCGGTGCTCGACGCGATCTACGCCGCCTATGGCACCGGCTGGGACGATGTGGCGGGATCCGATCCGCGCCGGGCTGGCCTGGCGCAGGAGGCGCTGTGGCTCGTCCGCACGCTGCTCCGGCTGCTGCCTGATGAGCCGGAAGCGCGAGGTCTGCTGGCCCTGGTGCTCTACTGCGAGGCGCGTCGGCCGGCCAGGCGCGCCGCGAACGGCGACTACGTGCCGATGTCGGCGCAGGACGCTCGGCTCTGGTCGGCGCCGCAGCTCGAAGAAGCGGAACGCGAGCTCGCTGCCGCCGCGGCAAAACGGCGTGCCGGCCGATTCCAGCTCGAAGCCGCGCTGCAGTCGGCGCACGTCGAAGGCGCTCTGCGCGGCCAGACGGACTGGAGCGCGATCGCCGTGCTCTACGAAGGCCTGCTGCGCGCGACGCCGACTGCCGGCGCGTTCGTCGGCCGCGCGGCGGCGCTTGCCGAAGCGGAGAGTCCGGCGGCTGGACTCTCCGCCCTCAATCGGATCGACCCGTCCTCGATCAAGAGCTACCAGCCGTATTGGGCCGTGCGGGCGCACCTCCTGCGCCGCGCCGGACGCGTGGACGAGGCGCTCGGCGCCTACGATCGCGCGATCGGCTTGACCGAAGACGCCGCGACGCGCCAGTTCCTCCTGTGCCGCCGCGCCGAGTTACCTCTATCCGGCATATAAAGCGTCGCCGCTGATTGACCGATAGTGGCCAGTTGACAGCGGTCAGTGTCCGGATCCGCTCGCTCCCGCAACTACCCGGAACAAACCAACCTGCACGGCGTCAAACACGTCTATTTGGCAGTGTCTACAGGGAGGACCATGGCGCCAGCTTGCCGTCTCGGATTTGCGGCTCTGACCGCAGCAATCGCCGGTGCCACCTTGGCCATGGCGCAGGCGCCGCCGCCCGGGATGGCTCCCAAGCCCCAGGCCCCGGCGGCGGCCGCTCCCAGTCCGGAGTCGGTCGAGAAGGCCGCCAAGGTGTTGGCCGACGTGCGCAAGGCGCTCGGCGGCGACAAGCTGGAGAGCCTCAAGACGCTCGTGGCGTCCGGACGCACGCGCCGCATCCGGGGCAACAACCTCGTTCCCATCGAGTTCGAGATCCTCGATCGAGCTGCCCGACAAATATGTCCGTGTCGATGAGTTTCCGGCCGAGGACGCCGACCCGACGTCGGCCGGATTCAACGGCGACGCGCTGATCCAGATTCCCCCGCCGCCCGCGATGCCCCTCGGCGGGGCTCGGGGCGGGCCCCCCGGCGCGCCGCCCGTGGGACCGCCGAGTGGACCGCCGGCAGGCGCACCCACGGGACCGCCGGCGGGCGCACCCGCGGGACCGCCGAGTGGACCGCCGGCGCGCACCCGCAACGCCGCCGGCCGCGGCGCCTCCGCCAGGCGCCGCGCCACCGGCCATGCCTCCGGGGGCGGCGGGTCCGGGCGGACCTCCCGCTGGCGCGATGCCTCCCGGTGGTATGACGGGCATGGCCCCGGGCGGCCGCGGCCCGGCGATGGACCCGCGGCGCGCCCGCCTCACCACGGTCAAGCAGGACTACGCGCGGATGGCCCTCGGCCTCTTCGGCGCCTCGAACGCCTATCCGCTCACGTTCTCCTACGCCGCGATCGCGGAGGCGCCGCAAGGCAAGGCCGACGTCCTCGACGCGAAAGGGGAGGGCACGTTCGCGCTGCGCTACTTCATCAACAGCGAGACGCGCCTGCCGATCATGGTCACGTGGACGACGCCGCCGACCAACGTCATCGTCACGGTGCCTGGCCAGCCGCCACCGGCTACGGTTGCACCGGGCGCGGTCGTCGTGGCCGGACCGCCGGCTCCGGCGAAGGACGCGCCAAAGGAGGAGATGGACAAGTACTCGAAGGACGTGCTGGCGCTGCGCGCGAAAGCGCAGGCCACGCCGGTCGAGCATCGCCTGTATTTCGCCGACTACCGCGAGGTGGACGGCCTGAAGCTGCCGTTCCGGCTCCGCCGCGCCATCGGGACGGAGACGACGGAAGAGACCACGTTCGATCGGTTTCGCGTCAACGCCAAGATCGATCCCGAGGAAGTTCGAAGCACTCAAGTAACTGCGATCGCATTGAGAAACGAGAACACACCGTGAAGAAGTTGCTGCGAGTCGCCCTGTTCCTCGGCCTGGCCGGTCTCACGCCGGCTGCGCTCTTTGCCCAGGCCGCCCGCGACGCCGTCCTGCAGGTGACGGTGCTCGACGAGACGCGCGGCGTGCTGCCGGGCGCGACGGTCACCGTCGCCGGCATCGAGGCGTCCAACAAGGCCGCCGTCATCACACCGGCGGCGACGAGCCCGCAAGGGCTGGTGAAGTTCGAGAACCTCGCCCCGGGCCGCTACTCGATCACGGCCGAGTTCTCCGGCTTCCAGACGCGAACGCTGCCGGATGTCCGCATCCGCAGCGGCGAGAACAAGCAGGTGGTCGTGCTGCCGATCGACCGCCTGATGTCGTCGGTGACGGTCGAGCGCGATCGCCAGATGGCCGCATCCGAGCGCGACGTGACCTTCGGCACGGTCATGACCCGGGAGCAGATTGAGGCGCTCTCGGACGATCCCGACGAGCTCCGCCGGCAGCTGAGGACATCGCGGGGCCAGGCGCCAAGCTCCTCATCGACAGCTTCGAGGGCCGCGACCTGCCGCCGAAGGCGCTGATCAAATCGATCCGCGTCACGCGCGATCACGTTCGCGCCGGAGGTGCACTTCGCGGGAGAAGTCCGGATCGAAATCCTGACCCAACCCGGCATCGGGCCGATCAGGGGAAACCTGCGGTCGGGCTTCTACGACAGCGTGATGGACGGCGAAAACCCCCTGGTGAATCAGACCGGCCCGGCCCAGAGCTGGCAGTACGGCATCGGGCTGAGCGGCACGCTCATCAGCGAGCGCGCGTCCTTCAACATCAACTTCAACGGCAACGACAGCTACTCGACGCCCGTGCTCTACGCCGCGACGCCCTTTGGCGAGGTCGCCCGCAACACGTGCGCTGAAAAGCGCCGCCGACAACTACTTCTTCAATGGCGGCGTCGACTACGCGCTGACGCGCGATCAGGTCCTGCGCGTGAACTTCCAGGGCTCGAGATTCAACCGCGGCAACGTCGGGATTGGCTCCTACGATCTGCCCGAGCGCGCCTACACCGCCGAAGACAGCCAGTTCGGGCTGTTCCTGCAGCAGAACGGGCCCATCGGCCGCCGGTTCGTGCTCAATACGCGCGGCGCGATCTTCGGCAGCGATTCGGTTGCCCGTTCGGCCGTCGAAGCGCCCACCATCATCGTCAACGACTCGTTCACGAGCGGCGGCGCGCAGCGGCGGGGCGGCACGCACGCGCGCAACTACTGGTTCAACTCGGATCTCGACTACGTGCGCGGCCGGCACTCGATGCGCGCCGGCATCGAGGTGCAGGCCGGCACGTATGACACCGATTCGGACAGCAACTATCTCGGCACGTATGTCTTCGCGAGCCTCGATGCCTTCGACGCGCGCACGCCGCGCAGCTACAGCCGCCGGATCGGCGACCCCAGCCTGAGCTACTCGAACGTGCAGGGCGGCGTCTACATCCAGGACGACTTCAAGATCAGGAAGAGCCTGACGGTGACCGGCGGTGTCCGCTACGAAGCGCAGACGCACGTGCCGGACAAGCTGAACTTCGCGCCGCGCGCCGGGTTCACGTGGGCGCCGTTCAAGAGCGGGAAGACCACGCTCCGCGGCAGCTGGGGCATGTTCTACGACTGGCTCCCGACCGGCACCTATCAGCAGACGCTCCAGGTCGACGGCGTCCGCCAGCGCGAGCTCAACATCGTCAATCCGACATTCCCCGATCCCGGCGATGTCGGATCGACGACGCCGACCAACCGGTACCTCCTCGCGGAAGAACGCGACATGGCGTATTCGCAGCGGCTGAGCGCGGGCATCGCGCAGGGGATTTCCCGCCGGTTCACGCACGAACGTGCTCTACAGCTATAGCTATCGCTATTCGCTGCTGACGGGACGCAACATCAACACGCCGGTCAACGGTGTGCGGCCCGATCCCGACTTCGCCAACGTCGTCCTGGCCACGTCGGACGCGCGCGGGCGGCAGCACACGATGAACGCGTCGGCGAACCTCAATCTCGGACCGCTGCCGCCGGCCGGCGGACCGGCGGGACCGGGCGGCGGCGGTCCGCCGCCATGATCGGCCGCCGGCGACGGTGGCCCGGTGATGATCATGATGGGCGGGGGCGGTCCGGCGGCGACGGCGGGCCCGCGCTTCCTGTGGAATCGTGGCCTCACGCTCTCCGGCTTCTACACCTACGGCCAGAACTACGACAACACCGACGGCGCGTTCGTCATCCCCTCGACCATCTTTCTGGCCGACCAGTGGGGGCCGACGGCATTCGATCGGCGCCACAACACGCACATCGCGATCACCAGCACGGCCCTCCGCAACCTCACGGCGCGCGTCGGCATCTCGGCATCGTCGGCGCCGCCGCTGACGATTCGCAACCCCACCGACGACAACGGCGACCTGGTGTTCAACGATCGTCCCGAAGGCGTCGGCCGCAACTCGGCGCGAACGATGGGCACCTGCGAATACCTCGGCGAGTTTCGGTTACTCGTTCACGCTCGGTAAGAAGACCGTGACGTCCAGCGGTGGTGTCCAGATCACGGGCGGGCCGGCCGGCCTCACGGTGAACCCGACGGGCACGCAGACGACGCCACGCTACCGGCTGAACCTGTCGGTGAACATCAACAACCTCTGGAACCAGCCGGTGTACCAGGGGTTCAGCGGGATCATCGGCTCGCCGTTCTTCCTGAAGCCGAACGCGGCACAAGGGCTGCGGCGGATCACGTTCTCGACCAACGTCAGCTTCTGAGGGTTTGCCCGGCTCGGCGGGGGCCGCGAGACGCCAGCCCCCGAACTGTAGTACAAAGTTGACGGTCGAAAATTCCCCGCCGCCTCCAGCTGGCACCAGCGGGCCTGTGGCGGGCATCAGGAGAGTATCAATGCGAATTGTCAGAGCAACAGCAGCCGCGTGCATCGCCGCGGCGATGGCCGTGACCTACGTCCAGGCGCAGCAGCAGGACGCCGATCGCAAGGTCGCCGGCGGCGGCGTCACGGTCAAGGGATGGCAGGGCAAGGAAGACACCGGCAACAAGCAGGGCCTCACCGTCAACGACTCGAAGTTCGCCCCGGAAGGGAAGGGCTTCCGCCTGACGACCGGTCCAGCGGCGCTCTACTGGAGCCCGGCGAACACGGGCAAGGGTGACTACTCGGTCAAGGCCACGTTCACGGAGGCCAAGCAGACCTATAACCACCCGCACCCGTTCGGCGTGTTCATCGGCGGCGCCGGGCTCGACTCGGCCACGCCGGCGGTGCTCTATTGCGCCGCGTATCGCAACGGCAACTTCATCGTCCGCGGCTTCAGCGGCGGCAAGCGCTTCGACGTGGTCGCCAAGCCGACGCCGAATGCGGCCGTCAAGACGGCGGCGTCCGCCGACACGGAAGTCGTCCAGGAAGTCGGCTGGAACGTCCGTGGCGACAAGGTCGAGTGTGTCGTCAACGGCACGGCGGTGTGGAGCGGCACCAAGGCCGACGTCACGGGCGATGGCAAGCTGCCGTCGACCGACGGCATCGCCGGCATCCGCGTCAGCCACAATTCGGACGCGATGGTCACGGGCTTCGCGGTCGGCAAGTAGTCTCTCGCCTCAGCTTCGGCGTGGGTGCGGGCCCTCGGGTCCGCACCCGCGACTATCTCCTGCCTCGTTCGGATTCTTGTTAACCTTCGGCGCCGTTCCATCGTCTTACCAGTCGGCGCCCTGCGGTCGATCGCCGTTCGGCGCCAGCTGTGCCCTTGATTGCGCGGCCACACGCGAGGTTCCCTCACCATGACCGACGACTTCCGCTTCGCCTTCCGCCAGCTGCGGAAGAACCCCGGGTTCGCCGCCATCGCGATCGTCACGCTCGCGCTCGGCATCGGCGCCGCTGCGGCGATGTTCGGCCTGATTCAGGGTGTTCTGCTCTCGCCGCCGCCCTACGCCGATCCCGACCGGGTCGTGCTCGTGTCGCCGGCGCGCAGCGATGGCGCGTCGTACCGACGCGGCGCGACCATTGGCCAGTGGACGTCGTGGCGGCAGGCGCGCACGCTCGAGCCGGCGGCGATCTACCGCTGGACCTTCAACTTCCTCGTGCTGCCCGACGGCAGCGAGTCGATGGGCGGCATGGTCGTCACCCCGAGCTACTTCCGCGTCCTCGGCCTGCGGCCTCTTCTCGGCCGCGAGTTCGTTGACGCCGAGTTGGCCCGTCCGAACGTGCCACCGTCGGCCGTGATCCTCGGTTACGACCTCTGGCAGCGCAAGTTCAACGGCGACCCGGGCATCGTCGGACGCACCATCCGGATGAGCCGCATGCCGGCGCCCGTGCCGGTAGTCGGGGTGATGCCCCAGGGCATCAGGTTCCTCCCCGACCCGGGGGCGTCGAGCGAGCCCAACTACGACTTGAACGCTCGTGTCGATTTCTGGTTTGGTGTGGCCCCGGACGAATCACGCCCGACCTCGGGCGCCGGGAACGCCATCACGCGACTGCGCGACGGGGCGACGCTCATCGAGGCCCAGACCGAGATTACGGCGCTCTCCGGCGGGCTCGCACAGGCGGACCCGTCGCTGCAGGGGATCACCGCGGCGGTCGTGCCCGTGCAAGACGTCCTCAACCGCGACGGCCGGCGTTTGCTGGTGCCGCTCTTCGGATCGGTGGGGCTCGTTTTCTTCATCGCGTGCGCCAACGTTGCGGGTCTTCTCCTGACACGCGGGTTGCAGCGTCACTCGGAGTACGCCATGCGCTCGGCGCTCGGCGCGGCCCGATGGCGGCTGTTCCGCCAGGCGTTGACCGAAAGCCTCGTCCTCGCCTTCGTCGGCGCGGCGCTCGGCGCGGGCCTCGCTGCCGGCATTGTCTGGCTGCTCAAGGCCATCGCCGGACAGGCGGTGCCGCGTGCCGATGCCGTCCACATCGGCTGGCCGGTCTTCGTTTTCGGGTTTCTGGCTGCGCTCGTCGCCGCCGGCGTCGCTGGCTTGCTGCCCGCCGCCCGCGCCTCGCTTCCGGATCGGATGCAGGGGTTCAAGGGCACGCGGACGACCGCCGGCCGGCAGGAGCGCCGCTTGCTCGGCGCCGTCGCGACGCTGCAGATTGTGCTGACGGTCGCCCTCCTCGCCGGCGCTGCGCTCCTCATCCGCACGGCGCACAACCTCGACCGTGTGCAGCCCGGCTACGACACCGAGAACATCCTGGCGACGACGGTGACGACCATGGATCGTCAGAAGTCGAACGAGTTCCACAAGCTTGCACTCGAGCGCGTCTCGTCGGTGCCGGGTGTGACCCACGCCGCGTTTGCGTGGGGCGTGCCGCTGACCGGCAACAAATGGACGGCCGACGTCGAGTTTCCTGGGCAGGTGGGGTCGTCGAAGCTCGCCGACCGCATCACCGTCCCGCTCCGTTCCATCACCGAGGACTACTTCGCGGTGATGGGGGCGTCGATTGCCGAGGGCCGCGCCTTTCGCGCCAGCGATGGTCCTGACGCCCCGAGGGTCGCCATCGTCAATGCCACGCTCGCACGACGGTATTACGCGGACCGCAACCCGGTCGGCGCCCACCTGCGGTTCACCGGCAGCACCGACAAGCCACTCGAGATTGTCGGCGTCGTTGCCGATACGCGCACCGAAGATCTGAGTCAGCCCGCGGAGCCAGAGATCTACCTGCCGTTCTGGCAATCGGGGGCGTTCTCGAAGCATCTCGTCGTGCGCGCGTCGGGCGATCCAACCGCGCTCGCCGCGCTGGTGCGGCGCGAGCTGCGGGCGCTCGACCCGACGTCCGCCGTCGAGCGCATGACGACCATGGCCGAGATTCGCCGCGAATCGGTGGCGCCGCGGACGTTTGCGATGCGGCTGCTCATCGGCTTTGCGGTCGTCGCCACGCTGCTGGCGCTCGTCGGCCTGTACGGCGTCCTGTCGCTGTCGGTCAACTCGCGGACCAAGGAGCTGGCGGTGCGGAAAGCCGTGGGCGCACAGCGCCACCAGATCGTCCGGCTGATCCTGGGCGAGGGCTCGAGGCTGGTAGCCGGAGGCTTGTTGCTCGGCGCGATCGTGGCGGTCATGGTCGGCCGCCTGCTGCAGACACTGCTCTTCGACGTCAGGCCTTCGGATCCGATCGCGTTGGGGGCCGCGGCGATCGTGTTCGGGGCGGTGGCGCTGGCGGCTTGCCTCGTGCCTGCGTATCGGGCGAGCCGCGTGGACCTGATGGAGTCCCTGCGTCAGGAGTGAGGCAGGTCCGGCGCGGCTCGTCTTACGCCAGCAGTTCTCGCACGCGCGGCGCGACTTTCGTCCCGATGAGCTCGATGCTCGTCATCAGCTTGTCGTGGGGCAGCGTTCCGGCGCTGTACTTGATAGTGAACCGCGACAGGCCGAGCGCCCGCACCGTTCTGGCGATCTTGACGGCGACGGTTTCCGGGGATCCGGCGCACAGCGCGCCATCGGGTCCGGCTTCGCGCTCGAACTGCAGCCGCGTCGCCGGCGGCCACCCGCGTTCGCCGCCGATGCGGTTGATCATCACCTCGTAATGCGGCCAGAGCTCGTCCTTCGCCTGCTCATCGGTCGCGGCGACGTGGCCTGGCGAGTGCACCGCGATCGGCAGGACCGGCTGACCGAGCTTCTCGAGCGACTGGAGATAGAGCTCGACATAGGTTCGGAAGCGTTGTGGGTTGCCCCCGATGATCGCGAGCGTGAGCGGCAGGCCATAGCGCGCGGCTCGCACGACTGACTCCGGACTCCCGCCGACGCCCACCCATGTCCGCAGCGTGCCGTGTTCGATCGGCGGATACATCGTTGCGCCCGCGATCGCCGAGCGCGTGGTGCCCGTTCCACGTCACCGGTCCGGGCTTGCGTAGCTCGGCGAAGAGCCGCAACCGATCCTCGAACAGTTCCTCATAGCGCGTCAGGTCGAAGCCGAAGAGCGGGTACGACTCGGTGAACGAGCCGCGCCCCAGGATGACCTCGGCGCGGCCGTTCGACAAGGCGTTGACGGTCGAGAAGCGCTGAAAGACGCGCACCGGGTCGTCGGTGCTGAGGACGGTGACCGCCGATCCGAGCAGAATGCGCGACGTCCGGCTGGCAATCGCGCCCAATACGACCTCGGGCGCGGAAATCGCGAAGTCGCGCCGGTGATGTTCGCCGACGCCAAACGCATGCAGCCCGACCTCGTCGGCGAGCACCGCCTCGGCCACGACGTCGCGCAGTACGTGCGCCGCGGAATGAAGCGTTCCGTCGCCCGCGGCGGTCAGATCCCCGAAAGTGTCGAGCCCGATAGCAACGTGGTCAGTCATGTAATCTTCGAGTTTATATGCTATATTCACTATCCTTCTGGTGACGCTGATGAAGATTTACACCATCACGCTGATCGCTCCGCCCGCACCGGCTGTCACGCCGGACCGCTTCTAGTTCCACGCGCCCGGTCGGCGGGCGGTTCGTTCTCCATCCCTAGTTCGGTATTTGCGTCCCTCGGCCTGCGACCGCTTGCGTCAGGCCGCAGCAGTTTTCGTGGTGTTCGACATGTCTGAATCTCTTGAAGCTTCTCCCGTAACCGCGCCCTTGGCAGAGGCGTATCCCGGTGCCGGGCACGTTCCGCGACGCGATCCGCGGAGTTCCGCTCGACTACACGACCGCGCCCGTCGGGCGCGCCGTGATCATGCTCGCCGTCCCGATGGTGATCGAGATGGCGATGGAGTCGATCTTCGCCGTCGCGGACGTCTTCTGGGTGGCGCACCTCGGCGCCGATGCGGTGGCGACCGTCGGGTTGACCGAGTCGATGCTGACGATGATCTACACGGTCGCGATGGGGCTGTCGATCGGCGCCATGGCGCTCGTGTCGCGGCGCATCGGCGAGCACGACGCCGAGGGCGCGTCGCGCGCCGCGGCGCAATCGATCCTGCTCGGCGTCGCGGTGGCGGCGCTCATCGCGTTCGCTGGCGGCGCCGCGCGCGGCGGATTTGCTGCGCGTGATGGGCGCCTCGCCCGAGGTCGTCGCGTCGGGCAGCGGGTTCACGCAGCGTGATGCTTGGAGGCAATGTCGACCGTCCTGCTGCTGTTCCTCATCAACGCGGTCTTCCGCGGCGCAGGAGACGCGGCGATTGCGATGCGCGTGCTGTGGCTCGGCAACCTGCTCAACATCGTGCTCGGCCCCTGCTTCATCTTCGGCCTGGGCCCGTTTCCCGAGCTCGGCGTCGCCGGCGCCGCCGTCGCGACCAACATCGGCCGCGGCACCGCCGTCGTCTACCAGCTCGTCGACCTGGTGCGCGGACGCGGGCGCGTACGGCTGCGCCTGGCGCACCTGCGGCTCGATCTCGGCGCGATGCGGAGCGTGCGTCCGGCTCTCGGGTTCCGGCACGATCCAGATCCTCATCGGCACCGCGAGCTACGTCGGCCTGGTGCGAATCCTGTCCCTCTTCGGCAGCGACGCGCTCGCCGGCTACACCATCGGCATCCGCGTCATCATCTTCGCGCTGCTGCCGGCGTTCGGCATCAGCAATGCGGCGGCGACGATGGTGGGGCAGAATCTGGGAGCGGGCCATCCCGATCGCGCCGAGCATGCGGTGTGGACGGCGGCGCTCTACAACATGCTCTTCCTCGGCAGCGTCGGGATCCTGTTCTTCCTCGCGGCGCGCCGATCGCGGGCCTGTTCACCGACGACCCCGAGGTGCAGCCGTTCGCCATCGACTGCCTGCGCACCGTCAGCCTCGGCTTCCTGTTCTATGCCGTCGGCATGGTGCTGACCCAGTCGTTCAACGGCGCGGGCGACACGTGGACGCCCACGCTCATCAACCTGGTTGTGTTCTGGCTGTGGGAGATCCCGCTGGCGTGGTGGCTCGCGGTCCACGCCGGCTTCGGTCCGCGCGGCGTGTTCCTCGCGTTGACGATCGCGTACTCGACCCTGGCCGTTGTGAGCGCGGTTCTGTTCCGGCGCGGCGCCTGGAAGGCGAAGAGGGTCTAGGCTCAGGCCCCGATGACGTGCTCGTCTGCCTTGCCGACCTTGCGGTAGCGATACATCTGCTCGCGTCTGGAGCAGGGGAAGTGGAGGAGGCGGGCGCCGATGGCCCTGTCCCAATCGCGATGCCGGATGGCGTCCGCCGGCCAGCGGGTCATCTCGACGACCTGATCGAGATAGAGGAGGTTTAGAAAGCTCTGGTCCGCCAGGTGCGGCAGCGGGCGGTCGCCGTGATCGCGGATGACACGCGCCCAGGCGCCGAAGTTCTGCTCCCACGTTGACGTGGCGGAGGCGACGACGCACGCCGAGACCCCGGCTTCGTTCATCCGCCAGCCGAGGAGCTTGTGCGCTCCCCGCCGCCAGCGGGGAAGGAGTGTCCACGCGTGCCGCCAGTCGAGCGTCGTCGCATCTGAGGGGGCGGCCCAGAGGCGCGTATCGCGCGGAAAGAGCGGATCGAGATCGTCGACCGCCAGCAGATCCAGGTCCATCTGCATGGCGACGTCGTAGTCGCGCACGGGCACGTCCTCGTACGACAGGGCGCGATGCACGTGCGCGCGACGGGGCTCGGCGGGCACGTTCTCGAGCGGCCGCACGATGAGGTCCGGGCGCTGCATTCCCGGCACGTTCGTGAACAGCATGACATCGCCGCGATAGGCGCCGGGGCCGCGCAGGTGGTCGAGCCACACATCCCGCGTCTCCCTCAGCACCGCTCCCGGTTGTGGCGGAGTGCCCGGCCGCTGGTAGAGGTGCGAGAAAATCAGCGTCTTCATCGTCCGCTGCGCTTGGCGCGGGACCGGTTGTTGTCTCAGCGATTCTCGGCGGTGTCGGCCATTACCCGGCGGGCATCGGCAGTGATTTGGGCATCCGGCTTCAAGGCCAGGGCGCGCGCGAGGGCGGCGCGTCCCGCCGCACGTCGCCGGCCTTCAAGTAGGCCAGGCCGAGGTGATAGTGGTAGGTCGCATTCTCGGGGGCGATCGTCAGCGCGCGCTCGAACGACGAGATCGCGCGCCCGGGCTGTCCCTGCTTGTAGTAGGCCCACCCGAGCGTGTCGTGAGGCTCGGGCCGGTTCTTCATGACCTCGACCGCGACGCCGGCCAGCCTGATGGCGTCGTCCAACCGGCCTTCCTCCGCCCGAATCCAGGCAAGGTTGTTCGCCGCCACGCCGGCGCGGGGATTGTCGGCGAGCGCGCGCTCGTAGTCGGCGATGGCCGCATCGCGATTCCCCCGCGTCTCGCTGATCATCGCGGCCATGGTCCGCGGCCCCGCTGCGGCCGGCGACCGCGACGCCAGCGCCTCATACTCGGCTTGGGCGCGGGGCATGTCCCCGCGGGCCACGTAGAGCCGCGCGAGGAGATCGTACGCCTCGAGGTGTCCGGGATCGCCCGACACGATCTCGCGCAGAACCCGCTCGGCGTCGTCCGGGCGGCCGGAAGCCATCGCGACGCGCGCCGACAGCACCCGCAGGCCGGGATCGGCCGGTGAGTCGGCGAGCCACGTGTCGATCTGCGTCTGGGCCTTGGCGGGTTGCCCAGCGGCAAGATACGCAGTCACGAGGCCCGTGCGTGCTTCGACCGAGGCGGGCGCCAATCGGAGCGCCTCGGCGAACGACTGCCGCGCGCCGGACGGATCGCGCCGATCGAGCAGGACCCAGCCGAGCTCCACGTGGAGCCCGGCGGTATTCGGCTGCCTGCTGATCTGGGAGGCGAGCGTCTGGTGAGCCTTCGCGAGCTCGCCTTGCGCGCGCTGGCTGCGCGCGAGTAGTACGGTGGCTGCCGGATCCCCCGGTGTGGCTTCGACCGCCTTCTGAGCAGCCCGGAGGGCGCCCTCGGCATCACCCGCCGCCAGCCCCAGGCGCGCCAGTTGAATCTGCGCTGCGCCGGCGCGCGGATTCAGCTCCACCACTTTCGAGAACTCTCGCTCGGCTTCGTCGAAGCGCTCGCGCGCGATCGCCGTCAGTCCGAGCGTGTAGTGCGCCGCGACCGATCCCGCATCGAACGTGATCGCCGTCCGCGCCGCCTCAGCCGCCTCCTGGACTGAGCCTTCGTCGAGGAGCATCCGTGCCTTGGCATTCCGTGCCTCGACGCTCCTCGGATGCTCGGCGAGGATCTCGTCGATGATGCGATGCGCTTCGGGCTTGCGTCCAGCGGAGTACGCGAGCGTCGCGAGCCGGAGCCTTGCGGCGCGGCTGTGGGCCTTGTTGTCGCCGGCCGCGAGCTCGTCGAGGACGTGCCTCGCGGCGGCCTCCTGCGCGGTGCCGAGGTAGTAGTCGGCCAGGGCGAGCTTCCCCCGCGGGTCCGTGGCGAGTGCCTGGAAGTGCGGTTCTGCCAGCTTGGCTCGCTTCGTCGTCAGGTACAGCAGGGCCATCGCCCGATGTGCGTCCCGGTTCTGCGGCGCCATCTGGAGCGTCGCCCGGAGTGCCGCCTCGGCCGCCTTCGTGTCGCCGGTCGCCCATTCGTAATTGGCGAGGGCCACGCGCGCATCGGCCGATTTGGGGTCGAGGTCCACGGCCTTCTGAAAGTACTGGCGCGCCTGCTCCCGCTTCCCGCCGTGAAACTGCAGCGCCCCGAGTGTCGTCCACGCCGGCGCGTAAGTGGGATCGAGGTGGATGGCCTGCTCGATCTGATTGAGCGCACGGCTCGGGTTGTCGAGGCCGGCGAGCGCGTTACCGAGCAGGATGTGCGCGTCCGCGCTCTCCGGGCTCGCCTTCAGCGCTCGCTCGGCAAGGGCCCGCGCCTCGCGATAGTCGCCCGCGACGAGCAGCAGCGTGCCGGCTTTGACGTGCGCATCGGCGTGAGACGAGTCGAGGTTCGCGGCGCGCACGAACGACTGATAGGCTTTCTCCGGTTCGTCGGTCTGCAGGTAGACGCGGCCAAGCTGATAGTGCGCGTCGACCAGGTCGGGCACTTCCTTGAGTGCGTTGCGGTACTCGATGGAGGCTTCCTTGAGCTTGCCCTGGGCCGCGTAGGCGTCGCCCTCGGCCATGAAGCCGCGCGCGGCCGCCCCTGGGTCGCTTTTGCAGCCGCTGCTGACCGCGATCAGTAACAGGATGACGCTCACCGCGCGGATCGACACCGTTCCGGCCAGCCGCCGTGGCGTGCGCGCCGCGCGCGAGTTCGGAGCGTTCAGGTTCATGGCAGATATCCCGACAGGCGCGGCAGGAGTGCCGACGCAAACGACACGAGCTCGACCCTGGCATCGTCCGTCGTGGTGACCACCGGCCGGATCAGGCGCACGATCCCGCCGTTCGATCGGCCGTAGCGCGCGGCGTCGACCATCAGCCACGCCTTGTTGGCGTATTCGCCGGCGACCACGCGGCCTCGTCCCTGATACCAGTACAGGACCACCTGACGATCGAGCCCCTTGACGATCTCGTAGCGCGTGACCTCGACCGACGACGAGCCGAGCGCGATGCGCTCGCGGCCCGACGCGACCGGGAGCCAGCCGGCTCCCGGCAGACAGTTTTGCGGCGAGTGTATGGTGTCCCCGCTGCGCTGGTTCCCGTAGTAGCCGATGTACATCGAGACCGGCACGCCACTCCGCTCGTACCGGCGGTTGACGTAGTCGTCCACGCCGAGCGTCGCGACGATGTCATCGGGCAGCGCCGCCGCATCGTGTCCGCGCCACTCATCGATCTGGAGCGGCATCTCACCGAGCCGTGTCCTCGCTTCGAGCGGTTCGCGGATCGCGGCGCGCTGCACCAGGGCTCCGGTCCCGAGCACGAGCACGACGATCGCTACGGCACGGGCGAACATGTCTGCTCCACTGGCATCTGGCGTTCAGGACGCGCCGGAAGTGCCGGAATCCGGCGCACCAACTGCTGAGTCGCTACCAGGCCCGCGAACGCCACCACGAATACCAGCCAGCCGGAGAAGCCGTGGAAGAAGCCCTCCGCGAGGCGGGGACCAAACCAGTGCGAGGCGAATCCCGTGCCTGCGACTCGGGAGGCGTTCGCGAGGATCGCAATCGGTACCGAGGACAAGACGATGACCGCGCGGGCTCCCGGGCGGCGTTCCGCGAAGTACGCCAGAACGATGGCCAGGGTGATGAGCGAGATGAGCGACCGGATGCCGCTGCAGGCCTCGGCGACGGCGAGGGTGATGTTCGGCAGCTCGAGCACGTTGCCCTCGCGCAGGACCGGAATTCCGGCAGCGCTCATCACGGTTTCTCCGACGCGCGAGGCCACGAGCTGTAACGGAAAGGCGATCTGATTGAAGACGAGTGCGGGCAGGGGCACCATCAGGGGCAGCAGCGCGAGCGGGAACGCGAGGTGCCGCAGATGCGTCGGGCCCCACACGAAGAGAATCGTGCCCGCCACCAGCGTGACGAGTGAGATTCTCGTCAGGAAGAGCTCGGCAGCCAGGGTGCCGGCGGCGAAGAGGAACAGGCTGAAAAGGATGAGCACCAACCCCGCGCCATGCGGTTGTGGGGCAGTGCGGCGCAGCAGATCGCGGCGCTCCCAGCCGCAGTAAACGGCCAGCGGGATGATGAAGAACCCGTGGGAATAGTTGTCGTCGCTCGCCCATTGCCGGACGAGCGACGACAGGACGTCACTATACAGCCACACGACCGCGGCCAGGCACACCAGAGCCGTTGCAGCGTGGCGGTTCATCGTCAGGGCACCGCAATCGAACCGCGGCGCCGCCGAGCCGCGATCAGTCCGGCGAGGCCGGTCCCGAGGAGGAGCATCGACGCCGGCTCAGGTGCTGTCACCTCATCCGCAGCACTGATTCGAAGTAGAAACCCCCCCGGACGGCCCGAGCCGTTGCGGAACCGGAGGCTATCCCGTAGCCCGAAGGTCACGCGGGCACGCTCGGCCCCGGCGAGACCACCGAAGATCAGGATGTCGCCGCGGTGGGTGTACTCATCCGCGAAGACGCTCGCCGAACCGCCCGCGAACACGGCGCTCCGTTCGAGACTCCGGTCTTGCGCGAAGCTCAGCCCGTCGAGGTTGTTCGAGCTGGAATAGCCGGCCGGATAGCCGCTCTGGTCTCCGGGCTCCATCAGATCGTTCGTACCCACCGGATTCAGCACTTCCAGCTTCAACGTATCGAAGCGGCCGAGGCCCTCCAGCATGAACGAGACGACGATGTCGGAGTTCCACTTCAGACCCGAAATCAGCAGGTTGCCTACTGATGAGACGGTCGGCAACGTCACTGTTCCGAGGTCGAGCGCGGCCTTTGTCAGGGTCATGCCGCTCGTGGAAAAGCTGCCGGTGGAGGAAGCGACCGTGATCGATATCGGTTCCCCCCGCGCGGCAGCGGGCACAAGCGCCGCAAAGGCCAAGGCCACACAGACTGCTCTCATAGTCGCTCCCTTCCTGATGGCGAATTCCGTTTTGTCCAAGTCGGCTGCCCACAAGGGGGCAAAGAATTCTCACAGTGCCGGCCCCTGGGCACGCCAGCGGCCGTCGGATGCAAAGCTGACTCCAGAGGCCGCAGCTCAGCTGTCGCGTCCGCGATCGGTGTCTAACCTTCTCGCTCCTCCGCGCTATCCAGGAAGATAGTCTTTCGCCCGGGCACGCTGCCGCCCGCGCCGAAGTTGTTCTAAAACAGGCCCAAATCGAAGGATTGTTACCGTGCGCTTCTGGCGGCGAGGGCGGTACTGCGATTGCCCCCGGTGGCGCCAGAGGACGCGATCGCGACGCGCTTCGCGCTCGACAAACTCGCGCACCGATGGAGGCCACGATGATACGAACGATGCTGAGCGTCTGCATTGCCGGGTGCTGCCTGCTGACTGCTGTGGCTGCGCGCTGGGAATCCACTGTCCGCCCGTCCGAGGGCGAGCGGCAAAACCAGTTTCGAGCCGCTGACGGCGTCTGCCCCGTGTGTAGCGGGAGGAACGGGCGCCTTCCCGGATGAGCAACCATTTCTGCTGCCGACCGGCTACGTCCAGCGCGTGCTGGCGCGCGAAGGTGACGGCGGCGCGACCGACAACTGGGACATGAATACGCTCAACGAAACTGGACCATTTGCCGGTCAGTTCCTGTTTCGATCGCACGAAACCCTGGCGAACGGACAGGTCAGCGTCACGGACTTGCAGACCGGCCTGACCCGCGTGCTCGTTGAACGCGCCGACTGGAATCGTATGGACGGCATCGTGTGGACGGCCGTGGCAGACGCTGCTGACCGCCGAAGAGATGCGGCCGGAACGGCAGCCCTCGACACCGGATCCGCTGGTGCCACAGGCGCAAGCGGGCCTGGTCTATGAGGTCGATCCCTGGACCGGCTACGCCGTGGCCCGCCCGGCGCTCGGCGCCAAGGCTCACGAGGGCATCCGTCTCGATCCCCAGGGAAATGTCTACGGCATCTCGGAGACGGCGCCGAATACCGTGGTGACGCCGCCGCCGGTACCGGGCGGCCCTCCGCCCGTGCCACGGGCCGCGCCCGGCGGGTACATCTTCAAGTTCGTGCCGGACCGCCGCGGCGGATCTCTCGAGCGGTCAGCTCTACGCGCTGAAGATCGTCATTGCCACCGGCGATCGAACGGGCGCGGCGATCTGGGTGCCACTCGATCTGCAGCGCCGTGCAAGTGGATGCGGACGCGGAAGCCACGCGGGCAGGAGCGACCGGCTACGCGCGGCCCGAGGACGTCGAGATTGCCACGAGCACCGGCGCCGGACCAGGCGGCGGCAACATCCTCTACGTCGCGGTGACCGACGAGCATCGGGTTCTGCGCATCGATCTTCGCGAGCCATACGGTGACGCACACCATCGACACGGCGTTGGTGTCCGACTATGTGTGCAGGGCGTCAACGCGCCCATGGATTTCGCCAATCCCGATAACCTGGCGCTCGACAAGCACGGCAACCTCTTCATCACGGAAGACACACGCACGCCGCCCGGCATGGATATCTGGGTGGCGATTGCGGCGCCGGGGCACCAGTTTGAAGCCGCCCAGGAGACCGTCCGGTTCGCGAGTCTGACCGACTGCGCGGCGGAGCCAAGCGGCATCTACTTCGACAAGAGCGGCAAGCGTGCTGTTCGTCAACGTTCTCCACCGTGGGGGCCAGACCCCAGAGACCTGGGCATTGATGATCACGCGCGCCGAATACGATCGCGACTAGCCCTGCGCCCCGGAAGGGCCCACTCGAGCCGCTGGGCCCTTCCGTCGCCACCTCTGCCTGGCTGAAGCTACTTGACTAACCTGCCCGCTGCAGAGACCAGACTCAGGTCCCTCGTGACCGACAGCACGAGACTCGGTCCTCACGCGGCACAAGCGAAGACGGCATGATGCAGGATCCCATCCCTGCGAAGCTTGTCGTCATCAGCGGGGAATTGACCGGCCAGGTCTATCCCCTCGAAACCACCACAAGTTACGTTCGGTCGCGACGCGGGCAATGACATCGGTGTGCCAGACGCGGCGTTGTCGCGACTGCACTGTGTCTTCAGCTTCGAGGCCGAAGGCTGGAGCCTGCGCGACGTCGGCAGTTCCAATGGCACCTTCGTCAACGGCCGCCAGATCGAGAGTCACCGGCTCGCCGACGGGGACCGCATCGCGGCGGGCGGCAGCCTGCTCCTCTTCGCGCGCGAAGCGAGCGGCCTGGAACACGCCGTCGCTTTCGACGAGGAGGCACCGCTCCTTCCGACGACACGCCTGGCGCTCCGAGACGTCGCGTATTTCGGCGCGCAGTGACGTGCCGCCCTGGCCCTGCATCCGGGCGAGGAGCATTGAAGGCGCTGCTGGCGATCAGCCCCGCCATCCATGCCGTTCGCGACGAAGGTCAGCTCCATCTCGAACTTCTTGACTTGCTCTTCGATGCTCTGCCGGCGGCGGAAGGCGCGATCCTCCGTTCGCGGTTCGAACACGAACTCGACATCCAGACCGTTCGTCCGCTGTCCGCGCCGCAGCCTTGTGCACATCAACGCCGCGACGGTCCGCCGCGCCATCGGCGAGGGCGTCGGCATCCTATTCGGCACGGCCAGCCCGAACGGCGCTCCGCCGAGCAACATCGCCGGATTGCGCGCACCGTCGGTTCTGGCGGTGCCGCTGGCGGTGCAGGGCCGGTCGCTCGGCGCCATCTATCTGACGTCCCGGGCCGGCGCCGCCTTCACCGACGATCATCTGCAGCTCGCAGCCGCAGTGGCGAGAATCTCCGCCGTCGCCATCGACAACATCCGGCGGTTCGCAGCGCTCGAACGGGAAACGGACCGCCTGCAAGCCGACCTGCACTCTCACCCACCAGCTCGTCGGGGAGAGTCAGGCCATCGGCGAGGTGTATGACCCGATCGCCAAGGTCGCGCGCGTGGACACGACGGTTCTCATCACCGGCGAAACCGGGCACAGGCAAGGAACTGGCCGCGCGGGCGATTCACCTGAACAGCAGTCGCGCGCGCAGACCGTTTGTCGCGATCAATTGCGCGGCCCTGACCGAGTCCCTGCTGGAAAGCGAGCTGTTTGGCCACGAGCGCGGCGCGTTCACCGGTGCCGTCGGCACAGAAGAAAGGCAGGCTCGAGCTCGCCGAAGGCGGAACGGTGTTCCTGGACGAAGTCGGCGAGCTTGCGCACGCGCTCCAGAGCAAGCTGCTGCGGGTCCTGCAACAGCGCGAGTTGGAGCGTGTCGGCGGCACGCATACGATCGCCGTCGACCTTCGGATTCTGTCCGCGACGAATCGCGACTTGGGGGCCGGCTGTCGAGTCCGGGACGTTCCGTCAGGACCTGTACTACCGTCTGAACGTCGTCTCGCTCCATCTGCCGCCGTTGCGAGAGCGCCCAGGAGACGTGGCCCGACTCGCGCGCCATTTTCTCTGCCGTCTACGCGCCGAAGGCCGGGCGACCGGTGACGGCGATCTCGCCGCGGCCATGCAGCGGATGCTGGACTACGACTGGCCGGGCAACGTCCGCGAGCTCGAGAACGCGATCGAGCGGGCGTGCGTCCTCGGCAGCGGCGAGCAGATCCAGCAGGAGGATCTGCCGGAGACCCTCCTCGACAGGACGCTGACGGGCACGCCGAGGGCTCGGGCTTGCAGGCCTGCGTGCTGGCGGCGAAACGCCAGGCCGTGATCGGCTGCCTTCCGGCAGGCGGGCGGCAGCTACACGGAAACGGCGAAGTTGCTGGGCGTCCATCCGAACTATCTTCACCGCCTCATCCGGAACCTGCAGATCAAGGCAATGCTCGAAGACGAGGAGGCCTGAGT
Source organism: uncultured Acidobacteriota bacterium (assembly GCA_963847975.1). Classification (GTDB taxonomy): domain Bacteria; phylum Acidobacteriota; class Vicinamibacteria; order Vicinamibacterales; family 2-12-FULL-66-21; genus DATBJJ01. Next base: position 179,177 of record CAWKBU010000013.1, on the reverse strand, counting down.
GCAGCTGCAATCGGGCGACACGCTCGGTCCTGTACGTCGTTCTTGGCGCCGGCCGGATCCGGGGGCATGGGAGAAGTGTACAAGGCGCGCGACACTCGCCTCAACCGTGTGGTGGCGCTGAAAGTGATCGGCACGAGCTCAGGCGGACGTCCCGGAGAGCCGCAGCCGGTTTGCCGCGAGGCGCTGCGGTCGCGGCGCTCAACCATCCCCACATCTGCGCCCTGTACGACACTGGACACGCACTCGGCAGGGACTTCCTGGTCCTCGAGTACCTGGAGGGAGAGACGCTGGCGCAGCGGCTGCGGCGCGGACCGCTTCCAGCCGCCGGAGGTGCTGGGCTATGCGATCGAGATTGCCGAAGCGCTCGACTACGCCCACCGCCACGGCATCGTCCATCGCGATCTCAAGCCGGCAAACGTTCTGCTCACCCGCTCGAGCGGCGCCAAGCTGCTGGACTTTGGCCTGGCGGGCCTGCGCGCGTCGGCCCGCTCCGCCGACGGCCTCGTCCGACGCGGCCACACAGCCGCTCGAGGCCTCGCCGACAGGCATGTTCTCGGCACGCTCCACTATTTTGCGCCCGAGCGCTTCGACGGCCGGCCGGCCGACGCGAGGTCCGACGTCTTTGCGTTCGGCGCGATGTTCTACGAGATGATCACGAACCGGCAGCCGCTTCGACGAGCAGAATCACGGCCAGACTGATGGCGGCCATCCTCTCCAAGGAGACCGCCGCCCATCGACGCGGCGCCCGGGATGCCGTCCGGAGTTCCAGTGGGTTGTGCAGAACTGCCTGGCCAAGGAACCAGACGCCCGCTGGCAGTCGATGGGAGACGTCGCGAAGGTCCTCAAAGGCATCGCGCGCACCACGCAATCGTCCCGGTTTCGGGTGCGTGCCGGCATCCGTCGGCAGCGCGTGGGCTTCGTTATGCCGCTGGCATCGTGGTCGCGGCTGCGTTGACGGCCGGCATCCTTGCGCTGCGCGCGTCGGCGCCCGACAGTGCGCCGCCATCGCACGGGACTGTCACGCTGTCGGTGCTTGCCGCCCGCGGGCAGCGCCTTCGCGCTCACCGACTCGACGGTCAAGAGCGCGCAGTTGGCGATCGTCCCCGGACGGGCGATCGCTCGTCTTCGCCGCGACGACAGAAGGAGAGAGGCGCTGTGGCTGCGGGAGCTCAGCCGGACGGAGGCTCGGCTACTGCCCGGCACGAGCGGCGCGTCGTATCCGTTCTGGTCACCAGACAGTCAGTTTGTCGGCTTCTTCGCCGACGGCTTCCTGAAGAAAGTCAGCCTGGCCGGGCGGCCGTCCCAGACCGTGTGTCGAGGCCACCAACGGCGCGCGGCGGTGCCTGGAGCGCTGACGGCAGGATCGTGTTTTCACGCGGACGCCGCAAGCGCCGCTCTCAATCGTGAGTGCGTCAGGCGGTGACCCGAAGCCGCTCACCGAACGCGCGCTGCGGTCACCTCGGCGCACCGCTGGCCGCAGGTGCTGCGCCGATGGCCGGTTGCTGCTGTTCGTCAGAAGCGACGACCCGGCCGTGCAAGGTATTTACGTCACGTCGCTCGACACGCCCGGACGATTTGCGTCAGCTTCGCGCCACGACGGCGAGCGCGTACGGCTGCGGCGGGACAATTGCTGTTCGTGCTGGACGGTGAGTTCGTCGCGCAGCCCTTGGACCCGATACGCTCCAGCTGTCCGGCGAAGCCGTCCCGGTCGGACTCAAGGTGAGCACCTCGAGCACGATGAGCTCTCCGGTGTCGGCTTCGGACGGCGGCGTGCTGGCGACGTGGAGCAGCGTCGGCGGTCTGAGCGAGCTTGTGTGGTTCGATCGCCGCGGCAGCCGATTGGGCACGGCCGGCCAGCCCGACCGCTATGTCGATTTCCGCCTCTCGCCCGATGAACGCCGTGTTGCGCTGGCCCGCGTCGACCCCTCGTCGAATACCGCGGATCTCGGCCATGCTCGATCTCGGGCGTAACTTCGTGACCGCCCTGACGTCGTCCTCACAGACCGACGCCTCCCCGATCTGGTCTCCGAACGGCGACCGTCTCGTGTTCCGCTCGAATCGGCGCGGCCTGCACGAGCTCTTCGAGAAGCGCCGGCCCAAGACAGTGGCGGCGAACGGCTGCTCCATTCGACCGATTCGGGATGTACCCGACCGATTGGTCGCCAGATGGCGGCGCGATTCTGTTCCACGTGCTCGATCCGGCGACAAGACACGACATCTGGAAGTTGGATGTCGCCAGGCGCACCGCGAGCCGCTGCAGCGTAGCCAGTCCGACGAAGCGCAAGGTCAGCTCGCGCCCGGTGGGCGCCTGGCCTACACGTCGGACGAATCGGGGCAGCTTCAGGTCTACGTTCGGCGTTGGACGGAAGGGGCTGTCGACCAACGTGTCCGACCAAGGGCGGCTTCGATCCCCGGTGGCGAGCTGACGGGCGTGAGCTCTTCTTCGTGTCGCCGGACGGAATGATGATGGCCGCCGACGTCTCGCCGCGGCCTGCCCGTGCCGCCGGCCGCCCGCTTTTCCGTACCGCGATTCAACCGACCAGCCGCTCCGTATCTCAGCGACTTCGTCGTCACGAAGGACGGCCGCAGGTTCCTGATCAAGGTGCCGACCGAGCCACCGGGCGCCGGCCGATCACGGTCACGTTGAACTGGCTGGAACGGCTGCACGGCGGGTGCCCGCTGACACGACAGTTCCGGATATGACGACTATCCGATTGGATAGCGTGCTCACCGCAGCCCGCTGCAAATTCGCGTTCTTCACGCGCCGAAAGCGCAGGCGCGGGGCGGCAGTCGAATTGCACTTCGTCGCGCCGGCACAACCACGTGCCAGCTGAGCGGGCGTCGAGGCCCGAGGGAGGACTAGCCATGTTGCGTCAGATGTCGGCGATCGGTACGCGTCGTTCTGCCGTTTGTGCTCTTCCTGGTTCTGCCGGTCACTCGCCTCCATGCTCAGCAGGCATCGTTGACCGGGCGCGTCGTCGATCCCTCCGGAGGGGCCCTGCCGGGCGCCGCCGTGACCGCGATCAACCTCGACACCGGCATCAGAACCGCCGTCGCGACGAACGCCGAAGGGCACTACACGATTCCGCTGCTGCCGCCGGGCCGCTACAGCATCACGGTTGACCTTTCCGGCTTCCGCTCGCAGACGAGGAGCGGTCTCACGCTCGATGTGCAGCAGACGGCCCGATTCGACTTTACGCTCGACTGGGAGCCGTGGCAGAAACCGTCGAGGTGCGGACGCCTCTCGTCGAAACGCAGACGTCGGCTCTGGGGCACGTGATCGACAACACGCGGATCCGCGAGTTGCCCCTGAACGGACGCAATCCGCTCGAGCTCTCGCGGCTCACGCCAGGCGTGACGCTGCTCGCGACAGCCTTTCTGGATACACGCAACTTCAATCTCACGAGTGTCAGCATCAACGGCGGCCAGGGCGGATCGAATGCGGTGCTCCTCGACGGCGGCTCGACGACGCTGCCCGAGCGCAACGAGTACTCGGTCGCGCCAAGCGTCGACGCCGTGCAGGAGTTTCGCGTGCAGACCAACGCGCTCGCGGCGGAGTTCGGCATGACCGGCGGGGGAGTCATCAACCTCGTCACCAAGTCAGGCACGAACCAGTTTCGCGGCACGCTCGCGGAGTTCCTGCGCGACGATGCGTTCGACGCGACCGGGTGGACGAACAATCGGAACAACCTGGCGAAGTCTCCGCTCAGCTACCATCAGTTCGGGGGCACGATCGGCGGGCCGTCTGGCTGCCGAAAGAACTGGGCCCGCTCGCCTACGATGGGCGCAACCGCTCGTTCTTCTTCTTCAACTACGAAGGCATTCGCTACGACAGCGCCGTCACCACCTCTGTCGCGCGTGCCCACCGAGCTCGAGCGGCGCGGCGATTTCAGCCAGACGTTTGTTCGAACGGCGAGCGGCGCCTTCGTTCCCGTGCAGCTGTACGATCCGGCCACCACGCGCGCCAATCCGGCGGGCGCGGGCTTCGTTCGCGACGCCTTTGGAACGTCGGTCCTGCCTGGCGCAGCGCTGGATCCGGTGGCGATGCGCGCCGTACAGTCCTATCCGCTCCCGAACCGGGCCGCGGAAGATCCCAGCGGGCGCAACAACTTCATCAGCAACGCCGGGACGATCAGCGACACCAACCAGTACAACGGCCGGTTCGATCATCAGATCAGTACGCCCAACCGGTTGTTCGTCCGCTACTCGCAGAGCGATCATGCCAACACCGGTAACCCGCCGATCTTTTCGGTCGACAATATCGCAGACCCTGGCTACTCCCTGCAGACCCGGCACAACAAGACCATGACCATCGGCGATACCACGTCTTCAGCAGCCGGATCGTCAACGAAGTGCGGCTGTCGGTCTCGCGCCAGTATCTGTTGAGCGAACCCGCCGGCTACAACATCGACGCGCCCGCTCAGCTCGGTCTGCCGGCAATCATCCCGAGCACCTCTGTTCCCGCGCTTCGATGTCGGGACGGATGTGCTCGGACTCGATGTTCAGTCCATTGGCAGCTCGGCGGGTCAGTTGTCGCAACGTGGCCTGACGGTGGGCCAGTTGGCCGACAACGTCAGATTCTGTCGGGGCAGGCACACGATCAAGACAGGCATCGATATGCGGGTGAATCTGCGAAACAACTTGCAGCCGGGCGCCGGTCTCCGGCTTGTTCAGTTCACGCGGGCGATGACTGGCAACCCGCAGGACACGTCGGGGACCACCGGTTTCGGGCTGGCGACATTCCTCCTTGGCGCCGTGAGCGGCGGGCAGCCTCAACTCCTCCCTGGCCCGAGCCGACGGGTGGTGGTATTACGGCGCTTTCGTGCAGGACGACTACCGGGTCCTGCCAACGCTGACCTTGAACCTTGGCCTGCGCTACGACCTGATCACGGCGCCCACCGACCGCTTCGATCGCTACTCGAACTTCAATCCGACGGAAGTCAATCCCGTGACCGGAACTCCCGGCGTGCTCCAGTACGCCGGCGTGGACTTCGGCCGCCGGGCCTACGATACGAACTACAACAACATCGGTCCGCGCGCTGGGTTTGCCTGGGACATCGTCGGCGACGGCCGAACGGTCGTGCGCGCAGGATACGGCATCTTCTACTATCACAGCGCGGTCTTCGAGTATCCCGATACGCAAGGCTTCTCGGTCACGCACGCCATTTCAATCGCCACAGGGCGCGGCTTTCCCAGGATTCCAGCTGTCGGCCGGCCCGCCGCAGATCATCCAGCCGTCCGGGAATTCTCTGGGCCCCAGCAGCTTCCTGGGCAACAACGTGACGCTACTTCGAAAGGAACCGGCCGACGCCGACGGTGCAGCAATGGAACCTGACTGTGCAGCGTCAGTTTCGTGCCGCGACCCTGGTTGAAGTGGCGTACGCCGGCAGCCATGGGACGCACGTCATCGGCTACGGCTATGACCTGAACCAGCTCGATCCCCAGTACAATTCTCTCGGCCTGGCGCTCGACGATCGCGTTCCCAACCCGTTCTTCGGCGTCATCCCGCCGGGGACGCCGTTGAGCGGCTCGACCATCGCGCGCCGCCAGGCGCTTCGGCCCTATCCCAATATCTGAATATCACCGTCACGAATCCGCCACTCGGCAGCACCAAGTACCACAGCGGTCAGTTGAAGGTGGAGCGGCGGTTTTCGCAAGGGGTAGGGTTCCTGGTGTCGTATACCCTCGCCAAGCTCACTGGTGACGTGGGGCGCAACATCATCGACTTCGCTACGATTGGCGGCGCGCCACAGAGCAACGTCATGTGCAGTCAGAACGCAAAATTCGACCGCGCGTCGTGCCGTTCGATCGAGCCGCAGGACGTCACCCACCAGTTCGTCACGAGCGCGCTCTACGATTTGCCCTTTGGGACGGGTCGGCGCTTCCTGTCTTCCGGGCTGCTCGCGCATATCGTCGGAGGATTTCGTGTGAACGGTATTCTCTCGCTGCGGAGCGGACTGCCATTGGTGATCAGAGGCGCGAACGCTACCGGCCGATCGCCCGAATATGGTAGGGGACCCTGAGCTCCCGGCCGACGATCAAAGCCTCACCCGTTGGTTCAACACGAGCGCTTTTGCCGCCCCGCCTCCATTCACGTTCGGAGACACGCCACGGGCGCTGGGGAACCCGCGCGGCCCGGGCTTTGCCTCGGTGGATCTCGCGCTCGTGAAAGACATCGCCTTCAGCCAGACCAGCAGCCTTCAGTTCCGGGCGGAGTTCTTCAACCTGTTCAACCGTGTCAATTTCAACCAGCCGAACACGAATTTTCTCTCCGGAGAGTTCGGCCAGGTCACGAGCGCGGGCGAGGCACGCCGCGTGCAGTTTGGCGTGAAGCTGTACTTCTAGCCCCATCGATCGGTAGCGATTCATGACAAAACAACGGCGTCGTTCGCGTCCAGCGCCTGGAGATCAGCCGCCGGACCATGCTCGTGGCACTGGCGTCGCCGCCGCTGATGTGCCTTGGCGCCGGAAGAGGGGAGTCGCAAGAGGGCCAGGGCGGCGTACGCGGTACCGCGCTGTTGCAGATCAGCGGGATCTATCCGCACCTGGCGGTCTTCAACGACGTCGGTGGCGCGCAGGATCGCGAATGTGGCATTGGCGCCGTCGTCCCATGGGCCGGCAGGCTGTGGCTGATGACGTACCCGCCGCATCGGCGTACCGGCAGTCCTGACAAGCTCTACGACATCGACGACCGGCTGCAGATTACCGTTCGCCCGGAAAGCGTCGGCGGCACGCATGCCGGACGCATGATCCATCGCGAGTCGCGCCAGCTCGTCATGGGGCCGTACTTCATCGATGACAAGGGGCAGGTGCGGGCCATCGACCAGACGAAGGGCTTTCCTGCGCGGATCACCGCCATAGCCCGGCATCTCACCGAGCCCGCGCGCAAGGTCTACATGATCGACATGGAGGGCCCCATCTGGGAAGTCGACGTTCGGACGCTCGAACCGACTCGGCTCTTCGTGAAGCCCGTCCCCGGCTGGCATGCCAAGGGCGGCTATACCGGGCAGGGGCGGCTCATCGTCGCCAACAACGGGGAGCTGCGAACAGCCGACCTCGACAAGCTGAGCTGGGAAGCGCCTGAAGCCTCCTGGTCGAAAGGGCCGGAGGACGCGGGCGCGCTCGCGGAATTCGACGGTAAGGACTGGACGATCGTCGCTCGCCGGCCGCATACCGAAGTGACAGGCCCGGGCGGTCTCGAGGGCGAGTTGACTCCAGGCGCGCCGGTGTGGAGCGTGGGGTGGGACAAGCGCTCGGTGCTGCTGCAGGTGCGGTCCGACGGCGCGTGGCGCACGTACCGCTTGCCCAAAGGCAGCTATACCTACGATCCAACACACGGGTGGTTCACCGAGTGGCCGAGGATACGCGCAATCGGCGACGGCCCACTCCTCCTGAACATGCACGGGACCTTCTTCGACTTTCCATCGGCGTTCGACGCGAAAGCGGCGCGCGGTATCCGCCCGCTCGCCACGCACCTGCACTACACGACCGACTTCACCGAGTGGAACGGCCGCGTGGTGCTCGCCGGCGACGACACGTCGATTCTGCAGAATCTGCTGGCGTCAAAACCGCAGTCGAACCTGCGGTTCGTATCGCGTCCGGATCTCGCGACCGAGTTCGGGCCCGCTTCCGGCTGGGGCGGCGTGTGGGTCGACGACGCCGTGACGCCAGACAAGCCGAGCGACTCGGTGCTCGTCGCCGGCTACGCTCAGGGCTGCCTGCACCTGGCGCATCGCGCGGCCTCCGACGTGAGCTTTGCGATCGAGATCGATCCGCGTGGCGATGGCAACTGGCAGGAATGGAAAACAGCGCGCGTCTCCGCGAACGGTTACGTCCCGGTTCTCCTGACCGACGCCACACCAGCCGAGTGGCTGCGCGTGAAGGCCGATCGAGCGTGTACCGCCACGGCGTTTCTTCACCTCTCCAGCCCGAGGACGCCGACGGCCGACCAGGAGGCGATTTTCTCGAGTCTCGCGGCGAGGGAGCCCGCCTCAGCCTGGACCGGCGGACTGCTGCGTCCGGCCGGTTTCTCGCGCGCGCTCCAGTTCCTGGCGCGGCGCTACGATGACGCCGGACGGCCGGTCGACAAGGCCTACTACGAGATCAACGAGCGGCTGGAGTTCACGCGGCGTCGAGGCCCTGGACAAGATCGCCGATTTGGAGCGCTCAGCGGAGCCAGCCATCGACTACGAAGTGGACGCGGCATCGGTGCTCGTGACTGACGCGGCCGGTCATCGCTGGCGGCTGCCGCGGAGCCGCGATGTGTTTTCCGCAGCGGGCATGCGCGGCGTGCGGGAGGTCGTGTCCGAACGGTATCTCGCCCACATCCAGGGTACGTTCTACGAGATTCCGCGCCTGGAGACAAAGACAGTTCCCGACTTTCGACGGATGAAGCCGGTCGCTTCGCACCGGGCGCGGATCGCGGACTTTGCGACGTGGCGGGGGCTGCTGGTCATTGCCGGCACGAGACGAGGCGCGCCAGCGGACGGGCATTACTTCTCGTCAGGTCCGGCCGGCGATGGGCTGTGGTTCGGCGCGGTCGACGATCTCTACAAGCTCGGCGCGCCCGGTGGGGAAGGGGGCCCGTGGAAGGAAACGGCGGTCGAGGCCGGCGCGACGAGCGATCCGTTCCTGATGACCAATTTCGGGAGGAAGTCCGTGGCACTGTCGCACGACCGCGACGAGCCGGTCACGTTTGCGATCGAAGTGGACTTTCTCGCGACGGGCTCATGGCACCAGTACGCGGCCGTTGACGTTCCTGCGGGCGAGGCCGTCGTGCACCGGTTCCCCGACGGCTTCGCCGCGCATTGGGTGCGGTTGAAAGCAAAGACTGCTGCGACCGCAACCGCGTGGTTCACGTACGAGTAGCGCTGAGCTCTCAGACCGGCTGCCCCGCTCCGACCCGGCTGCGCTCGAGGTACTTCTCGAGCCGATCGAAGCACTCGTTCCAACCGTCGAGCTCTGAGTTGTGCGACTCAGCGGAAGGAAAGGGCCCCTTCCGGAACGTCATTTCCGTCCTGGTTCCATTCTCCTTCAAGCTCAACGTGCACAGCATTTCGCTCCCTGGACCCTCCCGCTGCCAGACGAATGTGAACGCCAGATGCTCCGGTCGATCGACGAGCTCGTACGTCCCGTGCTGGGGATAATCTTGGCCCTCGGGCGAGCGAATGACGGCGCGCCAGGTTCCACCCGGGCGCAGGTCCATTTCGAACGCAGAAACGGTGAAGTTCTTCGGTCCCCACCATTCCATCGCGTGTGCGCGCTCGGTGCACAGGTCCCACACCGCTTCTCGCGGGGCGTCAAGGACGCGGGTAATCACCAGCTCACGCTGGGTGAGGTTATCGGGTTGTTTCTCCATGTGCCGAGCCATGTAACCTTCCTTTCCATGAGTGCGCCCCCCGGGGGGCGATCATGTGCGGATGCGTGCACCAAAAGCCTTCCCGGAGAACAGATGCATGGGGGTTGCCACTCGAGACGAGAGGCCGAGCCGTTCAGCTTGGGCAGAGCGCAACACGCGGGCGCGCCGGTCGCGGATGAGGATGTCGGTAGAATGAATGCGGTCGGATCCGTGCGGGAGAAAAAAGACGACGATCGGACGTTGAGATGAGGACCGTGTGCCAGAGCTGCCAGAAGTAGAACGCACTCGCCGACTGCTCGAGCCGGCGATGCGCGGAGCGCGAATCGAGCGTGTCTGGCTGGGTCGTGCCGACTTGCGGTCGCCGTTCCCGGATGCGTTCGCGACCCGTTTGCGAGGGCAGACGGTCAACGAGCTGACCCGGCGCGGCAAGTACCTTCTGGCGCACCTTTCGTCGGGTGACACGCTGGTGATGCATCTGGGAATGTCGGGCGAATTTCGCCTCGACGGCGTGGTCGCGGCCGGCGGCGTTCTCGCCGAGCCCGGCCGTCACGATCACGTGACGTTCGAGATGTCGCCGGCGGCAACGATCACGTTCAACGACCCAAGGCGATTCGGGTCCATGGATCTCGTGGCCGTTGGGGATGTCGCGCGCGCATCGCGTGCTGGGGCGCCTCGGACCAGAACCGCTAGCCGACGAGTTCGACGCCGCGGTGCTGGCGAAGGCGTGCCGCGGCAAGCGGACTTCGCTCAAGGCGGCCCTCATGGATCAGCGGGTCGTGGCGGGCCTCGGCAACATCTACGTGAGCGAGGCGCTCCATCGCGCGCGGCTGTCGCCGCGCCGGCGCGCGTCGACGATCGCGACGCGAACCGGTGCGCCGCGCGATGGCGCCTCGCGGCTGGCCGCGGCCATCAAGACCGTCCTGCGCGAGGCCATCGACCGGGGCGAGAGCTACCCCGCGCGCCCCAGCCGCCGGCCGCGCTTCCGGGTCTACGACCGCGAGGGCGAGCGCTGTCTGCGCAAGGACTGCCCCGGCACGATCAAACGCATCACGCAGGTCGGCAGGTCCACCTTCTTCTGTCCCGGGTGTCAGAAATAAAGCTCCGAAGCGGGACCGGTTCCATGAACCGTGACTCGGATCAGGCCGTGAACTCGGCGCTCGCCGTCGGTCGCCCACCCTCCGGCCGCGCGGTGACAGAATGACGATGTGCGCCACGCAGATGCGGTTCAGCTGCTGACGTCCTCAGAGCTCGCCTCACCCTCGCCGCAGGTCTGGGCGGATCTCGGCTGCGGTGATGGCACCTTCACACGCGCGCTGGCGTCGGCGCTCGCGCCGGGCAGCACTGTCCACGCGATGGACCTCGACTCCGACGCGCTGCGCGCGCTCCCGGCGGAACAGCACGGTGTTTCGATTCGTCGGTGGCACGGTGACGTAACCGAGCTGCCCTGGCCCTTCGGAGCGATCGACGGCCTACTGCTCGCGAACCTGCTTCACTACGTGAGGGATCAATCGGCGTTTCTTCGCCACTGCGGCGCTGCTCTCCCCGAGGACGGGCATCTGCTCATCGTCGAGTACGACACCGATCGCGCGAATCCGTGGGTGCCATTCCCGATCGACCATGCGGCGCTGGCGCAACTCTGCCTGGCCGCGGGTTTCGCTCGCGTCGTCGGTCTCGGCTCACGGCCGTCGATTTATGAACGGGCGCCTCTGTACTCGGTGCTGGTGGCGAAGGACTGATAGTTCGCTTGTGCGCGGGCGCCGTCAGCGTGAGTCCGCGTGTCAGTCGGTGAGAATTCCATATGCTGACAATCCGCCGGGCGGAGCAACGCGATGCCAGGGCGCTCGGGGCGCTGGGGGCGGCGCTGATGCGTACGCACTACGCCTTCGACCCGCAGCGTTTTCTCGCTGCGGGCGAGGGTGCCGAACGCGGCTACGCGGCTTTCCTGAGCTCGCAACTCGAGGATGACGACGCCGTGGTGCTCGTCGCCGAAGTCGATGGCCGGGTCGTCGGATACGTCTATGCCGGCCTGGAGCCGATGTCGTGGAAGGAGCTGCGCGGACCGGCGGGTTTCATCCATGACGTACTGGTCGAAGACGATGGGCGGGGCACCGGCGCCGGCACGGCGCTCATCGAGGCCGCGATCGCGTGGCTGCGCGACCACGATGCCGCACGCGTGATGCTCTGGACGGCCGAGCGCAACGAGGACGCCCTGCGGCTGTTCGCACGGCTCGGCTTCCGGCGCACCATGATCGAGATGACGCGGGACTTATAGCAGCGACGGCAGAGTCGGATGCTCGGTCTGGCGAGTGTCTTGCAGCCGAACCGACTGGAGTGACCGATGACTAATTTCGTTATCTACCTGATCGGGACGCTGCTGGTAGTGGCGGGCCTTGCGTATGGCGCGTCGAGGATAGGCGTCAGCCAGACATGGATCATCGTGGGCGCGCTCGTCATCATCGGCTTCGGTCTGATGGGCGGCATCGTCAAGACTCGACAGAAGGATCCCGCGACCTAGCCTGACGAACCGGCCAGGCGGCGATTACGGCAATAGGAACTCCGCTACCACCGGCGCGTGATCCGACTCCGGAAACGTCGTGTCGACAGCGAAGGCGACCGACTCGTCGTGCAGGATCTCGTTGTGCGCCGCGGTGGCTTGCCAGTAGGGCAGCAGGGACCGTGATACGAGGATGTGATCGAGCATCACCGGCCGTCCGTGGTGATACAGGCTGAAGCGTGCCGAGGACGGGATGTTCCGCTCGCACGGGATCATCAAGCGAGAAACCAGCGCGGGGTTCCCCGTGTTTTCCACATCGCCGCGAATGGCCTCGAGCGGCACCTCGTCGAGGTCGGCATTGAAATCGCCACAGGCGGCAATGCGCGCGACCGGGTCGAGGTCGAAGATCTGATCGATCAGCATTCGCGTCTCGATTGCCTGTCCCATCCGCTTTATCGCTGACAAGAACGAGCCCTCGGCCCATCCCGAGGCTGACTGCCAGAGGAACTGGCTCGGATGCTGCCCGGGAATGTCGGTTGGCAGCTTCGACTTCAAGTGCAGGTTCAGCACCTGAAGGGTCGAGCCATCCGGCAGCGTGATTGCCGCTTGCAGGATCGGCCGCTCCCAGGTGACGTCGATCGCGCTCGCATCGGGCGGAATGGCGGTGACGCGGCGGTACGCCGGGCGCGGCGTGATCTCGTGCTTGATCTGGCGATGAGACGCAATGGGGAAGCGGCTCAAGGTGACCAGGTTCCTGACGTCGAGCGCCATGGTCCCGGCCGCGACCGTCGTAAACGCGCGGCCGAACCCGGCGTACGGCGTGCCGGCGAGCAACTCGTCCAGCGCGGCAAATGTGCGGACGCCGTCCACGGTCTGCGTGTTGACTTCCTGCAGGCAGAGGACGTCGGCGCGCAGGCGCTCCATCTGCGGCCGCATCAATGCCACGCGCGCCGCGAGCGACGGCTGCGCGCCGGGCCCCGGATCGTCGAAATTTTCCAGATTGAACGTCGCTATCCGCAGCGTCGTCGCCATGGTGTGCCGGCCTAGTCGTTCTTCGCCGGATCCCGTGTAACCGGGAACACCCGCGGCGGCTTCTGTCCAGGTGCCATGCCCGCAGGTCCGGACGGAGGCGTCGGCCCGGCCGACGGCGGATTCGCGTCGTCCCAGGTGCACGGGTTGAAGCTTTCCTGGGTGGTCGAGATCGCGCGTGTGACCGTCGATGCCAATTGCAGCGAATAGTCTGCGGCTGTCAGCGTGAGGCCGTTGAGCGCGGTCAGGCACTGCGCGCCTTCGGGGTCGAATCGGCCGAAGGCCTGTGTGCCGGGAAGGTTGCGGAACCAGCTCGCGCGCATCGAGCCGCACCCGCCGCCGTCGGGGGGCACCATGTTGGCGAGGGACGGTGACTGCGCCGTCGAGTGGCAGCTCATACACGCTGAGTCCTCGTTGTCCACGGGGCCATTCAGGCGATCGTCCACGCCGAGGTGCGCCTTCGCGTACGCCGGCGCCCCAGGATTGATCCAGGACTCGGCGAGCGGCAGCCCGCCAGGATCGTTCCCCCACATCAGGCCGACCGGCACCATCTTCCGCCACGGCGAGTTGCCTGGCACCGTCCGGTCGAAGGCATACGTGGCGAAATACCAGCCGGTCGGGCCGGCGCGTTCATCCTTGACGGCGATGTCGATCTGCAGAAGTCGTACGGTAGAGGAGCCCCGCTGCCATTGGGCAGGATCTGAACCGTGTGCGAGCCGGCGAGCAGATCCTGCGGGAAGTCGGTTGGCCGGGCGGCGGAGTAGAGCAGCTTGTAGACGAGGCCGCCAGCCGTGAAACGCATCCTGGACCGGTCCGGTGTGTCGATTCCGGGCGTCGCCGTCGACCAGACACGCGCGAAGGTGCGTGCGCCGCGCGCGTCGTAATAGGCGACGGCGTAGTTGCGGAAGACGGCCGTGTTGCCCCCGAGCTCGCCGACATCGACGGGCCGTTCGAGCGTCATGCCGCGCGCGGCCTCGCGCACGCCGGACGTGCTGGGACTGCCGAAGATCATACGCGGCGCGGGATACCACTTCTGCGAGCGCTGATTGGCGGGTACCGTGCCGCCCGTGGCGTCGAAATAGTCGCTGTCGGCGGTCAGCTGCGGCGTCATGCTCCTGACCGGCTCGCTGGCGAACGCGTAGTTCCTGAGCGCCAGCAGATAGGCCAGGCGCTGGCTGACATTGCGCGGATCGAAATTGCGCCATGGACGCGTCCCCGATGGCACGCCGGTGTGGGCGTTTTCGATCAGGTTCGGCTGGAACCAGGGGCCGGCGTAGGCGGCTGGAATCGTCGCGCGCGGAACCATGAAGTCGGCGAACTCGCCGCGGCATTGCGCGATCGAGCCGCCGCTCGACGAAGGCTTGCCCATCTGAGTCACGCGAATGCACCTGGCGCCCGGCGCGCACCCGGTACCGTTTGACGGCATGAGCTTGGCGAGGACCTCCGCCGTACGAACGTTCGGCGCCGGCACGGCGTCATCGGCCGGATCGGCATCGTCTGCCGCTGCCGCCGGCGGTTGAGGCGTTGCCGCAGGTGGCGGGTCCGGCGTCTGCCCACCGCACCCACCGGCAAGAACAACCGCCGCAAACACAACGGCGTATGGCGAAATCAGGATCCGCATGGCAGACGTTCTCCTTGTGATGCGGCACGCCGCTCGTCTAAATGAAACGTCGGTACGATCCGAAGCGAACATCAGGGTTGCAGCCGTGTAGAATGCAGTCGAATTGAAGAGCCGGCTCGCACGGTCGGCATCTTGCTTTGCACGGAGGATGCCTTTGCGTCGGACGACCCTGCCGTGGTGGGCACACGCGGCGGATGCGAGTGCGGTTGCGCTGCTGTTTCTGGCTGTATTTGTCGCGATCGAGGGTGGCTTCGTACTCGTGCTGGGCGGCCAGCGGATCTCGATCCGATCGGAATGGCGCCCCCTCTTCTGGGCGGGTATTCTCCTGCTCGCGCGTCACGTTTTTGTACGCCACCCGCCGCTGCACGGCCGCATCCTTGCGGGATTCCGCGCGATTGGCAGGGGAATAGGTGCCGCTGCGCGTGCCGCCGGCCCCTTGCCCGAGGACTTTTCGCCGAGTCCGGCTCCACAGGACCTGCACAGCCACCGCCGCAGATTCGTCGTGTGCACGGCCTGGGTGTTTGCGGTCGTTGCGCTCTTCGTGGCGCTGACCGCGGTCATGACGTATCCGCAGGTGCAGCAGTTGGGGAGCACGGTCGCCCGCAACGAAGGCGACGCGCTCTTCTCCACCTGGCGGTTGGCATGGGTGGCCCACCAGCTGCCGAGGGATCCTCTCAATTTGTTCGACGGGAACATCTTCCATCCGGAGCGCGGGACGCTGGCGTTCTCGGACGCGATGATCGTGCCCGCGCTCGTCACTGCGCCGCTCATCTGGGCTGGCGTTCCGCAGCTGCTCGCCTACAACCTGATTTTTCTGTCGGGCTTCGCGCTCTCGGGCGCGGCGATGTTTCTGCTCGTGCGATCGCTGACCGGAAGTGTGCCGGCCGCGCTTCTCGCCGGGTTCATCTTCGCGTTCCTTCCGTATCGCTTCATGCACTACGCGCATCTCGAGCTGCAGATGTCGCAATGGATGCCGTTGTGCCTCTGGGCACTGCACCGCACCATCAAGCACGGGCGCATTCGTGACGGCCTGCTGACGGGACTCTTCCTGGCGCTGCAGTGCCTGTCATCCTGGTACTACGGCATCTTTCTTGTGCACCTTCATGGCCCCGGTCGCGGCGGCGCTCTTCATTGCGGAAGGGGCAGCGCGGGCCCGCGCGGCGATCCGATCGCTCATGGCCGGCGCCGTGCTCGCGAGCCTCTTGATCGTGCCGATGGCCGTGCCCTATTTTGCCGCGCGCGAGAACGTCGGCGAACGTCCCGAGTCCGAGATCCGCTTCTACAGTGCGCTTCCTCGCAATTACCTGGCGGCGCATCCGCAGAACGTCATGTTCGGACGGACGACGTTCCGGCTGGGCGCGCAGGAGCGTGAGCTCTTCATGGGGTTCGTCGTTCCGCTCATCGCCCTCATCGGGCTGTGGCCGCCGCTGTCGGCCGCCCGGATCGCGTACGGCTTCGGTCTCGTCGTTGCGTTCGACGTGTCGCTCGGCTTCAACGGGTTCCTGTACCCATGGCTTCACGAGTACGTCCTGCCTTACCGCGGCCTGCGCGTGCCGGCGCGGATGGCGATGGTGGTGGGGCTCGCGCTGGCGATCCTGGCAGGCTACGGCGTGCAGCGGCTGGCGACGACGGTGCGCAACCGCCAGTCGTGGGCGGTCCTGTTCGCCGCGCTGTCTCTCGGTGTCGCGCTCGAATATCGTTCGGTGCCGATGCTCCGGACGATCTGGACAACCGCGCCGCCGATTTACGCCGCGCTGCCCGCTGACTCGCCGAACGTCCTGCTCGAGCTCCCGCTCGTGCGGCCCGACATCTCGATCGAGCCCACCTACATGTACTTCTCGACGTTCCACTGGAACGCGCTCGTGAACGGCTACAGTGGCTTCAGTCCGCCGTCGTACATCGAGTTGCACGATAGCCTCGAGCGCTTTCCGGACGAGCCCGCGATCGCTGCTGCTCAGACGGCGAGGGGTCACGCACGTCATCGTGCACGGGACGTTCATGCGGCGTGGCGAGTACCGAGCAGCTGATTGCCCGCATGGACCAGTGCGCGGCCCTCCAGTTCGTCACCGGAGGGCCCTGGCACCGCGGGGACACGCGACTCTATCGACTCCTCCCTATGGATGAGCACGCGACCGCTCAGCTTGAGACCCGATCGCCGGTCCGCTAGAATCGCCGCACCAACGACATCCGGAACGGCCTCTGCGACTGGTCCTCTGCCGACCTCCCACTCGGTCAGATCCCTGCGCCACCTGATTTCGATCTGGTCTTCCACACATTCAGGAGGTTGCATGCGTCTGTTCAGCGCGGGTGCGATACGCCCAGGTCGAGTGTCTGCGCACGTGTTTCGCGCTTTGTGCTGCTCGCTGCTGCGGCGGTGCCAGCGTCGTCCACGCGCCGAGGCCCAGACGACGGTGGTGCTCAACGTCCCGGACTCGCAGGTCATCGATACGACGATCAGGAACGGGCCGTACGCGGCGACGAACCAGGACGGCCCGGTGCTCCTGACGCGGTCGAGCACGGTGCCCGAGTGGGAGCGCCGGACCATCCTGAGCTTCAACGCCAGCAGCGATTCCCGATCGAACCGCCATCACGTCCGCCACGCTGACGCTGACGCTGAAGTCCGGACTGGGCACTCAGGGTGCCACGCGTCCGGTCACGGCCTTCGGCTCGCGGCGGCGTTTCAGGAAACGCAGGCGTCCTGGAACAACCGGCAGACCGGCGTCGCGTGGCAGACGCCCGGAGGCGATCTCGGCGAAGTCGCTGCCTCCGGCACGGTGACGAACGTCGCGGGAGCGAAGATCACCTTCGACCTGACGGCGCTCGCGCAGCGCGCCGTCAACGGCGAGTTCGAGCGGCAGGTCAGAATCGCGCTCGTCGACGTCGGCGGCGGCGGCGATGCGAAGGACAGCTACCGCGAGTACCACTCGAGCGAGGCGTCGACGGCCGGCAACCGTCCGCAGCTCACCGTCCGCTACGGAACGACCCCGCCGGGCACGACGATCGACGTGCCCGCCGGCGGCGATCTGCAGGCGGCGCTCAATCAGGCGCAGCCCGGCGCGACGATCCGGCTCGCCGCCGGCGCGACCTACACCGGCAACTTCAGGCTGCCGGCCAAGGGCGGCACGAGCTTCATCGTCATCACCACGAACACGTCGCTGCCCGCCGGCCGGAACCCGGATCGATCCGAGCTATCGGACGCGGCTGGCGACGATCAAGTCGCCGAACGGCGCGTCGGCGCTGACCACCGCGAGCGGCGCGAGCTACTACCGCATCGTCGGCGTGGGCTTCGACGCCAACGTCAACGGCGATGGCGACGTGATCGCGCTCGGCCGCGACGCCCAGACCACGCTCGCCGAGGTGCCGCACCATCATCGAGCTCGATCGCGTGCTCATCACCGGCGACGCCGCGGTCGGCCAGCGGCGCGGGATCGCGGTGAATGCCGCGCACGTCACGATCGCCAACTCGGACATCCGCGACATCAAGGACGTCGGTCAGGATTCGCAGGCCATTGCCGGCTGGAACACGCCGGGACCGATCACCATTCGGAACAACTATCTCGAGGCGGCGGGCGAGAACATCCTCTTCGGCGGCGCGCAGATCAACATCCCGAATGTCGATCCCGAGCGACATCCTGGTCGAGGACAACGTGCTGACGAAAGACCCGCAATGGCGCGGCACGTCGTGGACGGTCAAGAACCTGTTCGAGCTGAAGAACGCGCGTCGCGTGCTCGTGCGCCGCAACCTCGATGGAGTACAACTGGAGCGGCGCCCAGGCCGGGTTCGCCGTCGTGCTGACGCCCCGGAACTCGAGCGGTCGCACGCCCTGGGTGGTGATCGAGGACGTCGAGTTCAGCTCGAACGTGATCCGCTCGGCCAGCTCGGTCTTCAACATCCTCGGACACGACGACACGGCGCGGAGCGGCCAGCTGGCGCGTCTCCTCATCAAGAACAACCTCGCCTACGACATCCACGCCGGCAACTGGGGTGGCACCGGCACGTTCGCGCAGATCGGAGGCGAGCCGCGCAACGTCACGATCGATCACAACACGGTGCTGCACACCGGCAACATCGTGCTCTTCTACTCGGCAGCTACATCAACGCCAGCGGCGTGAGGGTGACGGGCGGCCGATCGCCGGCTTCGGTTCACGAACAACATGGGCAAGCACAACGGCTACGGGATCTTCGGCAGCGGCAAGAGCTCGGGCACCGTCAGCCTGGCGTACTACGCGCCGGGCTACGTGGTCCGCCGGAACGTGCTCGCCAGCGACACAGTCGGTGGCGTCGCGCTATCCGCCCGACAATTTCTTTCCGACCGTCGCGAACTTCACCGCCGGGTTCGTGGACCCGGCCACGCGCGACTACCGGCTGGTCTCGTCGAGCCCGTATATCGACGCCGGCACGGACGGGCAGGACATCGGCTGCATCTTCGCGCAGTGAGTGCGGTAGGCGAATCGACGGGAGCCAGGTAACCGATCGACGAACCTCCCGACGGGTGGGCAGGCCTTCGTGGTCAAATACCCGGATGCCCAGTGTGTCGGAACGAACGCATTCACATCAGGGCCGCCACCGTGGCTGACGAGGTTGCGCTCGTCGAGCTCGCGGGGCGGCTCGCGGCGTTTGCGCTGCCGCCGTGGCGCAAGGCGGAGGAGATCGCGACCGCCGACGCGCGAGACATGGTGGCCGCCGTCAGAGCCGCTTCTCCCGAGAGCGAAGTGTTCGTCGCCGAGCGCGGCGGCGTGCCCGTTGGCTGCCTTCATGTGCTCGAGACGACCGATTTCTTCGGGACGCGTCACGCGCACATCTCGGTGCTCGCGACCACCGTCGCCGCCGAAGGGTCGGGCGTCGGCCGCGCGCTCGCCGAGCACGCCGAAGTCTGGGCGCGGCGCCGCGGCCACTCGCTCCTGACGCTCAACGTCTTCGCCGCCAACGAGAGGGCCAGGCGGTTCTACGACCGGGCGGGGTTCGTGCCCGAGATGCTGAAGTACGCCAAGCCGCTCGCCCCGGGCGGCAAGCCGTGAGCGGCACGGTCGAGGGCGATTCTCCTAAAATCGTGCCGGGCCCGCTGCCGGGATGTCGAGATCCCGCGGCCGGCATCGACTTACAGTGAAACCGTCGCCATGCTCGGGGTTCACCGAGCATGGCGAGCGGAATACGCGCCAAACACCGCCGTCGGCGCCCGGCCTGGGCTCTCGCTTCGGGCGGGTGGCCGACAAGCGAGTCAAAGGAGTTCAGACGTGAAATACATGCTGATGATGCACGCGCCGCGGACAGGCTGGAAGGACGCGGGCATCGGCACCTGGCCGATGGACGACATCAAGGCCCACATCGGGTTCATGCACCGGTTCAACAAGGAATTGACCGACGCCGGCGAGCTCGCCGACGCGCAGGGTCTGGCCGGGCCGGAAGACGCGCGGCTCGTGCGGGCGGGGAAGGGCGGGGCACCGGAAGTGACCGACGGCCCTTACCCCGAGGCGAAGGAGTTTCTCGCCGGCTTCTGGATTGTCGATTGCGAGAGCAAGGAACGGGCATACGAGATTGCCGCGCGCGCGTCGGCGGCACCGGGCAAGGGCGGCGTGCCGCTCAACATGCCGATCGAAGTGCGTGAAGTGATGAGCGCACCGCCCGTGGAGATGTGACGCCCGACCCCCTGAACCCGGCTGGCGAGAACCTGCTGCGCGAGCTCGCGCCGCAGGTTCTCGGCGCGGTGATCCGGCGATTCGGCGACTTTTCCGCCGCCGAAGACGCGGTGCAGGAGGCACTCCTCGCGGCGGCCCTGCAGTGGCCGAAGGAGGGCGTGCCCGACAACCCGCGCGGCTGGCTGATCCACGTCGCGGCGCGACGCATGACCGATCACGTGCGCGCCGAGCTGGCCCGGCGCCGCCGCGAGACGGCCGTGGTCCTGCAGGTCCCGTCCGAGCCGCCGTCGTTTGACTACTTCGGATCGAGCCTCGGCGAGGCTGGCATCCAGAGCTGGATGGACCAGGACGACACGCTCATCCTGCTCTTCATGTGCTGTCATCCCTCGCTGACGCGTCCGTCGGCGATCGCCCTCACCTTGCGCGCGGTCGGCGGCCTCACGACCGCGGAGATCGCCAACGCCTTTCTCGTGCCCGAAGCGACGATGGCGCAGCGGATCAGCCGCGCCAAGCAGCGCATCAAGACCTCCGGCGTCTCGTTCCGCCTGCCGACCGACGCGGATCGGTCCGAACGGCTCAGCGCCGTCCTGCACGTGCTCTACCTGATCTTCAACGAGGGCTATTCGAGCAGCATCGGGGCCTCGCTGCAGCGCCGCGATCTCGCCATCGAGGCCATTCGGCTCACGCGCGCGGTGCGCAACCTGCTCGGCGACGGTGGGGATGGGGCGGGGGAGGTGTCGGGCCTGTTGGCGCTGATGCTCCTGACGGATGCCCGGCGCGCGGCGCGTTCCGGACCGCAAGGCGAGCTGATTCCGCTCACCGAACAGGATCGGACGCTCTGGGATCGGAGCGCCATCGCCGAGGGCGTGGCGATTATCACGGAGACGCTGTCGCGCGGCGCGATCGGGTCCTATCAGCTCCAGGCGGCGATCGCCGCGCTCCACGACGAAGCGTCCAGGGCCGAGGATACCGACTGGCCGCAGATCCTGGCCTTGTACGGTCTCCTCAAGCGCATGTCCGACAATCCGATGGTGACGCTCAACCACGCGATCGCCACTGCCATGGTGAGTGGTCCGCCGGCGGGCCTGCAGCTTCTCGAGGCGCTCGATGCCGATCCGCGCATGGCCGGCCACTATCGTCTCGACGCCGTGCGCGGCCATCTCCACGAGATGGCCGGCAACCCCGCCGCGGCCATCGCGCACTACCGCGCCGCTGCGGGCCGGACGACGAGCATTCCGGAGCGGAACTATCTGGCGACGCGCGCGGCGCGCCTCGCCGACCTTCAGCACTAGAGGCGAGAGGTCAGCGCGGGCGGAGTGCCGACCGTCGTGCGGCGATATGTGCTCGCCGCACGCGTCACTCTACGGCTTCAGGATGAAGCGGAGCTCTCTCGCTGTCCTTTTCTGAAGCCGCGATCCATGGCTGTCGAGCAGCGCGCCGATCCTCTCCAGCTGCGCCGGGCGCGGCGGCGTCTGACTGCGGTTGAAGTTCTCCAGCCAGCTATCGAGCGCTCGCGACGCGAGCGTGCGCATCTGGTCGTCTCGATCGCCAGCGATCTCGAGTAGCAGCACCACCACCTCCCATTTCGGTGCGCCTCGTGCCAGCGAGAGCAGCTTCTTTCGCAGCCGGGGCTCGGCCCGGTCACCCAACCGGTTCGCGATTGCGCCGAGATCCACGCGGCGAGCATGGTTCCCCAGGATGTCCAGAGCGGCGGCTCGCACTGACAGGCGTGCGTCCCCGAGTGCCGCGAACGCCAGCGCAGTGCCTCGTTCCGCGTCGAGCCTCGTTGCCGCGCGCACCGCCGCCACATGCACGGACGCGGCCGAGTCGCCCAGGAAGGGGGCGAGCAGATCGACATCGGCACTGGTACCGCTCTCACCGAGGCCGGCTATGGCCGCGCCACGGATGCGGGGCGATGAGTTCGTCAGGCCGGCGACATAAACGTCTCTAGGGGCAATCGGTGCGCCCAGATGCCGCACGAGAAAGCGAGCCGTCTCGCGAACGCGCGCGGCTCGATTCGACGAGCACGTGCGGCAGGAGCTGCCGCACACGGTCTGGGCTCCGTTCTGCGAGCAGCGTCAGCACTTCTTTGCGGACACCGGGACCTCGATCCCGCAGCAGTAGGTCTTCGAGGACAGGCGTTGACGTCTCGTCGTCCCACATGGCGACGAGCTTCCGAATGGCGCTCCTTCGGACAGTTGCGTCTGCGTCCGCCAACGCTGCTCGCAGGATTCGGTCTGCCGACGGCGTGTCGCTACCGAGGAGTTCGAAGGCAAAGCGCCTGGTTCGTGGATCGAGCGTGGGTAACCGACTCAGCAGGTTGCGTCCGTCATCGGAAGCGAGCACGCGTCGCAGGGACTCGGCAACCTGACTGTGGTCCTGCCGGCGCTGCGACAGCATCCGCATGATGAAGGGCAGCGCCGCCAGCACCGCCGCCGAGTTGTCTGCCACGATCCTGGCCTGGAGGAGCGTGCCAGCCCTGACCGCGACCGGAGCAACCCAATCGTTCGCTCGCATCGCGAGGAACGGGATCTCCTCGCCGGTCGTGAATGTGCCGAGCGCCTCTACCGCGGCCGCGCGGACGTAGCCACTGGGATGGGATGCGACGAGGCCGACTGCCGCCGGGTATGCCTCGGCCAAGCCGGCGAGCCGCTGAACGTCGGCTGGCGATAACGTCCACCACGCATCGTCAGAACCGCCGTAGGCGCACGAGTAGCTGCGGGCCTGAAGATCGACCCGCGACAGCTCCGCGGGCGCCAACCTGCCCACCAGCAGCGCGATGGCCCGTGCCACTTCCTCGGATAGGGGATTGTCAGCCGCAAAGAAACGCAGGAGTTGGGGTACCACGCGATAGTCGCCCAACTCGGTGATGCGCGCGAGGCAGGCTCGCCGCGGGTCGTGGCCGCGAGCCCGATCGAATAGGGACGGCGAGTCGTCCAGCGACCTGATCAGCTGAACGGCTTCGTCTGAAAGGCCCGTCACGGGAAAACATTGTGCCACGCCTGACGAGCTGGGCCGGCGAGCGACGCGTCATTTCGTCAACGGCCGAACGGCGCCGGCGTGCACTGGTTCGGGCCTGAGTCGTCGTCATCCCAAAAGCAGGAATTGTCTCCGCCCAACTTCCAGCGCCCTGGGCTGGCTGAGCATTGATCGGGACCCGAATCGGTGACGTCGAGGTAGCACGTGCCGTCGCCGGCGAGCTTCCAGCGGCCTTCCAGGCCGTTGGGAGTCGTCACGGCCGCGAGCCCCATGACCAGGACGAGCAGGCAGGTCCAACGAGTCTTCAGCCTCATGTCGCACCAACTTTCACGGACAGGCAGGCTTCGGCAACTCGGGCATTTGCTCAGTCAGCTGCTGCTGGCATCAGCACAACGCTGACAACGCCTACGCTACTGATAACGCTATCGAGCCGCAAACTGTACAACGTCGCCGAGAGCCCGGCGGTTCCGTCATCTTGGCGACACACGATTGGCCGGCCGTCTTGACGTTCACGGGCTCGCCGGCGCATAGTGTTGTCAGTTACTGAGGTGAAGCGCCCGTGAGCAAACCGACCGATCTCGTGCAGGGCACGCTCGACCTGCTCATCCTGAAGGTCATCGCCCTCGAGCCCATGCATGGCTGGGCGATCGCGCAACGCATCCGGCAGATGTCGGGAGACGTGCTCCAGGTCGGGCAGAGTGCCCTCTACCCCTCGCTCCACAAGCTGGAGCAGAACGGTTGGATCACCGCCAAGTGGGCGACGAGCGAGAACAACCGCCGCGCGAAGTACTACACGCTGACCCGGGCGGGCCAGAAGGCGCTCGACGCCGAAGCCGCGCAATGGGAACGCCTCGCTGCGGCAATCACGCTCATCGTCCGGACCGTCTGAGGTCCAGGAGGCATTGCGATGCGCTGGTGGAACATCCTGCGGCTGAGATTGCGGTCGCTCGTCGCCCGCCGACGAGTGGAGGACGAGCTCGACGAAGAGTTGCGGTATCACCTGGCGCGCCAGATCGAAGCCGACATCGCCTCCGGCATGACGCCGGACCAGGCGCGCCGCGGGATGGCCGGCGTCGAGCAGCGGAAGGAAGAGTGCCGCGATGCGCGCGGCCTCAACCTCCTCGACAACCTCGGGCAGGATCTTCGTTTCGCGGCACGTCAACTTTTGAAGAGCCCGGGCTTTACCGCGATCGCCGTGCTGATGATCGCGCTCGGCATGGCGGCGAGCGTGGCGATCGCCGGCTTCGTCGATGCCGCGCTCGTCAAACCGCTGCCTTATCGCGAGCCTGCCAGGCTCGTGAACGTGACGGAAAGCACGAAGCAGATCCCGCGCGCCAACCTCTCGTATCTCGACTACCTCGACTGGAAGCGGCTGAACACCGTGCTCAGCTCGCTCGACGTCCACAACGGCCGCGGCTACATGCTGCGGACGGCCACGGGCACGGAGCTCGTGACGGGCGCGCGCGTGAGCGACGGGTTCTTTCGCACGCTCGGCATCAGCCCCGGCGCTCGGCCGCGATTTCCACACGGGCGAAGACCTGCCTGGGGCACCGCCGAGCGTCATCCTCAGCCATGCCGCGTGGCAGAAGCGCTTCGGCGCCCGCGTCGACGTCATCGGTCAAGCGGTCAACCTCAGCGCCGTTCCTCACACCATCGTCGGCGTCTTGCCCCAGGAGTTTCAATTCGCTCCGCGCGGCGCAGTGGAGTTCTGGACGACGCTGCGGCCAGCTGGCGGGTGCGATACGCGGCGGAGCTGCCACAACCTGGGCGGCGTCGGGCGCCTCAAGGACGGCGTCGCGATCGAAACGGCGCGTGCCGAGATGGAGTCGATCGCCAGGCAACTCGAGGCGCAGTACCCCGATTCGAACCGCGATCAGGGCGCCAGCGTGATCGATCTGTCCGAGGTGATTGTCGGCGACATCCGGCCCATCCTCCTCGTGCTGCTGGGCGGGGCCGGCCTGCTGCTGCTCATCGCCTGCGTCAACGTGGCGAGCCTGGTGCTCGTCCGCTCCGAGAGCCGCAGGCGCGAGCTCGCCGTCCGCAGCGCGCTCGGGGCCTCGAAGGCGCGACTGGTCCGGCAGTTCGTGACCGAGAGCCTGGTGCTCGTCGGGCTCGGCAGCGTCGCCGGCGTGACGATTCTCAGGCTGGCTGATGCAGGTCCTCCTCGGGCTCATCCCTGCGCCGATGCTGGCGTCGATGCCGTTCCTGAGCGGCGCCGGCTTGAATGTCCGGGTGCTGGCGTGTGCCGGCGCGATTGCGCTCGCCGCGACTGTCGTCTGCTCGCTCGCGCCCATGCTCCGCCTTGCGCGCTCGGACGTCCGCGCAGGCATGGCCGAAGGCGAACGCGGTTCGTCGGGGAACACCTGGCAGCGTCTCGGGTTCAAGCTCGTGGTGCTGGAACTGGCGACGGCGATGGTGCTGCTCGTGGGGGCAGGGTTGCTCGGCAAGAGTCTCTACCGCCTGCTGAACGTGGACCTCGGGTTTCGTCCCGACCGCCTCGCCACGCTGCAGGTGGCGGTGCCCGGCACCCGTTATCCGGCACACGAGCAGATCGTGGCGCTCGGGAAGCAGATCACCGAGCGAATCGCCGCGCTGCCCGGGGTCGAGTCGGTCGGACTCGCCAGCCTGATCCCCGTGAGCTTCAACGGCAACACCGACTGGATCAGGTTCGTGGGGCGGCCGTACAACGGTGAGCACAACGAAGTGAATCAGCGTGACGTCAGCGCGGGTTATCTGCAGACGATCGGAGCTGCGCTCGTAGCCGGCCGCTACTTCGCCGAATCGGACGATTCGACCAAACCGCGCGTGGTGATCGTCAACCAGGCGCTGGCGCGGCGCTACTTTCCGGGTGAGGATCCGATCGGCAAGAGGTTCGGCGGCATCACCCTCGCGCCTGAATCGATCAAGGAGATTGTCGGCGTCGTCGCCGACGTAAGGGAAGGCCAACTCGATTCGGAAATCTGGCCGGCGGTCTACTATCCATTCAACCAAAGCTCGGATTCGTCGTTCACGCTCGTCGTCCGCACGACGCAGTCGGAGCGAGCCGTCCTGCCCATGCTCGCAACCGCCCTCACTCGGCTCGATCCCGACATCGGCACGATTCGCGAGGCCACCATGGCCGACAGAATCACGGACTCGCCAGTCGCATATCTACGCCGGTCGTCGGCCTGGCTGCTCGGAGGCTTCGCCGGCGTCGCGCTGCTCCTCGGCATCGTCGGGCTCTACGGCGTGATCGCCTATACGGTGAGCCAGCGGCGCCGCGAGATTGGCGTCCGGCTCGCGCTCGGCGCACCACGCCGCTCGGTGTATCAGCTCGTGCTCGGGGAGGCTGCGCGCCTGGCCGCCATCGGCATCGGCCTGGGCCTCGTGTGTTCGGTCGCGGGAGCGACGCTGATGCGCACGCTCCTCTTTGGCACTCCGCCCTGGGACGTGCCCACCCTCGCCGCGGTTGCGGTGGTGCTCGGGTTGTCGGCGCTCCTCGCGGCATACGTGCCAGCACGGCGTGCCGCAGCCGTCGATCCGGTCGAGGCGCTGCGGGCGGAGTAACAGCGGGCCTGGACCAGTCTATGCCGGCGGAGCCACGATGCCGCGTTGCTGCGCGTAAGTTATGAGCTGGCTACGGCCAGAAATATCGAGTTTCTTGTAGATGTGGTGTAGATGAACTTTTAAGGTGCCCTCGCCAATACAGAGCCGCAGGGCAAGGTCACGGGTGCGGGCCCCGGTGGAGATCAATTGGACAATCTGAACTTCGCGGGCCGTTAGTAACTGCGCAAGTTCGTGAAGCACCGCCTGACGCCTAAGCAGGGTACCTACCGCGTCGTTCACGAGTTCGTGGTCGCGGTAGGTGCCGCCAGCCAGAACCACCCTGACGCACCGCGAGACTGAGTCGATGAGTGAGTCTTGTGAGATTAGCCCCCTTATACCCAGAGATACAGTCTCAAGTAGTCGGAGTCTCGGCCGTGACTCGTCATGACGATCAAGGGGATCGTGACGTGTCTGTTGCGGGCGCCGCGCACCACTCGAAGCCTGTCATGCTCTTCGAGATCGCCGTCGACTATCGCAAGGTCGACGCGCTCACCCAACAGGGCGGCCATCAACTCTCTTTCGCTCTTGCAGCGCTCGATTGAACCAGACACGCAGCCGCGCACAACGTGCGCAAGCCCCTCCATGACCAGTGGCTGGCGATGGGCGATCACGACATGCGCTGTCGTGACGCAAGCCGCAGCGTCGACACTCTTGTCCTGGGCCCGTAATGGGCGGCGGCGTTCGTCGTCGCGATCTTCACCACCTCTTTGGGCTTGATAGCCTTCAGCGATCTCAGCGCCGGTTGGTGACTGATCGTGAACCCTTAGGATTGCGCAATACGGAGTCGAGTATTGCAGCGGTTTCTGGTCACGTCCGAACATTTCGGTCAGGCCTTTCGCCGATCGTTGACGCGCAGAGCCCGACTATAGTCTCCAGGACGTCAGACTTCGCTTCTCGTTAACCGCTGATTGTGTGGATTTCTGGGGCGCACGCAAAGCTTCGGCCAGCCGGGACCTACGCTGCTTGGGACGCCCTGTGCGCCTCAACGATGTGAGAGCCGGAATTCCTAAGCCGCGATCTCCGGCCCCGGTATCAACCTCTCAGATGGAATGCGATTCACCGAGTCCAGCCCGAGACAACTGGGAAAGGCGCTTGCCGACAGACAGAAGTCGGGTTCCTTCGCAACTTGTCTGGCCTGCTGCGTAAAGCATTCCTACACCAGTTACGCATACGAAAAACTACCCACACGATGGATTGTGCGCGGAAGCGACTGCCGCTAGAGTCCACGCGTGCACGGTTGAGCTATCAGCCGTGCAACCAGCAACTATTTCTTTAGCCTGATAGGGGCACTCCTATGCGGTCAGACTTCGTCGGCGTGTCGAGCAAGGCTCTGAATGTCGGCCAATGTCGATCTGATTCGGGTGCAGGGCAGCCACGCTTCGGATTGCCACGGCTTCGAAGGCGACTGGGCTCCGTATTGGTCACAGCTCTAGTGCTGGTGTCGCCGGCGACCGTCGAAATCGCGCACGCGGCGACAATTGGGTTCGAGGCAATTGACTTGTCTGACACGACACCTGGTCAAGATCTCTGGAGGTATGTCTACACCGTCGACGGGTCCAGCTTTGCGTTCGATCAGGGATTGGCGATCTTCTTCGACTACACCGCGTACGGACCCCTTCTCGGTTCCAGTCCCGACACCGACCCGGGAGCGTTTGTCAGTACCAACAGCGACTGGGACATCCTTCTGCTCGATCCTGAGATCGGTCTGCTGGCCGACGGCGTCTTCGATGCGCTGGCCCTGGTGGGTTCGCCGATCTCCTCAGTCCTGTCGGTCGACTTCCTCTGGTCAGGCCTTGGCACGCCTGGCAGTCAGTCTTTCTCTACCTATCAACTGGACGCATTCGGCACACCTCAGATTCTCGAGTCTGGGGTGACGACCGCCGTTACGCCGGTCCCCGAGCCTGGAACTTTGCTCCTGCTCCTGGGCGGCTGTGCGGGCATGTCTGCGCTGAGGGCTCGGCAGCGATTGATGCGCTCGGGCCGCTAGGCACGCCGGGTTCGAATCCCCAAAGCACTTAAGGCACGTTCGTCGTCCCCCCCTTCGCGGTCGTCCTTCACAGCGACTACGGGAGTAGCCATGGACTGCAGAGTTCGGTCGTGCGTTGTTGCGCTCGTTGCGTTGACCGTCCTGAGCCTCGCGACTAGGACCGACGCCCAGAGTCCCACGGTTGGCAACTACGTGCTCGTCAGTCAACGGGCCGTCACGAGAACCGTCTACGAGTTCACCTATCGCGGCGTGTTGACCAATCCCGGTCCCGCCCTCACGAGTGCAACCGCGACGGTGGCCAGCACAATCCCAGCAACGACTGTTATCGAGGGGAGTCTCTCCTTCGGTCCGGTGCCGGCCGGCGGGACCGCGACCAGTCTGGATACGTTTACCATCCAGCACAATCGCGCTATTCCGTTCTCGACCACCGCCCTCTCGTGGACGATCGTGCCAGTGACTGGCAATGCCCCGCCAGTGGCCGTGATCGCGCCACCAGGCCCCGCTTTCGTTGGACTGCCCGTCCTACTCAACGGAAGTGGGTCATCCGACCCGAACGGCGCCATCGCGAGCTTTTCGTGGACACTTACGTCGAGGCCGACGGGCAGCCTGGCCGCGTTGGGTCAAAACACCCCAACGGCGTTACTGATCCCGGACCGCCCTGGCACTTACGTAGTGCAGCTTGTTGTCAGTGACGGCACGCTGACCGGCCAGGCAAGCGTATCGATTACGACCGTCAACCGTCCCCCCGTC
The DNA here is from genome assembly GCA_963847975.1 of uncultured Acidobacteriota bacterium. Taxonomy (GTDB): domain Bacteria; phylum Acidobacteriota; class Vicinamibacteria; order Vicinamibacterales; family 2-12-FULL-66-21; genus DATBJJ01. Next base: position 149,737 of record CAWKBU010000013.1, on the reverse strand, counting down.
GCGGTAGTCGTGCCGCTCTCAGGCCCGGTGCTGGTAGGAAACACGGTAGCGCTCAGCGGGGTCGGGTCCTCGGATCCCGACGGCGACGCATTGACGCACGCGTGGTCGCTTACCACCAGACCTGCCGGCAGCACCGCGACGCTGAACGCCACCACTCCGGCCACGTCGGTCGTGCCCGACCGGCCAGGTACCTATGTGGTCACCCTTACGGTCAGCGACGGGCAGTTGAGCGCCTCCGCCACGCTGTCGTTCCCGACCACGAACTCCCCCCCGGTCGCAAACGCGGGCCCCGATCAGACCAGCCCTGTTGGCGTGGTTGCGACACTGAATGGCGGCGGTTCGACCGACGTCGATGGGGATGCGCTCACCTATGCGTGGACCCTGATGGCCGCGCCCGCCGCGAGCTCGAGCGCGCTGACCAACGCCACGACGGTCACCCCGACGCTCGCCATCGATGCGGCTGGAACGTTTGTCCTCCGGCTCGTTGTAACCGACACCAATGGCGCCGCGAGCGCGCCCGATCAGATCACCATCAGCACTTTCAATTCGGCTCCCGGTCGCCAATGCGGGGCCCGACCAGACCGTCGCGCGAGGCAGTCTGGTGACGCTCAACGGCAGCGGTTCTACGGACGTGGACGGCGACGCGCTGACCTACCTGTGGGAGTTTGTGTCGCGGCCAGCAGGCAGCACCGCTGCATTGTCCGGCGCGACGACGATCTCCCCGACGTTCACCGCCGACACCCGTGGCGAGTTCGTTCTGAGGCTCAGGGTCTCCGACGCGTCTGCCTCGAGCACGGATACGGTGATTGTGACGACCGCGAACACGGCGCCCGTCGCCAACGCTGGTCCTGACCAGACCGGCGCAGTAGGCGCGACAGTAACGCTGAACGGCAGCGGATCCAGCGATGTCGACGGCGACCTCCTGACCTACGCGTGGTCGTTGTTGACCGTTCCGGCCGGTAGCTCCGCGCAATTGTCCAGCCCGACTGCCGTCATGCCCACCCTTGCGCTGGATGTTGCGGGCGCGTACGTCGTGCAGCTGGTCGTCAATGACGGCCTGTCGTCGAGCCCCGCCGACACCGTGACGATCACGACCGGCAACTCCCCACCCGTCGCCGCGGCGGGAGCCGATCAATCGTTTGTGGCTGGACAGCCCGTGCTCTTGAACGGTTCGGCCTCGTCCGATCCCGACGGCAACCCGCTCACCTATCAATGGAGTCTCATCGTTCGACCCACCGGCAGCACGGCAGCGCTGCAGAATCCCACCAGCGCCACACCCAGCTTCACCGCTGATCGTCCCGGAACATTTCGTCGCACAGCTCATCGTGCACGATGGTCTGGTGTCGAGTGCGCCGGACACCGTCACGATTACCAGCACGAACTCGCGGCCTGTCGCCAACGCAGGACCCGACAGAACGGACCTGCCCGTTGGCAGCAGCGTGACGCTCGACGGCACCGGGTCGCAGGATGCCGATGACCACGCTTTGACGTTCCAGTGGTCCCTCATCACCAGACCGCCTTCCAGCGCGGCGAGCTTGACCAATCCGACGAGCGCAAGCCCAACGTTCACGCCGGACGTTCCCGGCGAATACGTCGCACAGCTCATCGTCAATGATGGGTTCATCGACAGTGCTCCTGACACGGTTCTGATCGCGGCCACTGCCGGTAGCAACGGCAGGCCGGTGGCAAACGCTGGAGATGATCAGAGTGCGGATGCGCCCGGGACTACCGTGCAACTGGACGGCCGCGGATCGTCCGATCCCGACAACGACCCTCTCACGTACGCGTGGCGGTTCGTATCGAGGCCCGTGGGGAGTGCCGCCGTGCTTGTCCGATTCCGGCGTCGGCACAACCCACGTTCGTCGTGGATCTGCCGGGGCTCTACGTTGTCGAGTTGATCGTCAACGACGGAACCGAGGACAGCGTTCCGGATCAGCTATCAGTCAACGGCAACGCACCGCCCGTGGCCATCGCCGGTCGACCCAGGTGGTCACAGAAGGGGCGGTCGTTCAGCTCGATGGGAGCGAGTCATTCGATCCGGATCCTGATTTTCCGGCGAGTTGCCCAGCGACCGCCGAGTATCCCAATCAGTTGCGGTGGCAGTGGATCTTCAACACGCGGCCGGCTGGAAGTAATGCCGGTACTTTCGTCCGAAACCATCCCGAACCCCACGTTCACGGCCGACCGCGCCGGGCTGTACATTCGTGCAGCTCGTGGTCAACGACTGCATCGTCAACGGTGAGTCGGCAGTCTGGTTCAGATCCGAACACACAACGGGACTCCGGTCGCCAACGCCGGCCCCGACCAGCTCGATGTGGCGGAGGGCGCGAGCATCGCGCTCAACGGGGCCGCTTCGAGCGATCCCGACTCCGATACGCTGACCTACCAGTGGAGCTTCGTCGAGCGGCCGGCGACGAGCACGGCGGTGGTGCTGAATCCCGAATCAGTCACGCCCTCGTTTTCGTCGACCGGCCTGGCCGATTCGTGGTCCAGCTCCTCGTCTCCGACGGCTTCGCTACAAGTGTGGCTGACACAGTCGTCATTCGAACGCCTAACAGGCCGCCGACGGCGAATGCAGGTGCCGATCGCGTGGCAACCGTCGGCGTTGCGGAGAGCGTACCCGAGAGTGGCACCGACCCGGACGGCGATCCGTTGACCTACGCGTGGACCCTGGTCTCCCGTCCGACAGGGAGCACGGCCGGCATCGGCAATCCCGTCAAGCGCTAGCGCCAGCTTCGTTCCCGACGTCAGGCGGTCGTCCACGCTGCGGCTGGTCGTGTCCGACGGTCAGGTGTCTAGTGATCCCGACGACGTCATCGTCAACGCGACGCTCGGCAACTTCGTCCTCTCACTCTCCAATCCGGGCCTCCTGGGAGTCGGGCGCCAGAACACACTGCGCATCAATCTGACGGCGCCAGCACCCGTCGGAGGTGTGACGGTCACCGATCAGTAGTGACGCGCCAGGCGTTGTCAGTGTGGCAACCGCCTGCATCCGTGACCATTCCGCAGGGAACATCGCAGGCGCAAGTGTTACTCAACGCCGTGTCCGCCGGGACGACGTTCGTCCGAGGGGCGGCGCCGGGTACATCTCCGGAGCGCTGAGTGTCTCCGTTACTGCCGACCTCATTACGCTGCCAGCGACGCTTTCTGCCGCCGTCGGGATCACGTCAGGGCTGCCGATCTCGATTGGCCCGAACCCCGCACCGGCCGGTGGCGTCGTGATCGACGTGACGAGTTCGGACACGACTCGACTGCGAGGTCCTGACGCCGACCGTTACGATTGCCGCCGGTGAGTTTTCCGCGAACGCGAGCCTTCGCGGCATCGCGGGCGGCACGGCTACTGTATTGGCGACGAGTGCTAACTACGCGACCGCTGCGACTGAGGTCACGAGCACCGGGAATCTCAACATTCTTGAAACCTCGGTGACGATGACGCCGGGATTCCCAGGCACCATCCGCGTGCAGTTGGAGAGTGCAGGCAGTGCGATCATCGTCCCGGCGCCTGGCCTGACGGTGACGCTCTCGGCCGTCAATACGGCCTGTGTCTCGGTGCCGGCGACCATAACCATTCCAGCGGGGCAGACGTTCGTCTCGCACACGCTTGCGCATGGCGGTACGACGACATTGCCGTGCACGACGTCGGTCACCGCGAGCGCAACAGGTCTGACGTCTGACTCGCTAACCGTCACGGTCAACCCCAGCCCTGGCATGACGCTGTATTCGCCGATGCCGATTTCCAGGCTACTGCGGGTCGATCGTATCCCGCGGTATGTGGGGGCAGGTCTCGCAGGACGGGCCGTATCCGTCCTGGGTCCAGCTGGCTGCCTCGAATCACGGGGGCGATGACCGTCCGGTCACGAGCAGCAACCCGGCGATTGCGCTGGTGGCGCCAAATGCGAACAACCCCGGGGACGGCGTTCATCGACCTGGCAGTCGCGAACGGGGCACCGATGCGAGCTATCTTCGTGGTGGGGCTGGAGGGCCAGGTCGGGTCGGTGACGGTGTCGGCGGCGGCGACCGGCTTCTCGGGCGCGACAAGCGGGATCATCAACGTGGTGACGCCAGCGGTGAGCCTGCTCAGCTCGCCACCGACGAGTACGACGGCCTTGTCGACCAATTCAACGTTCGCCGTCTATATCGGCGTGCCGTCCGACGATGGGACGACGCTGCGGTATCAGAACTTCTACGGGTATTGCGCAGCCGATCCGAGCGGGCGGCAGTGCGCTCACGGTGACGATAACGAGCAGCACGCCAAGCGTCGGCTTGATCAACACGCCTGACGGGGTCGGCGGCCTCAGCGACCGGCGACGATTCCCGGTGGGGGCGGCGCAGACGGCTTCCGTGGCGGCCGGCGGCGTGGCGTTTGACCCGGTGGCGGCGGGGACGACGACGGTCTCGACGACGATACCGGGCTTTGTCACGACCACGATGGCCAGCGCGCTCGTGACGGTGACCGGGCCGGGCATAACGCTGTATGCGCCGATGCCGTAGTCCAGGCTGCTGCGGGTCGACGTATCCCGCGGTATGTGGGGGCGGGCTTGCAGGACGGGCCGTATCCGTCCTGGGTGCAACTGCGAGGCATCGAATCACGGAGGCGTGACGGTCCGGGTACGAGCAGCAATCCGGCGATTGCGCTGGTGGCGCCAAACGCGACAACCCCGGGGACGGCATTCATCGATGTGGCGGTGGCGAATGGGCAATACCGATGCGAGCTTCTTCGTGGTGGGGCATGGAGGGCCAGGTCGGGTCGGTGACGGTGTCGGCGGCCGCGACAGGCTTCTCGGGGGCGACAAGCGGGATCATCAACGTGGTGACGCCAGCGGTGAGCCTGCTCAGCACGCCACCGGTGAGCACGACGGCCTTGTCGACCAACTTCGACGTTCGCGGTCTATATCGGCGTGCCGTCCGATGATGGGACGACGCTGCGGTATCAGAACTTCTACGGGTATGGCGCAGCCGATCCGAGCGGGCGGCAGTGCGCTCACGGTGACGGTGACGAGCAGTACGCCAAGCGTCGGGTCTGATCAACACGCCTGACGGGGTCGGCGGCCTCAGCGACCGCGACGATTCCCGGTGGGGGCGGCGCAGACGGCTTCCGTGGCGGCCGGCGGCGTGGCGTTTGACCCGGTGGCGGCGGGGACGACGACGGTCTCGACGACGATACCGGGCTTTGTCACGATCACCGATGCCAGCGCGCTCGTGACGGTGACCGGGCCGGGCATAACGCTGTATGCGCCGATGCCGTAGTCCAGGCTGCTGCGGGTCGACGTATCCCGCGGTATGTGGGGGCGGGCTTGCAGGACGGGCCGTATCCGTCCTGGGTGCAACTGCAGGCATCGAATCACGGAGGCGTGACCGTCCGGGTTACGAGCAGCAATCCGGCGATTGCGCTGGTGGCGCCAAATGCGACTACCCCGGGGACGGCATTCATCGATGTGGCGGTGGCGAATGGGGAAACCGATGCGAGCTTCTTCGTGGTGGGGCATGGAGGGCCAGGTCGGGTCGGTGACGGTGTCGGCGGCCGCGACAGGCTTCTCCGGGGCGACAAGCGGGATCATCAACGTGGTGACGCCAGCGGTGAGCCTGCTCAGCTCGCCACCGGTGAGTACGACGGCCTTGTCGACCAATTCGACGTTCGCGGTCTATATCGGCGTGCCGTCCGATGATGGGACGACGCTGCGGTATCAGAACTTCTACGGGTATGGGCAGCCGATCCGAGCGGGCGGCAGTGCGCTCACGGTGACGGTGACGAGCAGTACGCCAAGTGTGGGCCTGATCAACAGCCTGACGGGGTCGGCGGCCTCAGCGACCGCTAACGATTCCCGTGGGGGCGGCGCAGACGGGTGGGTCGGTGGCGGCGGGCGGCGTGGCGTTTGACCCGGTGGCGGCGGGGACGACGACGGTCTCGGCGACGATACCGGGCTTTGTCACGACCACCGATGCCAGCGCGCTCGTGACGGTGACCGGGCCGGGCATAACGCTGTATGCGCCGATGCCGAGTCCAGGCTGCTGCGGGTCGACGTATCCCGCGGTATGTGGGGGCGGGCTTGCAGGACGGGCCGTATCCATCCTGGGTGCAACTGCGAGGCATCGAATCACGGAGGCGTGACGGTCCGGGTTACGAGCAGCAATCCGGCGATTGCGCGGGTGGCGCCAAATGCGACAACCCCGGGGACGGCATTCATCGATGTGGCGGTGGCGAATGGGGAAACCGATGCGAGCTTCTTCGTGGTGGGGCATGGAGGGCCAGGTCGGGTCGGTGACGGTGTCGGCGGCCGCGACAGGCTTCTCGGGGGCGACAAGCGGGATCATCAACGTGGTGACGCCAGCGGTGAGCCTGCTCAGCACGCCACCGGTGAGCACGACGGCCTTGTCGACGAATTCGACGTTCGCGGTCTATATCGGCGTGCCGTCCGATGATGGGACGACGCTGCGGTATCAGAACTTCTACGGGTATGGCGCAGCCGATCCGAGCGGGCGGCAGTGCGCTCACGGTGACGGTGACGAGCAGTACGCCAAGTGTGGGCCTGATCAACAGCCTGACGGGGTCGGCGGCCTCAGCGACCGCGACGATTCCCGTGGGGGCGGCGCAGACGGGTGGGTCGGTGGCGGCGGGCGGCGTGGCGTTTGACCCGGTGGCGGCGGGGACGACGACGGTCTCGGCGACGATACCGGGCTTTGTCACGACCACCGATGCCAGCGCGCTCGTGACGGTGACCGGGCCGGGCATGACGCTGTATTCGCCGATGCCGTATCCGGGCTACAGCGGGCCGACGTATCCCCGGTATGTGGGGGCAGGTCTGCAGGACGGGCCCTACTGGGTGCAACTAGGGGCATCGGGTCACGGCGGAAGGACGGTACGAATCACAAGCAGCAATGCGGCGATCGCGTTGGTGGCACCAAACGCGACAACCCCCGGGACTGCATTCATCGACGTGTTGATTGCCGACGGCGCCACGGATGCGAGTTTCTACGTGCAGGGGCTAGAGGGGCAAGTTGGGTCGGTGACGGTGTCGGCAGTGGCGCCCGGCTTTACAGGGGCCGCGACTGGGACTATTGAGGTGGTGACCGCAGGTTACAGAATCACCACTCTGCCTTCAACGATCCCGGCCACGGGAGAAACGACGGTCTTCGTCGTAGAAGTCGGAGTTCCGATTACGGATGGAACTGACTTGTTGTCACAGTTCTACACCGGCACCAGCCAGGCGGTTCGACCTGGCGGTCTACTCACTGCAACGGTTACCAACTCCAACGCCACTGGCGCCCAATTGATCACGGCGTCTGGAGGAGATCAGACTTGGGCGGTGAACATACTGGCTGGCCAGAGTACGACAGCCTCGAGTGTCGGCACTGGAGGCATAGCGCTTGACCCACTCTCGGGTGCCTGCTCGGCCGTTGGTTGTGACACTTTCGTCGACGCCAACATCCCAGGTCTGGTGAAGACCTTGACTGCGACACGAACGGTGCAGATAACACCGTGAGACTGACGAACGCCCGCGTCGCGTCCAGGGCGCGGGCTCAGCGCGAGGAACCGTAGGCCACAGTCACGCCGCGCGCGAAGCGCGGCGTGACCGGTCCGGCTTCGAGCATTCAGGTTCCTCCTGTTCTCTTGATCTCTTGTAAACCGTCCCTCCTGAGCTCCTTGTCTCCTGTGTCCCACCCCCTTCAGGGTAGGATCTGCGGCATGACACAGCGCTCCGTTCCGATCGCGGTGCTCGTGTGCGCACTCGTTTCAGGCCTGCTCATCCCACGTCAGGCGGGCGCCCAATACCTCATGGAACATCTCGGGCGCGGGGTCGTGGCCGTTCGCGCCAGCGCCAGCACGGTTTATGTCGGGTGGCGTCTCCTTGGTCCGGACCCGGCCGAGATCGCGTTCAACGTCTATCGATCCACCAGTGGGAAAGCGCCGGTGAAGCTCAATGCGAAGCCGATCTCGGCCACCACCGACTTCGTCGACGCGACGGCCGATCTCTCGCTGGACAATGTCTACACCGTGCGTGCGGTGCGCGCCGGGCGCGAGCTTCCGGCGAGCGCGCCAGCGACGCTTCGCGCCCAGGCGCCGGTCCAGCAGTTCCTGACCGTGCCGCTGCAGCGGCCGGCCGGCGGTCCGGTCGACGTTCCGGCCGGCGCGCGGACGGCGAACTATACCTACGCCCCGAACGACGCGAGCGTCGGCGACCTCGACGGCGACGGCGAGTACGAAATCGTCGTCAAGTGGGATCCCTCGAACGCGAGGGACACTGCATCGCCAGGATTGTCCGGCCGGGCGATCCTCGACGCCTACCGGCTCGACGGGACGCGGCTCTGGCGAATCGATCTCGGCAGGAACATTCGTGCCGGCGCTCACTACACGCAGTTCATCGTCTACGACCTCGACGGCGACGGCAGCGCCGAAGTGGCGTGCAAGACCGCCGACGGCACGGTCGACGGCCAGGGCCGGGTCATCGGCGATGCCGCGAAGGACTACCGTTCGCTCGAGGTGCCGACCGACGGCGCGCAGGTGAAGGACGCGTCCGACCGGCGCTATGGCAAGGTGCTCGCGGGCCCTGAGTACTTCACGATCTTCGACGGACGCACCGGCGCGGCGCTGGCGACGACCGGTTACGTGCCCGGCCGCGAGCCGCAGGATGGCTGGGGTGGAATCGGCGGTAACGGTGGCAGCGACGACAACGGCAATCGTGTCGATCGGTTCCTCGCCGGCATCGCGTATCTCGACGGCCGGCTGCCGAGCGTCATCATGGCGCGCGGCTATTACGGCCGCAGCGTCATCGCCGCCTGGGACTGGCGGAGAGGGCAGCTCAACTCGCGCTGGGTGTTCGACTCCGGGAGCGCGCCACCACCCTATCCCAACCCGGCCGCTTCGCCGTACTCGGGCCAAGGCAACCACAGCCTGTCGATCGCCGATGTCGACGCCGACGGCAAGGACGAGATCGTCTACGGCGCGATGGTCGTAGACGATGACGGTAAGGGGCTCTTCTCGACCGGCTTGCGTCACGGTGACGCCCTGCACGTGGGCGATCTCGACCCCTCCCGGCCCGGGTTCGAGGTGTTCGGTATCCACGAAAACGAAGAAGCGACGGTCGCGTTGAAGACGCCGGGCGCGGCCCTTTACGACGCCCGGACCGGCCAGATCCTCTGGGGCCTGCTACCAGGCGGTGACGTCGGACGAGGGTTGGCTGCCGACATCGACCCCCGCCACCGCGGCGCCGAGTTCTGGACGAACGCCGGCGCGGGCCTCCTCGACGTCCGCGGGGGGCGGATCGGCGAGGCGCCAACGTCGGCCAACTTCGCCATCTGGTGGGATGCGGACCCGCTGCGCGAGATTCTCGACAGCAACTGGATCGCCAAATGGGATTGGACGTCGGGCGCGCTTGTCAGGCTGCTGACAGCCACCGGCGCGGCCTCGAACAATGGGACCAAATCCACGCCCGCGCTTGCCGCCGATATTCTCGGTGACTGGCGGGAGGAGGTCATCTGGCGCGCCGAGGACAACGAATCGCTCCGAATCTACACGACGACGGTGCCGGCGGCCGACCGCTTGTACACGCTGATGCACGACCCGCAGTATCGGATGGCGATCGCGTGGCAGAACGTCGGTTACAACCAACCCCCTCATCCGAGCTTCTTCATTGGCGATGCGATGAAGCCGCCGCCGCACCCACGCATCAGCGTGCCCGCGCGCCCGCAACGCTGAGCTGTGGTGGAAGTTTTCCTACAGTGCTGGAGATTCTTCCACGACCCCGGGCCACGCCGGCGACGAGAACATCGCGATCTCTTAGCGTTTCGCGCTGGCCCTTTCAGGTACGACCATTGCTTCGAATTGCGGGAGGTGTCTCCCATGGCCTATCTTGCAGCTCTGCCTCCGTACACGCCTGACCTCAATGCGCTCGTTCGCGCCGAATACCTCGAGATGCCGGGGCTCTGCCTGACTGTCGCGCAGGCCGCGCGGCTCTGGAACGTCGGCCGCGATGAGTGCCGTCAGACGCTCGACGCCTTGACGCGGACCGGCTTCCTCTACCAGTCAAAGGACCAGTACGTTCGCAGCGGCAGCGGACGCTGGTTCCTCTGACGAATCAGTCACTCGGATCGCACAATCCCGGGCACACCGCGAAATAGTCCGCGGTCCACGTGCCGGAGTCAGCGGGAAGCTCTCTCTTGCGGCGCTTTTCCGCCCGCGGCGTCCGGCCCCGAACCTGCATCGGTCTTCCGCGAAAGGTGGGAAGACCGATGACCGTGCTCCAGCGCCTCATCCCTCGACCGCAACTGACCGAAATCGATCGCATCGACGTGGCGGCGTCCGCCGTGGATGTCTGGGAACACCTCCGTCGTGGCGAGCTCGCACACTCGCGGCCCATACGTGCTCTCTTCAGGTTGCGGACGGTCACCAGCAGGGCCGGCCGCGCTTCTCCGACCATTCGCATCGACAGCCTGCGGTCGACCCCTGAGCAGCCGGGGTTCCAGGTCCTCATCGATGAGCCGCCGCACGAGTTCGCGGTTGCCGCCATCGGCAAGGTCTGGTGCCTCGACATTCCCTTCGTACACGTCGCCGACGAGCAGGCCTTCGCCGCCTTCGCGCAGCCCGATTTCGTCAAGGTCGCGTGGGCCATCCGCGTCCTGCCGCGTGGAGAGCAGTCGTGTCACGTCGAAGTCGAAGTCACGGGTCGCGGCGACTGACCTAGCTGCCTGGCGCAAGTTCCGGCGCTACTTCCGCGTCATCGGTCCCTTCTCTCGATTCATCCGCCATTCTCTCTTGCGCGGTCTCGCGCGCGCCGCCGCCGCGCCGAGCCATTCCGCCCCGTGGGCGGCATGAGATGGTGACACCAATGCGCATGATCCTGGCGACCCTGCTCCTCGGTCACGGCGTGGCGCATGTCGTCGGCTTCGCGGTGCCGTGGAAGCTCGTCACATCATCCGAGGTCCCGTACCGGACGACCGTGGCTGGCGGACTCGTCGACGTTGGGCCAGCCGGTGTGCGCCTCGTCGGTATCCTCTGGCTTCTGGTGGCGCTCGCATTCGTCAGCGTCTCGGTCGGTGTGCTGCAGCACGCGACGTGGTGGTATCGCGAATCGCTGGCGATCGTAATGGTCTCGCTCGTGCTGTGCACGCTCGGGTGGCCGGAGTCGCGACCAGGGGTGGTTGCGAACCTGCTGATACTGGTGCTGTTAATCGCCGGCTCGGCCCTGGGGTGGTATCCGGATGTGCACGCCGCCGCCCGAATCGAGTAGCAGCGCGACGTGCCGGCCGGAGCCTACGCTCCCCTCAGGAACCAGCGATCGAGCAGCACGTGCCTCGTGAAGAGGGGAGATCCGAGCAGCGCGCGCCCGATCGCTGCTGAGGCGGATCGGATCGGCGCCGCGGGTCGCCGGGCCGGGGGGTGCAGGCGGCCAAGGGCCTCTGCATACGGGTGGAGATCCTCGGCGCTGTAGTGGCCACGGGCAGAGACGAGCGTTTCGGCGGCAAGCCGCCCGGACGCGATCGCCGGCTGTATCCCCTCGCCGCTCTCGGGATACGCGAGCCCGGCGCTGTCGCCCGCGATGAGCATGCCGGCGCCGACGAGCGGGCGCGGGCCGACGCCCGACGCAAAATACGCGTGGCCTCGCCACTGGACTGGCGTCCCTGGCCTCAACGTGCCGCGAGCTTCGAGGAGCGCGATGAACCTCTTCACGTGCGCTCCGAAGTCCCGGCTCTCTCGCCGTCCGATGCCGACGTTCAGGTAGTCGCCCTTCCGCACGCACCACCCGTACCCCTCGAAGTCGCGGCAAAAGAGCAGCTCGGGCGCGTGACGGTCTAAATCGGCGCCGCCATCGCTGACGCGAAATTCCGCTTCCTTCGCCACTACGGGCTGCGAGGTGTCTGGCGATCCTTGCAGGTGCCTGGCTACGGGGCAGAAGTGGCCGCCGGCGCCGACGACGACCGGAGCCTCGATTGAGTCGTTGACGATCCAGCGGTCGCCGGCGCGTCGCAGCGCGGTCATCGGCGTCCCCTCGAGGACCCGTACGCCCGCTCGCCGAAGGAGGAAGTCGTCGAACTCGCATCTCCGGATCGCGTAGCTGACGACGTGCGGGTAGCGGGTTTCGATGAGCGGGCTTCCGTGCGTGTCCGTGTTGGTAGCGAGGACGCCGGTTCGGAACGAGGAGATCTCCTGCAGTGTGAGTCCCGCGGCGCGATACTCGGCGGGGTCGAGATCGAGCAAGGGAAAGACGCCTGGGGTCAGCCAGCCGGCGCAGACCTTGTCGCGCGGAAAGGTCGCGCGGTCGAGAAGCACGACGTTCCAGCCCGCGCGCCCGAGCGTGCGCGCGCAGGTCGAACCTGCCGGTCCGCCGCCGACGACGACTGCGTCACACCGGGTCATTGCCTGGTTTGCCTGGTTCGCCGGCCGTAGATTTCCGAACGCGACCAGAACGGCGGCACCGATTCGCGCGGCGAGAAGACGATCTGGAACAGCTGCATCCACCCGGACGCGAACGCGGCCTGCGAGCCTGCCAGGTAGAGTTCCCACGCGCGCGCGAACGAGTCCCCATAGCGCTCGCGGACCGAATCTCGTGCCGCGTCGTAGCGGGAGGCCCATAAGGCCAGCGTCCGGGCATAGTGCAGGCGCAGGTTCTCGACGTCGACGACCGACATGCCCGACGGCTCGAGGACGCGGCTCGTGACTTCCGCCAGGGTAGGGGTGTACGCCCCCGGGAAGATGCGACGGCGGATCCAGGGGTTGAGCGGACACGGCGTATCGCGGCCGATGAAGTGGAGCAGCCCGCGGCCGCCGTCCCGGCGCAGCGTGCGGCCGAGCACCTCGGCGAGCGTGTGGAGGTGCGCCAGCCCGACGTGTTCGAGCATGCCGATGGAGACGAACACGTCGTATGTTCCGCGGACGTTGCGGTAGTCGTCGTCGATGAACTCGACGCGATCCGTCAGGCCTTCGCTCGCGGCGCGATCCCGGGCGAAGGCGAGCTGTTCGGTCGACAGGTTGAAGGCCTTCACGCGGACGCCGTAGTGCCGGGCCATGAACAGCGCCAGCGCGCCCCAGCCGCAGCCGGCTTCGACGACCGTGTCGCCCGGCCGCAGCTGCAGCTTGCGGCAGACGAGATCCAGCTTGGCGCGCTGCGCCTCATCGAGTGACAGCTCGGGCCGTTCGAAGTAGGCGCAGGTGTAGACCAGCTCCTGGTCGAGCCACTGCTGGTAGAAGCTGTTGCCGAGGTCGTAGTGATGGTGAACGTTGTCTCGCGCCGCCCGCAGCGAGTTGGGGATGGCAATCATCCTGGCCAGTCTGGCGCGCCAGGACGGCGTCAACGACAGTCGGGACAGGGCCTCGACGACCGGTTCGAGCGGCCCGCGCACGTCGAGGCGCCCCGCCATGTAGGCCTCGCCGAACCAGAGGTCCGGGTTGACGGCCAGCCCTGCGAGCGTCCGGCGGTCGTGAACGACGAGGTCCCCGACGGGTAGCTGTGGGGACGCAGTACGGGGAGCTGCGATCCCAGAGCTCGAGGCGTACGGCTGCGGGGGCGATCGTCTGTTGCACGCGCGCGGCGAGCCAGCGGTCGTGCCAGAGGACCCCGCGCGGATCCGGCGCTGCTCGCTCCAGGGTGTGGACCGGGACTCTAGTGGCTGTCCCGAGGGTTGGATGAGTTCCTGTGCTCATAGGACTCCCAACTGCATGCAAGTTCAAACCCGCCGACCGCATACGTATAACTCTCATGGCTGGGCTGGGTCAATCGGTTGCCGCGGGGCATCGCCCGGAGGCGATGCCCTCATCCCACCAAGTGCGGATTGACTGGCATTTTTCCCCACTTCTTGGGCGTTTTCCCATCCCCACCTCGTCGGATGCGCCACAATCGCGCTCGATCTCGACGGCACGAGACCTGCTCTCTGGAGAGCACGAGAGGTTCCTATGAAGCCAGACATCCACCGCATCCTGGTTCCGCTCGACTTCAGTCCCGCGTCGGACCGCGCGTTGGCTTATGCCAGGGCACTGTCCACTGAGTTCGGGGCGCCGCTCTTTCTGCTGCACGTCATCGAGGACCGCATGATGACCGGACCCTGGCCGTCGGAGGTCTACCTGGGTGAGTTGCCGAAGCTGCGCGACGATCTGGTCAAGGACGCCGAGCGTCGCATGCGGCTGTGCCTCGAGTCGCTCGAGAAGGAAGGGCTCACGGCCACCGGTGAGGTGCTCATCGGGGGGCCATCGCACGTCATCATCGAGCAGGCAGAGGCCCTCAACGCCGATCTTCTCGTGATGGGGACGCACGGGAGGACGGGCATCACGCATCTCCTCATCGGCAGCGTCGCCGAACGGGTGATTCGGCATGCGCCCTGCCCGGTCTTCGTCGTGCGCGAGCGCAGGGCCGCGGGGGCCAGGACTGTCCCGGCGGTTGTGGCCGGCGCCGTCGTCGTGTGAGGCCTGACGGCCCCGCCCGTATTACTCTTGCGGAGCATGCCGACTGATGGACGCCGCTCCGCGGACGCACAACTCCTCGATCGCCTCCGGGCGGCGACCGAGACGCTCGAACTGATTGCCGCCGATCGGGGCACGCTGGCCGTCCTCTCCGAGGACGAGCACCGGCGTCTCCGGGCGGCGGCAGCGCTTGTCTGCAACCCTGATGGTCGCGCCCGCCGCACGATGGCCAAGGCTCTCGGCCGCCGGCGCCGCCAGGAACAGACCGATCGCGACGAAGGCCTGCGCGCCGCCACCGGCATCCGGGTTCTCCGCCGTCCGCAGGTCTTCACCACGCCCAACGTCTTTCCGCCGGAAGGATTCGCGCCGCGCGACCTTGCCCCTGCCGACGATCTGCCACCGGGCACAGACGACGGCTCGACCGCGCCCGCGCAGACGGCCGTCCCGCAGTATTGCTACATCTGCAAGCAGCGGTACTCGACGATTCATCACTTCTACGATCGCCTCTGTCCGTCCTGCGGCGAGCTCAACTTCGCGAAGCGCACCGAGCTTGCGGACATGCGCGGCCGGGTCGCGTTGCTCACAGGGGGCCGCGTCAAGATCGGCTACCAGACCGGTCTCAAGCTCCTGCGTTCGGGTGCCGGCCTCATCGTGACCACGCGCTTCCCGCGCGATGCCGCCGCCCGTTACGCGCAGGAGCCGGACTTCGCCGAATGGGGTAGCCGGCTCGAAATTTACGGTCTGGATCTGCGCCACGCGCCGAGCGTCGAGGCCTTCTGCCGCGAGCTCTTGTCCTCGCGGTCGCGCCTCGACGTCATCGTCAACAACGCCTGCCAGACGGTTCGCCGTCCGCCGGACTTCTACGCGCACATGATGGCGCGCGAGACGGCGTCGATCGCGAATGCGCCGGACGAGGTCCGGAAGCTCGTGGCCAGCTACGAAGATCTGCGCAGCTCGCGGCCGCAGCGGAGCGGCGATGCCTTGGCGCGTGTGGCTGAGAACGCGGCGCCGGCCGGCATGGTCGGGCTGGCCAACGCGCCGCAACTCTCACAGTTGCGGCTTCTGGAAGAGGAGATGCTGGCGCAGCCTGAGCTCTTCCCCGATGGCCAGCTGGATCAGGATCTCCAGCAGGTCGATCTCCGGCAGCGCAACTCGTGGCGGCTCCTGCTGGCGGATGTCTCGACCGTCGAGCTCCTCGAAGTGCAGCTCGTGAACGCCGTCGCGCCGTTCATCCTCAACGCCCGTCTCAAGCCCTTGATGCTGCGCACGCCTGAACGGGACAAGCACATCGTCAACGTGTCGGCGGTCGAAGGGCAGTTCTATCGCAGCTGGAAGACGACCCGCCACCCGCACACGAACATGGCGAAAGCGGCCCTGAACATGATGACGCGGACCTCGGCCACCGACTACCACGCCGACGGGATCCACATGAACAGCGTCGATACCGGCTGGGTGACCGACGAGGATGCGGCCGACATCGCGGCCCGGAAGACCGCCGAGCAGCGCTTCCATCCGCCACTCGACATCGTCGATGGCGCGGCGCGGATCCTCGACCCCGTCATCACCGGTCTGAATACCGGCGTGCACGTCTGGGGACAGTTCCTGAAGGACTACCGGCCGACCGACTGGTAGGCGAGGAGGATCGTGTGGCGCGGGCCGCCGCGCTTCAGCCGGCCGCGCACGTGCTCGACCAGGACCGTGAACCCGTGCTGGCGCAGCCGCCGCGCGAACTTCTTGTCCTCCACCGCGAGCCACATCGCGAGGACTCCGTTCAAAGTCAACGACGCGCGCAGCGCTTCCACACCCCAATCGCCGTAGAGCCAGCCGTTGGTCGAGGTGGTCAACGCGTCCGAGCCGTTGTCCACGTCGAGGAGCACGGCGTCGAACTTGCCCGGGTTTCGTCGTACGGCAATCGCGACATCGGTCTCCTCGACGCGGACCCGCGGGTCCTGAAGCGGATGCCCGGCGAGGGGGCCGAGAGGGCCGCGATTCCAGCCCACCACCGCCGGCACGAGCTCGGCGACGACGACGGTCGCGGCCGGTGGCAGGACATCGAGTGCCGCGCGAAGCGTGAAGCCCATGCCGAGACCGCCGATGAGCACGCACGGGGCCGGCGACAGAGGAGATCCGCCGGCAGCCGAGCGTCGCGAGCGCGTCCTCGGAGCCGTGCTGATCGCTCCCCATCAGCGGCTTGCCGCCGGCCAGGAGGAGGAACTCGCCGTCACGGCTCTGCAGCACGAGCGGGGTGCCGTCAGGCGCGGCAGCTTCGTCGATGCGAACCCAGGGCTTCACGTGTCCTTCTCGACCAGGGAGAGTTATGTTCGATCGAGGTCGGGGACCCAGATCTGGACCGCGCGCTTGATGTCGTCGGGCTTGAGGTTCTCGCGCGCGGCGCGCTCGACGAGCGCGGGCAGTTCCTCGTCGGAGGCAAACCGGAGCGCGGCAACCTGCTTGTTCGTCAGGCGCCCAAGCATCTGCAACCGTTCCGGCGGCAGCAGTGCGGCCGCGCGCATCCGCATCTCGAGCTTGATGATCCGGTCCTGGAGCCGCGTGATGTAGATCCGGCTGATCGCCAGGAGCGTCGCCAGCGACATGACCATCGCGACGAGACCGAGGGCGAAGGTCGAGCGTCCTCCGATCTCCAGCCAGCGGAACACGAAGGCGACGAGTGCCATCAGCAGAAAGAGGTATCCGACGATCGTCAGCGTCGGGCGATGGACATGGTTGGCGTAAGTCTGAGTCATCGATCTGGAAGAAATCCTTCGTGGGTCTTCCTAGCATCATACTTCTATCACCGGAGCGCGAACTCGTGCCCCGGGATCCGTCGCGGATCACTCGGATCACGGGACGCGGATCACGCGGATCACGCGGATCACGGGGACGCGGATTGCCTGACCCGTATGGCTGGGTGTGCGACCGGCCGCGCCGCAGGCGCGGGCTCGACAGGTGACCAGTGGGAATCAGCACGCCTCTGAGGTGGCGCCGGCGTGCTGATTCCCGCTGGTCACCTGTCGGGCCAGCCAGGCTCCGCCTGGCTGCCGGTCGCGTGCTGACTCCCGAGATTCTCAGAGATCCGCGCGATCCGCGTCCCGTCACCCATTTCACCAATCCGCGACGAGGTCCGCGCTCACCATCGCGCCAACAGGCCGGCAAACAGCTGGCAGACGATCGCCCCGACGATCGTCATCGACAGTCCCCAGATCATCAGCTGCCGGAAGAGCACGCGCGATTGCTCCGCGTTGGCTACGGCCGCGACCGCGAGCGCGCCGATCGTCGAGAGCGGCGAGACGTCGACGAGCGACGAGCCGACGTTGATCGACAGCGCGATCGCCAGGGGGTCGCCCCCGCCGAGCCGCTCGACGAGGCTGGGGATGGTCGGCAGGAACGCCGGCAGCACGACACCAGACGTACTGCTGTAGGTCGAAATCGCTCCGGTCACGAACGCGATCACGCCGTTGATGGACGACGGCGATGCCAGACGGGCGAGCAGCGACGTGAAGAGGTCCATGCCGCCGGTCTTCTCGAGGACGGCGATGAGCACCGACACGCCGCACACCATCATGATGATCCCCCACGGCACGCCCCGGACGGCGGCGCCGTCGTCGGCGGCCCGAGCGACGAGCAGGATCGCGGCTGCCGCGAATGCCGAGAGTCCGAGGTTCATGTTCAACGCGACCACGCCGAGGATCCAAGCCGTGATGACGCCAAGAGTCAGTTGCTGGTGGGGCGTGAGCGGCGCGACCGTGGTCAGCATCGTTGCTTGCTCGGCGGCGCTCGGGGCGCCGGGCGCTGCCCGGCGGCTCAGCCAGACATACGCTACGCCGGCGACCAGTACGTGAGCGGCGAAGTTCGCGAACCACACGCGCGCTTCGTGACCGACGAGCCCGGCTTTGGCCATGGCGCCGTTGGCGATGATGCCGACGGAGGAGAACGGCGAGAGGTTGCCGGCATTGGCACCGTTGGCGACCATCAACGCGGTCAGGAATGGCGAGACGCCGACGCGCTGGCCGACCGCCATGGCGAGCGGGACGAGGAGCGCCACCGTCGAGACCGCTCCAGGTCCCACCGAGCAGAGCGCGCACGCGACGAGGAAGAGGCAGACGGGAATCACGCGCGCGTTGCCGCGCGCCAGCCTGATGGCGCGATGGGCCAGCCCCTCGAGCGTCCCGTTGGTTTCGGCGATCGCGAAGAGCAGGGTGACGCCCGATAACGTCAGAAAGAGCGTGACCGGAAAGCCCGCCATGACCGCATCCGGCCGCATGCCCGCCTGATACACGCCGATCACCCACGCGAAGGCGAGCGCGAGCCAGCCCACGTTGATGCGGGAGCTCATCGACAGCGCCAGGGCGGCAATCAGCGCCAGGAGGGAGAGGACGGCTGGGCTCACGAGTAAGTGCGGCCATCTTACAGGAGCGGGCGCGATTGTGGCCGCGCGCTCACGGTTCGTCAGCGTTTTTCAGCCGCAGGTCACGACATCCAGCGTGCCCGGACGCTACGCTGCCGGTGAGCATCGGGTGACAGGACCAATCGGCGTTCGCTCGGTGGCCTCGGTGGCATTGACGGCCGCGTTTGCGGCCGTGACTGGGCTTGGCGCGCAGGGAGAGTCCCCGTCGGCCGTCGGCAATCCGCCCCCCGCACGCGCCGCGGAGGCCGCGGCCCTCCGCGCGCGCGGTCAAGCCCTTGGCTACAATCTCGACCGCGACGCGGCGCTCGCCTCATTCAAAGAGGCCATGGCCGTGGATCCGTCGCATCCCGCCGCCTACCGGCTGAGCGCAGCGACGCTGTGGATTGGGGCGCTCTTCGAGCGGGGAGCGGTGACCGCCGAGGACTACCTCGGGCAGGCTCGATCCGAGGTCGAGCGCCGGCCGCTTCACGGTCCAGCAGGCAAGAAAGCGGCCGCGTTCGAGGCGGCGTTCCGCGCCGATCTCGACCGCGCGGTGCGGCTGGCTTCGGACTGGTGCCGGAAGGCGGACAGCGCCGACGCCCACTTTCAGCTCGGGTCGGCGTACGGATATCAGGCCACGTATGCGGCGACGGTCGAGGGCAGTCTCTTTGGGACGCTTCGCGCCGCCCGGCGCGCGTATGCCGAACACGAACGCGTGCTGGCGCTCGATCCGGCCCGCAAGGACGCCGGGCTCATCGTCGGGCTCTACCGCTATGCCATCTCCTCGCTGTCCCTGCCGTCGCGGCTCATGGCGCGCCTGGCCGGTTTTGGCGGCGGCCGCGAGCGTGGCCTGCGGATGATCGAGGACGCCGCCGGTTATCCGAGCGACGTGCAGACCAACGCCCGCTTCACCCTCATCGTCATCTACAACCGCGAGAAGCGATTCGACGACGCGTTGCGCGTGGTCGCGGAACTGCAGCAGCAGTATCCGCGCAACCGGCTGCTCTGGCTCGAGGCCGGCAGCACGGCACTGAGGGCAGGACGGCCGGAGGCCGCGCGCCGATCGCTCGAACACGGCTTGGCGATGGTCGCCGGCGACCCGCGCCCGCGCGCGTTCGGCGAGCTGGCGCGCTGGGGGTACGCCTACGGCGCTGCGCTCGTCGCACTGAAGGAGATCGACGCCGCCCATCGCGCGCTCGTCGGTGGCCTCGAGGATCCGTCCCGCCCCTGGGTAAAGGGCCGTATCCGCATCGAGCTCGGCAAGCTGGCAGACCTCTCCGGCAATCGGCCAGGTGCGATACGGGAGTATCGACACGCCATTCGGCTGTGCGGTGGCGATGACGACGAGGCGTGCGTGTCGAGTGCGCGCGCGCTCGTCGAGCGGGGGTACCAGTGATCTCGCCTCGGGCGCGCTCCGTCTGGGCCGCGGCCAGCATCGTGGCCACGCTCGCCGCCGCCGTGCTGCTCGTGTCGCGCGGCACGCGTGCGTCGGTTCGTTACGTCTCCCGCGACGCGCTGCGCGCATCGTTCGCGTCCGACACCAGGAACCTCGTCTATCGCTGGGATCCCGCCGACCCGCGCCCCGACGCCGAACGTCGCGCCGCGCTCTTCGAGTTCATGTACCAGACCTATGACAGCACTGCCTGGATTCCCCAATCGGTCTTCGACGGCAACGTCGTGACGCAGGCCGTCCTCGGTGACGTGGACACGATCGTGGGCGAGAAGGTGGGGCTGGTTCTCTGGCGTGAGCAGACGCACGTGCCGGCGTTCGGCATGGCGCCGGGCCCGCGGCCGGACCTGCCGCTGCGGTGGACCGTGAATTGCCTCGTCTGCCATACCGCGGAGATCGACGGCGTGGCCTACCTGGGGGCCGGGACCAAGACGTTCGATGACCTTTGGCTGGGTGAAGCGCTCAAGACGCTGACGAGCGAGCGCTGGCGCTCCGTGCTGCCGGTGGACGCCTCCGATCGCGCGGTCGCCGCCGAGGCCAACCGGATCCTGAAGAGCCATCATCACGACAAGATCGATTCGCTGACGCGGGCGAGGTCGACCGCGTTCGCGGCCTCGCACGTCGAGCTGTTCCTGCGGCCAAACGGGACCATGCCGCCGGTCGAGGACGTCGGCCGCGGCGACACCAAGACCCCGCCGCTCTGGCACACGGCGGCGAAGATGCCGTCGGGTCGCTGGTATGTCGATGGCAGCTTTCACGGTCGCTTTCCGCTCATGGCGTCGTCGATGGAGCTCGAGAAGGACCGGCCGTTCGACGCCCTGGTCACGTCGGTCATCCCGACGATCAAGGAGGAGTTTGCGTCGGTCATTCGTCATCTCCGTCCGCCGCCGTACCCGTACGAGATTGACGCGACGCTGGCGGCGCGTGGCAAGGCGCTTTTCTATTCAGAGGAGATCGGCTGCGCGCGTTGCCACGGCGTCTACGATGGTGCCGGCAACGTCGAGTGGCCGGGCGTCTACAAGGATGTCGGCACGGATCCGCGCCGCCTCGATGTCGTCTCGGACAAGTTCATCGCCGCGTTCGACCAGAGCCCGCTGGCTTCTGAAGGCCGTCTCGTCAGAAGCCAGGGATACGCCGCCACGCCACTGACCGGCGCCTGGGCGAATTATCCGTACCTGCACAACGGCAGCGTGCCGACGCTCCATCATCTGCTCGGCCCGGTGTCGGAACGTCCGGCGATCTTTCACGTGCGCGCGGCCGGCCGCTTCGATCGGACCCGTGTCGGCCAGCAGCTTTACCTCGATCCCGTCCACGGCACGCGCGACGAGGGCGATCTCCTTCGCCGGTTCGGTGCCGATCGCGACTGGTTCAGCGCCGCGCGTCCCGGCGCCGGCAACGGCGGTCACAATGTCTGGCCGCGCATCCGTACGGACGCGAACCGCCGCGCGCTCATCGAGTACCTTAAGACGTTGTGACCGTCCGCCTTCGCCAAGGCTTCGGCGAGACTTCGCCAAAGCCCGGACACATTTCACGCCGGGCGACGGCGGGCTTGGACGCGATCGTCATCGGCGCCGGCCCTGCCGGGCTGGCGACGTCGCGCGAGCTGGCACGTTCCGGTATCAGCCACCGGGTGCTCGAACGCGGCGACGAGCCCGGGCACACGTGGGCGAACCTCTACGACAGCCTGGTGCTCCACACGGGCAGGCACCTGTCCTCCCTTCCGGGCCTGTCGTTTCCGTCCGGGACTTCGCTCTTTCCGTCACGCCGCGTCTTTGTCGACTACCTGCGCCGCTACGCTGAGACGTTTCGCCTCCCGATCGAGACAGCGGCGGATGTGACGGCCGTCACTAGACCAGGCGATCGATGGCAGGTGCAGCTGCGCTCGGGTGCGGTACTCGAGGCCAGAACGCTCGTGACCGCCACGGGGATCGCCGCCAATCCCTACGTGCCGAGTATTCCCGGCCGTGAGCATTTCACCGGACGCGTCATGCACAGCGTCGCTTATCGCCGGCCGGATGGGATGGCGGGGCGCCGCGTGCTGGTGGTCGGTGCCGGCAACTCGGCCGGCGAGATCGCCGTCGAGTTGGCACGTCACGGCGCGGACGTCTCGCTGGCGGTTCGATCGGGCGCCGCGGTCGTTCCTCGCGAACTGCTGGGCATTCCCATCCAGTACTTGTCGGTGCTCGTCAGCCCGCTGCCACGGCCGTTCGTCCAGCGCGTTACGACGATGATCGGAGGGCTGCGCGGCCCGCGGGTGTTGCCGCCTCCTCCGGCGACCGACTGCCCCAAGGTTCCACTCATCGGACTCGCGCTCGCCGACGCTCTGCGGAGCGGCGTCATCAAGCTGCGCGGCGGTCTGACATCGTTCACGCCCGAAGGCGTCCGCTTTACCGACGGTTCGGAGCAGGTGTATGACGAGGTCGTTCTCGCGACGGGGTACCGGGCGGCACTTGGCTTCCTGGAGGGCGTTGTCAGCGCCGACGGCTGCGGATTCGGCCGCCGCCGCGACCGCGTGGTGAGCCTCGACCACCCGACCCTCTTTTTCGTCGGCCACAATTACGACGCCCGCGGCGGCCTCTACAACATCTCGCTCGACGCACCGCGCGCGGCGCGGGAGGTTGGGAGGGCATTGAGGGGATTTGACAGTCCTGGGGGAGGGGACGGAGCTAACGGGCTCAACACGAAGGAACGAAGGCGAACGGAGACGTAACGGAGACGGGGGCCAAGTCCACCCTCTTGCCACCGGTCGCGCCGCGCGTTCGCGCGGGCCGTATCGAGAGCGCACCACAGATCGAGAGCACCGTGCATATCAGTGGTGCTCTCGATCTGTGGTGCACTCTCGATACGACTCGCCGGCCCAACGGGCCGGCGACGCGACCGGTGTTGATAGACAGCCGACGGGATAAGCCTGTTCTCTTCGTTCGTCACCGTTCGCTTCGTTCCTTCGTGTTGAGCCCGTTGCCTCCGTCCCCTCCGTCCCGCGAACTCCCTCGAGTCACGAAACTACACCCGCACGAGCTGGTAGCGCGCGAACGTCCACTGGAATATCGCCAGCACCACGTGAAAGATGATGGGAATCGTGCCGCCGAACCAGCGCTGGTCGGGCCGCCGGGCCATCCGGATGACGTAGCGGACGGCCATGGCCGTGGCATACAAGTAACTCCACGCGAGCACGATGCGGCCCAACCGCGGCCAGGGTTGGACCCAGTAGCCTGAGCCGCGGGCCACGTCCGTGGCGATCCAGAACATCAGGCCGAGTACGACTGCCTGCGCCGACAGGAGAAACCAGTACGGCACGAGCCCAGACTGCCACTGGCCCATCGGCGGGAGCCATGACGGCGCGCGCAGGAAGACCATGACCTGCCCGGCCACTCGCAGCAGCATCAGCACGCTGCAGATCCAGAGCACGAGGCTCGTGGCGTCAAGCAGGCTCATACGGTCTCCCGCCCGCGGACGCCGGCGAACATGGCCCGGTAGTGGCGATACCAGTCGCTCTGGAACACCTCGCCAGGGTCGTACTGGCGTTTGAGCGCCAGGAACGCGGGCATCTGCGGATAGCAGCGCTCCACCTGATCCTGGCGCGCCCAGCGGTGATAGGTCAGGTAGTAGCTCCCTCCGTGCCCGATGCCGAGATCGATGAGCGCGCGGAACGTCTCGGTGGCGCGCTCGATGTCGGCAGGCGTGTGGTCGACATGGAGGTTGAAGATGACGCACGCGTAGCGCTCGCGCGCCCACGCCAGGAAGGTCTCGTCGTCTTTTTCGATGAGGCGGACAGTGCCGTAAATCAAGTTCGCCCGGTGTGCGCGCAGTGTCGCGCGCGCCGTCTCCATGAACGCACCCAGCCTGCGGCGATCGACGTAGATCTCGGTGATCATCTCCGAGCCTCTGACGCACGCGCCGGTGACGCGGTCGATGTCGGCGTGGTAGTTGTCGACGTAGGCGGCGGAGAGCTGCGAGTCGGACCAGTAGATTTGGCCGGACGTCGCGAGGTAGCGCGAGCTGTAGTACTCGAAGGCCAGGCGCTTGTTCGTATGCGAATAGCGCGTCAGCCGCGCCCAGTCGTCCGGGTGGAACCTGGTCGGATTCGCGGTGAGAGGCGTCGCGGGATCGACGGGCCGGTAGCAGGAAAACACCCCGCGGCGCAGGAAGCTGTCGCGCGTGTCGTCGGTGGCGAACTGGAAGTCGCCGTAGAGGTACCCGTCGCGAATCCGCTGCTCGAAGCGCTCGCCGATATCGCCCGTGTCGCCGAGCGTGACGACGCGCTCCACCTTGACGCGCGGGCGCAGCCGCAGCTGCACGCGCGTGATGACGCCGAAGAGGCCATACCCGCCAATCGCCAGCCGGAACAACTCCGGGTTCTCGCGGCGCGAGCAGGTGCGGACGACGCCTGCCGGGTCGAGCAGGTCGAAGGACTCCACTTGCTCGACGATCGGCTTGAGCGCCAGGCCCCGGCCGTGCGCGTTGCACGCCAGCGCGCCGCCGAGGCTCAAGCGGTCGGCGCCCGTCTGCTTCTGGATGATGCCCCAACGCGGATTTCGCGGATCACGAACGGGACGCGGATCTCGCGGATCGCGGATCTTCGGAGCTGGTGTGCGCGTCTCGCTGCGCGCGCTCGAGGTATTCGAGGAGCGCGGGCCAGAGGATGCCGCCCTCGACGGTGATGAGACCGCGCTCGGCGTCGAAGGCGAGCACCCGGTCGAGCGCGCGCGTATCGATGAGCACGCTGGCCTCGCCAAACTGCTGGCCGCCCATCGCGTGCCGTCCGCCCGCGATTGACACCGACTTGCCGTCGCGACGGGCCCGCGCCACGGTCGCTGCCAGTTCGCCCACCGAGCGCGGCCTGACGATCGCGGCGACGCGCGTGGCGTTCAGCTGCGAGTGGATGTCGTTGACGAGCGCGCCGGCACTGGCGTGCGCGGCGGCCTGAAGCGCCAAGGTTCCCATGCGCTCAGGTTACGGGAGTGGGGAGGCCGGGGTCTTGAGGAGCAGCTGAAGAAAGCGTGAAGAATGGTGAGGCGGCGAGGAAAAACCAGGGATCGGGGATCAGGGATCGGGGAATCCCGGTCCCCTGGACCCCCGATCCCCGACCCCTGAGTCCACGTCTAGAACACGAACCGTCCGCCGAACCGGATCTGACGCTGCGAGCCGTTCGTGCCGGTGATCTGGCCGAACGTGTTGCCCGTGGCGACGCTGTATCCCGTGTTGGGGTTTCCCCAGCGAACGGAGTTGGTGGCGTTGAACGCGTCGACGCGGAACTCCGCGAAGCGGGCGCCGCCGACCGAGAAGCGCTTGAAGAGCGACATGTCGAGCTGCCAGAAGCCGGGGCCTTCCGGTCCGCTGTTGCGCTTCATGTTGCCCTGCACGCCCGCCGCGGGGAGCGAGTAGCACGGACGTATCGAAATAGAAGTTGCCGGGTCCGAGCCCGCCGAGCACGGTGTTCGAGCCGTTGAGGTTGACGAACGCGCTGTTGCCGGGCGTGTTGAGCAGGTTACCGTTGCCGCCAATTCCGAGCGGTAGGCCGGACTGCGCGATGAAGAGGCCGCTCAACTGCCAGCCGCCGACGATCTTGCCGAGCGTGCTCTCGCTCATCCAACGCTTGCCGGGCCCCCACGGCAGCTCGTAGATGCTCGTGAGCACGTAGTTGTGCGTGCGGTCGAAGTTGGAGCGCGCCCAACTCAGATCGAAGTCGATCGGCGTGCCGATAGTGGTGTTCTCGTTCACGAGATCCTTCGAGCGGCTGAACGTGTAGGAGTTCATCACCATGAACCCGTTCTGGAAGCGGCGGTCCACCTTCATCTGCAGCGCGTTGTACTCGGAATGGTTCTCGTTGCTGCGGACGCGAGACGTACCGGTCCGATTGAACTGTCGCGAACTGCGGCCGGCCGATGTTGCCAGACCCATACACCAGGCTGGCGTTCTCGTCGATGTCCATCACCAGGTTCACGCCGCGGTTGCCGACGTAGGCGATGTCGGCGGTCAGATGAAATGGCAGCTGCCGCTGGACGGCGACGTTCCAGGAATGCAGAGTCCCCTCACGCAGGCCCGGCGGTATGACGTCGTAGGTCGAGTTCAGGAGCGAGCCCGAGACGGGAATGATGCCGTCCTGCGGGATGTTGACCAGCGTCGGCGCCGGGAAGCCCGTGGCCATCGAGCCAGCGGCCTGGAAGCCGTTGGCCACCGTGCCCGAGTAGTTCTGCTTGACGGGGTAGTTGAAGGCATAGCGGTTGTCCGGAAACGGAATCGTGCTCCCACCGTATCCGGCGCGCAGCACCGTGTCGTCGTTCAGCCGCCAGGAGACGCCGGTCCGCGCGTTGAGGTTGCTGAACGTGCTTTTGACGCCGACCGATTCGCTCTCCGTGCCGTAGCCCGCGACGCGCAGTGTGTTGGTCGCCGGGTCGTAGTTCGAGAGGCTGCCTGCGCCTTCGAGACCGGTCAGTGGCGTGTAGTATTCCCAACGCAGACCGAGGTCGATCGTGATGTTCGGCCGAGCCTGCCACTTGTCCTGCGCGAAGAGGAACACCGCCGAATGCTGTGTTCCAGGTTCGTCGATGACCTTGAGGTCGCGCTGCACGGCGCCCGGCCAGTCGAGCAGGAAGGAGGCCATGGAATTGGCGACGCTGTTGAGCGTAGCCGCCTCGCTCGGCAGCCCCGTGCCGTCCGAGTCGAACCTGAAGTTGCCTCTGGGCCCGCCTGCGTCCTGCGTTTGCAGCAGCATGTCACGGTTGTGCCGCCACTCGCCACCGAGCTTCACAGTGTGATTGCGCACCAGCTTGGTGACTGTCGTCGCGATGTTCCATGTCTCCTCCGAGCGGTCCCACGGCTGGCTCGCGGAGAACCCCAGCACCGGGCCGGAGTAGCCCTCCATGTTGATCTGGGACAGGCCGCTGGTGAACTCGTCGATGTTCGCGCCCGGGATGCCGACGTCCGTGCTGGTCGTCAGCCCGTTTCCCTCGTGTCGCGGTGACGTTGTGGTAGTAGCTCACGCCGCCGCGAACGTCCATGACCATCGTGTTGCTGAAGACACGCGTCCAGTTTGCCGCGGTGCTCACGCTCGTGTTGGTCCCACTGCCGGCGAATCCTCCGTTTGCGGCGCCGCCGTACTCGCCGAAGAGGCCCGGGTCGAAGACCACCGGGCGCTGGAAGCTCAGGCGACCTGACAGCTGATTCTTCTCGCTCATCGAGTAGTTCAGCTTCGTGTCGAAAGCATCGGTCGTCTTTTCGCGGATCTGGGACTTCTGATAGTTGTTCTGGCCGAGCGGCGCGCCGGCGATATTCGGTTCCGGAATGAACCCGAGCAGCCGGCGCGCGATCGGGCTGATTCGGTTCTGCGGGATCTGGTTGTTCGCAAACGCCGTGCGGCCGGTGCCATTGACGGCGCCCGTCGTCGGGTCGTAGATGCCAGTGGGGACGGCGCTGAAGTCGCCGTTGCGCATCGCCATCGTCGGAATCGTCGCGCGGACCACGTACCCGAGGTTGTCGATCGTCCGCTGGTAATCGCCGAAGAAGAAGAACTTGTTGCGGAGGATCGGCCCGCCAAGTGTGAATCCACCCTGCGCGAATTTCGTCGGTGGCTTCAGGTGCGGGAGCGCGGCGGCGGCCCCGGTCGCGTAGTCGCTCGCGTTGGTGGACTCGGTGTTGCCAAAGAAGAAGACGCTCCCTTTGAAGTCGTTCGTGCCCGACTTCAGCGTGACGTTGGTGATCGCGCCGCCCGATCGGCCAAACTCCGCGTCGTAGTTGCTGGTCGAGACGCTGACGGTCTCGAGCGCGTCAGCGGACGGAATGATCACGCTCATCAGTCCCGTCTTGTGATTGTTGTCGAGCCCCTCGATGAGCGTGTTGTTCGCCATGCGGGGCTGCCCGTTGACCTCGGTGCTCAGGCTGTCCTGCGAGTTGAAGAACTGGGAGTGCGGCCGGAAGGGCCGTGTCGCGTCCCGGCACGGTGACCAGCAGACCCTGGAAGTTGCGGTTGAAGCCGAGCGGAATCTCGGTCACGATCTTCGATTCGAGCAGGCGGCCCGTGTCTGTGCGGTCGGTCTGGAGAAGCGGGGTCTCGGCGGCGACCGTGACGGCCTCCGTCAGCTGGCCCAGCTCCAGCTTCAGGTCCACGCGCATCGTCGTGTTGACGTCGACGCGCACGTTCTGCCGGATGACCTTGCGGAAGCCCTGCAGTTCAGCCTCGACGGAGTAGGTGCCGTTCTTGAGGCTCGAGAAGATGTAGTTGCCGGCTTCGTTGCTGACGGCCGTCCGGCTGATGTTCGTCTGCGTTTCGATCGCGGTAACAGTGGCGCCCGGAACCGCCGCGCCGCTGGCGTCGGTAACGTTGCCGAGCAGCGTGCCGGTGACGGCCTGCGCGCCCGCCGTAGACGGAATCGCGAGCAGGCTCACGAAGATGGCCACGACCGCGAACGTCGCGCGCGCAGCCGTGTTGATGGTGGTCTGTGACAGTCTTCCGCACCCGGGACTCACAAGGCGCATCGGTTTCCTCCCCCTGAAGAGCAACGAAGTGCAATGGCCGGCGTCGATCGGTCGGCCGACGAATAGCCAACATGTTAGGGGGCAGGCTGACCGATGTGGGGATGGTTCCTGTTACCTTCAGCGGGAGCCGTTCAGGGTTCAGGGTTCAAGGTTCAAGGTTCAGGTTCCAGGTTCTTGGGGTAGGCGACCTGAACCCAGAACCCTGAACCCTGAACCCTGAACCCTGAACCGTTACTTCTCAGAAATGCAATAGAGGTTCTTATATCCCCGCAGATACAGCTCGTTGTCGACGAGCGCCGGTGAGGCGTTGAAGCCGTCGTCGAGCTTGTTCTGCGCCAGGACCTCGAACGTCGTGCCGTGCTTGAGGACCACGGTCGTTCCGTCCTGGCTCGGGAAATAGACTCGGCCCGCCGCTCCGACCGGCGAGGCGAAGATGTTCGGGGCCGCCTCGAGGCGGGTCAGCTGATAGTGGGGCTTCCCGGTTTTGGCGTCGAACACCGACAGGATCCCGTTGTTCGACTTCAGCATATAGAGGATGCCGTCGTAGAGCAGGGGAGAGGGTACGTACGGCGTGTCGCGATCGAGCGTCCACACGAGCGCGGGCGTGTTGGTGATGTCGTCCTTGGCGTCGGCCAGCCGGACCGCCTTCAGGTTGTTGCCGCGGAAGCCAGCCATCAGGATGACCAGCCCGTCGGCGGCCACCGGCGACGGAATCGGATTCATCGTCGTGCCGGCGCCGAACCAGACAATCTTCCCGGTCTCGAGATCGTAGCTGCGGACCTGCTTCATCCCGCTCGTGATGACCTGCGCGCGTCCGCCCGACTCCACGATGAGGGGCGTCGCCCACGAATCGATCTCGTCGCGCGCCGTGCGCCACTTCTCGTCCCCCGTCCGCTTGTCGAGCGCGACGATAAACGACTCGCCCTGGTGATCCCAGACGACGACGAGCATGTTCCCGTGCAGCGCGGGAGAGCTTCCCTCGCCGAACTGGTTGCGCATCGTCTTGTCACCGAGATCCTTCTGCCAGACCGGCGTGCCCTTCATGTCGAACGCGTAGATGCCGCGCGACTCGAACGACGCGATCACATGGGTGCCGTCGGTGACGATCGAGGGCGAAGCCCAGGTGCCCCACTCCTGGTGGGAGGCCTCGTGCGGCGTGTCCTCGCGGACGACGCGTTCCCAGACGACCCGGCCGTCCTTGCGGTCGAGGGCCATGACGACGTACTTGTGGATGCCGGGAGCTTTGCCGCGCGCCGCGTGCGCTTCGGTTTCGCTCGCGCCCACTGGGACCGCGGTCGAGACAAAAAGGACGTTGCCCCAGACGACCGGCGTGCCGGCGCCGCGGCCGGGGATCTCCTTCTTCCAGCGGATGTTCTTCGTTTCGGTCCACTCGAGCGGCGGTTTCGCCACGCGGGAGACGCCGGTTCCTTCCGGGCCACGCCACTGGGGCCAGAACTTGTCCCCATCGGCGGCGGACAGCGCCGCGCCCGTGGACACGACGACGAGACCGAGCAGGAGCGAAGCAGGTGTACAGAACCTCAGCACGCGGAAATCCTCCGCGTGTTCTTACGCCACGCGCGCGGTCTCCGTTTCGCGAATGGTCGAGGCTGCCCGGCGCCTCGCGCGCCACGCGCTCAGGCGGCGCAGGGCCAGCGCAACGCCGGTCCAGACCAGGAACCCTCCACCGGCCGACGCGGCGCCGGCGAAGGCCTCGCCCGCGAGCCCGCCGAGCTCGCCCGTGTGCGCAAAGCGCAGCCAGCCACGGGCCTTCTGGCCGAGGCTGGTGGCGGCATAGGGTTCCCAGCGGACGTCCGCTCCTGTCCGGCCGTCGAGCGTCAGCGTCGAGCGGGCGTAGCTGTTCCAATGGTCGCGGTCGGACATCGAGATGGCCACCGGACCTCCCGGGCGCGGCGGCAGGCGGAGGATCATCGTGCGCCAGGCGGGCACCTGCCGTTCGGCGCGCGCCACAAGCGATTCGAGCGAGGAAGTCGGGCTGTTGCCATCGTCGCGGGAGGCGCGAGCGCCCGCGCCGGCCGGCTGACCGCCACCGCCAGGCTCGCTTCGGGCTTCCGTTCGGGCCTCGCTGCGGACCGGTTCGCCGCCGCGTCCCCGTCCGCCACCGCGCCCGCCGGCTTCCGCGCCAGGGCCGCCACCGCGACCGGCCGCGGCGGCCGGTCGCGGGCTGCCGGTCAGCGTGTAGACGAGATTGCTCGCCCACGTGTAAGAGATGACCATCCCGCTCGCGGTGAGGACAACGAGGATTGGCGCGCACCAGAAGCCGATGACGTTGTGCCAATTGAAGTCGCGCGCCTTGCCGCGAAGGCCGGAGCGGAAGAGCGTGACCGCGGAGAGATGACGCCAGGTCCACTGCCGTGGCCACCACAGGTAAATCCCCGAGATGGCCAGCACGAGAAACGCGGCATTGCAGGCGCCGGTGACCGCGCGGGCCGTGGCACGGTGCTCGCCTTCGACCGAGAGGTAGCGGTGCCAGCTCGTCACCGATCGATAGAACGCGCGCGCACGCGCCGAGCCCGACCCGAGGACGTCGCCCGTGTAAGGGTTGACGAAGACCGTTCCCCGCTGTCCGAGCGCCACCGACGCGGAGACGCGCGGATCGGAGTCGAGCGTCACGGTCGTCGGCTCGGCGTCTGGCACGGCCTGCCGGACCCGGGCAAGGAGCACGTCGACCTCCAGCCTGCCGCCGCTTGCGGGCACCTCGACGAAACGCTGCGATCGCTCGATCACTTTGAGCACCGACTGCTGGAACGTCAGCAGGGTACCCGTGACCGACATGATCAGGATGACGATGCCAGCGACAAGGCCGGCGGTGAGGTGGGTCCAGAAGAGGAGCGTTCGTAGTTTCATGATCGGTGATTTCAGGGATCGAGGGATCGGGGATCAGGAGCAGGCACAATCGTCGACTAGGAGGCTCAGGGTTTTCTGATCCCTGATCCCTGACCCCTGATCCCCGCTACCTACAGTTCAGCCCATTGCCTCAGCAAGTTGTGGTACACGCCCGTCAGCTGCACGGTCGAGGCGTGATCCGGGACGTCGGCGGCGAGCCGTTGGATCGCCGTATCCATGTCGAAGAGCAGCCGGCGGCGCCCGTCGTCGCGGACGAGACTCTGAATCCAGAAGAACGACGAGACGCGGGCACCGCTGGTGACCGGCCTGACGTGGTGCAGGCTCGTCGATGGGTAGAGCACCATATGGCCGGCGGGCAGCTTCACGCTGTGCCTGCCGTAGGTGTCTTCGACCACGAGCTCTCCACCCTCGTAGCCATCGGGATCGATGAAAAAGAGCGTCGCCGAAAGATCCGTGCGCACGCGATGCGGCGTCCCCGGCACCTGCCGGATCGCGTTGTCGACGTGGCTGCCGAACGAGTGGCCGCCGGCATACTGGTTGAAGAGCGGCGGAAAGATCTTGAGCGGCAGGGCCGCCGACATGAAGAGCGGACTGCGCTGCAGCGCCCCGAGGATCATCTCGCCGAGCTCGCGTGACTGCGGCGAGTCTTCAGGCAGTTGCAGGTTCTGCTTTGCCCGCGACGACTGTGGGCCGGCGGTCACGCGACCGTCGACCCACGGCGCCCACGCCAGCACTTGGCGCGCATGCTCCACCTGGTCATGGCTCAGGACGTCTGGTATCTGGATGAGCATGGCTGCCGTCAGAACCTGATCGCCGACGACAGCAGAAACGACCGCGGCGTGCCCGGGTTGTAGCGGCCGGCGTTGTTGTTGATGTTCCGGATGTAGACGCGATCGGTCAGGTTGTAGATGTTCAGCCGGAGCGTCAGGTGGCTCCCGAGCGGGGCCTCCACCAGGGCATCGGCGACGGTGTAGCCGGGAATCACCGTCGTGTTGGCCGCGTTGACGAAGACCGGGTCGGTGTAGCGGATGCCGCCGCCAATCCGGAATTGATGCGGCAGACGCACGGTCGTCCACAGGCTGCCGGAGACCTCAGGCGTCAAGGCCATCCGTTTCCCGTCGGTCGCCGGGTTCTGGCTCTCGACCCTCGAGTCCAGGTACTGCGCGCTCATGTTGACGTCCCACCACGGGGTAATCTGACCGACGAGGCCAACCGTCGCACCCTTCACCAGCTGTCCGTCGTCCTGATTGAAGACCGGGGGGACCGCAGTGCCGTCGACGATGAAGATGACGTTGGTGTTCTCGGTCCGGAAGATGGCGCCGGTGAGCTGCAGCCGGCTGCCGGCCAGCTCCCATTTCGTGCCGAGCTCGTAGTTCGTGGATTCCTGCGGGTCGACGTTGGGATTGTTCTGGTTCGTCGCCGCGGCATTGAGGGCGAAGTTCGCCGATCCCGGGGGCGTGACCGACGATCCGTACGACACATAGAGGTTGCCCTCGTCGTTCAACCGGAAAACGAGGCCGGCCTTGCCGCTGACGATCGTGTCGCTGCCCTCGATGTCGGTCGCCACGCCGGCGGCCGTCACCGCATGCGACGCCGTGTCGTAGCTTTCGACCCGAATCCCGCCGTTGACGCGCACGCGCGGACCCAGATCGAAGGCGTCGAAGAGATAAACGGCGACCGTGTCGGTGCTGCCCTCGGAGAGCGCCCCGGTCGGGACGATGTTCATGCCGACGACGGGGCTGAAGACGTCGGGCCGGTTGAGGTCGATGGGCGCGCGCGTTCCGACACCGGCCAGCGTCGGTGCGAACTGACTCTCGCTCGAGATCTCGAGTCCGGCACTGAGCTCGTGACGGAGCCGGCCGGTCGAGACGCGGGCAGTCAGGTTGGTCTGATTCGAGAAGATGTCGTTCTGCCGCTCGTTCGCCTGACGGCTCAGCGACACCAGGTTCGTCGCCGGGTCGTAGGCCGCGGCGTTGGCGATGCTCGTGATGACGGCCTCGCGCGTCGTCGTGTTGTAGCGCGTCTGGTTGCGCAGCGTCATTCCGGGCGTGAAGTCGTGCTCGAGGCGCAGGGTGACGTTGTCCTGGCTGACGTGGTCGTAGTCGTAGTCCGGACTGCCGTAGTAGTTCGACTGCTCGAC
The DNA here is from genome assembly GCA_963847975.1 of uncultured Acidobacteriota bacterium. Classification (GTDB taxonomy): domain Bacteria; phylum Acidobacteriota; class Vicinamibacteria; order Vicinamibacterales; family 2-12-FULL-66-21; genus DATBJJ01. The sequence continues at coordinate 116,034 of CAWKBU010000013.1, read as the reverse complement.
GGGCGTGGCGGCCACGATCGAGGTGGACGTCAGCGGGCCGATCGGGGACGCCGCCGCCGGCAGGCCGTAGTCGGCGAGGTTGTCCTGCCGCATGATCTGGCCGGAGAGGCTGGCGCGCGTCGGGGTGTTGAGGCCGAAGGCAATCGCGGGGGCAATCGACTTGCTTGCGCGCGCGGCGTAGTCGCGGCCGGCCGTGCCACCGTCCTGCCACAACGCGTTGACCCGGAGGGCGGCATTCCCGAGGAACGTCCCACGCTCGCCGAGGGCCACCGGCTGATTGACGTCGAGGGTGGCGCGGACCTGATCGCCGGCGCCATAGCTGAGCGCGCCGGCCTGAGCCGACTCCAGGTTCGGCGTTTTCGTAGTGAGGTTGATGTAGCCGGCGGCGTTGGTGCGGCCGACGTCGGAGCCAGTCGGTCCGGAGAACACTTCGATCTGCTCGAGGTTGTAGACGTCGCGGGAGATGAGCCCGTCGTCGCGCACGCCGTCGACGAAGAGGCTGTTGTTGGCCGAGAAGCCGCGCATGTTGAACATGTCGCCGCTCGTGCCGGAGGCGCCGCCGCCTTCGCCGGCCTGCATAGTGATGCCCGGCACGTTGCGCAGCGCGTCGGTCAGGGTCGTGGCGCCCTGTTCGTCGAGGAGCGCGCGCGGGATCACCTGGATCGTCTGCGGTGTCTCGGCGAGGGGAGCCGCGTACTTGGCCGATTCGACGCGCGGCAGCGCGCCGCTGACCTGCACGGTGTCGGAGTTGACGCGAATTTCGACGGTCACGGCGTCCGCGGCGGTGAAGCGGTAGCCGACGCCGGTGCCGGTGAGGAGCAACGTCAGGGCCTGCTCGACGGTGCGCAGCCCGCTGACGCCGGGCGAGGGCAGCGAGCGGATGCCATCCTCCGCGACCGTCACCGACACGCCGGTCACGGTCTTGAAGCGCTCGAGCACGACCTCGAGCGAACCCGGAGGGATGTCGAAGGTGCGTGCGGGCGGTTGCGCCGCGACGGGCTTGTCCTGCCAGGCCAGGGTCGGGAGCGTTTCGCTCGGCGTCCAGATCCTGACATGGGCGAGCGCCGCTTCGAGCCGGCCGGTGTCGAGGGTGATGCGCCGTTCGGTTGCGGGGAAATAGATCGGCAGCGCGCGCGCGCGATCGTCAGCGGCGTGAAGCGCCGGAATGGTGCCGAGTACGGCGCCCAGGACGAGGAACGGGGATGCGGTCTTCTTGGCTTTCTTTCGGGCTTTCATGCCAGCGCCTCCGAAGGGTGGCGCGTCATGACGACCGTCCGATAGAATGCCGTTGCCGGATGCGTCATGCGCCACGCGTGTGATTTCAAGGGTCGGTCCAGACCTGCGTTCGGTACGCCCGCCGGGTGTTCGCGCACCCGGCGGGCACTTGCTCGGCCAGTTCGTCAAAATGAGAACCGTCTCATTTCGAACTTGGCAACGATAACTCCGACCAATTCGGTCGTCAATAGTTTTCTGCCCGCCGGCGTAACCTGGGATTGAATCGCGACTTTCGACGTGGGCGTCCGCTTCGGAGAATCGCGATCTGCCCCAGGAAGAGGCACACTTGGTGAGACCCGCGCTTCGTTCGTCGCTTGCGACCGCCGTGTTCGGGAGCTGGCTCGTCCTGGGTGCCTCCGCGACGCCGGATGTTTCCGACCAGACGCCGCCCGCGCAGACGCCACCCGTCCAGACGCCAGCCGCCCAAACGCCGGCACAGCCTGCCGGACAACCTCCGGCGGACGGCCAGCAGCCTCCCAAGCCCGTCTTCAGGACCGGCGCCGAGCTCGTCCGCGTTGACGTGGCGGTGCTCGACCGCAAGGGCGTGCCGGTGACGTCGTTGACCGCCGCCGATTTCGAGCTCGAGGAAGACGGCGTCGCGCAGGAGATTCGCACCTTCCAGTTCATCCAGAACACCGGCCAGCCCGAGAAAGACAACGACGTGTCGTTGACGATCCGGTCGCGCTCGCACGCGGCGTCCGAGGCGTCGAAGGACAACGTCCGGCTCTTTCTGATCTTCTGGGACGAGTACCGCATCGGCCAGATGGTGAGCGCCAACCGCGCCCGCTCCTACCTCATGCAGTTTGTCCGCACGGCGTTTGGTCCAACCGACATCGTCGGCTTCATGGATCCGCTCACGCCGATCGACGCGATCAAGTTCACGCGCGATCGGCTCGAGCTCGCCGAGCAGGTGCGCAGGCTCGTCGGACGATCGGGCGTTTACGTGCCGACGCGCAGCGGCGTGGAGGATGCGCACCTGCAGCAGGGCGACGTCGAGAAGCTGCGATCCGAGGTCACGGTATCAGCCGTGCAGTCGGCGGCGGTGCACCTCGGGGGCATTCGCGATGGGCGTAAGGCGCTCATCGTCATCAGCGAGGGCCTGCGCGGCATCCAGCGCGATTCGACCCGGTTGATGACCGACCTCATCCGCGCCGCCAACGACAACAACACTGCCATCTACGCCGTCGACCCTCGAGGCCTCGGGCAGCAGCGGTTCCCCTCCATCTGGGAATCGGTGGCGGGCGACACCGGCGGGGACTACTACCGGTCGAACGATCTCGACAAGGCGTTCCGCCAGGTCGTCGTCGAATCGAGCGGCTTCTACCTGCTCGGCTACGCGCCGACCGACCGCCGGCTGGATGGACGTTTCCACAAGATCAAGGTTCGGGTGAAGCCCTCGGGGCTCGACGTGCGCGCGCGCGCGGGCTACTGGGCACCGAGCGCCGCCGAGATCGAGCGCGCTCGGACGAAGGCGGCCGAAGCCGAAATTCCGGCGGACATGGTGCAGGCGTTGTCGGAGCTGCCGGGAACGAACGCCCGGCGGACGGTGGATTTCTGGGCGGGCACGGCGCTCGACAACGGGCGGCAGATTGTCAGGCTGTCGTGGGTGCCGCGCGCCCTCGTGTCCCCGGGGTCGGCAAAGCCGGCGCAGGTCACGGCGGTCGCGTCACACGGCGAGACCCGCGTGTTCGAGGGGGCCATCGACTCATCGGGCGCCTCGTTTCCGGCGCCACCCGGGGCCCTGAAGGTGACGTTCACCGTTGAGGACAGCACGAAGGAGATCATCGATCGCGACGTGCGCACGATTGAGGTTCCCGACCCGTCCACCGCGGCGCTGTGGGTGACCTCGCCCGCGCTCTTCCGATCGCAGAATGCCCGCGAGTTCCGCAGCCTCGACCGTGGGCCGAACGCCCTGCCGTTTCCGGGCCGCGAGTTCGAGCGCACCGATCGCCTCATCATTCGTTTCGAAGTCCAGGGGACGGCGGCCTCCACGGCGACCGTCTCCGCCCGCATCATCAGCCGGTGGGGGAAAGACCTCGCCGAGCTGCCATTCCTGCCACGGCCAGACGGCGTTGGTCCCTATGAGATCGATCTGCCACTGTCGTCGGTCGCACGCGGCGACTATCTGCATTGCGATGGCCGCCAGTGCCGGGACCGACCGCGCGCGAGCGATCGTGCCGATAAGAGTGGTGCGATAGAACAGCCGGCGCTACCTGCAGAGTTGACAGGCGGACCGAGGCTGGCGAGAATCGCGGGCACAGGGACTGCTTCACGCATGACGAGACGCCGCTCGCTCCTGCTGTTTGCCGCCATCCTCTCGCTGTCCCTGACCGGGATGGCCCAGAACGGCGTCCGGGCGCTGGCTCCGGCGCTGCCCGACAAGCTCACCGACACCGACTTCTGGAGTCTCGTTGCGGAGCTCTCCGAGCCCGATGGCGAGTTTCGCTCGGACAACCTCCTGTCGAACGAGATCTACCTTCAGACCGTCATCCCGCAGCTCGTGCGCGTCTCGAAACTCAACCGGGTATATCTGGGCGTCGGTCCCGAGCAGAACTTCACCTACATCGCCGCGCTCAGGCCGAAGATGGTGTTCATTGTCGATGTCCGTCGCGGCAACCTGCACCTCCACCTGATGTACAAGGCGCTGTTCGAGATGTCCAGGGACCGGGCGGACTTCATCTTCCGCCTGTTCTCCCGCAAGCGTCCCGACGGGTTGGGAGCGAAGTCGACGACCGGCGAGATCTTCTCCGCGCTTGTACAAGTTGTACAAAGCGACGCCGGAGAAAGAGGCGAACGATCTCCTCAAGCAGAATCTCAAGCTGCTGCACGACCACCTGACGCGGACCCGTCGTCTGCCGCTCACGAGCGACGATCTGAAGGGTATCGAGTACGTCTACACGCAGTTCTCCTGGTTCGGTCCCGGACTTTCGTACTGGTCGACCGGCGGTGGCCCGCGCCGCCTGGATGCGCCAACCTACTGGGACCTGATGGTGGCTGAAGACGGCAAGGGGCAGAACCGCAGTTTCCTGGCGAGCGAGGAGAACTTCCTCGTGATGAAGGAGCTGCACCAGAAGAACCTGCTGGTGCCGGTGGTCGGGAACTTCTCCGGTCCCAAGGCGCTGCGGTCGGTCGGGCGTTACCTGAAGGACCGCGAGGCGACGGTGTCGGCGTTCTATCTCTCGAACGTCGAACAGTACCTGGACCGCGAAGGGATGCGCCCCGTCTTCTTGTGCAACGTCGCGACGCTTCCGCTCGACGAGGCGAGCACCTTCATCCGCTCGGTCCGCAACAACGCCTTTGGTCCGGGCATCGGTCTCGAATCCGCGGTCGGCAACATGCCAGAAGAAGTCAAAGGCTGCGCGCCGCGCCAGCCCTGACGACTACCGCTTCGCGAGCTGCGCGAGCAGCTCACCCAGCCGCTTGATCTCCTCGCCGTAGAGCGCCCAATTCCCCTCGCGCTGCGCTTTCATCGCGCGGTCGTAGGTCTCCCGCGCCTGTGCCGTCAGCGCCGCGACGTCGGCGGTGAGCGGCGCCTGCGGCGTCGTCGGCTTTGCCCCTGGCGCTTCGACCGGTGCCGCGACGGGCGCGCCGCCGCTGCCCCTCGGGAAGAGCCGGCCGAGCGCTTCGTCGAGTGTCTCCTCCATCACGATCTGGTTCTGATACGCGACGATGACGCGCTTCAGCTCGGGGATGCGCCCGCCGGCGGCGCGGAGGTAGAGCGGCCGGATGTACAGGAGCGACTCCTCGATCGGGATGACGAGGAGCGTGCCCTGGATGACCTCCGAGCCCTGCTGGTTCCAGAGCGTAATCTGCGGCGCGATCACCTGATCCTGGCTGATGCGTGCGGCCACCTGGCGCGGTCCGAAGATGACCGTCTGCTTGGGGAACTGGAAGACCACCAGACGCCCGTAGTGCGCGCCGTCCGTGCGGGCGGCCATCCACGCGGCGAGGTTGTCCTTCTGCCGCGGCGTGAACGGCAGCATCTGGATGTACTCGGGCCCGCTTTCACCCGGCAGCTTCATGATCGTGTAGTACGGCTCCATGCGCTCGGCCTGTCCGCCGACGTCAAACGCCGGAATCTCCCACTGGTCCTCGCGGTTGTAGAAGACCGCCGGATTCGTCATGTGAAAGGTCGCGAACATCGCCGCCTGCATGGCGAAAATCGCCTGCGGGTAGCGCAGACGCTGCCGCAGGTCCTCGGGCATGGCGTCGAGCGGCTTGAAGAGACTGGGGAACACGCGTCCGATGGTGGCCGCAATCGGATCGTTCGGGTCGAGCAGGTGGAAGACCGTGGTGCCGTGATAGGCGTCAATCGTGACCTTGACGGCGTTGCGGATGTAGTTGATCCGGCCGGCGGCGCTCGCGTATGGATACCGGTTGCTGGTCGTGTAGGCGTCCTGGATCCACACGAGGCGCCCGTCGGTGATCGCGAGGTACGGATCGGGGTCGAAGTTCAGGAACGGGGCAATCTTGTTCACGCGCGCGCTGATGCGGCGGTGCATCATCACGCGGCTCTCCGGCGTCAGCGTCGGGGAGAAGAGCGTGTCGGTCGACCGGAACCGGATCGCGAACATCAGGCGGCGGAAGAGCCCGCCGAGGGGCACGCCGCCGTTGCCTTTGTAGGTCGCAAACACGTTGTCGTCGCCGCGCGGATAGTCGAACTCTTCGGTCTTGGTGTTGACGAAGACGTCGGTCTCCGGCAGCTCGCCAAAGTAGATCGCCGGTTGTGTGACTTTCAAGTCGACCGTCGAGTTCAGCGGCAGGTCGCGGATGAAGAGCACCGGCAAACCTTCCGGCGTGACCTCGTTGACGGGGCCGAGCGTCAGCCCGTAGCCGTGCGTGAACGTCAGCTGCTCGTTGATCCACGTGCGGCTCGGCAGGCTGCGCGAGTTGAGCTCGCGCGCCGAGAGCATGATCTGGCGGTATTTGCCGTTGATGATGTAGCGGTCGTTGTCGACGCCGGCAAAGTCGTAGTACGTCCGGATCTCCTGCATCTGCCCGAACGTGTCGAGCAGCGGCTGGTCGTTCCAGAGCGGCACGTTCTCGATCGTCGCGGCGTTGCGCTCGAGGTCAGCTCTGGAGAGCGTCGCGTCGCCCGAGAGCTGCCGCTCTTCCACGCGATCGAGCCCGAAGGCGTCGCGTGTCGCCGTGATGTTGTTCACGATGTAGGGCGTCTCGCGCACTTGCTCGTTGGGGCCGACGACGAACCGCTGGATGATGCCGGCATACACGCTGCCGCCAACGGCGACGACGACGTAGAGCGCGATGGCCCAGACGATGGGCAGCAGACGCTGAGCGAAGGCCTGGTAGATGGCGAGCGCGGCGCCGGCGAGCGCCGCCACCGTCAGCAGCCGATAGGCGGGCATGCGCGCGTGGACGTCGACGTACGACGCGCCGAAGACGACGCCCGATTGCTCAGTGAGGAGATGCGGAATCCTGAGCCATGCGCCGACCGCCAGGATAACCAGCAGAGCGGCCGACAGCAGCGACAGATGCCGTTTGGCGGCGGGGCTGGCGATCACGCCGCGCAGGGGGTCCAGCGCGAGGTTGCCGGCGGCCACGTGCGAGCCGGCGACGCCGACGATGGTGAGAATCACCGTCGTCAGGGCGATGCCGTGCACGAGTTCAAGCAGCGGCAGCCGGAACAGGTAGAACGAGATATCGCGGCCGAGCACCGGGTCGGTCTTGCCGAACGGCGTCGCGTGGATCGCGTAGAGCCAGGTCGCCCAGGACGAGGCCGAGAAGAGGCCGATGAGGACGGCGGCGACGAGGGCGGCGGCGTAGACAATCGAACGCAGGCGGCCGGTGTCGACGGTGATGATCCGCGGACCTTCTGGCGTCGCGATGGCGAACTCGCGCCGCCGGAGCAGCCGGAGCGATAGCCGGAGGTTCAGCCAGAGGATGACGAACACGACCGTTCCGACCGCGATGCCGGTCGTCGCCTGCGCCGAGAGCGATTTGAGGAGGACCTGCTCGTAGCCGAGCTCCTGGAACCACAGCCAGTCGGTGTAGAACTCAGCGAACGACGGGATGCCAGTGAAAACGAGGAGTGCCGCCAGGAGCAGGGCGAACCGGGGTAACCGCAGAGCCATAGCTCATTCTAGGCTGGCGGGGAACGCGGCGGGCTCGGCTCAGGCTCGGCAAACCAACCTCGCGAGTGTGAGCCGAGCCTGGCCCCCGTCAGTTGATCGGCGTGACCGTCACCTTCTTGAACCAGACCTTGGTGTGATCGCCCTGGATCAGAATCGGTCCGGGGGCGAGCTCGTCGTTGTCGAGGGCGCCGCCGGTAATCCCCTGAATTTCGGCGTTGTCATGCACCTTCGTGCCGTTGAGCGTGGCGGTGACGCGGTTGCCGACGATGATGATGTCGACCGTCTGCCATTCGCCGACGGGCTTGCTCGCGTTGACGAGCGGCGGCGTCCGTCCGTAGATCGCCATGTGGCCAAGCATCCCGGGTGCATTGCCGTAGTCGTCGAGCACTTGCATCTCATAGCGGCCGCGCAGGTAAATGCCGCTGTTGCTCTTGGTCGTGAGCTTGTACTCGGCCTGCAGCCTGAAGTTGGTGAACTTCTGCTTCGACACCAGGTTGCGGGTCGGCGGCGCGTTCGTCAGGACGCCGTCCTCGACGGTCCAGGTGATGGGGTAGGTGCTCGGCTGGGTATCGAACGCCTCCCAGGACTTGCCGTCGAAGAGGTCGACGGGCTTGCCGTAGGAGTGCTTCGCGTTCGCGTTGCTCGGTGGCCACGTCGGCGGCCGGACGCCGACGAAATTGATCGTGCGGTCGGCAGCCTTGGTGGTGCCGACGAGCTTGCCGCCATCGAGAGCCGCGCGGAACTCCGCGCCAGGCTGCTTGTTGTTGCCGACCGGGAGCTGGAAGACCAGCTCCTTGCCTTGCACGGCGACGCTCGCGAGCTTGATTGGGTTCCCGCTCCGGTTGAGGAACATCCCGGAGAGCTGGCCGCCCTCCTCGCTGACTTCGAGCCAGTAGACGCGATTCGCGTCTTCACCGGTCCCGGTCAGATTCCACCGTCCGAGAAAACCTTGATTCTGCGGCGCGGCGGAGGGCAGCAGGGCAGTGACGACGACCACGGCAGCAACGATTGAGAGGAAGCGCATAGCCGCGCATGCTATTACGTTGGCGCGGTCGAATCAACCGGGCCTTTCGACTACAATCGGCGGTGGAGCTGTGGCGTTGTCGAAGGGGACGGAGGCAACGGGTTCAACACGAAGGAACGAAGCCAAACGAAGACGCGAACGGAGGGCTGGTCGCGCCGCGCTTTGCGCGGCTGGGAGGGAGGGCGAATCACGAAACACGAACACGCCAGGACGGTACGCGTGCTCGTGTTTCGTGATTCGCCCTCCCTCCCAACGCCGGCCTACGGCCGGCGTGCGACCAGCGCAGTGCCTGCTGAGCAATTGATCGCTGTCTTCTTCGTTTCGTCTCCGTGGGCTTCGTTTCTTCGTGTTGAACCCGTTACCTCCGCCCGCCTCCGTCGACTGCAGCAGCAAGTAAACTAGTCCCGAACCCCGAGGAGCTCCCCATGCAAATCATCCGCAGCCGCACGCTCTACGATGTCTGCATCGTCGGCTCCGGCGCCGGCGGCGGGATGGCCGCCAAGGTGCTCACCGAAGCGGGGGCCAACGTCGTCATGCTCGAGGCCGGGCCGATGTGGAATCCCTCGAGCGAGTCGTACATGTTCAAGTGGACGTACGATTCGCCGCGCCGCGGGGCGGCGACCGAGAAGCAGCAGTTCGGGGAGTTCGACGCCGCGTTCGGCGGGTGGACGCTCGAAGGCGAGCCCTATACCAACGGCACGGGCAGCCAGTTCGACTGGTTCCGGTCGCGCATGCTCGGCGGGCGTACGAATCACTGGGGGCGGATCTCGCTCCGGTTCGGTCCCGACGACTTCCGCCGGAAGAGCCTTGATGGTCTCGGCGACGACTGGCCGATCACCTACGAGGACATGAAGCCGTTCTACGACCGGGTCGACTCGCTCGTCGGCATCTTCGGCAGCAAAGAGGGATTGCCGAACGATCCCGACGGCGTGTTCCTGCCGCCGCCCAAGCCGCGCTGCTACGAGCTGCTCATCAAGCAGGCCGCCGACAAGCTGAAGATCACGTGCATTGCCAGCCGGTTGTCGATTCTGACCCAGCCGCTGAACGGACGGATGGCGTGCCACTACTGCGGCCAGTGCGGCCGAGGCTGCGCGCAGCACTCGAATTTTTCCTCGCCGTCGGTGTTGATTCCGCCGGCGATGGCGACCAAGAAGCTGACGATCGTCAACGACGCCATGGCCCGCGAGGTCACGGTGGACGAGACCGGCCGCGCGACGGGCGTCGCCTACATCGACAAGAACACCGGCCGCGAGAACCACGTCCAGGCGCGCATCGTCGTGCTGGCCGCGAGCGCCTGCGAGTCGGCGCGCATCCTCCTCAACTCGAAGTCGAACAAGTTCCCCCAGGGCCTCGGCAATTCCAGCGGCAACGTCGGCAAGTATCTGACCGATACGACCGGGCTCAGCGTGCAGGGCTTCATCCCGAAGCTGATGAACGGCGTGCCCCACAACGAGGACGGCGTCGGAGGCATGCACGTCTTCATGCCGTGGTGGGTCGACAACAAGACGCTCGACTTCCCGCGTGGCTATCACATCGAGCCGAGCGGCGGCCGCGGCATGCCTTCGTTCGGGTTCATGGGCGGCGTGCACAATCACGCGCGCGCGGCGGCGATGGGCGCCACGCCGTCAGGGCCGGGCTACGGCAAGACCCTCAAGGACGACTACCGCCGGTTCTACGGGGCGATGGTCAACTTCGCCGGCCGCGGCGAGATGATCCCGAACAAAGACAGTTACATGGAGATCGACCCGTCGGTCGTCGACAAGTGGGGCATCCCGGTGCCGCGCTTCCATTTCAAGTTCTACGACTACGAGATCAACCAGGCGAAGCACATGCAGGACACGTTCCGCGCGCTCATCTCGGAAATGGGCGGGACGCCGATGAGCGAGATGCCGACGCGGGAACGCAACTACGGTCTGGCGCCGGGGGGGCGCATCATCCACGAGCTCGGCGTGACCCGGATGGGCAACGATGCGAGCACGTCGGTCCTCAACAAGAACTGCCAGGCGCACGATTGCCGCAACCTCTTTGTCGCCGACGCCGGGCCGTTCGTGTCGCAGCCCGACAAGAACTGCACGTGGACGATTCTGGCGCTGTCGATGCGAACGAGCGAGTTCATCGCCGAGGAGCGGAAGGCGGGGAGGCTCTAATGGACAACATCAACCGTCGGGCGCTTCTCAAGATCCTGTCGGCCGCGCCGGTCGCGGCCAGCTTTGCGCTGACCGAGGCGGAGGCGCAACAGGCCCATCACCTCGCGGAGGCAGCGCGGCAGACGGCCACGCGCACGGGCGTCGCCTACACGCCGAAGTTCTTCACGCCGGCCGAATACCGGACGGTGCGCATCCTCTCCGATCTGATCATTCCCGCCGACGAGCGTTCGGGCGGCGCGGTCGCTGCGGGTGTGCCCGAGTTCATGGATTTCACGATGGTCGATCAGCCGGCCCGGCAAGTCGCCATGCGCGGCGGGTTGGCCTGGCTCGACCTCGAGAGCCAGCGCCGCTTCGACAAGACGTTTGTCGGCGCGACTGACGCCGACCGCCACGCGGTCCTCGCCGACCTCGCCACCTACGGCGAGTTGAAGCCGGGCCTGACCCACGGTCAGGCGTTCTTCCGCAGCTTCCGCGATCTCACGGCGACGGGTTTCTGGACTACCAAGATCGGCTTCGCGGACCTGGGATATATGGGCAACACGGTCGTCGTGAAGTGGGACGGCTGTCCGCCGGAGCAACTCAAGAAGCTGGGCTTGTAACCACGCACGGGCCACGGACAACACGAGCCGCGGACAACACGGACAACACGCGCCGCGGACAACACGGATAACACGGACACTCTTCACGGACACGGAACTCTTATTTTGATACTTGCCAATGCTCAGGGGGCGAGGGTGTTCCTCGCCTCCTTTCTCGTACTCTTCCTGGAAGTGGCGCTGATTCGCTGGATGCCGGCTTACATCCGGCTCCTGTCCTACTTCTCCAATTTCATCCTCCTCGCCAGCTTTCTCGGGATCGGCATCGGGTGCCTGCTGGCGCCCTCGCGGCGCCGGTTGTTTGTCTGGTTTCCGCTGCTGCAGGCGATCGTCGTCGGGGCCGCCTACTTCTTTCGTCTCGAAGTTGCCGTGCAGTCGACGGGCAGCATCTACTTCACGAGCGGCACGACCGATCAGCTGGTGGTCGTCGAGAGCACGATGCTGCTGCCCCTCGTCTTCGTGATTGTCGCGGCTTTGTTCGCGACGCTCGCGCAGCGCATGGGGCGGGAGATGGCGGCGCTGCCGCCGCTTCGCGGCTACACGCTCAATCTGCTCGGCAGCCTCGCCGGCGTCGGGCTCTTTGCGGTCATCTCGTGGCTGCAGTTGTCGCCGACGTGGTGGTTCGGCATCGGCTTTGCGGCCGCGTTACCGCTGCTCCTCTCCGGCGAAACGGTCGATGGCCGGCTCGCGCGCGCGAGCGGCGTCTTCGTCGCGGTCAATGTCGTACTACTGGCATCGACGCTCGTGCTGGTGCACGTCATGGCGCGCGGCTCGCTCTGGTCGCCGTACCTACAAAATCACGGTCGGGCAGGATGGCCCCGACACCGTCGTCGAGGTCAACAACATCTTCCACCAGTCGATGGCCCCGGTGGAGCAGAAGGAGTACTTCTACCAGTGGCCCTACATGGTGTTCGGCGACACCTTCGAGAACGTGCTCGTCCTCGGCGCCGGCTCGGGGACCGACGTCGCTGCGGCTCTCAAGCACGGCGCCAAGCATGTCGACGCGGTTGAAATCGATCCGGTGATCGTCCGGCTCGGCCGGCAATATCACCCCGATCATCCGTACTCCGATCCGCGGGTGACGGTCGTGACCGACGATGCCCGGCATTTCCTGCGCACGACGACGAAGAAGTACGACCTCGTGGTCTTCGCCCTCATCGATTCGCTGACGATGCAGTCGAGCTTTTCGGGCGTGCGGCTCGAGAGCTACATGTTCACCGAGGAGTCGTTCCGGGCGGTGCGCGAGCGCCTCGCGCCCGACGGGCTCCTGGTCGTCTACAACTACTTCCGCGAGCGCTGGCTGGTCGACCGGCTGGCGAACATCGCGGCCAATGCCTTCGGACAGGATCCCCGCGTGCACGTGCACGAGGCGCGTGCGTATCTGGGCGTCCTGATGGCTGGTCCGCGGCTGGCGACGCTGACGTCGGACCCGGTGATTCCCGACCGGGTGACCGCGTTCGGGCAGTCCCATGACCCGAGCCCGGCGCGGATGCACGTGCGCGACGCGGGGGTCGAGCCGGCGACCGACGACTGGCCGTTTCTCTACCTGCAGAATCGCCACATCCCGTCCCATTACCTCGCGGCGCTCGCCCTGATCCTCGTCGTCTCGACGGTGGTGGTGATGTTCGTGCTGCGCGGCCAGGCGGGCAACTGGTCGTGGCAGTTCTTCCTGCTCGGCGCCGGCTTCATGCTGCTCGAGACCAAGTCGATCATCCAGTTTGCGCTGTTGTGGGGGTCGACGTGGGTGGTGGCGTCGCTGGCGATCGCGTCGGTGCTGTCGATGGCGCTCGTGGCCAACTACGTCGTGACGAAGGTCGAGGTACGCCGCCCCTGGCTGGTCGGATCGGTGCTCCTCGCGCTCCTCGCGCTCAACTACGTGATTCCCGTCGGGACGATCGGGTTCGAGAGCCGCGTGGGGGAGTCGCTCTTCTACGCCGTTCTCATGTTCAGCCCGATCCTCTGCGCCGGGCTGCTATTCGGGTCGGCGATCAAGCGCTCGACGTCGCTCGCCCGCGACTACGGCACGAACCTGCTCGGGGCGATGGTGGGCGGGGTAGGCGAGTATCTGTCGCTCGTGACCGGCTTCCGCGCGCTCCTCTTCCTCATCGCGGCCTGCTACATCGGGGCGATTGCGGCGCGGCGGAGGGGATAATTGTGTTTAGGCGCGCGCTTACTTGGTCGGAGGCACGCGCGCTCGTAGCTCTTCAAACCAGTTGAGGACCACCTGGATCTGCGGAGCGATGGGAGTGCCGGACTCCGTTTGTCCCGCTTGGGTCAAGCCTACGAATTTGCCGTCCGGTGTGATGTCGAATGCCCTTCGCGACGAGGCAGGACTGGTGAGGAACGGTCTCGGCGCGACCCCTGGATTTCCGAAGGTAAACAGCGGCTGAGTCGTGACGCTGACCCACGCCAATCGACCTGGCCCGGGGTTGTAAAACAGTTCTTTCCCGTTCGGAGACCAGAGCGGCTGCAAGGCGACCTCGGACGGTCCTAACGGGAGCTGATGCTGGGCGCCCGACGGCGGGAAGGGCTGGACGTAGATCATCGGCCTGTTCCGTTCCATGCTCGTGTAGGCCACCCATCGTCCATCAGGCGAAAAGACGGCGCCGGTGGGATTCGACGAGTGGACTTCGCCGAACGGCGTCGCCTTCCTGCCCTGGATCGAGTACGTCCACAACGACACGTCGGACCCCTTCGTGACGCTGAACAGGAGCCAGTCGCCTTTCGGAGACCAGGACTCCGGAATATGTGATGTGCCCTGTTCGGGCTTGGTGAGGCGTTCGGCGGTGCCGCCGACGGCGGACTGCCAGAAGATGGCGAGGTCGCCCTCGCGATCGGACTGAAACGTGATGCGCTTGCTGTCGGAGGTCCAGATCGGAAAGCGGTTGTTCCCCCCGAACGTGAGTCGCTGCATCGCGCTCGCGCCGGACAGGTCGTAGGTGTAGATGATCGCCTCTTTGCCGTCATCTGTCCCAAAGGCGATGCGCGTGCCGTCTGGAGACGCCCGGGGACACCACGTATAGACCGGGCGGGAGTCTCAGCGATTCAATCCTCCCCTGCCGATCCGTCAGGGCGATCTCTACCTGTCCCGGCGATGACGAGACTCGTGCCAGGGATGTAAATGAGCGTGCCGTTGCCAGAGATGCTGAAGTTGGCTGCGCCGCTGTTCAGCGACGCTCGTCTGACGCCTGCGACCATTGGCACGGGACTGGTGGCCTGTCACCTCCAGGCGCTGCGCGTCGAAGGCGACCGCGAACAAGCTCCCGCTGACGGCGTAGACGATGTGACCCGTCGGGATGTAACGGGCATCTGCTGCCGCCTTGAATGATCGTCTTTCGTTCCCCCGTCGCGACCGACTGCACGACGATGTCGCGCTTTGTCCCATCGATTCAGGGCGGTGCCGGTGGCCAGCGTGAAGAGCACGTGCCGTCCGCCCGGCAGCATCTGCGGGCCCTCCGCCGCTTCACCGTCCTTGAGGCTCACGAGCACGTCCGGTGTACCGCCATTCGGGGAGACCCGCATGATGCCCTTGCTGCCCTGGCGCGAAGACGATGCCGTCGGACCCCCAGCTCATGCCGAACGGCTCGTCGGCGGCGCAAATCGTGACGGCCGCACCGCCAGTGACGGCAATCCTCTTGAGCGTCTGATCGACGGTGGCGTAGAACGCGACCGATCGACCATCCGGCGAAAAGACAGGATTTGTCACCGACTGATAGCCTTCGGTGCCTTGAATCGACCTTGGCGTCCAGCTCCGACATCGATCGGAGATACAGCCGGCCATTCGCGGCGTACACCATCTGGGCGCCGTCCGGCGACAGGTCAACCACGCGGCGGCCGACAGCGCGTGAAGGCCTGCCCTTCCGGCAGTGTGAACTGGAATCGAGTGACAGCGCGCGGCGTCGAGGGCTTGAGGTGCCACGCGGCGGTTCCGGCCAGTCCACCGATCACGATCGCGGAGAGCACCAGTGGGATCGCGCGCCGCTCTCAACGAGGCCGCGGCGGGGCGGGGGCGAGCGCGCCCCCCGCGTCCCCTGCGGCGAGCGCGACGGGATCGTCCAGCACGATCCGCGCCTCGCCGATGTCGCGCAGCCGCCGCCTGACGTCGCGATCGAGACACCGCGCGATCAGGCGCCGCACCGTCGCGGGCGTCGACGCAGGAAGCGCCGTCCAGTCGATGTCCTGGCGCAAGACCGCCGCCAGCGTGTCGGATACGTCGTCGCCCTTGAACGCGCGCTGGCCCGACAGCATCTCGTAGAGCACGGCGCCGAACGCCCAGACGTCGCTCCGCTTGTCGGCCTGGCGTCCCTTCGCCTGTTCGGGACTCATGTAGGCGGCGGTGCCCAGGATCATCCCCAGCTGAGTCATGGCCGGGCTCGTGATCGTCGGCGACGACATGACGGTCGCCGCCGGTCGTCCCCACCGGATCCAGGGCCTTCGCCAGGCCGAAGTCGAGCACCTTGACCGTGCCGTCGGGTCTCACCTTGATGTTTGCCGGCTTGAGATCGCGGTGGATGATCCCCTGTTCGTGCGCCGCTTCGAGCGCCTCTGCGATCTGGCGGGCGATCGGCAGCGCGTCATCGACCGAAATCGGTCCGTGGGCAATGCGATCGGCCAGTGTGGGCCCCTCGACCAGTTCGAGCACGAGGGCCTGCACGGCCTGCCCTGAGCCTGTCGACGGGTTGACTCTTGAAAGCCGTAGATCGCCGCGATGTTCGGGTGATTGAGCGAGGCCAGAACCTGCGCCTCGCGCTTGAAGCGGGCCAGCCGGTCGCGATCGAGCGCGAAGAGCTCGGGGAGGACCTTGAGCGCGACGTCGCGATTGAGCGTTGCGTCGCGGGCGCGATACACCTCGCCCATGCCGCCCGCGCCGAGCGCCGAGAGGACCTGGTAGGGACCGAACTGAACGCCAGCGCCAATGGTCATCGCGAACCGCGCGTTGCGCGGGAGTCGCCCATTATGTCCTAGGGCATGGGCTTAATCTTGAGATTCCGATAGGCCACTCGGTCGCCGTGATCCTGGATCGCGATATGGCCGCGCGGCTCGCGGGCGTAGGTGGGAACGTCCCGATACGGGCTGACGGCGAGCCGCGCCAGCCAATCGGCGCTGCCGATGTCGTAGTCGACGATCTTGACGCCGTTCAGCCAATGCTCGACGTGCGCGCCGTTCACCACCAGCCGCACGTCGTTCCAGGCGCCGGCGGGCCGGGAGACGTCCTGAGACGGAGGGTAGAGCCCGTAGCAGGCGCCGGCCGACGACAATCCGCTCGCGCCATCGGCGTGGCCGGCGTTGTCGAGTACCTGCATCTCGGGTCCCGTGACGTGAGTCGCATCCGCGGCTTCGCTGACCCGGAACATGATCCCGCTGTTGCCGGCCGGAGCAATCAGCCACTGCAGCGTGAGCTCGAAGTTGGCGAACTGATCGGTCGTGATCAGATCGCCGCCGCCCCCGGTCCTCGTCAGCGCGCCGTCGACGGCCTGCCATCCGGCCGGAACCGAGGTCTGCTTGAAGCCGCGCCAGCCGGCGGTCGAGGTGCCGTCGAAGAGCAGCCGCCATCCCGCCGCCCGCTCGGCGCTCGTCAGGGTGTTGTGACCTGTGGGGTCATTGACGTCGGTGGGTTGCGCGGGGTTCGAGCAGGCGGTCACGAGCACCGCAGTCGCGAGGCCCCACATCGTCAGGGCGCGCATGTCGTTAGTGTGAGGCATCCTCCGCGCGCTGTCACAGGCGACCGCGCAGAGCGCCGGGGTCTGACCCCGGTCTGACCCCGGTCTGACCCTGGTCTGACCCCGGTCTGACCCGGACCGCAGTTTAACGGTAGAATGGCGCGGTTTGTCCTCTCATTGATAACGAGGTCTACATGACGGAACGAGACAAAGCTCAGCCGGACGGCGCCGAATCAGCAGGCGTGTCGCGGCGCGATTTTGTGACCCGGACGGCGGCCGCGGGGGCGGGGCTGGTCATCGTGCCGCGGCACGTGCTTGGGCGCGGCTTTCAGGCGCCGAGCGACACCGTGAACATCGCGACGGTGGGCGTCAGCGGCATGGGCGCCAGCAACACCACCGCCGTCCTCAGCCAGAACATCGTCGCCTTCTGCGACGTGGACTACGGCCTGCTCGATGCGCGTATCGAGCAGTGGAAGAAACAGGCCGCGGCCGCGGCGACGGCGGCACCCGCGGCGCCGCGTCCGGGCGCCCGCCCGCGCCGCGAACCGACCGCGGCTCAGCTGGCCGCGAACGAGAAGCGTCCGCGCGCCAACGCCGCCGAGAACCTGACCCGGTTCGTCGATGTCCAGCTGCCGAAGATTCAGAAGTACCGCGACTATCGCGAGATGCTCGAGAAGCAGAAGGACATCGACGCGGTCATCATCGCCACTCCCGATCACATGCACGCGACGATCGCGGTCGCCGCCATGGATGCCGGCAAGCACGTCTACGTCCAGAAGCCCCTGTGCTGGTCGGTCGACGAAGCACGCGTGCTGTCGAAGAAGGCCAAGGACAATCCCAAGCTCGTGACGCAGATGGGCAATCAGGGCCACTCGCGCGACGAGGCTCGCTTGGGCTACGAGTACATTACTTCCGGCGCCATCGGCGAGGTCCGCGAAGTACACGTGTGGACGAACCGTCCGCTCGGCTACTGGCCGCAGGGCGTGCCGCGCCCGGCACCGCTGCCCGCCCGCTTGCAGGACCCGGCGACGGCCAACGCCCGCTGGCGCGGTCCCGATGTCGACGCCCGCGTCGCCGCGGCACTGACCGGCAACTATCCGCCCTCTGATCAGCTCGCGTGGGACTTGTTCCTCGGCGTGGCGCCGAAGGTGGACTACCACCCGATCTATCACCCGTTCAACTGGCGCGGCTGGGTGGACTGGGGCCAGGGCGCGCTCGGCGACATGGGCGCACACCTCATTGATCATCCATTCTGGTCGCTGAAGCTCGGGTTTCCGACCGTCATCGAAACCAAGTCAACGCCCTTCAACGGCGCGTCATACCCGCTGGCGACGTCGACCTACTATGAGTTCCCGGCGCGCGGCAGCATGCCGGCCGTCAAGCTGACCTGGTACGACGGCGGGCTCACGCCCCCGAAGCCGGCCGAGATCGGCGACGAGAATCTCAACGGCGAGGGCGGGATCCTCTACATCGGCAGCAAGGGGAAGATGATGCAGGAGACCTACGGTCTCAATCCCCGCCTGCTGCCCGATGCGAAGCACGCGTCGACCGCGCGTCCGAAGCAGGTGCTGCCGCGCATCCCGCACGAAGCGCACGAGATGAACTGGGTGGACACGATTCGCGGGCACCAGGAGATTTCCTGCCCGTTCGACTACGCGGCCCAGCTGACCGAAGTGATGCTGCTCGGGATCGTGTCGCTGCGCGCCGGCGGCAAGATCCACTACGATGCCGCCAACCGCAAAATCACGAACAAGATCACGTCCGAGAACAACCGCGACGGCGGTGTCGATCCCAATCAGTTCCTGTCGCGGGAATACCGCACGTAGTCAGTTCGGGGACACTCAACCGGGACAGTCACGGTTGAGTGTCCCCGGGCGTTCTAGTGGACGCCCGAAGGCTTCCCTGTCCGGACTACAGAGAACTCTCGCGGCCTGGAACGTACTCCTAGGCTCCATCGAACCGGGGACTGTCACGGTTGAGTGTCCCCGCCCCTACTGCGGTATCTGCACGACCCCGAACGATTGCGGCGCGCCGATCGGCGTGACGATGTCGCCGACCATGCGGCCGAGCGTTGCCCGGTAGCGGCCCGGCTGCACCAGCGCCCCTTGGTTGCCGCCTCGGCCGCCACCAAAACCACCCCGTCCGGCTTGCCCGCCACGGCCCGCCGCTGCGGCGGCTTCAGGCGAACCCGGCGCGGGCGGAGCCGGCGGATCCATCCGCAGGTTCCACGCGACGCGCCGCAGGCCGGCGCCTTTGTCGATGTCCATCCGGCGGACTGGCCGTCCGGCATCGTCGCTGATCGTCAGCACCAGCTTCGCATCGGCGGGCAGTTCCTGCCGCACGTGATAGGTGAAGACGGCGCCCAAACGGCGGGTTCTCGGCGCGCCACAAGCCCGACAGCGGCGAGAGTCCGGCGCTGCCCGCGGGCGCAAGCCCGAGCAGGTTGAAGAGCACGGCATCGCGCAGCGGGAAGAGGCGCGCGTCTTCGTCGAGCGTCGCCGGCGTGATGTCGCGAAGCGCGCTGTAGTCGTCGAGGACGTAGAAGCCTCGACCGAACGTCGCCAGGACGAGGTCGTTCTCGCGCTTCTGCACGGTCATGTCGCGGACCTGCGCCGGCGGCATGCCGCCCTTGAGCTGGATCCAGTGCTGTCCGCCGTCGACGCTCGTGAACACGCCGAACTCGGTGCCCGCGAACAGCAGGTTGCCGTTCACGTGATCCTGGATGATCGACCACACGTCGTGCTTCGCGGGCAGGTCGCTGCTGATGTTGGTCCACGTCCGCCCGCGATCCGTGCTCTTGACGACGTAGGGCTTGTAGTCGCCGCGCTGCCAGTTGTTGAGCGTCGCGAAGACCGTGTCGGCCTCGCGCGGCGAGGCGAAGACGTCGGTGACGTAGGTCCACTGCGGCACGCCGGGGAACTGCTCGACCTTGCGCCAGTTCTTCCCGCCGTCTTCCGTCACCTGCATCAGGCCATCGTCGGTGCCGACGTAGAGCAGTCCCTCGAGGAGCGGCGACTCGTCGATCGAGACGATGTTGCTGAGCGGCGTCGTCGACGTGTTGCGCGCGATCGAGTCGGCCGGCCACAGCTTGCCCATGATCGGCAGCTCGTCGCGATTGAGATTGCGCGAGAGATCGGGGCTGATGCGCGTCCAGCTGTCGCCGCGATCGTCGGTGCGATAGACGTAGTTGGTCGCCCAGTAGAGGCGTCGTGGCGAGTGCGGGCTGATGATGTAGGGCGCATCCCAGTTGACGCGATCCGCGCTGCCGCGGCCCTGCCCACCGCGGCCGCCCTGACGCCCTCCACCCTGGGCGCCTTGCGGCGGCTGACCCGCTGGTGCGGCGCGGTGGCGCCCGGAGCACCCGCGCCCGCCGCTCCTGCTGCGCCGCGGCGCCCGGGGCCCCCGCACCTGCGGCACCCGGCGCACCCGCGCCGCGGCCCCGGCTGCCTGCGGCTGGCGCCCGGCATCTCGTCGTCGCCACCGCCGCCACCGAAGCCCTGCGTGCCTGGCGGCCGAATCGATCGGCTGAGGCCCGAGCGCCGATCCAGGCGCGACGATGCCGCCGTTCTGCGACGACGCATAGACGATGTTCGGATCCTCGGGATCGTTGCGCGACTGGAAGCCGTCGCCGCCGTTGACGATGAACCAGTCGCTCGTGCGGACGCCGAGGCGGCTCATGTTGCGCGACGGACCGCAGAACGAGAAGTTGTCCTGCGTGCCGCCGCAGACGTTGTAGAACGGCGAGTCGTTGTCGACCGACACGCGGTAGAACTGGGTGATCGGCAGGTTCGCGAAGAAGCGCCACGTCGCGCCTTCGTCGTAGGACTCGTAGAGCCCGCCGTCGTTGCCGAGCAGGATGTGGTTGCGGTCCGTCGGATCGAACTCGATCGCGTGATGATCGACGTGGACGCCGGTGCTCTCGATCGGCGTCGTCTGCCAGGTCTTGCCGCCGTCGGTGCTGCGCTCGACGTTGACGTTGACCGACCAAATCCAGTCGGCGCGGTACGGATCGACGAAGATCTCGTGGTAGTACTGCGCGCCGCCGCCGCGATAGCAGTCGTCGGTCGGCGACGTTGCCGCGCCCGCCGGCCTGCGGCGCCGCTTGTTCCTCTTCTTCTTCCTCGCGCTCTTCGACTTCCTCGACCGCGATGGCGGCAGTCGCGGCCGGAGCGGGCTCGATCGCGGCGTTACCTCTGCCCGCCGGGGCGCCAGGTGCGGTCGGGACGGCGTCACGCCGAGGGGCGCGCACGGCGGCGGTGGGGCAGGTGCGGCGCCGGCGTTCCCGCCGCGCCCGCAGCGGCGCCCGCGGCCCCGCCGCCCGCGCCCCCGCGTCCGCCGGCCAGCATCCGGCCGATCCGTGTCCACGAATTGCCGCCATCGTCTGACCGGAAGAAGCCCGATTCGGGCCGCTTGGCGTCGATGAGCGCGAAGACCGTCGCGGGGTTCTTGCGCCCGTCGATCGCCAGCCCCGCGCGTCCCATGTCGCCGGTGGGCAGGCCCTTGGTGAGCTTCGTCCACGTCTTGCCGGCGTTGGTCGTCTTGAAGATGCCGCCCTCAGGCCCGCCGCCGATCATCTGGCCGACGTGCCGGCGGCGCTGGTAGGCAGAGGCGAAGATGATGTCCGGGTTGCGCGGGTCGAACGACGATGTCGCTGATGCCGGTGTCCTTGCTGATTGTCAGGACCGCAGCTCCAGGTTGCCCCGCCGTCGGTCGTCTTGTAGAGTCCGCGCTCGCCGCCCTCGGAGAAGAGCGGCCCCTGCGAGGCCACGTAGACGACGTTCGAGTTGCGGGGGTCGATGAGGATGTCGCCGATGTGCTCGGAGGTCTCGAGCCCCATCCGCTTCCAGGTCTTGCCGGCGTCGGTCGACTTGTAGATGCCGTCGCCGAAATGGGCGCTGCGCTGGCTGTTGTTCTCGCCCGTGCCGAGCCAGAGGACGTTCGAGTCCTTCGGGTCGATGGCGATGCAGCACAGGGTGAAGACGCCGTTGTCGTCGAAGATCGGCGAGAAGGTGATGCCGCGGTTCGTCGTCTTCCACAGGCCGCCGAACGCCGACACGACGTACCAGACGCTCGGGTTCTTCGGGTCGATCTTGACGTCGACGATGCGGCCGGTGGTGAGGGCCGGACCGATGCTGCGAAGCTCGATGCCCTTTGAGGAGGTCGGGCGTCAGCCGGTCCTGGGCCTGGCGGGCGCTCGAGCCCAGCCGTTACCAGACCGATGGCCACCAAGATCAATAGGGTCCTGCGCGTCATGTCATCAGCTCCGGGAGATGGTCGAAAGGGTTGGGAAGGACTGCATTCTGTCATTGCGGGAGATATCCGCGCAAATGGCCGGCGCCGCGGGCGCTTCCCGTGCCTCTGGTTGGCTTTTTTCCGCGACTCGACTACAAAAGAAAGTGGCAACAACCGCGGGGACGCTTCAGGGGACAGTGGCGTCCTCATAATCTGGTCGAGATTCTGCGGGGCAGGTGGTCCCGCGGATGGTTCGCAGGCTGAAGACGCGAGCACCGTCAGCGGGTTTTGGACCACCGGCGGCCGACGACCACGGCACATCCGTTGCTTCAGCGAGGCGATATGAACGGTTATTCCACCCTCGTCGTGGCAGCCCTGTGCGTTCTGCTCGGGCTGCCCTCGGCTTCCCTTGCCCAGGGAGGCTACTTCGGCACGCAACAAAGTCCAGTACCGCGAGTTCGACTTCAAGGTGCTTGAAGACCGACCACTTCGACATCTACTACTACCCGGAAGAAGAGCAGGCCGCCCAGATGGCGTCGCGGATGGCGGAGCGGTGGTACACGCGCCTGTCGCAGCTGCTCAACCACCAGCTGAGCTCCCGGCAGCCCCTCATCCTCTACGCCAGCGGGTCGCACTTCCGCCAGACCAATGCCGTCGAGGGCGAGCTCGGAGAAGGGCACGGGCGGAGTGACCGAGGCCTACAAGCGGCGGATCGTGCTGCCGTTTGCCGGGCCAATCGAAGCGAGCGACCACGTGCTCGGGCACGAGCTGGTGCACGCGTTCCAGTACGACATCACCGGGACCAACGTCGAGCTCGGGATCGGCCGGCGCGCTGGCCATGCCGCTGTGGTTCATCGAGGGCATGGCGGAGTACCTGTCGATCGGCCCGGTCGATCCGCTGACGGCGATGTGGATGCGCGAGGCCACGCGGCGCGAGCAGCTGCCGACGGTCGACAAGCTCGACAATCCGAAGTACTTCCCGTATCGCTACGGCCAGGCGCTCTGGGCCTACATCGCGGGCAAGTACGGCGACGGCGCCGTCGGCAACATGCTCCGCGCCGCGGCGGGGCGCGACGCGACCTACGAGCACGGCGATCAAGTCGGTGCTGCAGATCGATACGAAGAGCTGACGACGGACTGGCACAACGCCGAGTTCGAGGCGTTCCGGCCGATCGCCGAGGCGACGAAGATGCCGGCGTCGTTCGCCCGCCCGCTCATCACGCAAGGAGAAGCAGAAGGCCGACCTCAACGTCGGGCCCGAGCTCAGCCCTGACGGCTCGCGGCTGATCTATTTCTCGGAGAAGGGACCTGTTCTCGATCGATCTCTTCGTCGCCGACGCGCGCACGGGCGAGGTCATCAAGAAGATCACCAATACCGCCACCAGCGCGCACTACGACAGCCTGTCGTTCCTGACCTCGGCCGGCGCGTGGGATCCCACCGGCAAGCGCTTCGTGTTTCCCGGCCATCAGCAAGGGCGAGCGCGGTCCTCACCATCGTCGACGTCGATCGCGGCCGCACCGAGCGCGAGATCAAGGCTGAAGGAAGCGCACGAGGTCGTCAATCCCGCCTGGTCGCCGGACGGCAAGCAGATCGTGTTCTCGGGCCTGATCGGCGGCTTCACCGACCTCTTCGTCTACGACCTCGAGAAGAGACACCGACTGCGGCGGCTGACGAGCGATGCCTACGCCGAGATGGATCCGGCCTGGTCGCCCGACGGCAAGCAGATCGCGTTCAGCACGGACCGCTTCACGACCAATCTCGAAACGATCAAGCCCGGGCGGCTGCGCCTGGCGCTGATGGACGTCGCGACCGGCGCGGTGACCGAGCTCGGCGGATTCGCCGATGCCAAGAACATCAGCCCGCAGTGGACGCCTGACGGCCGTTCGATCTACTTCCTGTCGGATCGCCAGGGCATCACGAACATCTACCGCATGGTGGTGGACGGCGGGAAGACCACGCAGCTCACCAACATGCTGACCGGCGCGAGCGGCATCACGGCGCTCAGCCCGGCGATGTCGTTCGCCGGCGGCCGCCTCGTGTTCAGCGCGTACGAGAACGACGGCTACAACATCTACGCGCTCGACACGGCCGAACAGCTGGCCGGCGAGACGTCCGTCGATCTGCCGCGCAACGCCGCCGTGCTGCCGCCCCGCCGCGATGCCGGCGGCCTCGTCGTCGAGGCGCTGCAGGACGCCACCTGGGGCTTGCCCGGCACGGAAGTCCCGATCCCGAGGGCGAACCGTACAAGCCGAAGTGGGGTCTGGATTTCGCCGGCCAGCCGTCGTTCGGCGTCGGCGTCGATCCGTTCGGCACGTATGCGGCCGGCGGCGTGTCGTTCCTCTTCAGCGACATGCTCGGCAATCACGTGATCGGCACGGCGGCGCAGGTGACCAGCCGGTTCGACGAGTTCGGCGGGACGCTCTTCTACCTGAACCGGACGCACCGCTGGAACTGGGGCGCGTCGCTCGACCAGACGCCCTACGTGTCCCGCGGCTTCGAGGCCGGCTTTGTCGGCAACACCTACGTCGAGCGCGAGTATCGCTACCTCCAGCGCGACCAGTCCGGTACCGGCTTCCTCACGTATCCGTTCAGCCGATCCTGGCGCGTGGAGTTCTCCGGCGGCTATCGCCGCATCGGGCAGAGCTACGACCTGACAGAGCGGACCTACTCGCTCTCGGGCCAGCAGCTGGACGAGGACGAGATCCCGCTGCAGGAGTTCCCGACGCTCAACCTCGGCGAGGCGAGCACGGCGCTCGTCTACGACACCTCGATCTTCGGGGCGACCAGCCCGATTCGAGGCAGCCGCTACCGGATGGAGTTCTCGCAGAGCGCAGGCTCGCTCACGTATTCGGGCGTGCTCGCGGACCTGCGCACCTACCTGATGCCGGTGCGGCCGTACACGATCGCGCTGCGCGGGATGTACTACGGGCGGCTCGGCGACGACGCCGAGGACGAGCATGCTGCCGGCGCTCTACCTGGGCTATCCGGGCCTCGTGCGCGGCTACGATCAGTACTCGTTCGAGTCGAGCGAGTGCGTCGGCGGCAGCACGGTCGGGTCGTGCCCGGCGTTCGATCGCCTGATCGGCAGCCGCGTCGCCATCGCCAACGCCGAGCTGCGATTCCCGATCTGGGGCGCGTTCGGCGGGAACCAGTTCTACGGACCGCTCCCGATCGAGGGCGCGTTCTTCACCGACGCCGGCGTCGCCTGGGGCCAGAGCCTCCGCGCCGGCACGCTGCCCGGCGACAACAAGCCCGTCGTGAGCGTCGGCGCCGCGGTTCGCGTCAACATCTTCAACTTCGCCGTCGCCGAGATCGACTTCGTCCGCCCGCTCGATCGGCCGACGCGCGGCTGGATGTGGCAGTTCCAGTTCAGGCCGGGGTTCTAGTCGGGCTCTGGGCTCTAGGCTCTGGGCTCTAAGCAAAACCTTCGAATCGTGTACTCGAAGATCTTGCCTGAGCCTTAAGCCTTGAGCCCTGAGCCTACTCCGTCTTCAACGCCCTCAACGGATCCACTCTCGCGGCGCGCAGCGCGGGCACGCGTGCTCGCCGCGAGGGTGGTTCCGACGAACCAGCACGGTCGTTGCCGCAATCGTCAGCGGATCGACGGGCGAGACGCCGACGATGAAGCCGCCGAGCGCGAACGCGCCGAGGGCGCCCAGGCCGAGGCCGAGGACGAGTCCGATCGCCAACCGGCACGGCGCTGCCCGAGATCACCAGCCGGACGATGTCGCTCGTCGTGGCGCCGACGGCCTTGCGGATGCCGATCTCGCGCGTGCGTTGCGCGACGGTGAACGCGACCAGGCCGTAGATGCCCATCATCGCGAGGAGCGCGCCGAGCGCGCCGAAGCCGCTCGTCAGCGCCGCGCCAACCTGCGCGGGCACGAGCGCCGCGCCGACCGCGTCGGTCATCGGCTGCACGTCGACGAACATCGTCGGGTCGAGGCGGGCGATCTCGGCGCGCAGCGCCTTCGCGGTTCCGGCCGCGTCGGAGGTGCGCACGAACACGGTCGACCTCCGCTTCGGGTCGCTGGAGGTAGGCCGTGTAGACCGTCGGCCGGATGGTCTCGCCGAGCGTCCAGTACTTGCTGTCCCGCACGACGCCGACGACTTCAGCGCTCGTCGAGCCGTTTGCCGAGCGCGTCTCCCATTCCAGAATTGCCGCGCCAGCGTCTCGTTCACGATGACCACACGCGGCGCCCCGACACGGTCGCCCGCCATGAAGTCCCGTCCTGCCAGCAGCGGAATCCGCACCGTCTGAAACCACTCCGGGGCTCACGCGATTCACCAGCACCATTCGGCCACGCTGGTCCGCGGGTCGGTCTCCGTGCCGCATCGGCGTTTCTTCGCGGCCCATGAACGCGAGCGGAACGATCTTCGCCAGCCCCTGACTCTGAACGCCGGGGAGTCGCGCTGATGCGCGATCTGCAGTTCCGCCAACTGCGGCACGATCGCCCCCGATCGTGTCACTTCGTCGTCGAACTGCAGGTGCGCCGAGCAGACGCCCGCCGGATCGAATCCGAGGTCGATCCTGGGGCGTTCGACAGGCTCCGAGCGAAGAGGCCGCCCCAGAGGAGGAGCGCGCACGACAAGGCCGACCTGGCCGACCACCAGCCAGTGACGCATGCGCTGACGCTCGGGCGGCTGTCGTGCTCGCCACGTCAAGTTTGAGCGCCGGGACGACACTCATGCGCGTCGCGCGGCGCGCCGGCGCGAGGCCGCACAGCACGGCGGTGAGGAGCGATAGCGCCAGCGTATAGACGAACATCCGGCGGTCGAGTGCGAGATCGAACTCGATCGGAACGGGCAAGCCGGCTGACGAGGCAGGTTGATCGAGCCCCCGAGCCAGAGGGCGAGGACGATGCCGGCGCTGCCGCCGACGAGAGC
Organism: uncultured Acidobacteriota bacterium; assembly: GCA_963847975.1. Taxonomy (GTDB): domain Bacteria; phylum Acidobacteriota; class Vicinamibacteria; order Vicinamibacterales; family 2-12-FULL-66-21; genus DATBJJ01. Next base: position 89,123 of record CAWKBU010000013.1, on the reverse strand, counting down.
GAGGAGCAGGCTTTCGGTCAGGAGCTGACGAATCAAGCGGCCGCGGCCCGCGCCGAGCGCGAGACGCACGCCAATCTCCCGGCGCCGGGCCGCGCCGCGGCCGAGGAGGAGGCCGGCGATGTTGGCGCAGCCGACGAGCAGCACGAGCCCGGCGACGATCGTCATCAGGCCGACGAACGCAAAGAGCGGCGCAAGCGTCTTCGTCATGCCGCGGAATCCGCCGATGCCGTCGACGGGAAAGACCTCGGCTCAGCGCGAACCGCGGGCCGAGCGTCGGGATGCTCCGCGGCGATCTGCTGGCCGACGACTTGCGTCGCCGCCTGCGCCTGTGCCGCGCTCACGCCGGGCTTCGAGCCGGGCGACGATCTCGAACGTGCGTCCGGCCGCGATCCTCCAGCGTGCGCCTGGAGCGAGCGGATCGATCGGCATCCAGAACTCGCTCACGAATCCCGGTGGGCGCGCGCCGCGAAATCCGCGCGGCATGACGCCGATGACTTCGAACGGGCGGCCGCCGAGCGTGAATCGTCCGGCCGACGATCGACGGGTCGCTGCCGAAGCGGGTGCGCCAGGTTCGCTCCGCCGAGCACGACGACATCGGCGCGCGTGTCCGAGGGGAAGTAGGCGCGACCGAGCAGCGCCGGCACTCCGAGCATCGTCAGGTAGTTGGTCGATCGTCGTTTCGCCGGCCATGCTCGCGGTGGCTGTCGTCGGTCGTCAGCGCGCGCGTCGTGCCGGCGTGCGCCGCGACGTCGGTGAAGACCGTGCTGCGCCGCGCGATGTCCTGATAGTTGAGCCAGGAGGTCTGGCTCTCGCCGGTATAGATGCGGACGACTTCTTCCGGCGCGCGCACCGGCAGCGGCTTGAGGGCCAGCGCGTTGACGAGGCTGAAGATGGCGGTGTTGCCGCCGATGGCGAGCGGCGAGCGTGAGGATGGCGACGGTCGCGAATCCCGGGCTGCGGCGGAGCAGGCGGGCGCCGAACGACGCATCCTGCCGCAGTTCGCCGCCGAGCCTGCGCCACTGTTCTCTGCCGTTCCACGGTCAGCTCCTTCCCTGACGCACGCGTCAGCGCCGCGCGCCTGATTGCCGAATTCGCGGAGCGCCTGGGCCCGCGCGTCGGCTTCGGTCAGTCCCTGGCCTTCATCAGATCGTCGACGCGCATGTCGAGGTGAAAGGCGAACTCCTCCTGCACGTCGTCGCGGATGTCGTCGCGGTGAGCGACGCGACGAAGCGGAACAGCCGTCTTGCACTCGGCGGCCGGATTCGGTGTGTCATCGGCGTCGGCGCCTCTGGTCCGATCAGGCCGGTTCGATCACTTTGAATACCGCCTGCCGCGTACTTCTTCCAGATCGAGATCTCGCTCCTGACCTGCTGACGGCCGGCTGCGCGTGAGGCCGTAGTACTTCGCCTTGCGGTTGTTCTCGGACAGGCCCCACTCGGCTTCGATCCAGCCCCGCGCCTCGAGGCGGTGGAGCGCCTGATAGAGCGCCGCGTCCTCGATGGCGAGCACGCCGTCCGTGCGCTCGCGCACCCAGCGCGAGATGGCGTAACCGTGGGCTGCGCCGCCCTGAAGGGCGCGCAGTATCAGGAGGTCGGCCGTGCCCTGGAGCAGGCTCAGCGTCGTCGTCGGACTCATCGAGCTTCTTAGACTGAGCCGGCGGCGGAAATGTTCCCCTAAGAATGTGAGTGGTGCGTCTGGAGGGTTAGTGCCGTGGAGCGAGACGGAGTCAACGGGTTCAACACGAAGAAACGAAGCGAACGGAGACGCACGAGAGGCTGTCACGCTGCGAACGGCTTGCGCGCCGGCCGCGGCCGGCGTGGGGACGGCTCGAGTACCGGATCACAAGCACTTCTGCACTCGGTAAGTGCTTGTGATTCGGTACTCCGAGCCGTCCCCGCCGCGCGTCGCGCGGCCGCAAGCCGTTCTGTCTGCAGCTGGCTACCCGAGCCTCTTCGTGCGTCTCCGTTCGCTTCGTTTCTTCGTGTTGAACCCGTTCCCTCCGTCTTCTCCGATGGCTCGAAACTCCGCACTACGCCCGCGACCGAACCAGCCAACGTGGCCAGCAGCACTCCGAACGTACCCGCTGACGACTATCCCCAGCGTGTGCGCGCCGAAGACGTGGGCGGGATGGGAGAAGTGGCAGAAGAGGCGCCAGCCGGCGTCGGCCATCAGGCCGGCGCCGACGCCGTAGAGCGCGCCGGCGAGACGCGGGCGCAGGGGGAACGCGCGCGCGGCGAGCCAGCCGGCGACGGCGAGCGCCGGCAGGGCGCTGACGATGGTGCCCGGTCAGGCAGACGCCCCAGACGTAGGCCACAAAGCCCGGCGCGATCGTTGTCGGGCTCGTCGTCCACGTCATGAGCGTGATCGTCAGCACGGCGATGACGACGGTGCCGAGCGCCACGCCCACCACTCGGCGGGGCAGCGTCGTCCCTGGCACCGCCTCGCGCAGCGCGGCGACGACGAGCGCCAGGCCGAGGAGCATCTTGCAGCGTCGACGCGCCCCACGTCAGCAGCGAGTCCAATGCGGCTCGCGTCCCGCCGGAGGCCGAAGATCGACTACCGCCGCAAAGAGGAGCGCGACCGCGACAGGCACGAGCCCGAGCGCCCGGCGCGCACGGCGGGGCCAGCGGCGTGACCGGCCGCAGATCGCGGGCGACGATCGCACGCAGTTCGACGGGGATCTCGATTCGCTGCGTCAGCCACGAGTGCTCTCCGATCAGCAGCCGGCGCAAGTCGCCCATGCCGCGGCTCGACCGGAGCTTGGCCGCGTCGGCGCGGATGCCGAGCATCTGGCCGATTTCGGCGAAGCTGAAGCCCCACACGTGGTGCAGCAGCAGGGCTTCGCGTCGATCGGGCAGCACGGCATCGAGCGCGCGGCGGAGGCGGTCTCGATCGGCCAGCCCTTCGACTTCGGCGCGGCACGGGCACGTCCGGCAGCTCGCCTGATCGGACTGCGGGCCGGCGGCCGCGAGGAGCGGCGATCCATCAGCCACACGTGCCTGGCAATGGTGAAGACCCAGGGACGCACCGGCAGATCTGGCCGGTAAGCGCGGCGCGACCGGTGGATCTGGAGAAAGGTCTCCTGGAGCAGATCCTGCGCCTGCCCGCGGTCGCGGCCGAGCGCCGTCAGGTAGGCGAGGAGCGGCGACGCGAGCGCCGCGTACAACGCCTCGAAGGCCGGCATCGATCCCGCCTGATAGGCCGTCATGTGCGCGGCGAGCTGCCGCAGCTCGTCCGTCGTCCGGTCGAGCCCGCTGGATCGTCCACACCATTACCTTATTGGGTTTGCCGAGCGGGCGGTGAATGTATCAGGATTGACGGATATGGCTGCTGCAAATCCTTATGGCGAGGACCTCGGCACGCGCCGCCCGCTCGACGCGCTCGCCGAAACACCAGGCACGATCCGACAGCATGGTCGAGCGCTGGAGCGACGCGGACTTCGAGGGCACCTACGCGCCCGGCAAGTGGAGCTTTCGCAAGGTGCTCGTGCACCTGGCGCAGACCGAGCTGGCGCTGACGACGCGCGCGCGCTTCGCGCTGTCGCAGGACAACTACGCGGCGCAGTCGTTCTCGCAGGACGACTGGATGGCGATCGACAACCAGGCCGAGCGCCCGCACCGCGCTCGACGCCTACACGAGCTGCGCCAGTTCAACCTGGCGATGTGGCGCGCGCTGACGCCCGAACAGATCGACCGCGCCGTTCACGCATCCCGAGTACGGCGAGCTGACCGTCGGCTGGATCATGGCGCAGATGGCCGGGCACGATATCCATCACCTGAAACAGTTCCAGCAGGGGCTCCACACAAAAGCGTCGGCCTGAGGCTTTACCCGCGCCGCGCTGCCAAGAGCCTTTCACTCGAGAGGCGAGTGGGGATCCGTATGCCGCGGTAAGCGCACGGTGAAGCGCGCCCCGCCGCGTGGCGAAGCACTATCCGCACTCACGGTTCCCCCATGGAGCTCTACCAGTTGGCGGACCAGCGCGAGGCCCAGGCCGAGCCCGCCGTACCGTCGGGTGGCCCCGGTCTCCGCCTGGCTGAAGGGCTCGAAGAGGTGGGGCACGAACGACGGCTCGATGGCGTCGCCGGTGTTGCTCACGGCGAGCTCGGCCCACTCGCCCTGCCGTGCGATAGCCACGCTGACCTGACCACCTGTGGGCGTGAACTTGATCGCATTCGACAGCAGGTGCCCGGCAATCTGCTGGATTCGTTCGAGATCGGCCCACACGGTCAGCGGGACTTCGGTGGCCGTCATCGCCAGCCCGATCTGCCGGGCTTCGGCGGCCGCTCGCGACGATTCGACGACGACGCTGACGGCGAGATTGAGATCGAGCGCGCGTCCGATCCAGCTGAATCTGCCCGGTGAGGCTCCTGGCGATGTCGAGCAGGTCGGTGACGAGCCTGGCCTGCGTCGCTGGCGTTCTTCTGGATGATCTCGAGCGCGTAGTGCGACCGCTCCGGTGGCAGCGCGCCGTTACGGAGCAGGGCGACCCACCCGAGAATCGCGTTGAGCGGCGTCCGCAGCTCGTGCGACACGAGCCCCAGGAACTCGTCCTTGAGGCGGTTCGCTTCTTCCGCGCCGGCGCGCGCCGACTCGAGCGCGGCCTCGACGCGCTGGCGCTCCTCGATTTCCAGCCGCGCCGCGACGATGCGCGCTTCGAGCTCGCGGCGATCCTCGCGCATCCGATCGAGAACGATGGCGATGCCGACGACGAAGCCCCCGAAGAGGGCCAGGCGCACGGCTTCTTCCCACGTCACCGGCAGGTTGCCCGGCCCTCTGGGCGAATCGAAGTAGATGCGGGTCGCGAGGCCGACAGCGCCGGTCAGGATCCCCGGACCGACGCCCGCCAGCCACGCCGCGACGACCGTCGCGAACATGAAGAGCGCGAACGGCGCCGTCGTCTCCCAGAGGGGCGCCATGATCACGCGCAGAAGAAGCGCGGCCAGGGAGATGAGAATCGCGAGAAGATATCGGTGAGCCGTAGACAGGTGGGGCTCCGGTTCGCTTAGTGTCGAAGTGTAGCGTGAAAATCGATGACAGAAGCTCAGCCTTACTCGTCCGACGCGATCGAGATCCCGAGCGCGGTGCTCGGCCTCTCGCGGCGGATCACCGTCTGGGTCCCCGACGGGGCGCGATCGCCGTCACGTGGTCCGGTGCTCTATCTCAACGACGGACAGAACCTCTTCGATTCGGCGCGCGCCTACACGGGCGTGACGTGGCGCGTCGCCGAAACGGCGGCCTGGCTCATCGAGCGCCGCCTGATCCCGCCGCTCGTCATCGTCGGCATCGACCACGGCGAGCTGCGCCGCGCGCGCGAGTACCTGCCGGTCGAGGACGACCGCAATCCCTTCGCGCGCGATCCGCTGGCGCCCGAGTATGCGTCGTTTGTCACGACCGAGCTGATGCCGTTCATCGAGCGCGAGTATCCGGTCGCGCGCGGCGCGTCCAACACGGCGTTCGGTGGTTCGTCCGTATGGCGCGGTCGCGGCGCTGTTCACGTCGATGACGAACCCGGGAGTCTTCGGGCGGCTGCTGCTCGAAAGCCCTTCGCTCTACGTCGGCCGCGGGACGCTGCTGCGGCAGGCGCGCAAGGTGCGGCGCTGGCCGCAGCGCGTCTATCTGGGTGTGGGAACCGCCGAGACGCGGCGGGACGACTGGAATCAGGAAACGGTCGACGAACGTGCGGCGGCTCGAGCGCATCCTGCGGGCGTCAGGCCTGGGCGCCGCGGCGGCTGCGCGTGACGGTCGAGGAGGGCGCGTCGCATTCGGAAGGCGCCTGGGCCGGTCGATTCGCCCAGGCGCTGGAGTTCCTGTTCGGGAGCTACGCCCGTCTTCTTGAGCCAGCGCCGGCCGTGGATGCTGAAATCCACGAGGTCGTCGGCCGACATGTTCTTGAAGCCGGCCGCGTTGACGTCGCGGATGAACTGCGGCGTGACGCCGTGGATGCGCATCCGCACGAGATCCTCGACCGGCACGTTGCTGTAGCCGAGGCCTTCAGCTCCTTGACGTACTCGGCGCTGACGCCGTGGATGCGCATGCGCACGACGTCGTTGAGCGCCAGGTCCTTGTAGCCGAGGTCGCGCATCTCCCGGATGAACGCCGGCGGACGCGCCGTGGATGCGCAGCTTGACGACGTCGTCGACGCGCAGGTCCTTGTAGCCGAGGTCGCGCAGCTCGCGGACGAACTCGGGCGTGACGCCGTGGATGCGCATCTTGACGAGATCGTCGATCGGACACCTTGTCGAAGCCCGCGGCGCTGACCTCCTGCGCGAACGCCGGCGTGGCGCCGTGGATCCGCGTCTTGACCAGCTCGCCGACCGACAGGTTGTCGTAGCCGGCCTTCCTCAGTCCCTGGACGTAGACGGCGTCGACGCCGTGGATGCGCATCTTCGTCAGCTCGTCGAGCGACGGGCGGACGTAGCCCTCCTGGCTCATCGAGGCGATGAAGCTGCGGCTGACGTCGTGAATCGCGAGCTTGAAGACCTGTTCCGTGGACAGGTCCTGATACGTCTTGCGCATCGCCGCGACGAACTCCGCGTTCGGCGCGAAGCGCCACGTGCCGGTGCCGCGACCGTCGGTGAAGCTGCCCTCGAAGTCGACGGTGCCGGCATCGCGCCGGACGTTGAAGCGCACGTCGCTCGCCGTCCACCGGTCGCCGCGCGCGCCCAGGCCCTCGAGCTCGTCCATCGGGATCGAGAAGCCGAAGCGCCGGTCGTCGTCTTGTTCGAGCTGGAGGGAGACCCACTGCTGGCCGTCCTTCCGGGTCCAGTTGTCCTGCAGCCGGGCGCGCCAGGTGCCGTCGAGCGTTGCTTGCTGGTGCCATGGCGGCGGCGGGCAGCGCCGCGGCCGTGAGCAGAGAAGCCGCAAGCACAAGAGTCTTCATGTAATCGTTCCTCGAGTGCGTTGGACGGGCGGGGGGCGGGGAGGGTTGGAATGCGGGATGCTGAAGTTCCGAGTGCTGAGTGAGTTCAGGATTCAGGTTCAGCAGTTCAGGATTCAGCGTTCCAAGAATAGACTGCGTAGCGCCCCAAACGCCTGGCCCCGGTGGCTGACGGTGGCCTTTCGCTCGAGGTCGAGCTCGGCCAGGGTGCAGTCGAACGGGGGGTAGTAGAAGATGGGGTCGTAGCCGAAGCCGTTCGTCCCTCGCGGTTCGGGGGCGATCTCGCCGTCGATGATGCCCGTGGTCTCGTAGAGGATGCGGCCCTGGTCGGCGAGCGCGACGTGGCAGACGAACCGCGCCGGGCTGCCGCTCGCGCCGCGCTCGCGCAGGAGCTCGTAGATCTTCCGGAACTTCACGGCGTAGTCGGTGCCGTGCCAGCGCGCCGAGTGCACGCCGGGCGCGTTGTCGAGCGCGTCGATCTCGAGCCCCGAGTCGTCGGCGACGCTCGGGAGCCCGGTCGCCTCGCGCGTAGTACAGCGCCTTCAACCGCGCGTTCTCGGCGAACGTCGCGCCGGTTTCCTCGGGCTCGACGAGATCCGGGAAACTGCTCGAGCGAGACGAGCTCGACCGGACCGGCGCGCCGGCCAATGCCGGGGTCGCGAGGATGCCGTTGATCTCGCGGACCTTGCCGGGATTGGTCGTCGCGACGACCAGCTTCATCATGCGCGCGTGGCGGTCAGCCAGGGCAGGATGCTGCCGACGATCGTCCGCTGGAGCGTCGACGAGCTCGTGGATGCCCTTGTCGCCGAGCGCCATCAGAGTCGTCGAGCGCCTGGCGCTCGAAGGGCGGCCCCTCGGCCGTGCCCTGCACCTCGATGAACCGGCCGTCGCCGGTCTTGACGATGTTCATGTCCACGTCGGCGCGCGAGTCCTCCTCGTAGGCGAGGTCGAGCATCGGCATGCCGCCGACGACGCCGACGCTCGTCGCGGCGACGTAGTCGTGCACGGGGATCGTCTTGATCTGTCCCGCCTCGCGCATGCGCTGCATGGCGAGCACCATGGCGACGAACCCGCCGGTGATCGACGCGGTGCGCGTGCCGCCGTCGGCCTGAATCACGTCGCAGTCGACCCAGATCGTCCGCTCGCCGAGCTCGGGCAGACGCGTGACCGATCGCAGCGACCGGCCGATGAGCCGCTGGATCTCCTGCGTGCGCCCGCCGACCTTGCCGGCCGTCGCCTCGCGCTGGGTGCGCGTCGAGGTCGCGCGCGGCAGCATGCCGTACTCCGCGGTGACCCAGCCCTTGCCGGTGTTGCGCAGGAACGGCGGCACGCGATCCTCGACGCTCGCCGAGCACACGACGCGCGTGCGGCCGACCTCGATCAGCACCGACCCTTCGGCGTGCAGGAGAAACCCCGGTGTGAGACGCGTCGGCCGCAGGTCCGCCGACATCCGTCCATCGCTGCGTGTCATGTGTCGCCCTTCTCCGTCCTGACCCATTTCAGGTTCTTCTGCAGTGGATGCCGGAGGTCGACGTGTCCGGCGAGCGTGTCGACCTCCTTGCCTTCGATGAGGATCTGCACGCGCGTGACCGCCGGCAGATTCGTCGTCAGCGCGTTGACGATCGTGTAGACGGTGAAGAGCTCGTCGAGCGCGCCGCCGGTGTGCCTGCGTCCTGGCGTCCGCGCTCAGATCGACGAACGCGTCGCCGCGCTCCGTCAGATACAGCGCCCGCAGCGTCGTGTCGGGCGGAATCGCCGAGACGAGCGGCGGCGGGCGCCACCGCGAGCTGCGCGGTGACGATCTGCTTCGCCTGATCGAGCACGCTCTCGCCGAAGGGCACCTCGCGCTGGACGCCGACGAGCGACATGCCGTCCTCGGAGACGAAGTAGAGCGTCGCGGTGATCTTGCGGGCGTCGGCGGCCGCTGGCGTACCGGCGGGAGAGGCTGACGCCGGCGGGCTGTTCACCGCGCGGCGCGACAGCGCGCGGGCGGTGAGCCACCAGCCTCCCGCGATCGCGAGCACGGCGATCGCGCCGACGACGAGCGATGCGCCGCGACATCAGGGTCGGACGCCGCCGCCCGGACGCGCGGGCGCGGCCGCGGCGCCCGCCGGTCGCGGGCTCGCCAGTTTGTCGCGGTAGCGGATGATGCTGTCGACGAGCGCCTGCACGATCGAGGCCTGGAACGGCTCGGACGACAGCTGCCGCTCCTGCTCCGCGTTGCGTGATGAAGCCCATCTCGACGAGCACCGCCGGCATGTTCGCGCCGACGAGCACGCGGAAGGGCGCCTGCTGAATCGCGCGCGGGCTCATCGGCACGCGCTCGCGCAGCGCCGGCCTCGACTTCCTTCGCGAGCGCCGCCGACTCTTCGATGTAGCGCGCCTGCGCCATCTCCCAGAGGATGACCTCGATGTCGCGCGTGCCGCCGCCAAACACCGGCAGCGCCTCGGTCTCGCCCCTGGCGACGCGCTGCGCCTGGTCGCCGTACTCTTCGAGGCTCAGGTAGAAGACCTCGGCGCCGGCGGCCGACGCCCGAACCGAGGCGTTGGCGTGGAGGCTGACGAAGAGGTCCGCCTTGTTGTTGTTGGCGAGCGCCGCGCGCTCGTCGAGTTCGACGGTGGCGTCGGCGTCGCGCGTCAGGATCACGCGGACGCCCAGGCGGGCTTCGAGCGCCGCCTTCAGCCGCCGCGCGACGCTCAGCGTGACGTTCTTTTCGAGCGTGCCGCCGGGACCGTGCGCGCCGTCTTCCGTGCCGCCGTGGCCCGCATCGACGACGATGGTGCGGATGCCGCCGGACGGGGCGAGATCGAGGAGCGGCGGCGGCGACGTCGGCGCTGCCGGAGGGGTGACCGGTGGCGTGGCCGGCGCGGCCGTCGCCGGCGGCGGCGCAGCGGTCGTCTGCGTGATCACGTCGACGATGATTCGGCCCGCTGCCGCGATCGCCGGGGAGATCCGACGTCCGGAACGACCCGAAGCGCGGGCCGAGGTCGAGGACGAGGCTCGCGCCGTCGCCATGCGGATGTTCTGAATCAGGTCCGGCGCGGAGACCGGCGGCAGCGCGGCGTCGAGCGCATCGGCCTCGAACTTGATCGACGAGCCGTGTGCCCTCCTGCGCGACCGTGTGCGGCGTCTGCGGCGCGACGTCGAGCGTCAGGCGCGCGAGCGCGCCGAGGGCTTCGACGCTGCTGGCGACGCGGGGCACGCGGACGCCGCCGACGAGGATCAGCCGCGACGGCTTGCGCAGCTCGACCGGCGTCCCGAGCGCGGGCGCCGAGCGCCCGCGGGACGAAATCGACCGGCACGAACCACGACCGTCCGTCGCGCGCCGGCGGTGCCGGCAGCGAAATCAGCCGGCCGCCGACCGAGGCGAGGCTCTGCCCAGGCGTCAGCACGATCGACTGCGCGCGCGCCGTCACGGTCAGGCCGCCGGCGAGACTGTCTTCGCGGACGGTCAGCTCGAAGAGCTTCGTCAGGTCGTCGAGCGCGAACATCTCCTGGCCACTGATGAGCCGGTGGGGAGAGGTCGCCGGCCCTCGGCGGAGAAGACGGTGTAGGGGGCCGGTGTGGACGGCGCCTGCGCCCCGATCGAGCCAAGCGCGAGCAGCAGCGCGCCTGTTCGTAATGAGAACACGACGATTCAATGATACCCGCATTCGCCAGGTCGTCAGCCGCCGTTTGCGAAGAGGACGGCTCGCTTGACAGCGGCAGCGGCGTGGGACCACGATGCAGCGCCTTTCACCTGCTTCGCGATCTTCACGGGAGGAGTCATGCCGATCCTGCGTTTACGCCTCCGCCACGCGCTGCTCTCCGCCGCCGCTCTGATTCTCACCGTTGCCGCGTCCGCCGACGCCAATGGACTCCGGGCCTTGAAGCCCGGAGAGTTCGTCGTGCACCAGCAAACCGTGCCGATCGATCTGGTGTTCATCGGCTACGACGAACACCAGATCGACGAGCAGGCCATCCTCGAGGTGTTGCCGCAGACCTACCTGCCGATCGTGCGCTACCCGCAGTTCTACGGCCTGTCGGGTCGGAGCCTCGGGCTGGACTTTCGCTTCCGCTACCGGTTTGTGTACAAGAGCGCGCTCTTCGAGAACCAGTTCTTTGCGTTCCTCAAGCGCACGGGAGTGTCCGGCCCTCCGACGGTATTTCAGGAGCAGTACAACGATCAGGTCAACAACGTCCTCGACGTCACGGGGCCGGTCCTGTACATCGACGCGCCGAAAGTTGAACGCTATCTCGCCGGCCCGCACGGCGACGACCAGCGCGGCTACACGATCTTCTTCATCAACTGGTTCGGGCGGAAGGACTTCCGCTTCCACGTCTACACCAAGACCGACGAGCCCGATCCCGACACGAAGTACAACTTCGGCGAGCTGCGGCCGTCGCGCCAGATCATCGCCTGGGGCGGCACCTCGTCGCGGACCTGGTTCTACGATCTGTCCGCCGGCCCGGAGGCGTGGACGAACAACTGGATCGTCGACGACGACCAGAGCGAGTACCACATGCCGCCGATTTGGGAGTACCTGGCGGGCGCGTATCGGCCCGACGGCGCAACTCAGCCAGGACCTCGGCTTCGTCACGCGCTTTGTCGGCATCGACCTGCTGTTTACGACCTCGCCGCTCTACGATCCGCTCGTCACGGCGCCCGATGTCGGCGGGGCCAAGGTCGCGCACATCGCCATGCTCGAAGATGATCCGGCCAGCCGCGGCAAGAAATGGATCGACCCCGAGTTCACGAAGCGCGAGCTGCGGCGGTTCCAGCCCTACTATCTCATGGAAAGTCGGGCTGACCGACACCAAGCCCATCGACGCGGGAGCCAAGCGGGCGCTCGACATCTTTACCGGGAACCTGGCGGAAGAGGACTGCTGGGTCGACTACTTCGACGCCCTTCGCGCAGCTGTTCTGCTACTTCAACGCCAACCTCGACCAGCTACGTCCCCGACTATCGGGCGCGCGATTATGTCGGCGAAATCTTCGCCTACAACACGACCGCCGCGTCGCTCGGTTCGCAGTTTGGCCTGCTCGGATTCGCCGACGACAACTGGGTCGACGGCACCCAGACGCACGTCTTCATGTTCGACACGCCGGAGTATCGCGAGCTCGGATTCGGCTTTACGTCGACCGGCGTCCACGAGTTCGGCCACCATCTCGGCATGTCGCACCCGCACGACGGCTACGACTCGGAGCTCGGCCTCGACTTCGGTCCGGGCGGGATTCTTCGAGTTCGCCTGGGCAGGCGACGAGAGCCACACCGTCATGCAGTACCTCGCGCTGACGAATCAGTTCGGACAGTTCGACCAGGACAACTCGAACCGCTGGGAGATGGCGGGCTACCTCAACTGGTCGAATGCGGTCGCGGGCGACATCCTCGCGCATCCCAAGGCCGATCGGGCGGCGTGGCTTCTCTGGTTCGCCGACGCCGCCGCCGCGGAGGCGCTCGACTCGTTCAAGAAATGGGAATACCAGAAGGCCGCCGCGAGCGCACGGCTGGCCTACCAACTGGTGCTGACAGCGGCCAGGTACGATCGGCGCCGAAACGACGACGCTCAATGCTGCCCGGCGCGCGCTCCCGAACCAGCCGTTCGCGCGTGACGGCTGCCGGATTCGATACATGTATCAGTGATTCGTGGGCTTTAGGCTCTGGGGCTCTGGGCTTTGGGTTCAGGTTCAGGGGTTCAAGGGTTCAGGGTCTGGTGACACGAACGGCGCGGCATCGAGGCGCGCTCTGGCCTCGTCGATCAGCTCGACGTTCCGTTCGTACGACAGCTGATCATCGCTCGTGCGCATGGCGGGCGGATAACCGTGCGCCGCATAGACAGGGTACGCCTCGGTTCGCAGATGCGCGAGCATGTGATGCCCGCGCCGCGTGGCTCGTTCGTGGCGCAGCGCGCTGATGTCGATCGGCGCCACGACGATCCGCTCGCCGGGGCCGGGCGAGGCTTCGGCGAGCAGCCGGCCGTCGAAGTCCACGACCTGGCTGCCGCCGGGCCATGAGTACGGCGGGTAGTGCCGCAGGCTCGCGCCCTGATTGGCGGCGACGACGAAGGCCGTGTTCTCGAGCGCGCGGCAGCGGTTGACGAGCGTCCACCAGTTCATCGGTTCGGTCGCGCCCCAGGGATCCATGTAGGCCGAGACCCGAACCAGGACCTCGGCGCCATTTGCGGCCAGCTGGCGCATCGCTTCGGGAAAGAGCCAGTCGTAGCAAATCGCACAGCCGATCCGTCCGATGGGCGTGTCAGCGACAGGAAAGAGCGGCTCGTCGTAGCCGGCGAGATCGTGCGGGCTCGCATGGACCTCGTACGGAATCCAGGGATTGACCTTCCGGTACTTGTAGAGCAGGCCCTCGGGCCCGATGAGGCACGTCGTATTGAACACGACCGACGGCCACCGCGGATCGGCCTCGATCATCGTCCCGCTCTGGATGTAGATGCTGGTGCTCGCGCGCCTTGCGCTCGAGGCGATCGGTGTGCTCGTTCGGGATCGGCACCGCCAGGCGCTCCCGCAGTTCGCCCACGGTCGCATAGACAGGCGCGGCGTGCGCGAACTCGGGGAAGACCACCAGCCGGACCGGCAGGAACGGCGCGCTCCCCGCCACCGCCGAGTCGATCATCGACAGCATCCGATCGGTATTCGCGCGCATCCCCGATCGATCGGTGGGGTTCGCGCAGATCGGTCTGACACGCGGCGGCGGCGTAGCGGATGTGGGTCATCGTTGCTCGGCTTTCTCACAGGAGGCCAGGAGTGCAGCGAGGATCTAATTTCTTTGTTACAGGAGAGACCGAGGCCAGGAGATCCATGCCCTCTACAGGAGGCTCAGAGGGTAGGAGGGTCCTGACGCATTGTTACAGGAGATTAGAAGGTCAGGAGCTCGTGGGTTGTTGCATCCTTGCTTCTGATCTCTTGAGCTCTTGAACTCATGTTCAGTTCGTGAATCGTTTGCTTCTGACCTCCTGACCTCCTGTTCAAACTCAATCTGGCGACCGCAGATTATCGTGGCGCCCGGCGCTCGGCGTCGAGGTTCGCGATCGAGCGACGGCAAGGCGCGCGGGCACGATGCGCGTGTTGTAGCGCTCGAGGTAGTCGCGGTGCGCGGGCGTTGACGGATAGGCCTCGGGCGCGGCGTACGGGTACTGCGTCATGCCGTGGAAGGGCAACGGCAGCAGGGTGTCGGGGCTCGACGAGTGCAGGTTCATTTCCTTGCTGAAGCCGTCGGCGTAGAGCAGGAACGTGCGGGTCCAGCCCTGCGGCAGCGGCGGCAGCGCGGTCGCGTCGAAGGAGATCGCGATCTCGTCGCCGGGCCGCGAGACGACGAACATGTCGTCGGTGCCGCGGAGGAGTGGAAGGACGTCTCCCTCGCGCGTGTAGCGGCCGGGCAGCAGCTTCCATGGTGAGGTCGCCGAGACGCGGTCGTAGTCGTAGGTGTAGGGTTCCCGGCCATCGGATGGCTGCTCGGCCGAGAAGCCGCGCCAGCGCAGGGTCGCGGTGACCGGCTCGAGACGGGTGACCGACGTTGGCGCCCGTCCGTCGGACGAGTCCACGAGCATCTGGTCCCAGTAAATCCGCATCGAGGTCCTGATCCGCACCTCGGTTGTCGCCGCCGGCACGGCGGCGCTCAGATCGACGGCAACGGTCTGCGGCCGGCCGACGGGCATGCCGATGTCGTCGATGACGGTCTGCCACGTGCCATCGGCAGCCTTGATTTCGAGCGACGGCGGCAGCAGGCGCAGGCCGGCCTGGTGGGCCGCGACGTTGTCGCCCGAGAAGGCGTAGTCGGTCCAGCCCGTCATGAGCAACAGGCGCCGGCCGCCTGGGCCCGGCGGCGGCAATGTCAGCGTGAGCGTGTGCTCGGCGGCGTAGCCGCGGACGCGCTCGAGCGCGAAGCCATCCGCGTAGCGGCGATCGAGGGTGCGAATGCGATCGAGCACGTCACGCCCGCGCTCGTCGCGCGCCGCGGTTGGCGGCTGCGGGAGCCGCGCCGAGTACAGCGTGAAGGGGCGCGCCTCGGGCACCAGGCCCTCGTTGGGATGGACCTCGACATCAGCGGGATGCGCGACCGCGACGAGCTGCACGCGATCGAGGAACAGCGCTTCCTCGAGCTCGTTGGTGACCCGCAGCTCGTAGCGTCCGTCGCGCGCGCGAAGCCGGTCGCCGGCGATGCGCACGTACTCGTCCGGGTCCGGCGTGTTGCGCGCGCCGGGCGCCAGCCAGTAGCCCATCTCGCCGCCGCCGAGGAAGTCGGTGATGAACTCGAAGCGCTCGCCGTTCCAGGTGTAGAGGTAGGGGCAGGACGAGGGCTTGCGATCGAGCTCTTCGATCTTCAGAACGCCCGTGAGGCCCGTGACGGCACCAACCTGCCCGCGCGCAGCCGCGCCGGCCGGCTTGGCTGCCGACGACCCTCTCGAGCCTCTTGCCGGAGCCGCGGGACTCGCACCGGTCTCCGCCTGCAGGATGCCCGAGGGCCACAGCACGCGGACGACGTCGGCACCAGGGCGATCGCCGACGCCGAAGCTGATGTCGGCGGGAGCCGGAGCAGGCGTGGCGGCATAGATCTCGAGCTGCTGCCTGAGGCTGCCCGCGCGCATCTCGACCTTCGCGCCGACGGCCGAGCGGTTGCTGACGCGAGAAGTCAGCTGGACGCGCAGCGCACGAGACGAACCGGCACCACCGTCGTTGCGCCACACGGCGAGGCCGGCTGGCCCGCGAAGGACGATGTCAATACGGCCGTCGCCGTTCGACGTCGCCGGCCGCGAGCGCGGTTGCCTCGGCCAGCGCCGCCGCCATCTCCGGCCGAATGGCGCGCGCCGACACGTCCGTCCATTCGCGCCCGAGGTTGCGAATGAGCCGCGGGCCCCGAGCGGTCAGCAGGAAGAGGTCGAGCAGGCCGTCGTTGTCGTAGTCGATGAACTGCGCGGCGCGGGCGTCCGCGGCTTCGACTGGTGCCGGCGACGTCGTGAAGCGACTGCGTCCGTCGCTCATGGCCAGCGTGCCGGCGCCATCCGGCGCCGGAAAGAAGATGTCGGTGTAGCCGTCCTTGTTCACATCGCCGATCGCCGCCATCGCCGCTGGCCGATCGAGCGCGAGCCCGACGTCGGCGGCCACGTCGCGAAACGTGCCGTCGCGGAGGTTCCGGAAGAGCAGGGGAGGCGCTGCGGCGGGGACCAGAAGCAAGTCGATGTCGCGCCGGTTGTCGAAGTCGGTCGGAACGACGGCGACGATGCCCTTGGCGACGGCGAGGCCGGCTTCGGTCGTGATGTCGGTGAATCGTCCGTTTCCGTTGTTGCGAAAGAGGCGCGTCGCCGGCGCGCCATCGACGCTCGAGGCCACGAACAGATCGAGGTCGCCGTCGTGATCGACGTCGAGCCAGGCGGCCGATCGCGGGCCGCCCGGGACGGGCCCGAGTCCGGCCGCGGCGGTGACGTCGGTGAACCCTGCCGGTTGGCGACGAAGGAGCGAAATCCCGTCCGGTCGCAGCACGGCGAGATCGGCATCGCCGTCGTTGTCGTAGTCGCCTGCGAACACCGCCGTTGCCGGTGCCGTCGCGCCGCGGCCGAGCATGGCGGCGGTCACGTCCGCGAACCGGCCGGCGCCGTTTCTGAACGCCCGCATCCCGTTCGTGCCGCTGTCGACGAGATCGAGATCGCCGTCGCCGTCGAGATCGACCAGGGTGACGCTGCCCGTCACGCGTTCGTCCGCGGGCGCCCGGCCGCTCGCGGGAAGCATGGCCGTCGCATCCGAGAACGGATGTCGGGAATCGCCGTGTTGACCAACGCGGCGCTCGGCTCCCGTCGAGGCGATTGCCTCCGCGTAGCGGCCCTGCTCGAGGTAGGTCTGCGAGTACGTGGTCGCGTAGCTGCTCTCGCTCAGACGCTGGAAGTGCGCCATCGCCTCGCGCCCCTCGTCGCCCCGGCCGGCAAGGAGGAGCGTGTTGGCCAGGCCGTACGCCGCGGTCGCGTTGTAGGGCGCGACGTCCAGGGCGCGGCGGAACTCCGCGATCGCTTCCTGATATTTGCGCTCCTGGCGGTAGAGCTGCCCCAGGTTGATGGCCGTCCCCGCGTCGCCCGGATCCAGGCGCTGGGCGCGCGCGAACGCGTCGACCGCCTCCTCCATTCGGCCGGTGCCGCGGGCGATGAGGCCGAGCATGTAGTCGGGCTGCGGGGCCTCGGGAAGATCCGGCCGGGCAGCGGCGATCTCGCGTTCGGCGCCGTCCGCATCGCTGCCGTAGAAGAGCGCGATGCCGAGGTTCAAGCGCGCGATGGCCAGGCGAGGATCGGCTTCGAGCGCGCGGCGGAACGCGGCCGCGGCCGCCGCGAAATCGAACTGCTCCAGGCGCGTGACGCCGATGTTGTTCGCGCGGTAGGCATTCTCGCGTGCAACGACGAGGCGCCCGGGTGCCGGCTGCGCCGGCTGGTCACCGTCAGCGCCGCCGCCATGCCGGCGGCGGCAATCAGCAGGCAAGCGGGCGGAGCACGGGTACGGCCGTCACGGTTCCTTGATGACCAGAATCTGATTGACGGCGACGTCCTTCAGGGTCTGCTTCGTGCCGCTCGGCCACAGCACCTCGATCTGCTGGACGGTCTTCGCAGTGCCGAGGCCGACATGCAGGCGGATATCGTTGGCGCTCAGATAGCTGGCCACGTTGTTGATCTCGCGCACCTGAAGTCCGGCCGCGGTCTGCACCCGCACCGTGGCGCCCAGCCCGAAGCGGTTGCTCTTGCTGCCCTGGGCCTTGATGATGATCCAGTTGCCGCTTCCAGTTCCCTGGTTCTTCAACAGGACCGGCGGCCGTCCCACGCTCGAGATGACGACGTCGAGGTTGCCGTCGTTGTCGAAGTCGGCGACCGCGAGCCCGCGGCCGACGCGCTCGGCCTGGAGCGCCGGCCCGCTCTGCGCCGATACGTCGCGAAATCGCCCGCCGATGTTCTCGAACAGCAGGTCCTTCTGCGCGTAGGTGAGGTTGGGCTGATAGAGCTTGACGTTGTCGATGACGTGCCCGTTGGTGACGTGGATGTCGAGGTCGCCGTCGTTGTCGACGTCGAACATCTTGGTGCCGAAGCCGAGCGGGATGAAGCCCGCGCCGAGCCCGGCCTTCTGCGTCACGTCCTCGAAGAGCCCTTCGCCGAGATTGCTGTAGAGCGTGTTCAGCTCCTCGGAGAAGTTGGTGACGAAGATGATCGGGCAAACCATTGGCGTCGACGTCGGCGCAATCGACGCCCATGCCGGCCTGCGGCTTGCCGTTGCCGTCGAAGCCGACGCCCGCGGCATAGGCCACGTCGATGAAGGTGCCGTTGCCGTTGTTCCGGTAGAGGAAGTTCCGCACCATGTCGTTGGCGACGTAGATGTCGGTGTCGCCGTCGCGGTCGAAGTCGCAGACGTGACGCCCAGGCCCTTGCCGGCGGGGTTGGCGATCCCCGCCGCGCGCGAGACGTCGGTGAACGTGCCGTTGCCGTTGTTGCGAAACAACCGGTCCGCCATCCCATCGAACATCGTCGGATGGCAGTACATGCGGTAGCCGTCCTTGCGGAGCCCGCAGAACGGGTTGTCGCTTCAGCCGGAAGTCGAGGTAGTTGGTGACGTAGAGATCGAGATCGCCGTCGCGGTCGAAGTCGAGGAAGCCGGTGCTGGTGCTCCACTCCGAGGCGCCGCCCGCGACGCCGGCCGCGGCCGTCACGTCGGCGAAGGTGCCGTCGCCGTTGTTCTTGTAGAGGATGTCGGGGCCGAAGCTGGTGACGAAGAGATCGAGATAGCCGTTGTTGTCGTAGTCGCCGACGGCGACGCCGGTCTTGTAGGCGCTCTTGCCGGCGCCGCTCCCGTCCACGCGTGCCTGAGCGGTCACGTCCTTGAACGTGCCGTCCTTGTTGTTGCGGTAGAGCGCGTTAGCGGCGCCCGGTGCGCCGTTGACGAAGTAGAGATCCTGGAAGCCGTCGTTGTCGTAGTCGATCCAGGCGACGCCCGAGCCGAACGTTTCGACCATGTACTTCTCGGGAGAGGCTCCGGACTTGTGCACGAACGTAATCAGCGACTTCGCGGTCACGTCCACGAAGATTGCCGGGCGCGCCGCCGGTGTGGGTTTCGCTCGCCTGGCCCGACGGCGACGCCGGAAGGAGCGCGAACGAGCACCAGCAGGCGGAGCGAGCCATCTGAGCTCGGTCACTTCCTCACTCCCGTTTCCTTTCTTGCCCTGCTTCTGCAGTCCGTCCTGGAGCAGCTTGCGCTTGTCGGCTGACAACGGGAAGCCGAGTTTCTCGGCCCGGGTCGCGTACTCGAGGGCCCGCGCGATACTGCCCCTGACGCAGATAGACCTCCGCCAGGTTGCGGTTGGTGGGGCCGTGATTCGGATCCATCTCCAGCACTTTTGCGAAAGGCGTCGGCGGCCGCCTCGAGTTGGCCCTGTTGCAGTTTGAGCAGCCCCAGCTCGAGATAACAGCTCGTACTCCAGCTGCCGCTGCTGGACGAACGGCGAGGCGACGCTCGCCGGGCCCTGTGGCGCCGCAATCGTCAGCTGCGCTTCGGCTTTGTCCAGCTGCCCTTCAGCCGATACGCGCGCGCCAGCTGAATCCGGATGTCCGGCCGGGCGGGATCGAGGTGCGTGGCCTGGCTGAGGATCTCGAGCCCCTCGTCGAGCCGGCCCGCGTCCAGGTAGGCAGCGCCGAGGCTGAGATACACCTCCGCCCGCTTCTCGCCGGACTGCACCACGCGCTCGAGCTCCTTGATGGCTTCGGCCGGCTGGTTCAGATCGAGGAGGGCGAGGCCCAGGTAGTAGTGCGCCTGCGCCGAGGAGGGGTCGATCTGCAACGCCTGCTGTCAACACCTCGAGCGAGCGGCGGGGGTTCTTCAGTTGCCGTTCGACTTCGCCGAGCAACGTCAGGAACTGCGCGTTGCGCGGGCGCCTGGCGAGCGCGGCCTCGAGCTCTTCGCGCGCCCGCTCGGCGCGGCCGAGATCGAGATAGATGTGGGCCAGATAGAAGCGCGCAGGCACGAACGTCGGGATTGAGCGTCGAGCGCCTGACGAAGTTCGGCCACGGCTTCGCCCATCAGATCCGGCGCACCCGACGATGCGGTAGGCGATGCCGAGGAGCAGATGCGCCTCCGCCGAGCCGGGATCGACGGCCAGGATCTCCTTGAGCGTCGCGCACGGCCTCGTCCGGGCGGCTTGTGCCCGGAGAAGAGCTCGGCCCTGATGCGGTTCAGCGTCTCCTGGATCTTCTCCTTAGCCGGCGTCTTGACCTGCGGCTGCCTGGGACGCGTGCACGGCCGACGCCGCCGCGAGTGCCGCGCCAGCAAGCAGCGCTGCCAGCAAGGACACGCGCGCCGCGGAAACGGGATGTGCCATCATGATTCGAAGACTACGCTCATGATCGGCTCGCGCTCGGTAGCGGTGTCAACATTCGCGTCTCACGCGGCTCGCTGTGCCAACCGTTCACGCGAGCTTCGCCAGCTTGCCGAGACTTCACACCTGTCGCAGCTTCTCTACTCTCGCACCGGCCTCGGCCAGACCTACGCTTCGAGACCTGCCATCCGAGCTCTCGAGACTGTCGAACCTCAGCACTTCAGCACTTTCCGCGAGCCGAACGCGTCTCGGATACTCTTCTCCCTGTGACGCGCGGCGCTTCCCGCAGCCGTTCTCCCACGCCGGGCCTGCTGGTCGGGCTGATTCTGACGCTGGCCGCGGTCGTCGCCTACTCGCTGTACATCAACCGCCAGATTGCCGGCCTGCGCGTGCTCCAGAGCGATCTGGTCGATCGGAACCGCAAGGATTCCCTGCAGCTGCTGCGCATCCAGAACAATCTGAACCAGCTCGGGCTGGCGATGCGGGACATGCTGGACGACGACCACGCGTATCCGCTGATGGCCTGGTCGCACGCAGTTCGCGCGCATCCGCGGGGACCTCGACGATGCGCTGGCGCGACAGGCGCGAGCTGGCGGTGGCCGGCCGGCACGCCGGCCGATCGCGATCGGCTGGCCGACTCGCTGACGCGAGTTCTGGGACGCGGTCGATCGCACGTTCGCGCTGGCGGCGGACGGCCGGGAGGAGGCGGCGCGCGCGCAGGTGTCGCTGTCGCTGCAGGCGCGACAGGCGGCGCTCAGCACCGCCGTCGCGCGGCTGCTCATCGAGAACAACGAAGCCGAAGAGCAGGCGGCGCAGCGCGTCCAGGGGATCTACGATCAGGTGCAGCGTCAGGTCTACTGGTTCCTGACGGCCACGCTCGTCGCGATTGCCGCCACCGGCCTCTATCTGATTCGCGCCAACCGGCGGCTCTTCGCCGAGCTCGCGTCGCTCTCCGACGGCCGGCGCGAGCTGGCGCAGCAGCTCATCGCGACGCGCGAGTCGACGCTGCGGCACCTGTCGCGCGAGCTGCACGACGAGGTCGGTCAGATTCTGACCGCCATCGGATCGATGCTCGGGCGGGCCGAGAAGCAGACGCCCGCCGAGTCGCCGCTGCGGGCCGACCTGCGCGAGATTGGCGAGATGGCCCAGGGCACGCTTGAACAACGTGCGCAGCCTGTCGCAGACGCTGCACCCGTCGATCCTCGAGGAGCTGGGGCTCGAGAGCACGTTCGACTGGTATCTCGGCACCGTCGAGAAGCAACTGGGGCTCGTCGTGTCCTACGAGCGGACCGGCGCGCCGGTGCCCGTCGACGGCACGATTGGCATCCACGTCTACCGCGTGCTGCAGGAGGCGCTGAGCAACGTCGTCGCGGCACTCGGGCGCCGACCGCGTGTGGGTGCGCCTGCGCTATCTCACCGGCGCGCTCGAGCTCGAGGTCGAGGATCACGGCTCGGGCCTGCGGCCGCGGACCGGGCGGCGCGGGCTGGGCCTGGTCGCCATGCGGGAGCGCGCCGAGCTCGTCGGCGGCACGATCGAGTTCCCGCGGCCGGACGAGGGCGGCACGCTCGTTCGGCTGCGCGTGCCGCTCGAGGAACCGGACGGCCAGGCGGCGACGAAGTGACAGCGTCAGACGGGACAAGCACGATGGACAAGATCACCGTGCTGCTCGCCGACGATCACCACCTCGTGCGGCGCGGCTTTCGCCGGATGCTCGAAGACGATCCCGGACCTCACCGTCGTCGGCGAAGCGAGCGACGGCGACGAGGCCGTGCGCATGGCGCTCAGCCTCGGGCCGCGCGTGGTCGTGATGGACTGCGCGATGCCCGGCACGAGCGGCCTCGTCGCCACCAGGCGGATCCTCGAGGCCCGGCCGCGACGTCGCGATCCTCATGCTCAGCATGCACGCCGAGCAGACGCTCGTGTCGCAGGCGCTCGACGCCGGCGCGCGCGGATACATCCTCAAGAACGCCGCTCGACCTCGATCTCGCGTCGGCGGTGAAGCGTGTCGCCGCCGGCGAGACGGTGCTCGATCCGACGGTGACGCCGCCGGCCGCGCTCAAGGGCGAGCGCAATCACGGCCTGAGCGCGCGGGAGCTCGAGGTGCTGCAGCTCATTTGCCAGGGCCACTCCAATCGCGCGATCGCCGCCAGGCTCAACCTGAGCGTCAACACCGTGAGCGTCCACCGCGCCAACATCATGGGCCGCCTGCGCGTGCACAAGACGGCCGAGCTCGTGGTCTACGCGCTCCGGCACGGGCTGGTGGGACCGCTGTGAATCGGCGCGAGTTCGTCCGCACGCGTGCGGCTCGGGCGCGTTGACGGCGATGGCGCTGCCGGCGTGGCCGAGCGCCGACGGCGCCAGACAGATCCGGGTATGCGCCTCGTCGACGTCACGGCGGCCGCCGGGCGTCCAGTTCCGTCACCGCAGCGGCGCCTACGGCGGCAAGCTCCTGCCCGAGACGATGGGCGCCGGCTGCGCGTTCCTCGACTACGACGCCGACGGCTGGCAGGACATCCTGCTCGTCAACGGCATGGACTGGCCCGGCCACACAGAAGGAGCGCTCGACGCTGCGGCTCTACCGCAACAACCGCAACGGCACGTTCTCCGACGTGACGCGGAGCGCCGGGCTCGACGTCGAGCTCTACGGCATGGGCGTCGCCGTCGGCGACTGGAACAACGACGGCTTTCCCGGATCTGCTCGTGACGTGCGTCGGCCAGAACCGCCTGTTCCGCAACACCGGCAAGGGGACGTTCGTCGACGTCACGCAAGGCGAGCGGGCTTGGCGGACGCACCGCCTTCAGCACCTCGGCGCTCTGGTTCGACTTCGATCGCGACGGCCTGCTCGACCTCTTCGTCTGCAACTACGTCAAGTGGTCGGCCGAGCACGACGTGTTCTGCAGCGCCGACGGCAAGCAGAAGTCGTACTGCACGCCCGAGGCCTACCGCGGCGACACCTGCTGGCTCTTTCGCAACCGCGGCAACGGCACCTTCGAGGACGTGACCGCGACGAGCGGCATCTTCGACTCGAGCTCGAAGTCGCTCGGCGTGGCGATGCTCGACGACGATCAGGATCGGCTGGCCGGATCTGATGGTCGCCAACGACACGCAGCCCAACAAGCTCTATCGCAACCTGCGCAACGGCACCTTCAAGGAGGTCGGCGTCCAGGCCGGCGTCGCCTTCAGCGCCGACGGCCGCGCGCGCGCCGGCATGGGCATCGACGCCGGCCGACTTCGACAACTCGGGCCGGATGGGCATCGCCGTCACGAACTTCGACAACGAGATGGCCGGGCTCTATCGCCCGCTCGGCACCGGGCCTCTACGAGGACGTGGCGGTGCGCGCGGGCGTCGGCGCCGCGTCGCGCAACCGCCTCGGGTTCGGTTGCCTGTTCGCCGATCTCGATCTCGACGGCGCGCTCGATCTCGTCGTGGCCAACGGGCACATCGACGAGGCCGTGCGGAGCCTGCGCACCGGCGTCGCCCACGCGCAGCCGCCGCTCCTCTTTCGCAACCTCGGCAACGGCAAGTTTCAGGACGTCGCCGCCGCCGCCGGCGCCGACTTCGCCCGCCCGCGGGTCGGCCGCGGCCTCGCGTGCGGCGACTTCGATCGCGACGGCGACGTCGACCTGCTCGATGACGACCAACAACGGTCCAGCGGTGCTCTTCCGCAACGATCAGCTGGCCGGCAACCGCAGCCTCCGCTTCACGCTCGTCGGGACGAAGTCGAACCGCGACGCCATCGGCGCGCGGGTGCGCGTCTTCCACGACGGCGTCACGCAGTCGCGGATGGTGAAGACCGGCTCCAGCTACCTGTCGCAGTCGGAGCTGCCGGTGACGTTCGGCGTCGGCAAGCGCGACCGCGTCGATCGCGTCGTCATCGACTGGCCGAGCGGCCGGACCGAGGAGTTCAAGGGTGTGCTGCCGGGCAGGGCCTACGAGTGTGTCGAGGGGAAGGGGATTAGCTTAGGGCCGGCAGCTCGGCGCTCGAAAGTCGTCAGATCCCGCGAACGCCGAACGTGACGCCTACGCACTAATGCAATTCCACTATTGCCGCTCCCGCCGGCACGTCCATACAGTGCTTGATGCGCCATTTCGGGCGTACGGCATCCTGGAGGAGGGTGTGCCCATGGCGCATATCACGCTTCCTGACGGGCTGCCCGGCATCCGCGGGCTGCTGGTGTCCCATCCGGCGACGGCCAAGCCCATGGGCGAGCTGGCCGAAGTCCTCCTGCGTGGCCCGAGCACTCTGACCATGGCCGAGCGGGAGCTCGTCGCGACCCATGTGTCCTTTCGCAACGACTGCCACTACTGCCATCCTCTCACGGCGCCATCGCCGCCGAGCATCTCGGCGGGCGGGACGCCGACTACGCGCTCGTCGACGAGATCGAAGCGGACGCCGAGACGGCGCCCATCTCCGAGAAGATGAAGGCGCTGCTCGCCATCGCCGGTCACGTGCAGGTGGACGGCAAGCGCGTGACCGCCGAGCACGTCGAGCGGGCGCGGCGCGAGGGCGCGACCGATCACGAGATTCACGACGTCGTCCTCATCGCGGCGGCCTTCTGCATGTTCAACCGCTATGTCGACGGCCTGGGCACCTGGCAGCCACGAGACCCCGAGTTCTATCGGGAGGTCGGCAAGCGCACGTCGGAGCTGGGCTACATCAACCGGGACTACTCGACGCCCATCAGGTGATGAGCAGGACCAAGCGCCATTTCCTCTTCCTGGCCCTCGCGCTAGCGCTCGTGGCCGCGGCGGCGATTGGCACGTACGTGGCCTCGCGCCAGCGACGGGGGCTTCCATCCCCGGGGACCGATGCCTACGAGCAGACGGTCCGTCATTTCTACCGTGGTCTCGCCGGGCTGCAGGTCGGCCTGGTGGACGCCGCGCGGCAGGAGTTCGTGCAGGCGTCCGAGATCGCGCCCGGGGAGCCGGCCGTGTGGGCCAACCTGGGGCTGGCCTACCTCCGACTGGGAGACTTCGATGCCGCCGCCCCCGCGGTCGAGCGCGCGCGGGCCCTCGCACCCTCGTCCAGCCAGGTTGCGTTCCTGGTGGGCCGTCTCGAAACGTCGCGCGGCCGGCGTGACGAAGGCATTGCGAGCCTGCGTCGCGCAGTAGAACTGGACCCTCGCGGTCTGCAGGTCCGCACGGCTCTCATCCAGGAGGTCGAGAACGCCGGCGGACCGG
This sequence comes from uncultured Acidobacteriota bacterium, assembly GCA_963847975.1. GTDB lineage: Bacteria > Acidobacteriota > Vicinamibacteria > Vicinamibacterales > 2-12-FULL-66-21 > DATBJJ01. The sequence continues at coordinate 63,733 of CAWKBU010000013.1, read as the reverse complement.
ACGCAGACGCCGAGGCGCAGCGGCTGCTGGAGGAACTCTTCGCGCTGCAACCGGACAACGCGGCGGTGCTCGTCGAGCGCGCGCGGCTGGCCGCGAAGCGGGCCGACCTCACCCTGCTGCAGGATTCGGTCACTCGCCTCGGCGCGTTCGTGGGCACATGGCCGCCCGAGGCTGTCGAGCGCTACAACGCGCTGCAGCAGGCGAGCGGGGCAGGGAACGCGCCCGACGCGGCGCGTGCGACGGCCTTCCTGCGCAATGTGCTTGCGCGCGTCCCGTCGTTTCGCGACAGCCGAGCCCGGGTTACGCAAGCCGCGGAGCTCATCGCTGACCCCTTCACACGTTTCGAGCGCCTGGCGACGCCGGTCGCGACCCCGTCGGCACCGGACACCGCGCTCGCGTTCGCGCGCGAGCCGATCGGCGATTCGCCGACGGCGCTGTGGCTCGCGCTCGCGGTGTTCTCCCTCGACGGCGACCAGCGGCCCGTCGTGCTCGCGGCCGACGATCGTCAGGTCCAGCGCGTCGACGGGCCGGGACCGTCGCTGCCGATTCCGGACGCGAGCGCCGCGAGTCCGACGACGGCGAGAAGCCTCGTGGCCCTCGACTGGAATCACGACTTCAAGCCAGATCTCGTGGCCGCTGGCTCGAGCGGCATCCGCCTGTTCATCCAGTCGGCCGCCGGAAGCTTCGCCGACGAGACGATGCGCGCCTCAGCAGCGAGCGGTCCAGTCTCCGCCGATGCCACGGGTGTCTGGGCTGCCGACATCGAGATGGACGGCGACCTCGATATCGTCGTCGGCGTTCGCGCGGCAGCGCCGATGGTCCTCAGAAACAACGGCGACGGCACGTGGCGATCGGTCCAGCCCTTTGCTGGCGTGACCGGTATCTACGCGTTTGCCTGGGGCGACATCGACTTCGACGGCGATCCTGATGCCGCGATGATTGACGGCGCCGGCGCCGTGCAGGTGTTTGCCAACCTCCAGGCGGGACAGTTCGAACGGCTTGACGGGCCCGAGGCTCGGGGCCGGCCGCGAGGTTGGCCATCGCGTTGGGGGATGTCAATGCCGATGGCGTGCTGGAGCTCGTGACGCTCGACACCGCGGGCACGATCCGGCGCGAGTCGATCGTCGCCGGCCGGTGGACCGAGGACGTGATCGCCTCCTGGCCCGAATCGGGCTCCGGGATCACTCCGGGTGCGGCGCGGCTCGTCCTTGCCGATCTCGACAACAGCGGCGCGGTCGATGTCCTGGCGTCGAGCCCCGCGGGCACCGGCATCTGGCTCGCCGGTGAGGACTACGCGTTCGCACGGTTTGCCGGCGAAATCGACGCCGAAATCTGGAGCGCCATCGATCTGTCCGGCGACGGTCAGCTCGATCTCGTCGGCTTGTCGGCGGGCAAGCCCGTGCGGTTCAACGGCCGCGGCACGCGCGGGTATCACCACCAGGTGGTCCGGCCGCGCGCGCAGACTGCCGCCGGCGACCAGCGCGTGAACTCGTTCGGCATCGGCGGGGAAGTGGAAGTGCGCTCCGGCCGGCTCGTCCAGAAGCAGACGATCACCGGACCGTCCGTGCATGTGGGACTCGGGACGCGCACGAGCGTCGATGTGACGCGCATCGTCTGGCCGAACGGCGTGCCGCAGGCCGAGTTCGATCCCGCCATCGATCAGCCGATCGTGGCGCAGCAGCGGCTCAAAGGGTCGTGCCCGTGGGTGTTTGCCGACGATGGGACCGGGATGCGGTTCGTGACCGACTTCCTGTGGCGATCGCCGCTCGGGTTGCGGATCAATGCGCAGGACACCGCCGGCATCACGCAGACCGAGGACTGGGTGAGGATCCGCGGCGATCAGCTCGTCGCGCGCGACGGCGCCTACGACGTGCGGATCAGCGCCGAGCTGTGGGAAACGCATTTCGTCGATCACGTGTCGCTGATGGCAGTCGATCATCCGAAAGACGTCGCGGTGTTCGTCGACGAGCGGTTCGCGCGCGAGGCGCCGGCGCTGGCCGTGCAGGCCATGCGTCTGCCGCAGCCGGTCGCGCGGGCGTGGGACCAGACGGGCCGTGACGTCACTGACCTCGTCAACCGGCAGGATGGCCGCTACCTGAACACATTCGAGCGCGGCCCGTACCAGGGCATCGCCACCGATCACTTCGTCGAGCTCGAGCTCGGCGACGGAGATTCGCGCGCGACCGTCCGATGTGGCTCGTCGCGTACGGGTTCGTGTATCCGACCGACAGCAGCATCAACGTGGCGATTGGCCAGGGCGGGCGGGTGAAGCCGCGCGGGCTGTCGCTCGAAGCGCTGGATGCCCGCGGCCGGTGGGTGGTCGTGGCGCCGGACCTCGGGTTTCCGGCCGGCAAGAACAAGACGATCCTCGTCGATCTCGGCCGCGTCGCGCGGGCGGGTGTCGACGGCGCGCGCCGCCTGCGCCTGCGGACGAACCTCGAGATCTACTGGGACTCGCTCGCGTATGCTGTCGCCGTGAGCGATGCGCCGACCAAGACCGTGCGGCTGGATGCGAGTCCGCGCCGACTTGCGCTACCGCGGCTACTCGGAGACGCAAGAGCGACCGTCGCGACGAGCCCGAGGTGCCCGTGTACGATCGGATCGCCAACACCGTGCCGCGCTGGCGCGATCTCGCCGGCTACCACACGCGGTTCGGTGACGTGCGCGAGCTCCTCGCCAAGACCGAGGATCGCTACGTGATCATGAACGCGGGCGACGAGCTGCGCTTGTCGTTCCAGGCGCCGCCGCCGCCACCCGAGGGCTGGACGCGGGACTTCGTGCTCATCGGCGATGGCTGGGTGAAGGACGGCGACTTCAACACGAGCTTCTCGAAGACCGTCCTGCCGCTCCCGGCGCACGGCCGTCCCGAGTACGAGGCGCCGACCGCGATGCCGATCCTCGAAGAGGACCCCGTGTATCGGCGCTACCCGCAGGACTGGCAGACGTTCCACACGCGGTTCGTCTCGCCGCGCGCGTTCCTCGAGGGGTTGACGTTCGCGCGGAATCGAGACGTCCATGACGACCATGGCCAACCCCTTCGCCTGTTGCGTCAAGAGCTTCTCACCGCCGAGAACGCCGAGGACGCAGAGAAATAAAGATTTGCTCTGCGCTCTCGGCGTCCTCTGCGGTGAAAAGCTCTTGGCGCCTGGCACGACGCGAGGCCAGCATGACGAGCTCCACGCCGCCAACGCGCGCTCTGGGTCCTGTGGACCGTCGATGTTCGTCGCCTCGCTCGGCGCGGTCGTGGCGCTCAACCGCTCGAGCGTCGGGCACTCGCGGCACGGGCGGCCGCTGGCGATGGCTCCGCCCGGCATGGGTTCCGGCTGGAGGAATCCGCCGAGCGCCGCGGCATCGACTTCGTGCATCAGGCGCCGACCTTCGATGCGCGCCTCGAGCACATCATGCCGCAGGTGGCGGCGATGGGGGCCGCGGTCGCCGTCGCCGATTTCGACCGCGACGGCTGGCAGGATTTCTACGTCACGAACAGTGGCGAAGGCGCGCTCAATCGTCTCTACCGCAACAAGGGCGACGGCACGTTTGTCGATGTGGCGTCCGAGCTGGGGATCGCCGACGTGAATCGCGCCGGCACCGGCGTCTCGATGGGCGCGGTGTGGGGCGACTTCGACAACGACGGCTTCGAAGATCTCTTCCTCTACAAATACGGCCGGCCCGAGCTCTTTCGCAACGACGGCGGGCGCGCCTTCGTCCGCGTGTCGGAGCGCGCGGGCCTGCCGCCATGGGTCAACGCCAACGCCGCCATCTGGTGGGACTACGACGCCGACGGCAGGCTCGATCTCTTCCTCTCCGGCTACTGGTCCGAGGACATCGATCTCTGGCACCTGAAGACGACGCGCATCATGCCGGAGAGCTTCGAGTACGCGGAGAACGGCGGCCGCAAGTACGTGTTCCGGAACCGCGGCGACGGCACGTTCGAGGAGACGTCCGCGGCGCTCGGGATCCAGTCGCGGCGATGGACGCTGGCCGCGGCCGCCGCGGATCTGTCAGGCACGGGATATCCCGGATCTCTTCCTCGCCAACGACTACGGCGTCGCCGCAGCTCTACACGAACGAGGGCGGCAAGCGGTTCGTCGAGGTCGGCGAGCGAGACCGGCGTCGGCCGCACGCCGAAGAGCGGCATGAACGCGTCGTTCGGCGACATCTTCAACGACGGCCGTCTGTCGATCTACAAGACCAACATCTCCGAGCCTGGCGTGCTCGTGCAGGCCAACGATCTCTGGGTGCCGAAGGCGCGCGCCGCCGGCGCCGGGCTCGAGTTCGAGAACCTCGCCTCGACGATGGGCGTCGACCTCGGCGGCTGGAGCTGGGGCGCGCAGTTCGGCGATCTGAACAACGACGGCACGCTCGACATGTATCTCGTCAACGGCTATGTCTCGGCCGGCGAGCGCACCAGCTACTGGTACGACTTCGCGGAGATCGCCGTCGGCCACAGCCGCATCATCGGCGACGCCGCCAACTGGCCGCCGATGCGCGGGCGGAGCCTCTCGGGCTATCAGCACAAGCGGGTCTGGACCAACGACGGCGTCGGCCGGTTCACGGAAGTCGCGCAGGACGTCGGCGCGACCGACACCTACGACGGCCGCGCGGTTGCGCTGGCGGATCTGTCGAACCGCGGCGCGCTCGACGTCATCGTCGCGAATCAGCGCGGGCCGCTGCTCGTCTACGCGAACACCGTCAGCCCGGGACGGCACTGGATCGCGTTCGACCTCGAAGGTACGGCGAGCAACCGCAGCGCGATCGGCGCCCGGGTCGAAGTCCAGTGGAACGGCCGGCGGCAGGTGCAGGAGGTCAGCGGCGGCAGCGGGTTCAGCGCGCAGAATCAGCGCCGCCTGCACTACGGCCTGGGCGCGGCGGCCGAGGTGGAGCGCGTCGTGATTCGCTGGCCGTCCGGGCATACCGCAGACGATCGAACGGCCCGGGATCGACCGGGTGCACCGCGTGAGGGAATCCCGATGAGCTCGGACACGACCGTCGCCGTCGCGCGTCCCGACGGCGGCCGTGCCCGCGCGCAAGGCGTTCCTGAAGATCGACAACCGGCTGCTGCCGCCGCTCCTCATCACCTGCATCCTGGTCACCGCGCACCTGAACTTCGGGATCCTCGAAGCGTACGAGCGCACCGCGCTCGCCATCGTCACGGCCATCGCCGCCGAGCTCGTGCTGGGCCGCATCACCTACGGCCAGTGGCTGCACCCGGCGAGCGCCTACATCTCGGGCATCAGCGTCGGCATCCTCGTCCGGTCGCCGTTCCTGTGGCCGTACTTCTTCGCGAGCCTCATCTCGATCCTGTCCAAGTACGTGCTGCGGCTCAACGGCCGGCACCTGTGGAACCCGTCGAACCTCGGCGTGAGCGCGGTGCTCTTCCTGGCGCCGCAGACCGTGTCGCTCCTGAGCATCCAGTGGGGCAACAACCTGTGGCCGATGGCGGTCATCTGGCTGCTCGGCTTCGTCATCGTCTGGCGCGTCGGCCGGCTGCACGTGAGTGCGACTTATGTCGTGTCGTTCATCGTGTTCGCGTTCGTCCGCAGCGCCATCACCGGCAACCCCTGGCAGGCGACGCTCGCGCCCATCACCGGCCCGATGTATCAGCTCTTCATCTTCTTCATGGTGACCGACCCGAAGGTCGCCGTCCGACCCAAGTGGGGCCAGGTCGTGGTCGTCATCGTCGTCGCGTTCGTCGAGATGCTGCTCCGGCTGAACGAGGTCATCTACGCGCCGTTTTACGCCCTGTTTCTGGTCGGGCCGGCGGCGTTGTTGGTTGAGATGGCGCTATAGCAGGGCTCAAGGCTCAGGGCTCAAGGCTCAGGGAAAACCTTGAGCTCCACGCCGACCGGCTAGGATCTGAAGGCTCTTCCTTGAGCCGTGAGCCTTGAGCCCTGAGCCCGCTCTAGTCCATTCACGCTATTGCCCGCCGATCCGAGCCCCGCCCTATAATGTTTTCCTTGTAAGCCTTGCGCTTTGGGAGGAGCCAGGAAATGCAGGCAGCACACGCCGGGACTTACCCCTCCGGCCAGCCCGTCACGTTCGTCGATCGCCTCAACGGCGAGTGGCACGAGACGGCGCTCCGCATCTTCATGGTCATCGTGCTGGCGCATTGGGCCGAGCACCTGACACAGGCGTTCCAGATCTACGCGCTTGGCTGGCCGGTGCCCGAGTCGCGCGGCGTGCTGGGCCATTTCTTCCCGTGGATCATCAAGTCCGAAACGCTGCATTACGGGTACGCGCTCGTCATGCTGGTCGGCCTGTTCGCGTTGCGGCAGGGGTTCACCGGCACGCTCGAGCGGCGGTGGTGGACGATCGCGCTGGCGATCCAGTTCTTTCACCACATCGAGCACGGGATCCTGCAGGCCCAGTGGCTCATCGGGCAGAACCTCTTCGATCGTCCCGTGCCGACGAGCATCGTGCAGCTCTGGGTCCCGCGCGTCGAACTGCATCTCTTCTACAACACCATTGTGTTCATCCCGATGGTGATCGCGATGTACTACCATCTCTTTCCGGCGGAGTCCGCCGCGGCGCCGAAGTGCAGCTGCGCGTGGCATCGGGGAGCGCGCGCTGCGGCTTGATATTGGTTCCAGGCAGCGCCTTCAGAGATTCTTCGCCGCCATCCTGACGCTCGGCTGCCTTGGCGCTGTTGCCTGCGGCCGGCCTGTCGCTCCCGCCGATGATGTGGTCGTCGAGTGGAAGGTGGTGCCCTCGACGCCGACCGTCGAGGGAGACGCGATCGCGGAGATTCGAGTCCTCGATCGTGTCCGTCAACCGCTGCGCGGGGCCAGGCTCCGGCTCGAAGCGCACATGAATCACCCTGGCATGGCGCCGGTCATCGAACCGTTGGCGGAACAGGAGAATGGCGTCTACAGGGTCCGCCTACGCTTTTCGATGGCCGGGGTGTGGGTGCTCTTCGTCAAGGGCGAGCTGGCAGACCGCCGGCGGCTCGACCAGCGCGCCGGGGAAATGACGGTTCGGGGTCTGACCCCGGTCTGACCCTGGTCTGACCCCGGTGCGGTGTACCCTCATGCGGATGTTTCTCACCGGGCGCGGGGCTGCGGGCGTGGATGTGCTTCGCTGGCCGGTGGTTGGCGGGTTTCTGCGGTGGCGGCATGCCCGGACGACGATGCAACTCGGGTTGCTCGGGGCGGCAACCCTCGTTGTTCTCCACGGACTCCTTGGGCCCGACTCGCACCGGGCAACCTGGCGACGGTTCTCACCTGGGTCCATTACCGTGGCCTGCTGGTCGTGGCGCTGCTCGCCGCCGGCAACTTCTTCTGCGCCGGCTGTCCGTTCGTCCTCGTGCGCGACTGGGGACGCCGGCTGCACGCGCCGGCGCGGCTCTGGCCGAAACGCCTGCGCGGTAAGTGGCTGGCGCTCGTGCTCTTCGCCGGCGTGCTCTTCGCCTACGAGCTCTTCGACCTGTGGGCACTGCCGCGCGCCACGGCGTATCTCGTGCTCGCCTACTTCGGCGCCGCGCTGGCGATCGACTCGGTCTTCAAGGGCGCGACGTTCTGCAAGCATCTCTGCCCAATCGGCCAGTTCAACTTCGTGGCCTCGACCATGTCGCCGCTCGAGCTGCGGATACGCGAGCCGGCCACGTGTCAGGCTTGCCGGACATCGGATTGCATCTCCGGACGCCGCTCGGTTGAAGCCCCGCAGGTGATCCTGCAACGCGGGTGTGAGCTCGGCCTCTACCTGCCAGCCAAGGTCGGCAACATCGACTGCACGTTTTGCCTCGACTGCGTGCAGGCGTGTCCGCACGACAACATCGGGCTGACCGTCCGCGCGCCCGGCCTCGAGCTCGCCGATGCGCGCCGGCGCTCGGGGATCGGCCGGCTCGGCAATCGTCCTGACCTCGCGCTGCTTGCGGTCCTCTTCGTGTTCGGAGCGCTGCTGAATGCGTTCGCGATGGTGGGCCCGGTCCATCATCTCGAGCATTGGTTGTCCGGGGCGCTCGGCACCTCGTCCGAGGCGCTCGTGCTCGGATGCCTGTTCGTCGCCGGACTCGGTGTCGCGCCGCTCGTGTTGCTGGGCCTGGCCGCAGTCTTGACGCGCTTGCTGACCGAGGACAGGACGGCTTCGACTGGCCGTGTAGCGTTGCACTATGCGTATGGCCTGGTGCCATTCGGCTTCGGCATGTGGCTCGCGCACTACGGATTTCACCTCCTGACCGGTGCGTTGACCATCGTTCCCGTGACGCAGAGCGCGGCGATTGATCTCGCGGGATGGCCGGCGCTCGGCGAGCCGCTGTGGCGATGGGCGGGCATGCGGCCCGGTGCCGTCTTTCCGATTCAACTCGGATGCGTCCTGCTCGGGACGGTGGGTTCGTTCACCGTCCTGCACCTCATCTCGCTGCGCGATTATCCCGACAGGCCGGCTCGGGCCACGATCCCGTGGGCCATCGTCCTCGTCTTGCTCGCGGCCGCGGCGATCTGGGTGCTGTTCCAGCCAATGGAGATGAGAGGGATGGGGCTGATCGGATGAACGCGCGTGGCCGCCTCTTCTGGCGTCAGGCTCTCGCTTGGCCTGGGCGTGATCGTGTTCTGCGCCATCGCCGTAGCGCAGGCACATAGCGGTCCGCCGTTTCCGATTGTCTCCAACCAGACGTCCGGTGCTTACACGGTCTCGGTATGGACCGACCCCGACAGTACAGACGATGGATCGGCGGGCGGCCAGTTCTGGATCACCGTGCGTCCCGCCGGCGGTGCTGCGTCGCTACCCGTCGATACGCGGATCGGCGTGACGCTCACGGCGCTCGATCGGCCCGGCCAGCCGGCAACCGTCAGCGCCGAGCCGGTTGCCAGTGATGTGTCGCAGCGATTCGCAGCGCTCGTGATGGATCACGAGGGCCGTTTTCGCGTGCGGGTGACGATCGCCGGCCCGCTCGGTGCGGCGGAGGTCGAGGCGGACGTCGATGCCACCTACGATACGCGGCCGCCGCCAGCGATGATCGCCCTCTACCTCGTCCCGTTCGTCCTCGTGGGGTTCCTGTGGGTGAAGCTGTTGTTGAGACGGCGGCGGCGGGTGCCTTGAGCCAAGGAGTGGACGGAGGCAACGGGTTCAACACGAAGGACCGAAGACAACGGAGACGAAACGAAGGACCGGGCGCGCCGCGCGCACGCGCGGGCGGCATCGGACGAGGGGCGGACAAACTCAAAGCACCATCTGAATTCTGCGGTGCTTTGAGTTTGCTCGCCCCTCGTCCGATGCCACTCGCCGGCCATTCGGCCGGCGACGCGCCCGGTCCGCAGGTCGACACAGTGTGACTTGCCTTCGTTACGTCTCCGTCGTCCTCGTGTCTTCGTGTTGAGCCCGTTCCCTCCGTACCGTCCCGTGTCAGCAGCTCACCAACCCGCACCGCACCAACAACCGCTGCACATCCGCGGCCGACGCCTCGAGCTTTGCAGCACTGGAGACGAGGTCGTCGGCCAGCACCGGATACCAGTCGCGGCGCGTGCGGTCGAGCAGTCCGGCGGTGTCGAAAGGCTCGATGGCGCGGTCGATGCGCGCGAACAGGGCAGCGCGGGCTGGGCCCTGCGGCGCACCGGCGGCGAGGGCCGCACAGGCGCGGACTTCAGCACCGAACTGCGGGTGCTCGTTCAGGAGAAAGCCCGGGGCCAGATGCGGCCGCGCCAAACGGCGGACGGTCTCGCTGTAGCTCGCGGCGGCGAAATAGAGCAGGCTCAGCCGCTTGAAGAGCGCCGGGTCGGCCATGCACGAGTAGAGCGCTGCCACGAGCTGTTCGGTGACGTCGAGCTCCTGTTGCGTCGTGCGCGCATACGTGGCGAGCGCCGCCTGCCGCTCGGCTCCCGGCGCGGTGGTTTCAAGAACGTCGAGCAACCGTGCGATGCCGAGCAGGGTGAGCGGGAAACCAGTCGAGAGCAGCGGGTCGATCACGCCCGCGGCCGAGGGCAGCAGCGCCCACTTGTCGCCGGCCACTTCGCGGCAGCGGAAAGCCACTCGCGGAGCGTGTACGAAGGGAAGTGTGGCGCGCGCGGCGCGGAACTGTTCGCGCACCGAGGGCAGCGCGTGCAGCAGCCGGTCCCATGCCGGTGCGCCCTCGGACGCGAGCACTCTTGCCGCCAGCGGGTCGGTCAGCGCCGCGCCGGCGCTCGTGATGCCGTTGTTGAATCGCAGTACCCAGATCCAGCCGCCAGGGAACACGTGGTGCAGGGCCGCCGCGTCGGGAGGATACGGCGGAGTGCCGTCGGGCGGCGAGACGTTCTCCCAGAGGTCAACCCCCTCGAAGTGTGTGAATACACCTTGTGTTGGCGGCAACCACTGCAAGGGCGCGCTGCCGGTCCCGAGCGCGTTCGTCAGGAATCCGCGCGGGCCGCTGGCGTCGATCACGAAGCCGGCGGTGACCTCGACGGCACGGCCCTGGCGCGTTCCACTAGCCGCATGCCCGTGCCGTTATCGCGGATCGTGTCGAGCCGCGTCTCATCCAGGTAAGTCGCGCCCGCTGCCTGGGCGTGCTCGACGAGCGTGAGATCGAAATCGGGCCGATACCAGTGCGTGTCGGCCACGTCGTCGTTGGGACTGGCAGCGACCAGCAGCTGCCGGGCGTGATCCTCGTCGTCTTTGAATCGCTCGTCGAGTCGATGGAAGAGGAAAGTGAACCCACGCTTGAGGCCGCAGGCGACGTCCGGATGCGCCTGCTGCCACGTGCCCCATTTCGAGAACGAGCGGATCTGCGGTAGGTCGTAGCGATCGGCGAGTTCCTCCAACAGGAGATTGGTCAGCGGCGTCGTCGATTCGCCGATGGCGAATCGCGGATGCCGGCCGCGTTCGATGAGCGCCACCCGCTGGCCCCGCTGCCGCAGCGCGAGCGCGCACAACGCGCCGGCGAATCCCGAGCCGACGATCGCGACATCCGCGTCAACCGATAGCGTCATACAGCGAGCTGTTCCTGGCACTGGGGGCAGGGAGTCTGCGGCAGCACGCGCTGTTCGAGGTTCATCGTGTGCAGTCGTTCGCGACGGGCGTCCAGGCAGTGCCCACAGGCGGCGAATCGATCCAGATTCCAGAGATCGGCGAAGAGGCGCGCGCCACTGCCGGAGGCGTGTGTATGAGCGAGCGCCAGGCTTCGCTCGAGGTCCGACAGCGTCGGCTGGCGAAACCACCCCTGGTCGGCGAGCGCCTCGAGCGCGCCATTTCCTGTGCGCGTCGGGATGAGCGAGATCGCCGATGCACCGGCGGCGAGCGCCACGTCGATGGAGCGGAGCAGCCAGTCGTCCTGCTCGGCGTGCGGCACAAACGGTGGAGAAACCAGCAGGAACACGCGGAGCGCAACGCCGAGCGCGCGCAGTTCGTCCGCTGCGAGCCTGAACCCGTCAACCGTCATCCGCTTGTGCAGACGCTCGAGCGCGTCCGGATGGGCCGTCTCGAGTCCCATGGCGACCTCGAGCGCCGGCGCAGCCGCATCAGGCCCGCGATTGGACTCGAGGGCGGTGAGGAACCGGCTGGTCCGGGCGCCAATCAGCGAGGGATGTGATTCGACGATGACGTCGGTGAGGTGCGTGAGGCGGGCGGCGATATCGTCGTAGTCGGCGTCGGGAACCGCACGGGGATCGAAGAAGCTGCCGGCGTTGTACAGCTTCATTCCGGTGACAGGGTGACTCGAACTCTCGAGCGCGCGGCGGGCGGCGTCGATCTGCGCCGGGATCGCCCCGCGCGGCGTGTCGCTTTCGGTGGTGTACTGCCAGAGGTCGCACATCACGCACCGCCACGGACACTCGCGGCCGGTGAGGAACACCGTGGCCACGCGCGCGACGGTTCCGTCCGCCGCTCTCTCGTCCTCGACGAGCCAACCCTGGGCGCGCCAGGGATCGTGTCGCGCCCGTGGCGGACGCCGATCCAGGACGAAGCGATCTCGCGCGGTAGCGCCCGCCGGATAGGACGACATCAGGAAGCTACGAGTAGAGGCCGTGGAAGGCGCGCCGGTAGGTCTGTTCGGTTCCCCCCAGACGCGAGCGCATCGCCTCGGCCGGCATCGCGCCGTGCTGGAAGCGGCGTTTCGGAAACACCGGCATGTCGAGGCCGGTGACCGCCTTGACGCCGCGGCCGACGATCTCGCCTTTGAGGGCATAGAGGGTCGGCACGTCGTAGTCCGTCAGCGCCGCGAACGGAATGCCCTCGGCGACTTCGACGACCGCCGGCTGCGCGTACGGGCTGAAGCCGGCGAAACCGTAGCGGCGCGCCGGCGCGTAGGTTCGGACGTAGCTGCGGCTGAGGCCGCCGCTATAGGTGAGCGAGTGCTTGATGCGGCCGACGCCCCAGCCCTCCTGGTAGAGCATGAGGTTGTTGATGACGCTCTTGATCGTGAGCTCGTGGTTCTCTTCGATCGGGTAGTCCTTGAGGTTCTCGTCGCCGCCGTCTCCGTCGGCCAGGTGCCGCCACTCGGGATAGCGGGCGCGAATGCCGCGACAGAGCTCGAGCCCCATCGCCGCGCATTCGACGTCGAGGGGCTTGTAGTCTTCGAGCACCCGCAGCGTCGCTTCGAGATCCAGGCCGTCTGGTGAGGCCTCGATCTCCTCGAGGAAGAGCGACAACCCCACCGCCGACAGAAACGCGCGGGCCTGATCGAGGTCGGGACCGGCGCCGAGGTTCAAGACGAAGGCCTTGAGCCGGGCGGGTGAGAGGCCCATCCTGATCATCGTGTGATAGGTGACGAGAAAGACCGCACCGCTGTCGATGCCCCCGGAGAACGCGACCCCGATGGGCTCGGGCCGGGTGGCGCCCGCTTCGACCTGTCGCAGCCACTTCTCGATCTCGTGCGCCATCGCTCCGACATACTGCCGGCCGATCTCGTCGAGCGTCGCGGGCAGCGCGTTGGCCTGCGGCGTGAAGAAACGCGTATAGATGGGGTCCGGATCGGGACAGCCGACGAGCGCGATCTCGACCACGTAGTGGGCGGGAATCATCCGCGTGTAGCTGGGGTGAAACTGACCCGCCAGGCCGTCGCGGTCGAGCGCCGCATGCAGCGTGTCGATCCGATCGGCCACGTAGAGCGCCGGGCCCTCGTGCCGCTTGGCCAGGAAGTAGCGCATCGGGCGATCGAGCGACCGCGCGAGCCGGACGGTCACCCCCTCGGCGGCCACCAGTGCGAACGACCCGTCGATGCCGCGCACGCCGCCGGGATCGCCATCGAGGACGCGCCCCCGGGCCTCCTCGACGCTCATGTTGGCGATACGGTTCAAAGCCGGGTCGATGAGGTCGACGATCCGGCTGACGGGTTGGAGCATGGCCGGATTGTTCCCCACTCAGTGCCGGGACGCAAGTCGAGAGGCGGCGACCGTTCAGCCCCGAAGATGCGCGGCTACAGCTTGCCGACGAGGAGCGGCGTCGTGGTCGGTGCGGGCACGCCGCCGGCGGGTTCGAGCGTGACGGCGAAGGCCACGATCGTCGTGACGGCACCGGGTGGCGTGGCCACGGCGGTTGCCACGCCCGTGTTGTCGGGCGTCATCAACCCCGCGCTCACGGGCGCCGGGTCGCCGACGAACCACAGTTGGTACACCCGGCCTGGTGGAAGGGCGGGCAGGCCCGTGGCCGCGAAGACGAGCCCGCGTGTCGGGCTCCAGAAGGCGTGAGCCGACGCGCCGGGAGCCGACGCTTGCCCTGCCAGATCGACGCGGCGCACATCACTGGCGGCAAGAATCGCGGCCGATCGCCGCATGTCGCCATACTCGGACTGCAGGCTCGCGAGCTGGGCCTGGACGCCGGACGTGGCTGACTCGGCGGTCCTGACGCGCTCCTCGAGCGCGTCGATCCGGCTTCTCAACTCGACCGCATAGAACGCCAGGCCGATGGCGGCGAGAGACGCGGCCGTCGCCAGGTACGGCAGCAGCGTCCACCGCGCCGGAGCATCGGCCGGCGTCGCCGCTCGTGCGCGCGGATCGCGCGCGGCCGCGTCGAGCACCCGCGCCCGCAGTGCCGCCGGCGGATCGATCGGCTCGACCGCAAAGGCCAGAGCCCGTGCGGCCTCGACGGCGGCACGCACGTCCTGCGCGCACTCCGGGCACGTCGGCAGGTGCGTCTCGAGCGCGCGGCGCTCCGCCTCGCTCAGCGCCCCCAGCGCGTAGGCGCCGGTCAGCTCACGCAGTTCCTGGTGATCCATCCTCGCTCGCCTCAGCCCCCGCCCAGTGCAGACCGGAGCTTGAGCAGCCCCGTGCGAATCCGCGTCTTGATTGTGCCGAGCGGCTCACGCAGCCGCTCGGCGATCTCCGTCTGAGAGAGACCTTCATAGTACGCGAGCTCGATCGGCGCGCGTTGCGCATCATCGAGCGCGGCCAGCGCCGCGCGCACGCGCGTCGCATCCTCGGTGGTCATGGCCCGCGACTCAGGGTCGGGCGTGCCCTCCGGGGCGTCCGCCAGCGTCTCGGCGTCGGGGATGGTCTGCAGTCGCGTGCGTCGTGCGCGCAGCCGGTCGATAGCGCGCGAGCGGCTCATCATCATCAGCCACGCGCCGGCGTTCGCTCGCGCCGCATCGAATCGGCTCGCCTGCTTCCACGCCTGCGCGAAGACGTCCTGGACGACGTCCTCCGCCTCGCCGGGATCACGCAGGATTCGGCAGGCCAGGGAGTACACGGCGCGAGCGTGCTGGTCGTACAGCTCGCCGAGGGCCGACACGTCACCTCCCGCCATGCGCTGAATCAATGCGTGTTCGCGCGTCAGCATCGCCATCAGACGAATTGCGCCGTCAGCCGCGAGTCCGGGGATGCCGGTACCACGTCGGCGCTGACCGCGTCATCTGTACTACGCACAGCGCCCGGCGCCGGATGGCGGTGGCGGCGCCTCACCCCACGTCCAATCCGATCGGCGTCGACGACCGTAGTCCATGTCGAGGCGCCAGGACCGGCGCCAGAGGAGGTTTCGATGCGATTGGACGCGATTGCGCTGGCCGCCGTGTTGGCGGCCGCGACCGTGACGGCTGGGCAGGCGCAGGAGAAAACCGTGATGGTTGGCGGCGCCGCCATGTATCCGTCGAAAGACATTGTCGACAACGCCGTCAACTCGAAGGACCACACGACGCTCGTGACTGCCGTCAAGGCCGCGGGACTGGTGGACACGCTGAAAGGGCCAGGACCGTTCACCGTCTTCGCTCCGACCAACGAAGCGTTCGCAAAACTTCCCGCCGGCACGGTCGAGATGCTGCTGAAAGCGGAGAACAGGACTCAACTGAAGGCGATTCTGACCTATCACGTCGTCGCTGGCAACCTCGACACTGCGGCGCTGGCGGACAAGGTCAAGGCGGGCGGCGGGAAGGCCGCGCTCACTACCGTGAACGGGGCGCCCCTCTGGATCGTGAGGGAAGGCGAGGCGCTGGCGCTGCGGGATGAACGCGGCGCGACGACCGCCATGGCGATCGCGGATGTCCGCCAGAGCAACGGCGTCATCCATGTCATCACGTCAGTGGCGATGCCGAAGTAGCCGAGCCGATGCAGAAAACGCCCTTCGCACGAACGCGCCGAGCGGCCGGCGGCAATCCGAATCGGTCAGCCGGCCGTAGGGACTTAACGAGCACCGGCGCAAATCGAGGCAATTGAAGTCCGTGATGTCGTCGGCCGCCGGTGGTGTGCGGGACATCCGGAGAAGCGGAGGATACGAATGAAACTGATACGAGGACGCGTGGGAGTGATCGTGGCGCTCGTCGTCGCTGGCGGGATGATCGGGCAGGGCTCGAGCCATCGCGAAGCGCCGGGCATCACGAAGACTCCAAAACTGGACGGCACCGATTTCTACATGTTCCGCAGCTACGAGCCCGGGCGCGCGGGGTTCGTGACGCTGGTTGCGAACTATGGCCCGCTCCAGGATCCGTACGGCGGACCCAACTACTACGCGCTGGATCCCGACGCCGTCTACGAGATTCATCTCGACAACAACGGCGATGCACGCGAGGACGTCACGTTTCAGTTCCGGCCGTCAATCACGGTCAAGGACCTGAGCGTCATGGCGGGAGGGGTGATGGTGCCCGTGCCGCTCATCAACATCGGTGGGATCGGACCTGGCGCCGAGGATACGGCCGCGCTCAATCGGGAGGAGACGTTCACCGTCAACATCATCCGCGGCGATCGACGCAGCGGCACGAGCGAGGCCATCACCAATGCCGCCGGTGGCGGCGTGTCGTTCCGGAAGCCAGTGGACAACATCGGCAACAAGTCCATTCCCGACTACGCGACATACGCCAACAGCCATCTCTACAACATCTCCATCCCGGGGTGTGCCGATGGCCGGATGTTCGTCGGTCAGCGGAAGGATCCCTTCGTCGTGAATCTCGGCGAGACGTTCGATCTCGTGAACGTCACGAACCCGCTCGGGGCGGAGAACGCGGAAGCTGACGACCTCGCCGACAAGAACGTCACCTCGTTCGTCCTGGAGGTTCCGATCTCCTGCCTCGTCATGTCGACGAGCCAACCGATCATCGGCGGATGGACGACGGCAAGCGTTGGTGTGGGCGTGACCCCGGGCGGTTCTACACCAGGGACTCCAATGCCCGGCGGTCCTGGCGGCGGCGCGGGCCCGTGCCCGGCCGGCCAGCCGGCGGCCGCAAAGCCGGCCGACGGCCCTGGGCTCATGTGGGTGCCGAGTCAGGACTGCAACGGATGGGTGCCGAGCACGCATCCGTCGGCGCGTGGAGCGAGTGGCAGCGGCGGCCCGGCTTCGCCGCCGTCCGCTGCTCCTTGCCCGAGCGGTCAACCGGCCGCGGCCAGGCCTGCGGATAGTCCCGGACTCACCTGGGTCCCGAGCCAGAACTGCGACGGCTGGGTGCCTGCCGGCCATCCCGCGGCTCGCGGCGCCGGCGGCAGCGGCGGCACGCCGACACCGCCACCGGCTGCGGGTACGCAGGTCTCACGCCTCGGCGCACCGCTCGTCAACGAGGTGGTCATCGGCCTGAAGGACAAGGACCTCTTCAACTCGGCCGAGCCGACGCAGGATGCCGCCCTGGCCGTCTACGTCACCAACCCGGCGCTGCCGGAGCTGCTCGAGATTCTCTTCGGTGGCGCGGGGGTACGGGCCCCGAACAACTTTCCGCGCAAGGATCTCGTCGCGGCTTTTCTGACCGGGATCAGCGGATTGAATCAGCCGACGAGTGTCGTGGCATCTGAGATGCTGCGCCTGAACACCAGCATCGCTCCGCAGCCACCAAACCGGCAGAGCCGGCTCGGCGCCCTCGGTGGCGACAATGCCGGCTTCCCGAACGGCCGGCGGCCCGGCGACGATGTCGTCGATATCGAGCTTCGGGTCGCGATGGGCGTCCTGTGCCATGCGTTCCCTGGCGCCTTCGGCTGCGGCCCGGCCGATGCGCCTTCCGGCACGCTGCCGTTCACCGACGGCGCGTTTGTCGACGCGTCGTTCTTTCAACCGAGCTTCCCATACCTGCGAACGCCGCTCCGCGGATCGCCCAACGGAACGCCGTAGCACGTTCGAGCACTGGACCTCGGGGACGGCATGGGCGCCGTCCCTGAGGTCCGCGAATTTCTGCGCAGGCTCTGCGCACTGGCAGCCGCTGCTCGGCAGGTCAGAAAGGACACATCATGAATCTCTCGCCATGCATGAAACGATGGCTCGCCTCGAGCGTCTTGGCTCTGGCTGTTACGACCGGTGTGAAGGCTCACGACTTCTGGATCGAGCCGTCGACATTCGAACCGAAGCTCGGTGAGCCGATGAGGGTGCATCTCCGTGTCGGCGAGCGCTTCGTCGGCGATCCCGTGGCGCGCAACGAGGCACGCATCGAACGCTTCGTCGTCGCCGGCCCCTCAGAGGAACGGCCCGTGATCGGGCGGGACGGCATGGACCCGGCAGGGTTGGTCCGTCTCGATGCGCCGGGCATCTGGTTCCTCGGGTACCGCAGCAAGCCGTCTTCGGTCGAGCTCTCCGCGCCGGCGTTCGAGCAATACCTGCGGGAGGAGGGGCTCGAGACGATTATCGACGAGCGGGCGCGACGAGGGGAGAGCGGATTGCCCGGGCGCGAGCAGTTCTCGCGAAGCGTGAAGGCCATGGTCCGGACGGCCGGAACGACGAGCGACGCGGGTCACGATCGCTCGATCGGCATGACGCTCGAATTCGTGCTGGACGCTGACCCCACGACGGCCTCCGGCGGACAGCTGCCGATCCGGTTGCTGCACGACAAGCAGCCTCTCGCCAACGCGCTCGTGGTTGCGTTCCGAAAGACGATGAATCGAGATGTCCACGAAATGGTTCGCGGCCGCACGGACCGCGAGGGCAGGATGACGATCCCGTCAGTTCAGGTGCATGGCTGATCAAAGCCGTGCACATGCAGCGGGCGCAGGCCGCTTCCGGAGCAGAATGGCAGAGCGTCTGGACAGCGCTGACGTTTCGCGTGCCGTAGCGCGGACAGGAGCGATCTGCGAGGACATCAGTCCCGTCCCTGGGCGAGCGGCGTCAGCCAGATGTTGCCGGTGTGCTCGCCCAGGTTGAAGACCAGCCTGTCGCGGGCAACGGCGATGTCGGGCGTGCCGAGATACAGGTTCCGTCCCGACAGCCCCTTCTTGTGGAAGTGCTGAATCTCGAGGGGCTCGCCAGTCGGCCGCTTCGTCGCCGGATCGAGCCGCTGCGCCCACAGACACGGGGAGCCGTCGCGATCCGACCAGAAGTACAGCAGGCTCGCGTTCGGCGACCAGTTGGGCGCATCGCCGTCCTTGCTCACCACGATCCAGTCCTTCTCTCGCGCGACGACCGCTGCCTGCACTCTCGCGACAATGACCTGCGCGGGAGCCAGCCTGTTTGGCCTGCCGTTGAACGCGATCCAACCGCCGTCCGGCGAGAGCCGCGGGTTGTAAATCCCGTAGGCCGCATTTTTCAACCATCCATGATTCGGAGACGAGCCGATGGTAACGACGCCAACGCCCGACGGATCGCCGGCGGCGAGATAAAGAATCTGGTCACCGCCCGGCGACCAGGCCTCCACCTGTCCGCAATCGTCGCAGACGCGCTCGGGGGATCCACCTCCCGCGGCCACGACGATAGATTGGCATCTTGCCATTCTCTCGAAATCGAGTACGCGACCTTCGATCCGTCACGACTCACCGCCGGAAAATGATCGGCCGGCGTCCGGGTCAGAACGCTTTCTGCCCCTGTCGCCAATCTCTTCAGTACGACGCCGAACTGACCTCCACGACGCGAACGGAACACCAGCGTCGCCCCGTCGTCTGAGAGCGTCGGGTCGTAGTCATCTGCGGCATCCTCTGTCACACGCTTCAAGGCCCACTCACAGTGCCGCGATTGGCGTCGATCGGCAGGCTCCAGATGTCAGCCCCCATCGTCCGGCTGCTGAACACCATCCGTCCGTCCGCGGTGACCGAGGCCGCCGCTTCGTCGGTCGTGCCGAACGTCGCCCGCTGCGGCTTGCCGTTGATGCGCCAACGGTCGGAAGAGATGGCCACCTGCCACATGTTCGAGGAGTCCCCGACGATGCCGTGAAAGAGGATGCGGTTTCCGGCGGTGACCCAGGCATCCGGCGACGGTAGTCCGTGAAACGCCTGGAATCCTTCTGTGAGCAGCATGCCGCGCGCGTCGGTCGGTACCGGTGGCCCGCCGGGGACTTCGGCCACGTACCAATCGACGTTGTTCTCCGGCGGGGCGTCGCGGCGACGCTGCGCCCAGAACAACAGGTGACGGCCGTCTGGTGACCAGACGGGGGACTGGGCTCGATAGAAGTCGCTGGTGACGGGGCTGGCGGGTCCGCCGGCGGCGGGCGCCACGTAGATGCGGCTGCCGGCTGGTTCGCTGACACCGTAAGCGATCCACTTGCCGTCGGGTGAAAAGCGCGGCGAGAACCCCCGCGCTGCGAGAAGCCGTTCTTCGCCCCCGAGCGTCGGGACTGAGGTAGATGCCGCCACCGAGCCGGCTGGACTGAAAGGCGATCCGGCTGCCGTCGGCGGAGAACGCGGGCTCGACTTCGTCGGCGGTGTGATGCGTCAGTCTGACCGAAGCCCCGTCGGGCAATTGCTGGACCCAGATGTCGAGGTTGTTGTCGCCGCCGCGATCGGAGGCGTACGCCAGCATCTTTCCGTCGAGAGAGATGGCTGGATAGATCGGTCCAGCCGACGTCCGACGTGAGCCGGGTGAGAAACGGTCGCGGGCACTCCTTCAGGCCGCATACGGGCCGCTCGCCACCAGCCACCGAACGCGAGCACGGCCAGCGCGAGCGCGACAGCGATCGCCACGGCGAGTTTCCGCCCGCGGGCGGGCACCGGCGCCGAGCGTTCACCCGCAGGTGGTGCGTCGGATTCGTCCCGCAGGTCCTGCAGCGCCACCTTGAGATCCGCCATCGACTGCCAGCGTCGCTCCGGGCTCTTTCGGAGGCAGCGGAGCAGCAGTTTCTCCAGATCGCGCGGGAGCCCAGGAATCAGGCGGCTCGGCGGTTCGGGCTCTGTCGTGAGGATGGCCGCCAGCGTCGAGATCTTTGTCGCGCCGCTGAACGCACGACGGCCGGTGAGCATTTCGTAGAGCACCGCGCCAAACGAGAAAACATCCGACCGCGCGTCCGCAGGTTTACCCTCGGCCTGCTCAGGCGACATGTAGGCGGCCGTGCCGAGGATCGTCCCGTCCTCGGTCTGGAGACGGTCGGCCGCACCTGCGCTCGCCGTGGAGGCTCGCTCGTCGATGGGCCTGAAGTCGGCGGACTCGGTCAGCTTCGCGAGCCCGAAATCGAGCACCTTGATCGACCGCCTGTCTCCAGCCGTGCCGAGCATGATGTTGGCCGGCTTGAGGTCGCGGTGCAGGATCCCGGCGGCGTGTGCGGCCGCCAGTGCGTCGGCGATCTCGACGGCGTACTGCAGCGCCTCCCCGACCGGCAGCCTGCTCTGTGCGATCGCCTGGGCGAGTGACGGACCGGGGACATACTCCATCGCGATGAAGTCGAGGCCCTCGGCCTGACCGATGTCGTAGATCGTAATGATGTGCGGGTGATTGAGCGCGGAGGCGGCTCTCGCTTCCTGGACGAAGCGCTTCCGACGCTCGCCGTCGATGGCACCCTCGGGGCTGAGCAGTTTGACAGCGACGGGGCGGCCGAGGCGCGTATCGAGGGCGCGATAGACGACGCCCATGCCGCCTTCGCCAATCGGGGCGAGGATCTCGTAGTGGGCGATCGTCTTCGGGATCATCGGCCGGGACGCATGTTCACTCCGAGCGCCAGCTCGCGTCACCACTGCTGCGGCTACCGCGGCAGCGACTTGATCTCGCTTCGCATTCGGTCGCGACGGTCGAGGATGGCCTGGATTTCCGGTTCGCCAATCCACGCGCGCAGCGCGGCATCGAGTTGAGGGCGGGTCAGGCTCTCGATCCTGGCCCAGAACGCGGCGTCGATGCGCCGCATCTTTTGCGGGAGCTCGGTACCGACTCCGAAGGCGCGCGAATGATCGAGCAGAATCACATTCCACTCGGCATCGCGCAGCATGTTGCCCAGGTTTCTCTCGCGGTTTCCGATGAGGTTGTCGAACATGGCTGTCCGAACCAGCTGGTTCTCCCAGTAGACCCGCTGCGGCTCGCCTGGTGGGTCGCCTTCCTTCACTCCGGAGGCACCGTCCACCCAGAGTTGGGCGGCACCCTCGACGCCTTGCAGCTGCCGCTCCACGCTCGGCGGCACCATGTCCAGCTTCAGGAGCTTGTCGATCTCATACGCGGCGATCTCTGTTTTGTAGCTCTCCCAGAACCCCTTGTAGATGCCGGGCGGCAGGGATCGCCAGGCCATCCGGGGGAAAGGCCCCCCAGGCCGCAGCGTGCAGCGGACCGCCTTGCGCGGGTCGGACCCGTACATGCTCACGCACTCGGCGGTCCGCAGGTGCTCCTCGATCTCCTGGTAGCGCCCGACCCAGATTTTTGCGCCGAGGCCCTGCGTCGACGCCGCCTGGCCCTGGCAACCCAGCAACGTCGGCAGGCAGATCATGCAGAAGCCAAGACTTCGCAGTCGGTTCATAAGGTCTCCTGTGCCAATATAGGCGCCGGTCGACCAGGCTGTCCTCGCGGAGTTCTCATGGAACTCTAATTCTTTCAGGACCCACATGCGTGTCGTTTTTGGAGAATGCGAGTTCGACTCCGGGCAGCGGGTACTCCTGCGCCATGGCAGCATCGTGGCGTTGACCCCGAAAGCTTTCCTGCTCCTGGAGTTACTTCTCGATCGCCGGCCGGAGGCGGTGGCGAAGGCGGAACTGCTCGAGCGTCTGTGGCCGGAAACGTTTGTCTCCGACGCGGGCCTGCACAATCTGGTGGCCGAGATCCGCGCCGCGATCGGCGATGCGCCTCGGGCCGCGCGTTATATCCGCACCGTTCCGCGCTATGGCTACGCGTTTCACGGTGATGCCCGGCCCGCGCCTGAGGCCCTTGTTCCGCGAGGCAGACCTTCACGCGCCCGCCTGGTCTCGAACCGTGGGGATTGGCTGCTGTCCGATGGTCCAAACGTAGTGGGCCGCGACCGCGACTGTGCCATCCGCATCGATTCGATCGAACTCTCGCGCCGGCACGCCCAGGTCGTCATGACGAATGGCGAGGCCACTGTGGAGGATCTGGGCAGCAAGAACGGAACCCACGTGAATGGGCGAACCGTCACGCAGGCAGTCGCCCTCAAGGACGGCGACCAGATAGAGGTCGGTTCCGTCACGATGACATACCGGATGATGGATTCCTCCCCGTCGACGATCACTCGGCGAGGAATGTGAGAGCGATTCGCACTGCTGTGATGCGAGGCGGGATGCAGTACCCGCCTCGCACCAGCCGTCCTACTTGATCACCACGACCACCATGTCGGCCGGCTTCCCGCCGGTGTTCTTGGATTCGTGCGCGACGCCGCGACCGATGAACTGCACGTCGCCACGGGCCCAGGTCGTCTTGGCGGGCTTGCCGTCGATCGAGAGCGCCATCGGCGACGGGCCGAGCGCGATGACCACCTGATCGAAATCGTGCTTGCTTCCGGCCGGTTCCGCGAACGTCCCCGAGTGCGGTCGAGCGGTAGGCCGTGGCACGCGGACCCTCGGCCAGCACCTTGAGGGTCATGCCGTCGCGCGATGCCGGGAGCGCCGCCTTGCCAGGCGCCGGCGTCTTGAACTCCACCAGAATGGCATCGACGGCTCCCGTGCCGACGTTGGTCGAAGTGTGAGTGCCGGCCGGCGTATACATGGCCGATTCGTTCGCCAGGTCACTGTCCTGCGCTTTGCCGTCGGGAGTCGTGAACCGGACTTTGGACGGCGACAGGACAAACACGAGGGAATCCGGATGCGAATGCACGGTGCTCTTCGCGCCAAGGGCGTAGTCGATCTTCAACACCCGCACGCTCGCGTTTTCAAAGACCACCTTGTAGTGGGACGGATTCGACTTCACCGCATCCTGCGCGACCGCGATGCCGGACCATAAGAGCACGAGCGAAACGACTGACAATGCCTTCGATGTCTTCATAGGGCACCCCTCCGGGTAGTGGACGACCGAGTCAGGCTGTTCTCAAGCTGAACAGTAGAACGACGGCGGAGTATGCGCCCATCGGCGGCGCGCGTCAAGGTTTCACGATTCTTCAGCAATTCCTCACGACTCCTGTCGCTCAGGGTGCGTAGGATAACGGTGAAGATGTTGATTCGCTGGAGGTTACGGTGAAGCGCACGCATTCTCGTCTCGTCGTCGCCGGGCTCGTGCTGATGGTGGCCGGCGCCCTGGATCCGATGGAAGGATCGGTTGTCATCCTCGGCGGCAGCGCGCTTGCGGCTGCCGGCGCCTACCTTGCGAGGACGCGCCGCTACCGGCTGCAGTTGACGGCCTGTGCCCTCATCGCGTTTGGCGTGGCCGCCCTTTTTGGCCTGTCCGCCCTCGGCGGCGTCGGCGGCAACTCCGGCCGGTCGATTTGGTGGCTGGCTCTGTGTGTTTCCTATCCGATCGGGTGGCTGCTGGGGCTTTTTGGCGCCGCGTCGAACCTGAGGGAGCACCGAACGTCACCAGCGTGAACCCCGAACCCCGAACCCCGAACGCCGAACGCCGAACCCCGAACTGATAGGGCTATCAACAGAACAACTGCGCCTCTCCCGCCGAGTCGAAGTAAGCTGCTGGGCTTGAGGAGATCGATCGTCATGCCCACTCGCCGCCCCCTTTTGGCCACAGCAGCGCTCTTCGTTTTCGGTATCGGGCTTCTGGGCTTCAGCCCGCTCCTGATTCACAGCCCGCAGGCGCAGGACCAGACCGTTCCCCTCGACCTTGCGCCGCTCCTCGCGGCGCCGCAGAGCGAGATGCGGATGGTGGTGCAGCGATACAACCTGGATCGCACGACGCTCTCGGGCAACTATGCCAACGGCGGCGGCCGCGGTGGCGGGCGGGGTGGTCGTGGCCGGGCGAGGACGACGGCTGGGGCTGCGCCGGCTCCGCCGCCGCTCGTGCCGCTCTCGCCGGCCCGAATCGCGCGCCTGAAGCGCTTCGACACGAACTGGCAGGCGGCGCTCGTCACGCCTCGACACCGCGAAGCTCACGCACGGCGGCCAAGACCGATCTCGACAGCCTCAAGTCGGCGGTCGCGACCAACCTCGCGCGGCTCGACGCCGAGGCGCTGACGATGGCCCAGGCGATCGCGGCGATGCCGTTCGCGCCGAAGATCGTGCAGCTGGTCGAGGCGCGCATCCGGGTCGAGGACATGAACGCCCAGAACGCGGCCGCGACGATCACCGACGTCACGAAGGAGATTGCGCGGCTGACCGCCACGCCGCCGCGGGTGAACCGCGAGCAGGCGACGCTCGGCGCCACCGCCGTCGAGCAGCTGCGCACGATCACGACCGAGTGGTTCAACTTCTACAACGGCTACGACCCGCTCTTCACGTGGTGGATGGGGATGCCGTATGCCAAGGTGGACGAGGCCCTCAAGAACTACGCGGCGCTGCTGCGCGACAAGGTCGCCGCGGAGGGCCTGCAGGTTCCGGCCACGCCCGCGACCGCCGACGCCCATCGCCCCGGTACCGCAGCTGAAGTTCGCCGACGTCCCCGAGCTGCACGAGATCATCGCCCTTCCCCAGGACGAAATGCGCGACATCGTCGCCCGCTTCACTGGGTCAGGCGGGCGCGGTGGCGGCGGGCGTGGCGCCGCCAGTGGTCCTCCTCGTGACGCGGCGTTCTACACGAGCTGGCTGGCGGCGCTGAAGTCGCTCGACTTCGACAAGCTGTCGCGCAACGCGCAGGTGGACTACCTCTTCATTCGCCGCACCGCGGAAACGCAGATCGCGCGCGCGAACCTGAAGCTCGATCCCAATCCGCCGCGGAAGCCGGACGCGAGTGGAATTCCGGGCCCGGCGCGCGGCCGCGAAGGCCTCATCCAGGATCTGTCCGAGGCCATGATTCCGTACACGCCGGAGGAGCTCATCGCGCTCGCCGAGAAGGAATTCGCCTGGTGCGACCAGGAGATGCTGAAGGCCTCGCGCGAGATGGGCTTTGGCAACGACTGGAAGAAGGCGATCGAGAAGACGAAGGACACCGCGGTCCCGCCCGGCGGCCAGCCGCGCATGATCATGGACCTGCTCGTCGAGGCGGTCGACTACCTGCGCGCCAATCGCCTGATTACCGTGCCGCAGGTGGCCGCCGAGTCGCTGCACATGATCATGATGTCGCCCGAGCGCCAGCTGGTGAATCCGTTCTTCACCGGCGGCGGGCAGATCAGCGTCTCCTATCCGACCAACACCATGGACTACGACGCCCGCATCCAGAGCATGCGCGGCAACAACCCCGGCTTCTCGCACGCGACGGCCCATCACGAGATGATTCCCGGGCACAACCTCGTCGGCTACCTGGGCGCGCGCTTTGCCGACTATCGCGCCAACCTGAGCGGCGGCGGGCCGTTCTTCGGCGAGGGCTGGCCGCTCTATTGGGAGCTGACGCTCTACGACCTCGGCTTCAACAAGACGCCCGAACAGCGCGTCGGCGCGCTCTTCTGGCGCATGCACCGCTGCGCGCGGATCATCTTCTCGCTCAAGTTCCACATGGGCCAGTGGTCGCCGCAGGAAGCGATCGACTTCCTGGTTGACCGCGTCGGCCACGAGCGCGAGAACGCGACCGCCGAAGTCCGCCGCTCCTTCGATCCCGCGGCCGGCTACGGCCCCCTGTATCAGGCGGCGTACCTCCTTGGTGGGCTGCAGCTGCGCGGACTGCGCAAGGAGCTCGTCGACTCGAGGCTGCATGACCAACGCGCAGTTCCACGACGAGATCATGCGCCAGGGCGGCATGCCGATTTCGCTGCTGCGGCTCGCCGTCAACAACCGGCTCAAGCTGACGCGCGACATGGACGTCGACTGGAAGTTCTACGGGGATCTGTCCAAGTAGGCAGCGGACGCCTGAGCCGCGCCGCCGCTCCTGAAATTTCGCAGCCGCGAGCGCCGCGGGTCCGATTGGCACGCAGTTTTCTCTCTCCCCTCCTCACGGTACGTTTTCGATATCGCAAACGGTACCTGGCCGGTCATCCGGCCGCGGTCTGAGCCCGATCCGGGGAGAAGTGTGTAACCGGCGACACAGGCAGGCGGACGAAAAGGCACTGCACGAACATCCCACTGCTGAGGTTAAGATCAACGTCGCGTCCTTCTTATGCCTGACCATCCTTCCCGCAATCGCGATGCCCCCCCGGCGCTCACCGGCTCCCGAGCGCTCGAAACAGCTGAACAGCGCTATCGAGCGTTCGTCGAGAACAGCTCGGAAGGAATCTGGCGGCTCGAGTTCGTTCCCCCTCTCGATACGACCCTCCCCGTCGACGCCCAGGTAGAGTTGGCCTACCGGCACGGCGTCCTCATCGAGTGCAACGACGCGATGGCTCGGATGTACGGGATGCAGCGCGCGGAGGATCTGCTCGGCTCCGTCCCTCGAGTTCATGCTCCCCTCATCTGACGCCACAGCCAGGGCGTACGTGGCCTCGGTCATCGACGCGGGCTATCGGGTCTCCGACGTCGAATCGGTCGAGCGAGATGCCACGGGCGGCATCAAATACTTCTCCAACAGCATGACCGGCATCATCGAGCACGGCCGGCTCTTGCGGATGTGGGGCACCCAGCGCGACATCACCGCAGCAGAAGCGCGTCGAGCAGGCGCTGCGCGTCAGCGAAGCGCGCTTCCGGTCGATGGGCGACTCCGCGCCGGTGATGATCTGGACGAGCGGTCTCGACAAGGGACGTACCTGGTTCAATGCCCAGTGGCTCCAGTTCGTCGGCCGCACCGCCGATCGCGAGTTGGGAATGGGTTGGGTCCAGAACGTCCATCCTGACGACGTTGGCCGTTGCCTCGAGGCGTACACGACAGCCTTCGACGAGCGCAAGCCGTTTACGATCGAGTATCGGCTGCGGCGGTATGACGGGACCTACCGCTGGGTGCTCGACACGGGCGGCCCGCTCAACGAGTCGGCCGTCTTTGCCGGCTTCATCGGCTCTTGTATCGATATCTCCGACCGCAAACGTGAAGCCGAGGCGAGTGCTTACCTCGCCGCCATCGTCGAGTCGTCCGACGATGCCATCCTGTCGAAGGATCTCAACGGCATCATTCGCTCGTGTAACGCCACGGCGCAGCGCCTGTTTGGCTATTCGGCGGAGGAGCTGATCGGGCGGCCCGTGCGGATGCTCATCCCGGCTGATCGCCAGCAGGAGGAGGACCTGATCCTCGGCCGGATCCGCCGCGGCGAGCCGATCGAGCATTTCGAGACCGTTCGTGTCACCAAGGACGGCCGCCTCATCGATATCTCGCTGACTGTCTCACCCGTTCGCGATGGTGCCGGCACGATCATCGGGGTCTCGAAGATCGCCCGGGACATCACCGACCGCAAGCGCGCGGACGCTGAGCTGGCGGCCCAGCAGGAGTGGTTTCGCGTCACCCTGGACAGCATCGGTGATGGCGTCGTCGCCTGCGATACCCAGGGCCGCGTCACGCTCATGAACGCGATGGCGGAGCAGCTGACCGGATGGAGTGCGGGGACGGCTGTCGGCCGGCCGTGCGATGAGGTCGTCCGCCTCATCAGCGAGAAGACACGGGAGGTGGCCGAAAACCCAATTGCGCAAGCGCTCGCTTCAGGCCGCCCGGTCGGTCCGTCGAACCATACGTTGCTGGTGGCGGCGGACCACTCTGAGCGGGCCATCGACGATAACGCGGCGCCAATCAGGACGAGCGACGGTACGACCGTGGGCGTCGTGCTGGCGTTTCGCGACGTCACCGAGCGTCGTCGGAGCGAAGCCGAACGGCAGATCGCCGCCGCCGATCGGGAACGACTCCTCGAGGCCGAGCGCATCGCCCGCGGTGAGGCGGAGCGTGCGAGCCGGGTGAAGGACGAGTTCGTGGCCATGGTGTCGCACGAGTTGCGGACGCCCCTGAACGCCATTCTTGGCTGGACGCAGCTCATGCGGACCGGCCGTCAGGATCAGGCCCTCCTTGAGCGCGGCCTGGACATCATTTCCCGGAACACGCGCGCGCAGGCCCAGCTCATCGCGGATTTGCTCGACATCAGCCGGATCGTGTCGGGGAAACTCCGCCTCGAAACGCAAAGCGTTGACCTGCGGACGCTGCTGGACGACGCCATCGAGGCCGTGGCGAGCGACGCCGAGGCCAAGGGGATCGCGATCAACAGACTGGCGCACGACACGATTGGAACGGTCGCCGGTGATGCCGCCCGCCTTCAACAGGCGATCTGGAACCTGCTGTCGAACGCGATCAAGTTCACCCCGGCTGGAGGTCGTATTGAAGTGTCGCTGACCCAGGAGGCGGAAACGGTCGAGATCAGCGTCAGGGACACTGGCGTCGGGATTCGTCCGGATGTGCTGCCGCAGGTGTTCGATCGCTTCCACCAAGCCGACCAGTCCATCACGCGCCGGTTCGGCGGCCTCGGCCTGGGTCTCTCGATCGTGAAGCATCTGGTGGAGCTCCACGGCGGATCTGTGCAGGCCGAGAGCCCCGGGGAAGGCGAGGGTGCCACCTTCCTGATACGCCTGCCCATCGCCGGGCGTGTCGAGTCATACCCAAGTGAAGCTCCCCAGCCGCCACCAGCGCCGTCGAACGAGACTGTGTCGCTCGACTCGCTGCGGCTCCTGCTGGTCGAAGACGAGCCCGATACGCTGGAGTACCTCCAGCGGCTGTTGGAGGATCACGGCGGAATCGTGTTTACGGCACGGTCGGGCCCGGAGGCATTGGCGATTGTCGGTCGCGAGCGCCTGGAGATGATCATCAGCGACATCGGGTTGCCGGAAATGGACGGCTACGACCTGATACGCCAGATTCGCAGCCAGAACGGCCAGAGCGGCTACGCCATTCCCGCCATCGCCCTGACCGCCTACGCACGCGCGGAAGATCGCGTCCGGGCGTTGGAGGCGGGTTTCGACGACCACATCGCCAAGCCGGCGGAGCCGGCGTCGCTCCTCGCGACCGTGTCATCCCTGGCACAGGCGAAGTCGAAACCGAGGGCGTAACCGGAAGCGCCCCCGCAGGGAAGCGCTTCCAGCAACGACTTCGACGCGCGTCGTCGTCCGGATCGATCAGATCACCGGACGTCGGCCGCTCAGGAAGCTCAGGACGAAGAGCACCAGAGCCACGACCAGCAGCACGTGAACAAAGGCGCCGACGGTGTACGTGCCCACCACGCCGAGCAGCCACGCAATCAGCAGAATGATCGCCAGCGTCATCAACATCACTTCACCTCAGAGGGATCCGCCCTCGATATGGTGCGGCCTCTCATGGCCGCCGGCCTTGGTGTTGTGCAAGACTGCCGCCGTACTTCCGTTAACACTCAGCAATTCTCCAGCATTGATTGATCGATAGATGCTGGCCCCGCCAACAGACCGTCGTCTAGTCCTGCCGGCGGCGTCGCGAAATCTCTGGCGCCCGCTTCACATCGGTGCGTCAGGTTGTGAACTCCATTACACACGAGTCGCAAGCCGCAGTCATCGGAGCCGAGAACAGACTCGCTTTTGCGACTCTACGGAGCTTTCGCAGTTGGTACTCCGCTTGCTGTGATACTGGGTGCTACGCTCGTCGCCCGATTCTTGGGTGCGACATCAACCCACCAACCCGGCGGGAGGCGCAGTTGGCCTCCCGACTCGTCCCTCTTCACCTACGACACGACGGCCTCACGCGACGGCATCACGCGCGCTCGCCCCAACGGGCCATCACGGGCGTGACCGAGAGACCGTGCACCACGATCGAGAGGGCGACCGTCGAGAGGGTCAGTCCGATCGTCAGATCCCTGAACTCCGGCGGCAGTCCATGCGTCAGGGCAAACATCAAATAGTAGATGGAGCCGACGCCTCGAATGCCGAACCAGGCTATCAACGCACGCTCGCGCATGTCGGCGCGCGAACCCAACAAGCCGAGTCCGACGGCGACGGGGCGGATCGCGAGCAACAGCAAGGGCGCGAGCCACAGTACGTGCGGCGTGAAGATCGCCGGTGACAGCAACGCCCCCAGCACCACGGCGACCGCCACTTCACCGATGCGCTCGAGTTGCTCGTTGAACACCAGCAGCGCCTGCGCCATGTGAGCCGGCGCCTGTTTCGGGTCGGTCGCCACCTCTTCGGCGCCCGCCGCATCGTGTGGGACCATCGGCACGACGGACTGACCGGCCTCCATCGAGCTCTCACGCTCGACCCGCCGCAGCGCCAGTCCCGCGGCGAATACCGCGAGAAAACCATAGGCGTGGCAGGCGAGGGCAAGCCCGTACGTCAGCGCGATCAGGCCGAGGGCGAGGAAGTCGTCCAGGCCCACGGCTTCGCGGTGCGTCCGGCGCAAATAGAGCACCAGCGTGCCGACTGCCGTGCCGAGCGCGGCGCCAAGTCCCAGGCCGGCAGCAGACGCCCACGCGACATCGACGGCGATCCAGCGCCACCAATACGGCTCGCCCAAATCGTGCAGGCCCAACAAGCCGAGGCCGAGCATCAGGAAAGGAAATGCCGTTCCGTCGTTCAGGCTCGCTTCGGCGGTGAGCGAGAAGCGCACCCGATGCGTGTCGAAGGGATGCTCGACCTGTACATCAGACGCGAGCACGGGGTCGGTCGGCGCGAGGATGGCGCCGACGATGAGTCCCAGGCCCCACGGCGCCCCAAAAGCGACGACCACGGCGGTGGCCACCAGGGCGACCGTGATCACCATCGAGAGCGCGGCGAGCCGCAGCGCCAGCCACCACCGCCGGTTGGTGAGGGGGGTGCGCAGCTTGAGGCCGGCGGTGAAGAGCGAAACGATCACCGCGATTTCGCTGAGACGTTCCAGAAACCCCGCATGTTCGGTCGGACTGACTTTCAGGAGGCCGGCCGCGTACGGACCGAGCAGGATCCCCACGCCGAGGTAGAGCACGGAGGGTGTCAGTGGCACACGCGCGACAAACGACCCGGCGAGCGCCATGGCGATGAAGAGGGCGCCCGAGACGATGAACCAGATGACGGCGTCGTGCATGAGGTGGGTGGGCAGCTGCTCCGGCGGAGACAGCAAGTGCCCCGCCAGCCTCAGCGGTGGAAATTGCCGCAAGCGCGATTGCCAGTGGCGCGGTCGATCTGGTGCTGCCGCCCGAAGAGATCGCCTCGCGCCTGGTAGGGCTGCCGGCAGCATCCCTATCTGAAGCTGCCCGAAGGAGCCGAGCGCGAGGGGTCGACGGGAGCGACGAGTTCCATCGCGTCATCCAGGCGCTTCTGCCACCAGCGGGGTCGACTTCAGCCAGTACCGCGACACGACCATCAAACGCCGGACGGCCCGCCGCATGTTGCTCCGCGGTTTCAGATCGCCCGCCGAGTACGCGAAGTATCTGGAACGCGATCCGCTCGAGGCCGAGGCGCTCTACCGCGACGTCCTCATCAACGTCACGAGCTTCTTTCGCGAGCCCGAAGCTGTTCGAGGATCTGAAGCGGGAGGTGTTCCCCGAGATCCTCAGAACCAACCAGGCGTCGCAACCCATTCGCATATGGGTGCCTGGCTGTTCGACCGGCCAGGAAGCCGTATTCGCTCGCGATCGTGCTGCTCGAGTTTCTCGAGATCGTGAACGCCCCCGCGATGATTCAGATCTTCGCGACCGATCTCGGCGATCCCGCCGTCGCTCGACCGCGCGCGCAACGGCGTTTACCCGGAAAGCATCGAATCGGAGGTCAGCCCAGAGCGGCTCCGCCGGTTTTTCACCAAAGAGGATCGCACCTACCGCGATCGAGAAGCAGCGTGCGCGACGTGTGCGTGTTCGCGCGCCAGAACATCACCGTCGATCCGCCGTTCTCGCGTGTCGACCTGGTCAGTTGCCGGAACGTGCTCATCTACATGTCAACGGCGATGCAGGAGCGCCTGCTGCCCGTCTTTCACTTCGCGCTGAACCAGGCTGGGTTTCTCATGCTTGGGACTCGCGGAGACCGTTGGCCCGTTCGCCGACTTGTTCGAGCTCGTCAACCGCCGCCACAAGATCTACCGCCGCAAGCGAGACGCCCGCCGCCCTCAGCTGACGTTCATGGCGGACGAGTGGCTGGCAGGCGCTGGTCACGGCGTCCAGTCGGTAGGGCAGGGCACCCGCCGGATTTTCCGAGCGAAGCCGATCGCTTGGCGCTCGGCCACTACGCGCCGCCGTGCGTCCTCGTCAACCAGCGACTTCGACATCCTGCAGTTTCGCGGGCGGACGGCGCCCTTCCTGGAGGCGCCGTCGGGCCAGCCCACGACCAACGTCCTGCGCCTGGCGACGGAGGGGCTGTTCGATCGAGCTGCGGGCGCCCTCTACGGAAGCCAAGGCACGTCGAGAACGCCGGTCGTGCGCGAGCACCTGCGCGTCTCGGACGCCGGCACGCGACGTCGAGTTCACGCTTCGTGTTCTGCCGCGTCACGGTCGGCCCAGTCCCAGGATCTGCTGCCTGCTCGGTGCTGTTCGAGACGCTACGGACTGGCCGGCCTGGTCGGCCGGCCGTCGCATCAGCGGGGGATGACGCGCCTCCGAGCTGATCGCGACGTCGTCATGGCTCCGTCAGGAGCTCGCATCGAGCAAGCAGTACCTCCAGTCGATCATCGACGAGCAGGAGGCCGCCAGCGCAGGAGCTGCGTGCGGCGCACGAAGAGGTGCTGTCGAGCAACGAGGAGCTGCAGAGCACGAACGAGGAGCTCGAGACGACCAAAGAGGAGCTGCAGTCGACCAACGAAGAGCTGACGACGGTCAACGAGCAGTTCCAGAACCGCAATCGCGAGCTCGACGCGCTGACCGACGAGCTGTCGAATTTCATCGGCAGTGCCGATGTGCCGATGGTCACCGTCGGCGCGATCTGCGATGCGCCGGGTCACGCCCGCCGCGCAGCGGGCCTTCAATCTGTTGCCGACCGACGTCGGGCGCTCGATCGAGCACATCAAGTTCTCGCTCGACGTCGATTGCATCGGCGACATCGATCGAATCGGTGGTTTCATCCATGCAGCCCTGGGAGCGCGAGGTGCCGCGATCGCAACGGGCGGTGGTGGGTCCTGCGCGTCCAGCCGTTTCTGACCGCCGACAATCGCATCGATGGCGCCACGCTTGTCGCCATCGACATCGATCTCGTCAATCGCAGTCACGAGTTGCATCGAGTCGCGCGACTACGCGCTGGCGATCGTGCAGACCGTTCGCGAGCCGCTCGTCGTGCTCGACGGCGACTGTCGCGTCGGGCTCGCGAACGAAGCCTTCTACAGGCTGTTCGACGAGACGGCGCGCAGATCGGAGGGCCGGTTCATCTGGGATACCGGCGCGGGCGTCTGGAGCGAGCTCGCGCTGCGCCGACTCGCTGCGCGCCGCCTGCCAGGGCAAGAGAAGCATCGTCGAACCTGGAGGTCCATCGGATGCTGTCGACGCACGGTGCTGCGCATCCTCGTCCTGAACGCGCGCGCCATTCGTCGCGGCGGCGGCCGACGCTGCTGCTGCTCTCCGTCGACGACGTGCACCGACTCGCGTCAGGCCGAGTGCGTTGCGCATCGATGCCGAGACGCTGCGTCTGATCGATCGCCGCAAGGACGAGTTTCTCGGCATCCTCGCGCACGAGTTGCGCAATCCGCTGGCGCCGATGCGTTTCGCGCTCGGAGATCATGCGTCGGTCCGAGGGCGACCCGGCGACGCGAAGCGCGCGCGACAGGTGCTCGAGCGGCAGGTCGCGCACATGGTTCGTATCGTCGACGATCTGCTCGACGTCTCACGGATCACGCACGGCAAGGTCGAGCTCCGCAAGGGAGCGCTGCAGCTCGCCGATCGTCGTCACGGCGGCCGTCGAGCTGTCCCGGCCGGCCATCGACGCGGCGCAGTCACATGCTCACGGTCTCGCTGCCCGACCGAGGTCGGTGATCGCTCGACGGCGATCCGGTGCGGCTCACGCAGGTGCTCGTCAACCTGCTGAACAACGCCGTCAAGTTCACGCCGCCCGGCGGACACATCTGGCTCATCGCCGAGACCGTCGGCGAGGAGTCCGGCGTCCAGATCATGATCCGTATTCGCGTGCGCGACACCGGGATCGGCATCGCGCCCGAGACTGCGCGACAAGGTCTTCGACATGTTCATGCAGGGCGATCGTTCGCTCGAGCGCACCGCGGCGGGCTCGGTGTCTATTCGGTGCCCTGCTGAGCCTCATCGCTGAGCGAGCGAAGTGAAGGTCCGCGCCAGACGCTGGATCTGGGCACTGCGTCACTGCGCCGTGCGATCGCTTTCGACCAGCAAGAGGCCGGTTCCGACGGCCTGGCGGACGATCTCCGGAACACTCTCGCGACTGGCCAGTTGATCGACCGTAGCCAGGTCGCGCACTGTCCCCTTGGATGACACGCGGGCACCCTTCCGTGGCAGGCCCCGGGTCGTGTACACCCACAAAGAACCGCTGCCGTCCTGCAGTTTGAAGAAGCCGCGACCGAGCACGCCCACAGACTCGGCGACCTCACCTTTGACGCTCACCTCGCGGTCGCGATACCGGCCGGGGTCGGCCATCACGTCATTGACCGTTTTTGCAGCGCACGCCGCGAAGAGGCTTGCCGAGACCAGGACGGCCAGACACGCGCGCGAGTAGTCGAGTGCAGAACGTCTCATAGTTGACCTCGTACGTCGGAATACACACCGCTTCGATATGCGCCTCGGGCGCTCGAGAAGCGCAGCCGTCGCGAGCGGCAGTGCAATAGCCGGGCCCGGAGGAGGTACGAGGCATCACGCGGTCGCGCCCCAGCGAGGTCACCGGGCGGCCATCATCCACAGGCTCCACTCGCCGCTCCGGCGGCTGTGGAATGCGACTCGACGGCTGTCCGGCGCCCACGTAAACTCCTCCGCCGTCGTATCGTCGAGCACGCGCACCATGGACCCGGCGGCGAGGTCCAGCAGCCAGGCACCGTCGCGGGACACCTGGAACATGATCCACCGGCCGTCCGGCGAGACGGCGGGCGTGCGGACCAAGCGGCCTTTCCGCGGTGAGGCATAGCTCGCCGACTGCCCAGAAGCGAGCTCGAGCAGGATGAGCCGATCCTCGTGGCTGTAGGCGATGCGACGGCCATCTGGGAACCAGGTGCCTCCCCAGACCTGTCCGTAGCGATGGTTCGTGAGCCGGGTCATCTCACCCGAGCTCAGCTCGATCACCCACAGATTCCAGACCTTGGGCCGTTCGTTCTCCGCGCGCAAGAACGCGAGCCGGCGGCCGTCGGGCGACCACGTCGGCACGGCCGCATACCCAGCGCCGCTCAGACGTCGCACCCCGCTCCCATCCGCGCGAGCCAGATAGACGCCGCGGACACCGTCGCGATCGGAATCGAACGCCACCGACGTCCCGTCGGGAGAAAGCTGCACATGGTAGTTCTTTGCTGCGTCATCGACGATGGTCACGACGTGTAACACGCCACCGTCTCCACGCTCGGCGCGCTTCAGCGCGCTGCCGTTCGCGGTCTGGGCATGGAAGAAGACCGCGGCGCCGCTCGGGGCAAAGGACGGCGAGTACATCGCGTCGGCCCCGGCCGTGTCAGCATCGAGGAGGGGCTGCGGAGTACTCATCGCGCCGGCCGCCGGCCCCGCGACCACCGCGGGTACGGGCGCAGGTTCTCGGAACAGGAACCGCTATTGGCGGCGTGAGGCGTTTCTCGGGAGGCCGCTCGGCAGTTGTAGGCGGCTTCGAGGACTCGGAGCTACGGGAACGGTCATTTCGTCGCGGCCCCGGATCTACCAGGCGGGGCCCGGTGTCCGCGCGGGGCGAGATGGTCACCTCCGTCATGTTGGCTGCGGGGGCGGCGGGACGGCGCGACGACTGGAGGGCGACCGCTGCGCCGGCCGCAAACGCTGCGGCGGCCAGGGCCGCTGCGGCGGCCGGCCGCCATGGCGAGCGGTCGATGAAGGACCTGATGGTTGGTTTGGGCCGCAGGCGTCGGAGTAGCGGCGATCGCCTCCTGATAGTCGTAGTCAGGCGCGGCAGCTGTGGGCGCGGCGTCAAGAGCCAGCACTTCTTCGTCAGCGACCAGAGCGGCGTGCGCTCCTGTGTCTGCGGCCTCCACTGCCGTGAAAAGGGCCTGCAGCGCCGCGTGTGGATCCGCTGGCTCGAAACGCACGAGCGCCGCCGCCAACGCGCCAGCAGAGACGATCGGCGCGGCATCGAGCTGCCCGGTGGCGCGCGCGGTCACGAGCACCAGCCCTCCTGGCACCCGTGCCGATCCGTCGCGGCGAACTTCGCTTATCAACAGTGCCAGAAGTCGGCCGAGCTCAGGCACGCTGGGCTCGATGCCTGGCGACAAATGCACTTCTCCGGCGCGGTCGAGCCAGACGTGCTCCGGTCCGAACGTCACGTCCGACGGCTCGACAGAGTCGATCGGTACTCGGCGGCACAACTGCCCGACGAGCGCAGCCGCGTGATCCGCGGTGAGCGCCACTGATACGCCCAGCAGTTCATCGAGCGACACACCTCTGCCTGAAGCCATGTGCGGTCATGGTGCGAGATGCGAGCCAGCCGCAAAGCCACGCCAAACCTACTCGAGCTGACCACTATTGCGGGCGCTTCACAAGAAAGCGTCATGAACTTCACGTCGTGCTTTCCAACGCGAGATGGATCGAACGCTGCGTCTGAGGCACCCCTCATGAGGTGTCGTTGGAAGCATGAGGTGTCGCTGCTAAGCCGGTCGCGCATTCGACGCGCTGCGGCGATGGCGCGCATGTTGCGACATCTTCGACGACTGGCGATTGGCACTGCTGATTGCTGGCGCGAATGGTCTTCCCATTGCCCAACATAGGAACGACGAGGGCCTTCCCATTCACGCGATCGGGGTCGACCAAAGCAGACCGCACGAGTAGCACGACTGCTGACGGACGCCCAGCTGGACATGTTCAACCGAGACCACACGAACGATTGAAGAGGACACTATGTATAGACGTTCTGTTACGAGAGCCATCAACACGCTACTGCTGAGCGGCGCCTGCAGCCTGATGGCGCTGCCGGCGGTCGCGCAGCAAACCGCGCCCGACAACACCAAGGTCAACAAGGCCGATCGCGCCAAGGGCGCCGTCACGGCTGATCAGCAGCAAGAGAGCGCCGCTGATCGCGACCTCACGAAGAAGATCCGGCAGTCGGTCGTCGGCGACAAGTCACTCTCGACCTACGCACACAACGTGAAAATCGTGACTCAGGACGGGCAGGTCACCTTGAAGGGGCCGGTCCGGTCGGAAGCCGAGAAGATCTCGATCGCGGCCAAGGCCACTGAGATTGCCGGCGCCGGCAAGGTCACCAACGAGATCACTGTGGCGCCTGCGGACGCGCCGAAGAAACCCAAGGGCTAGCCGGCCGCGGTGACGCTATCGCAGCACCAGACCGGTGCAATTACGAACAAGGAGATTGGCATGGCAGACAAAAAGGTTTCGGCATTTGGCATCTATCCCAGCCTCGCGCAGGCTGAACGCGGCGTGGACGCGCTCGTGCAGGGCAATTTCTCGAACGACGACATCTCGGTGCTCGCGCCGGATCAGAAGGGCACCAAGGATTTCGCTCACGAGAAGCACACCAAGGCGCCGGAAGGCGCCACCACTGGTGTGGCGGCCGGCGGCGCGCTCGGTGGGACGCTCGGGCTGCTTGCCGGCGTCGGGGCGCTGGCGATTCCCGGCCTCGGGCCCTTCATTGCGGCGGGCCCAATCATGGGCGCGTTGGCTGGCCTGGGTGTCGGCGGCGCGGTTGGCGGCCTGGTCGGAGCGCTGGTAGGGATGGGCGTCCCAGAGTACGAAGCGAAGCGCTATGAGGGCCGAGTGAAGGATGGCGGCGTGCTGCTGTCGGTTCACTGTGCGACGTCGGACGAGCTCACGCGTGCCAAGAAGATTCTCGAGCAGTCCGGCGCCGAGGACATCGCCTCGTCCGGTGAAGAGAGCGGCGAGACGTACGCTACGGTCGCGCCCGACCGCACCAGGCTGTAGTTCTTCCTGCATCAGCGGTGCAGACGCTTTTGCGCTGCACCGCTGATGCCGGCGGCCGCCGCTTCCGCTCGCCCTCAGTCGTCGCGCGGCCTATTGGGCCAGTCGCACCGCAAGCTCAGGAACCTGCCGGCCTTGTTCCACGGTCGGCCTTCGCTCGACAGATAGAGCATGTTGCCGTCGAGCGCCACGCCTTCACCCTGAGCTTCCTTCAGTCCTTCGATTGGAATGCGCAAGTATGGCGCGATCACGCCGCGGATGAGATCGGCCGTCCGGTACAACACCGCTTCCCGCGACGTCCTCACGACGACGGACTGTTCGTCGCGCGAGGCCTCAGCGTCGGTGACCGGGCCCAGCCCAAGCTCGCCGATGCGCGCCAGCCTGAGCTCGCGTGCGCTGGACGTTGTCATCGCCGCGCGGTAGAGGACGCCGGCGCGATCTCTCGTGATGATGAAGAGGTCCGAGCCGATGACGAACATGGCCTCCGCATTCTGCGGGCCATCTGGGTACGTTGCCGTGAAAACTTCAGGTTGCGCCGTCGCCTTGTCGCCAAGCGCAGGTTCAGGCACGCGATAAATGTAGACCTGTTGCCGGGCACGCCTGTTGTCGCCGATGTCGGCGATGTACAGGCAGTCGCCAGACGGACAGCGCGCGGCCGAGATGTCTTCCCAGTCGCGGGTGCGAATCGGGACCGGTACGCGGCCACGCAACGTGCCCGCCGTGTCGAGCGCGAAGAGGACGGCAGCGCTCCCCGAATCGTTGTGCGACCAGAGCAGCCCGGGATGGCGGCGGCTGACCGCCAGGCCGCTCGTCTCCGGGATCTCGGGGACCATCGCAGGGCCATTGACTACCACGCAGGGCCCGGCCGAATCGTCCGCACGCAACATCCAGACGGCCAGAAGGGAGGTGCCCAGTGTCAGCACCGCGACTGCTTTGAGGGCGTTCATTCTGCCGGCGCGCACGTCTAGAGATTACCCCGCGCGACCGTCGTTTCGGTTCTGCGCGCGGGGAGCGGCCGGCCTCCGCTGGCTTAAGCCGGCCTCCGCTGGTTAAGCCGGCCTCCGCTGGTTAAGTAAGATGAGAGACGTGCATGCCTGGTCCGTCGGGGACAATCTGACCCACCGCTTCAACTCCGAGCTCGGCACCGGACGCGTCACCGCGATCGACGGGCGTGTGCTGGTCGTTCATTTTTCAGCGAGCGGAACCACTCTCCGGCTCGCGGCGACGAGCGACGCGCTCGTGCCCGAGGCGGCCGATTCGCACAGGCGCGACCGGTCGCTGCTCGAACGGCTGGCGGCAGGTGAAATCGACGACACCGAAGACTTTCTGACGCGACTCGATATCCTGCACCTGCTCGCGTCGCGGGAGGCGAGCGGCCTGGGCTCGTTTCTCGGCGGGCGCGTCCGGCTGTTCCCGCATCAACTGCACGTCGCGGAGCGCGCGACGGCGCGGATGCCCGTGCGGTGGCTCCTCGCCGACGAGGTGGGGCTGGGCAAGACCATCGAGGCCGCGCTCATCATGAACCGGCTGCTGCACACGCAGACGATCGAGCGCTGCCTGGTCGTCGTGCCCGAGGCGCTGACGGTGCAGTGGCTGGGCGAGTTGTGGCGCAAGTACCATCAGGTGTTCACGCTCCTCGATTCTCCGCGCCTGGCCGACGTCGCGCGCGACTTCGGCTCCGGCTTCAACCCATTCGACACGCACCGCCGCGCGGTGATCGGCCTCGAGACGCTGGTTGAACGGCCGGAACTGACCGGACAGGCAGTAGCCGCGGGCATCGACTTGCTCGTCGTTGACGAGGCCCAGCGTCTGCGGCGTCCGCCGGGCCACCCTGGCGGGCGGGAGTATCGCGCGGTTGCTCCGATGGCCGCGCTCGGGCGGCACGTGCTGCTCCTCAGCGCGACGCCGCTCGAAGACGACACGCACGGGTTCTTCCGGTTGCTGCAGTTGCTGCGGCCGGAAGAATTTCCGGAGGGCATGGATATCGAGGCGCGGCTCGCGTCCGGCGTCCCGCTGCCACCCTGCACCAGCTCGACGCGCCGCGTGGATATCGGGGGCCTGCCGCCGCGCGCGCCGGTGGCGGTCGATCTTCCTGACGCCTTCGCGCCGGCCGCGTGGGCGGTCAGCCTCGCGAATCCGACTGGAGCACCCGATCCCATTGGCAGACGGCGCGCGCTCGATCGCCTGCGGCGGGCGTTGGCATCCGGCGCGGCCCTGAAGGCGGTGTTAGGGCCCGACGAGACTGATCTGCGGCAGCAGGCGGAGGCGATGGATCAAGCCGATCCGCGTCTGCAGTGGCTGCTGACGCAAGCGAAGCGCTGGCGGCGGGCGAACGAGAAGACGCTCGTGTTCGTGGCCCATCGCGAGACGCTCGAGATGCTGCGCGAGGCGCTCAGCGCGCGCGCCCAGCTCGCGAGCGGCGTCTTCCACGAGGAGCTGTCGGCGGCGCGCCGTGACACCGAGGTCGCCTTGTTCCGCGCCGACGACGGGCCAAGCATCCTCGTCTCGACCGAGGCCGGGCGGCGAAGGGCGCAACTTCGAGTTCTGCCATCGGCTCGTGCTCTACGACCTGCCGTGGAAACCGGCGGCGGTGGAGCAGCGCATCGGGCGGCTGGATCGCATCGGCCGCCGCATCCCTGTCGAAATCGTCTATTTCCGTCCGGCATCGGGCATCGGTGCCGACGTCGTTCGATTGTTCGAGCGGCTCGGGCTCTTCCGCGAGCCGATGGCCGGCGTCGAGCTGCAGCTGGCGCATGTCGAGAGCGCGCTGGAGGCGAGCGCGTTCGAGCCGGACGGCCTGTCCGATGCGCAGCTCGACCAGCTCATCGCCGCCGCGCAAGCCGCGCGGACGCGGATCCACGAGGCCGCGTATCAGCAACTGCATCGCGATCCCTATCAGGCCGCGCTCGGCCAGGCGATTCTCGGCCGCGTCCCTGCAGGCCTCGACGCGCTCGTCGAACTCGTCGTCGTCAACGCCGCGGCGCGGCTGGGCTTTCGCCTCGAGCAGGTTCGAGGCCGGCGCGCCTACGCCATCGAGTTCGGCAACGAGGCGCTCATCGACAGCCTGCCCGGCGTCCCGGGCGGGTCGTCGTTTGTCGGCTCGTTCGATCGCGAGTATGCGGTCGAGGATGAGGGCATCGACTTCTTTGCTTCTGGCCACCCGCTCGTCGAAGGGCTCCTGGCGCATTTCGAGGAGGATCCGAAGGGCCGCATCGCTCGGCTCGACGTGCGCATTCCTGGTCAGGCCGGCACTGGGCTCATCGCCATCTACAAGGATGGCCCGCGGTTCGAGGTCGTCGCCTTCGACGCCGGCGGCGTGCCGCAACCGGGCTGGGCGGAGGCGTTCCGCCGCCGGCCGCTTGGTGCACTGAAGATGAAGGTGGAAGACGCCGCGGCGCACGACTGGCCCGCAATTGCTACGCGCCTCGGCCCGCGGCTCGGCGACCGCCGGGCGCATGCGATCGCAGCCGTCGTGGTCCGGGACAGGTAGGGGAAACTCGCAGCCAGACGGCTGTCCAAGGATTGACCAAGTGAGATCTGGTGGACGAGAATCGAGAAAGCTTGAGCGACAACACTGCCGGACACGAACCGGCTCCGATTCGTCAGCTGTCAGCGCCGGATCTGAAGGCGCTTCTCGAGAGCGGCACTGCAGTCGAGCTGGTCGATGTCCGCACCGAAGAGGAGCGGGAGATCGCCGCCATCGCCGGTTTCCGCCTGCTCGACCAGCCGTACCACGACGCGCTGCTTCTCCGCGATCGCGAGACGCCGATCGTGTTCCAGTGCCACCACGGCATACGTAGTCAGAACGCCGCCGAGTACTTCCGTCGTGAAGGGTTTCGGAACCTCTACAATCTACGCGGTGGCATCGATGCCTGGTCGGTGCTCGTCGATCCGTCGGTAGCCCGGTATTAGTTCGATCGGTGAAGACGTCGTCTGAGAATCATTCATCTTTACAACTTCGGCGCGGGCGCCGCGGTCACCTCAGCGCCCGACCAGCTTCAGCAGGTGCTCGGGGTAGCGTGCGCCGTGGACCTCGATCTGTGACGCGGCGCGATCGATCTCGCCGAGGTCATCGGCGCTGAGCTGAATCGCCGCCCCGCCCAGGTTCTCCTCGAGTCGATGCCGCTTGGTCGTCCCTGGAATCGGCACGATCCAGGATCGTTGCGCCAGCAGCCAGGCGAGCGCAATCTGCGCCGGCGTCGCCTTCTTCCGCTCCGCGAACGTCGTCAGCCAGTCGACGAACGCCAGATTCGCCTGGCGATTCTCCGCCGTGAAGCGTGGGACGAGGTTGCGGAAGTCCGTGCTGTCGAAGGTGGTCTTGTCGTCGATCTTCCCGGTGAGAAACCCTTTGCCGAGTGGGCTGAACGGCACGAAGCCGAT
The DNA here is from genome assembly GCA_963847975.1 of uncultured Acidobacteriota bacterium. Taxonomy (GTDB): domain Bacteria; phylum Acidobacteriota; class Vicinamibacteria; order Vicinamibacterales; family 2-12-FULL-66-21; genus DATBJJ01. The sequence continues at coordinate 21,042 of CAWKBU010000013.1, read as the reverse complement.
TCCCAGTTCCTCGAGCGTCGGCAGGATCTCCTGTTCCGGTTCCCGCCACCACAACGAATACTCGCTCTGCAGGGCCGTGACCGGTTGCACCGCGTGCGCGCGACGAATCGTCTGCGCGCCCGCTTCGGACAGGCCGAAGTGTTTGACCTTGCCTTCGCGAATGAGGTCCTTCACTGCGCCCGCGACGTCTTCAATCGGGACATCCGGGTCGACGCGATGCTGATAGAAGAGGTCGATGCGATCGGTCTTGAGGCGTGTCAGCGACGCGTCGGCCACCTCGCGGATGTGCGCCGGCCGGCTGTCCAGCCCCGCCTGCTTGCCACCCTCGAGCTTGAAGCCGAACTTGGTCGCAATCACCACCTGATCGCGAACCGGCTCGAGAGCCTCGCCAACCACGGCTTCGTTCGTGAACGGCCCGTACACTTCGGCCGTATCGAAGAACGTGACGCCGCCGTCGACGGCCGCGCGAATGATAGCGATGCCGTCTTCCCGGCTGGCAGCGGGGCCATAGCCGGAGCTGATGCCCATGCAGCCGAAGCCGAGCGCCGACACTTCCAGTCCGCTCTTACCCAACATGCGCTTCTGCATTGCTCTAATCTCCTACACCTGGCGGTGTCCGTAGTGGTCTCGACATTCAGCATAGCGGGCCATAGCGGATCTGGGTAGCCCGTCAAATGTGCATCGGGATGTGAGTACCGCTGACGAATGCAGCTCGACAGTCTCTTCGGGGGGGTGCGCGCGGAAATCTGCCGAGCAACGAACCGAGTAATGGGTCATGATTGAGCCAAGCATTCGAGCTAGCCGCAGCGTCGCTCCGGCCCCGGAGCGATCGGAGCCGCGGTCATGCCCGGAGTCAATCCAGGAGGAACATGTCCACGATCAAAGCATACGGGGCCGCGTCGGCCACAGCGCCGATCGCGCCGATGAGCATCGAGCGTCGCAGCCTGACCCCGACCGACGTGAAGGTAGAAATTCTTTTCTGCGGCATCTGCCATTCGGACCTGCACTACGCCAAGAACGAATGGGCGGATGTGATGCCGACCATCTATCCGTGCGTCCCAGGGCACGAGATCATCGGCCGCGTGGTGGAAGTCGGCCCGGCGGTGTCGCGGTTCAAGGTCGGGCAGGTCGTGGGCGTTGGCTGCCTGGTGGATTCGGACCGGACGTGTCCGAACTGTCGAGAGGGGCTCGAGCAGGACCTGTCCCAATTTCACGCTGACCTACGGCACCCCGGACAACCACGGCACCGCGCCGGGCACGCTCGGCGGCTACTCCGAGAGCATCGTGGTCGACGAGCACTTCGTGCTGCGGATTCCAGCGAACCTCGACCTGGCCGCGGCCGCGCCGCTCCTCTGTGCGGGGATCACGACCTATTCGCCCTTGAAGCACTGGGAGGCGGGACCGAACAAGAAGGTCGGCATCGTCGGTATCGGGGGCCTCGGCCACATGGGCGTGAAGTTTTCTCACGCGCTGGGCGCGCACACGGTCGTGTTCACCACCTCACCGGGCAAGGCCGCGGCCGCGCTCAAGCTGGGCGCCGACGAGGTGGTCGTGTCGACGGACGCCGACCAGATGGCCAAGCACGCCGGGAGCTTCGACTTCATCCTCGACTGCGTGGCGGCCCCGCACGACATCAACGCGTTCATCGCCCTGCTCAAGCGGGACGGCAACATCACGATGGTCGGGGCGCCGGAGAAGCCGCTCCCGGTCGCCATGTTCGGACTGCTCTTTGGGCGCCGCAGCCTGTCGGGCTCAGCGATCGGCGGCATCGCCGAAACCCAGGAGATGCTCGACTTCTGCGGCGCGCACAACATCGTTGCCGACGTCGAAGTCGTCGGCGTCCAGCAGATCAACGATGCCTATGCCCGCATGCTCAAGTCGGACGTCAGATATCGTTTCACGATCGACATGGCAACGTTGAAGGGCTGAGCGACAGGCGGCCGTGGCTTATGAAGTCCAGCCACGGCCGCCAAGCCCGCGCTTCCACTGTTCGGCGATGCTGAACACATCGTGCGAGATGGCACAGCGCTCCGACCACAGCAGGTCGCTGTCGACGAGCAGCCGCACCTCCCATATGTCGTAATGCGACAGCAGCTCACAGCGGGCGGTCCGCCCGCTGTGCTCGAGAGTCCACAAGATGCCGACATCCTGCGGCAGCTCTTGACCTTCTCGTGACGGAAGTACGTCGAACATCGCTCTCTCCTATGGCAAGGCCCTAAGTAGCGCCAAGAATCAGAGAGTAAGCCGCGCGGTTAATCAGAGCATGACGTTCCTGAAACGATCCGGACAGGGGTTTCAGTCCCGGTTCGTGGCGCCGCGCGTTCTTGTTACCAAGCCTTGCCGACTCCGTTGCACGAGGGTCACCGGCGTCTGGCAGCATGGCTCAGGAACCCCGTCTCGCTCGACGGCCAAGCCCAGACCACCGACTACGCGGAGCTCGTCATGCGCAATTGTCAGCCGCCCGATTTCTTGCCGCCCCTGCCGTTGCCGCCCAGGTCAGACGCGGACCGCATCAAACTGCGGTTCAGAATCAAGAACGAATTCGAAGAGATGCCTGGCCTCTGCCTGACGCGGCCGCAGGCGCAGAAGTTGTGGGGCCTCGACGCGCCGGCGTGCGACGACACCCTCGACGCCCTGGTCAGCGAAGGCTATCTGCGCAAGGCGCTGATGGGTTACGTCAAGGCGTGACGTCTCAGCAGTTCAGCGCGTCAGCGCTGCGACGCCTTCCACCGCCTTCAGGATCAGTCCAGCAACCGCGCGCGGCTGGGACACATAGACCGAGTGGCTGCCAGGAGCCTCAATCACCGTCGCACCGGCGCGGGTGGCCATCGCGCGCTGCGCGGGGGGAGGGATCATGCGGTCCTCCGTCGCGACCAGGTACCAGCTCGGCTTGCTCTTCCACGCCGGCACCGTGACTGTGCCGCCGAGGGCCTCGACGCCCCATGGGACCTGCGAGTCAGCCATGAAGGCCGCCTTCTCGGCGTCCACGTCCGCGGCGAACGAGGCGTGGAACTTCGCGGCGTCGAGAAAGAGATAGCCGTCTTGTGGTGGGAGGATGGGAGGCACGGGTGCGCCGGGCGGTGGATTCTTGATCAAGGACGCCACCGACTCGCCGGCGTCGGGTGCGAACGCCGCGATGTAGACGAGTCCATGCACGCGGGAATCAGTGCCGGCCTCGGTAATGACCACGCCGCCATAGGAGTGGCCGACGAGGATCGCGGGTCCATCCTGTTTCGCCAGCGTCCGTCTCGTCACGGCCACGTCGTCGGCGAGGGATGTCGTCGGGTTCTGCACGATGCTCACACGATAGCCGTCCTTCTTGAGGAGCGCGTGCACGCCTTCCCAGCCAGAGCCGTCGACGAAGCCACCATGCACGAGCACGATGTTGATCGGATGTGCGTTGCTCATCTGGTTATCCTTTCTCCACAAGGCTAACGAAGGCGGCAGTGTCGCAGAAGTTGTGTCGCGAAGGATCACGCGATGCAGTTCTTGGTGGCTACCACCTTAGGCGGGAGCCGGGGTACCCCGAAAGGTGTAGTTGCGATCGCTGGCCGTTGAGCAATTCGCCGCACTCGGAGGCGCGGTTGGATTAGCATCACCTCCGGAGCCAACCGTGAGCGACACCCCAGGTTCCGACGCAGGTTCTTACACGCTGTTGGAGCGCTTCGCCGAGGCATGGAACCGACACGATCTCGATGCGCTAATGTCCATGAATGACGGACGACTGCGTATTTGAAGCGTCGGCCGGCCCTGATGTCGACGGGCAGCGCAGCGACGGGAGGCAGGCAGTTGGCGAGGCGTACGCCGCAGTGTTCGAGGCCTTCCCCGACGCGCACTGGGGGAAAGCCAGACATTTCATTGCGGGCAATCGCGCTGTGTCGGAGTGGACGTTCTCTGGTACTCGACACGACGGTAAGCGCCTGGTGGTGACCGGCTGTGACCTCTTCACGATCTGCGACGGCAGGATCTCCATCAAGAACTCTTTCCGCAAGAACCGACCCGCGATCTGCCTCGTCCTGGACTCGAGCTCAACGAAACTGCATCGACCCGACGCTCGCTCCAGGATGGAACACGCACGACGGTACGCCCATTGCTCTAAGGAGCGTCGGAGGAACCAGATGTCTGACCGAAGGACGATCAACCTCGACCGCGAAAAAGCCCGGCCGCGGGGTCGCACTGGAAACGGCCATACTGACGTGCCGGCCGAAGAGCAGGGAATCTCGAATCGCCGGCGGCCCGTTCCGCCCAGCAGGGGCTAGCTTCGGCAAAGTGTTGTCCGACTGCGAGCGCGGTCTATTCCAGCAGATAGCGGCGGCGATCCGGCTTCCGCGCAAACTCGCAGAACTTCTCCCAAGACATCGCGCGCAGCCGATTGACCTCGGCATCCGCTGCGTCGGTTTCGACGACGTAGGGGCCCAACAGGATGCGTGCCTTGCTGCAATCGTAAAGCAGCACGAGGCGTGTCGTCTCACGCCGGCGGCGCGGGTGGGCGAAGAACGCAATCTCGAACGTGCGAGGACCAGCTGGCGTAGGTTTGTCCATGACCTCATGCCGCACCACGCCGTAGATCCGCTCGCCTTCCCACTCCAACCACGCGCCGTCGGTAGCAGTGACCGTTTCCCAGTCCCATCCGAGCGCGCCTACGCAAGGGAGCGGTTGCCGGGTACCTTTCACGGCAAACCTGCTCTGGCGATCGAAGAAGAACGACGTGGTCTGCGTGTGGTCGCCGATCGGGAAGAAGCCACTCATGTCCACTTGCAGCAGATCGGCCTGGCGCAGCACGCGCGCCGAGTCCGGCAGCCAGTCAGAGTTGTCGAGGATGATCATCCCGCCGGCCTTGAGATGCGTCAGTGCCGCACGCGCGCACCTGAGTCGCGTCCCTCCCCGTGCTGGACCGTCGACGACGATGATGTCGAACCCTTCGGGATATGAATCTATAGCGTGGGCGTAGCGATGAAGATCGGCTTCCTGCAGGATGGTGCAGTTCTCGGGAACCGTGCGCTTCAAACGTTCCGACCAGCGCTCATCGTCTTCGACGCTGACTACCCGCGCGGCGCGCGCCGCCCAGAACAATGTCGAATTGCCCGAGCCGTACTTGAAGACGGTTCTCTCCGACAGATCCAGTTGTTGCAGAAAGTCGATGGCAGGATACGTATACCAGGGCACGGGCCGACCCGCGGCATCGACGGGACTGCCGGCGCGCACGGACCTGAAGTGGCCGTAGGAGAAACACAAGATTTTCGCTGCCCTGAATGAGCTTCGCCAGTACTTTGGACGCATGGGGGCTAGGGCCAACCAGGAACGTGCGTCACGAAGCAGTCGTCGTATGCGTCGCGTCATGTGGCCGCCTCAGCAATCCGCATTACTCTCCGCGTGCTGGCTTGCTGTCAACAATGAGTGTGACGGCGCTCCCAGAACTAGAGTTGACAGTTGCAATGCCGTAAAGCGGGCTGCTTCATCGGCCGATCACTTCAGGCGAACCTCGGGTTGGCCGAGCTCAGACACCGACGAGCCGATACTCGACAAAGTTGCGAGCGCCTCTATCCTTCATCCAACGCAAATGCTCCGCGGCTCGCTCGCGCTCACCCGCGATGCTTCGATGAGGATCGAGACGTGGAGCGTGCTTTCAATCGTGTGTTCCGCATGAGCCGCCATACGTGTTAATAGGGTTGGCGTTGCAATTCTCCTGACTCCACCAGTCATCCCCAATCTTGTAGTAGTGAGCCGAAAGCGCCGACAGTGGACCGCATCCGGGGGAAGAGGCGGTTGTGACCGCATTGCCGCTTGTCGCGCACGATGCCTTGTAGCTGCCGCAGCACGTGATGTGCTCGGTCCACTCGGATCGAGAGGGCCAAACCGGCCCGGCTGGGGGCGCCGCCGCTGGCGCAGCCAGCCGAGCCGGGTAGCATCAGGCCAGGTATCGGCTCACAGTGGCCCCGCCTTCCAGGGACCGGTGATCGCCAGCGTCATCCCGCTGCCGGCGGATCCGTTGCCGAAGAGGTTCACGAACATCGTCTGCCCTGAGGGGCTGAAGCAGGCGCCGGCAAGCTCGTTGGAGTTCAGCCGGTTCACGGCGAACTCGAAGGCCTCGCCGACGGGGGAGATCCCGATCAGGCGGTTCGGGTTGACGAGGCCCGGCGCCAGAGGGTGCGTGTCGTTGTCCGTTCCGCCCGCATCGTCCTCGCAAAGCAGAAGGCCGCCGCGCGGGGTGACCGTGAGGTTGTCGGGCGAGTCGAGAACGGCCTGCCCCGGCGACTCGAAGAGCAGGCGGAGGTGTCCGCCGGATGGCTCCTGTGGCGCGTACTGCCAGATCTGGCCGTATCCCTCGCGAAATCCGTCCGCGTTGACATCGCCGTTCTTGACGTCGCCGCCGCTGGTTGCGACGAAGAACACGCTGCCGCCCTCCCACCAGCAGCCCTCGAGCCGGTTGAACTTCGCGCCACCCTGGTCGAAGCCCTGGTTGAAGGTGCGGGTCGGGCTGGTGTTGCCCGCGGCGACCGGGTCGGGATCGACGATCTCGAACCAGGCCACCGGCAGGACCAGGCCCTGGGTCTGACCCTCGCGCGTGTCGTACTGCGGCTGGCCGGCGATGCCGAGCATCTGGAGCAACCCGCCCGCCTGGAGATCGGTAGGATCGTGCGGCAGGTAGCGGTAGAAGCCCGAGCCGACGCCGCCGCCGGGATCCTCCGTGAGGTACACGACGCCGGTGTCCTGATCGACGGCCAACGCTTCATGGGAGAAACGTCCCATCGGCTTGATTGGCTCGGCGGTCGGAATCTCACCGAGCTCGGCGTTCAGCGGAACCCTGAAAACGTAGCCGTGCGGCTGGCCCCAGGGCGGGGTGCCCGCCGTCGTCTCTTCGCACGTGAGCCACGCATCGGCGCCGAATGCGATGCCGCCGGCGCAGTTGACGATGCTTCCGTTCAGACTGATGTAGTCCTGTACGAGCCGGTGCCTGCGCTCGTCGTAGTCCAGCGTCACAGTGCCCCCGCGGCCGAGAGGGTCGTAGCGCGTCTCGAGGGGGCCCTGCACCGAGCCCAGGCCGGGCGTCCCCCGATCCTCCTGGTTTCGGATCAGACGGACGACGGCGGGGTCGGTCGGGTGGGCGAACGCCGCCATGCCGTCGTGGTTCACTGGCACCGGATCGCCGTCGGAAAGGATGCCGCCAATGATGCTGAAGGCCCGGTACTGGAAGCCATGCGGCAACGCGAGAATCGGGAACGTCGCCAGAATGGGAAAGCCCGCCGCCGCGATGTCTTCGGGGTTGCTCGGGGCGACTGGCGCCAGCGGTCCGTAGCCGAGCCCCCGCAGGTCCCGTCCGCTCGCCGCCAGAGCGGAGCGCGCGCCCAAGCGATCGAGCGCGGAGAGACTCAACACGGCGCCGCAAGTGGCGAGCCCAGAACGGCCGAGAAAGAGACGTCGGGTCACGCCCTTTCGCGTCACGAGTTGGCACGCGCCGTCTTTGTCCATTCATGGTCGTAACCTCCTGATTCGTGATCGGATCCTGGCCGACGTTGCGGGGCTCGGCGTCGCCAATGTCTGACAACCGAAACGAAGAGAGACCGGAGTATGTTGGCGAAGCGACAGCGAGAACGAGGGGGGCGATCAGACGAGATCGAACGAACAAAGCGCGTTGAATTGCGTGGCCTGGCCAACCCTCTTGTGCTCGCCTTTGGAGCAAGATCAAGGCCGCCAATCGAACCGCGCGAACACCTGTCAGGGACAGCGCATATTGAGGATTGTTGTCAGATTCGAGCCGAGGCGGTCTGAAGAACTATCCGAACGTGTTGCAGCGACTATCCAAAAGGTGTGTTCAGAGAGTGGTCGATGTCCCGCGGGTCTCGTACCGCGTGCCACCGTCCGCAGATCTAACGCACACGCTCGAGCTCGATCGCCGACGGTAGCCGTGGATCCTGGCCGACGTTGCGGGGCTCGGCGTCGCCGATGTCCACAACCGAAACGAAGAGAGACTGAGTCTGGACCCTCGGACGCCAATGTCAAGCTGAGCCGCGCACTCCTCTCCCAGGCAGACGCGAGTAAGTTCAGTGCGGGATGGATCGAGCGTTGGCCGTCGACATAGGATTGTCGTCGACATGCGCACTCGACGGAGCGTCCGCGCCGCTACTCTCGCGTTGGTTGCCGGCATCACTGCAGCCTGTGGCGGCTCGGCGGGGAAGAACGAGCAGGCCTTCTGCGATGCCGTTCAGGCCGGCGACGCCGCCGGCGCGCGCACGCTGCTGGCGACCGAAGGCTTCAACGTCTGGGCGCGCAACGCGCGGGGGGACTGCCAGCCGCTGAAGGTGGTCTTCGACCAGGCGACGCCGCGCAGCCCCGAGTTTACGGCGATGGCGCTCGAACTCCTGAAGGTCCCGGAAGTCTCGCGCACGACGTGGCTGATACCGAACACGCAGCCGCGGGGGACAGTCGGGCACGGGCTCGCCGCTCATCTCCGCCGCCCGCAATGGCCATGTGCCGCTCGTCAAGGCGATCATCGCCGCGGGCGTGGACATCCGCGATACGCAGGGACGATCCGCGCTCACCGACGCCGTCTACAAGGGTCCGTCAGAACTGGTGCGGGTCATGATCGAAGGCGGCGCCGATCCGCAGTGGATGCTGGGCACGGCGATCGTCACTCGCAAGCACGACCTCATTGCCTACGCCGAGGCGAAGGGCGCGCGTGAGAATCAGGCCGCGATCCTCGTCGCGGCGCGGCAAGGGGACCTCACGGCACTCGACGCCGCGATCGCGCAGAAGGCGGATCTCGAGGTCGAAGATGGGCAGGGGCTCACGCCGATCATGCGCGCCGCTGTCTTCGACCGTCCCGAGGCCGTGGCGCGCCTGGCACAAGCCGGTGCCAACGTGAATCACATGACGGACGGCAACGACTATGACGAGGGCATGACCGCGCTGCACCTGGCCGCTGGCTTGGGACGCGCAGCGACGATCAAGGCGCTGGTCGCCGCGCGGGCGAATATCGAGGCGCGCCAGAACGAGGGGTGGCCGACGCCGCTCCTGTGGGCGGTCACGCAAGGCTCCTTAGCGGGCGTGCACGAGCTGGTCTTAGCCGGGGCAAACGGTCATGTCTTCAAAGCTGGCGACAAACCAGCGCTCTCCTTCGCGGTCGAGCAGGGCCGCCTCGCCATGGTGCGCGATCTGTTGAAGTCTGGCGCACGTCCGAACGAGCGCACCGGCGAGGGCTGGAAGCCGCCGCTCCACGTCGCATTGGCCCACTGCGGAAAGCTTGCGGACGGCAGCGGCAGCGACGCCGATTTTCACGTCGATCTGCTGCGGGCGCTGGTGGACGCTGGGGCCGATCGGTCCGCAAAGGATGCGGCCGGGCTGACCCCCGCCGAGGCGGCCGCCAAGCGCCTGGCAGACGCCACGCACCCGTACTACCAGCACTGCTTCCAGGCGAAGGTGGACTACCTGCGATCGCTCCGCTGACAACGACGTGCTCAGGGCACGATCTGCCCTATGGCGCCCTCACGCCGGTGACGCCGAACGCCGCTGTCAGCGTCGATGGCCGGACTGACTTTCTAACCTTCGCCGCCTGACCAGACGTTCAGCCCTTCAACTTCGTGAACGCGGCGGCCAGCGAGGTCTGTGGCGCGGCGGGCTTGGGCGGGCGGGGCGCGGTGACGGCGACCCGTGCCGCGGGTGGAGCCGCCTGGCTGCTGCCCCCGCGATCCTGCAGCTTCATCGTCAAGGCGATTCGCTTGCGCGGCAGATCGACGTCCACCACCCTGACCCTGACGATGTCGCCGGCCTTCACGATGTCGCGGGGATCCTTGACGAAGCGATCGGCGAGCTGCGAGACGTGCACGAGGCCGTCCTGGTGCACGCCGATGTCGACAAACGCGCCGAAGTTCGCGACGTTCGTGACGACCCCCTCGAGCTGCATGCCGGGCGTGAGATCGCCAATCGCCTGCACGCCTTCCTTGAACGCGGCGGTCCTGAACTCCGGCCGCGGGTCGCGGCCAGGCTTGTCGAGCTCCACGAGGATGTCCTTGACCGTCGGCACGCCGAACTGCGCGTCGGCGAACTCTTCCGCCTTGAGCGTGCGCAGCACGGCGGACGCGCCAATCAAGTCGCGGATCCCGACGCCGGTGCGGGCGACGATCCGCTCGACGACGGGGTAGGCCTCGGGATGCACGGCTGACGCGTCGAGCGGGTTGTCGCCGTTCGTCACGCGAAGGAATCCGGCGGCCTGCTGGAACGTGCGATCGCCGACGCGTGGCACCTTCATCAGCTGCTTGCGGTTCTTGAACGCGCCATGTTCGTCGCGGAACGCCACGATGTTCCTCGCGAGCGTCTCGTTGAGGCCCGAGATTCGCGCGAGCAGGGGCGCCGACGCCGTGTTCACATCGGCGCCGACGGCGTTGACGCAATCCTCGACGACCGCGTCGAGCTGCCGCGCCAGCAGCGCCTGATTGAGGTCGTGCTGATACTGGCCAACCCCGATGGCCTTGGGCTCGATGCGCACGAGCTCGGCGAGGGGATCCTGCAGCCGGCGCGCAATCGAGACCGCGCCGCGCAGCGACACGTCGAGATCGGGGAACTCCTGGGCGGCGAGTGCCGACGCCGAGTAGACCGAGGCCCCGGCCTCCGAGACCACGACCTTCGTCAGTGCCAGCGCCGGATGCCGCTTGATCAGATCGCCGGCGAGCGCGTCGGTCTCCCGTGACGCGGTGCCGTTGCCAATCGAGATGAGCTGCACGCCGTGGCGCGCGGCGAGCGCGGCCAGCGTGCGCAGCGTTCCGTCCCAGTCCTTGCGCGGCTCGTGCGGATAGACGGTCGCCGTGTCGAGCACCTTGCCGGTCCCGTCGACGACGGCGACCTTGACGCCCGTCCGCAACCCCGGATCGAGTCCCATCGTCGTGCGCTGTCCGGCCGGCGCGGCCAGCAGCAGGTCGTGCAGGTTACGGCCGAACACGCGGATGGCTTCCGTCTCGGCCAGCTCGCGCAGCCGCTGCTCGCTCTCGATCTCGAGGTGCGCGAGCAGTCGGACCTTCCACGTCCAGCGCACCGTCTCGGCGAGCCAGGCGTCCGCCGGCCGGCCTTTCTGTTCGATGCCGGCCCTCCCGGCAATCCGGCGCTCGGGCTCCGTCGGGCCGGCGGCGCCTTCTTCGTCCGGCAGCACGACGGCGAGCCGGAGAATGCCTTCCTTGCGCCCGCGCATCAGCGCGAGGACGCGGTGCGAGGGCACGCTCTTCAGCCGCTCGGTGGCGCTGAAATAGTCGGAGAACTTGACGCCTTCGGTTTCCTTCCCGGGCACGACGGTCGAGCGCCATTCGCCGCGTTCCCACACGAGCTGCCGCAATCCGCCGACGAGCTCGGCATCTTCGGAGAACTGCTCCATCAGGATCCAGCGCGCGCCCTCGAGCGCCGCGGCTAGCGTCCGCGACCCCCTTCTCCGGATCGACATAGGCGGCCGCCGCCTGTTCGGGCACGAGTTGCGGATTCTGCAGCAGGCCGCGGGCGAGCGGCTCGAGCCCGGCCTCCCTGGCGATCTGCGCCCGCGTGCGCCGCTTCGGCTTGTAGGGCAGATACAGATCTTCGAGCCGCGCCTTCGTGTCGGCGGCGTCGAGCGCCGCGGCGAGCTCCGGCGTGAGCTTCCCCTGCGCCGTGATGCTCTCGATGATCGCCGCGCGCCGATCCTCGAGCTCGCGCAGGTAGGCCAGCCGCTCGGCGAGCGCGCGCAGCTGCGTGTCGTCGAGCCCGCCGGTGGCTTCCTTGCGGTAGCGGGCGATGAAGGGCACGGTGGATTTGTCGTCGAGCAGCGCGATTGTGGCCTCGACCTGGGACACGCGCACCTGAAGCTCGTCAGCGATTCGCCTGGCGATGGGGATCATGGAGTGGTTCGACCGGACAGGAGTCGAAGACATTGTACGATCGTGACGGTCGCCCGGTTAGACGGTAACCTTGCAGCCTGCAGGTCGCATGAAAATCATCGTGATGCACGGTAACGGTGGCTGTACCGCTGGCGACAACTGGTACCCGTGGCTGGAGCGCGAATGCCTCGCGCTTGGTCTCACGGTCATCAACCGGACGTTCCCCGACAACGTCAAAGCTCGGGCCCGGTTCTGGCTGCCCTTTCTCGACGAACTGGGCGCCGACGAGAACACGGTACTGGTCGGGCACTCCTCGGGTGCGGTCGCCGCCCTGCGATACGCGGAGACCCATCGGCTCCTCGGGTCGATCCTGGTGGGCGTGTGCCACACCGACCTCGGAGACGCTGAAGAAGCGGCGAGCGGCTACTACGACGCGCCCTGGCGGTGGGACCTGATTCGTGACCATCAGCAGTGGATCGCGATCTACCATTCCACCGACGACCCTCACATTCCCGTGGCGGAGCCCAGGCACGTCGCGGCGCGATTGAAGTGCAGCTACTTCGAGTTCGGCGATCGCGGGCACTTCGTCGATGCGCACGCCTTGCCCGAAATCGTGCCGTTCCTCAGGCGCAAACTCGGGATCGCGCCACCAAAGAAATTGAGATCGGTCGCAGCCACGCCGCAAGCTGATTGACACTAAGCAGAGGATCGATTGCTAGAATTCCAGGACATCAACGAGGTGACGGCGGCTCGAGTTCCCTCGTGAGAATGGTCCTAGCGATGAGCCCGTGACGACTGACGTACGGTTGGGAGGTTGCGCGCTCCGCGACTCTGCCTCGACTTCCCTTGCCACTTGACGACCGATATCGATGGCACGCTGCGATTCGAAGCCATCAAACGCTCGCCAGACACCCGAGTCGCGCCGGCGCGACTCGGCGGCAAGGTCCTGTCCCCTTGCCCTCTCGAGCACGTGCTCGAACTCGTGCGCGACGAGCTCGATGGCAGCCCCGACCGGCGGGACGTACACCTTCGCGACTACGACGCCGGCGGAATCCGTGCCCATCCGCGTGCTGGCCCGACTCTGCGAATCCCGGGGCTGGCGCCATTCGAGCACGACGACGGAGGAGGCATCCGCGAGTTCGCGACATTGGCCGCGGAACGTCGGCGACCGTTCCCAGCCTTCCTCGACCACCCCGAGGAGTGTTGGCTTGACGACGAGCCGACAGGGCCAAGGCGGAATGCGAGCCGGTGCCGAGATCTTGGTGTTCTGAAGAGGCAGAAGCGTTCCCAACCATCGCCCAGGCCAGTCCGAAAGTGAGCGCGCCCGTGACGTCACTGCGCCGTGTGCTCGGTCGCCACATACGCACTCATGGTCTAATGCCTTGGCGCTCGGTCCGTGGAAGCTCGGACCATTCATGCTGGCGCCGCCGATTGCGCTCTTAGCTTGGCCAGAATGGCTGGTGCATGTCCTCTGAGAAGCCTGCAAAAAACCTCGAATCTTTCTCGAAGCCGCAAACCGTCTGGCTGTTCGGTCCGTTTCGGGTTGAGCTCGCGGAAGGCCGTCTGCTTCGTGATGACCAGCCGGTAGCCCTCACGCCAAAGGCTTTCGAGATGCTTGTGCTGTTGCTCACGCGGCACGGACGGCTGGTGACTCGCGATGAACTGATCGCGACGCTCTGGGCTGATACGTTCGTGGACGAGGCCAACTTGACGGGGACTATCTGGTCCATCCGGAAGGCACTCGGGAAGAGTGAGCGCTGGATAGAAACGGTGCCGAAAAGGGGCTATCGATTCGTCGGGACCGTGCGAGAGGTGCGGCAGAGCCGGGATCGCGAATCACGCTCAGAACGACCGGCGTATCGAGTCGATTGCGGTGCTCCCCCTCGTCAACGTCTCAGCCGATCCTGAGGAGCAGTACTTCGTCGATGGGATGACGGATGCGCTGATTGCCGATTTGGCGCAAATCAAGGCGCTGAGAGTCATCTCACGCACGTCGATCATGCGGTACAAGGAGACACAGGTCCCGCTGAAACAGATCGCGGAGGAGCTGAACGTCGAAGGCGTGATTGAAGGGTCCGTCCTCCGCGTCGGCGATCGGGTGCGCATCACGGCGCAGTTGATCCATGCCGCGACGGACGCACACGTCTGGGCGCAGCGCTACGACCGTCCGGTGCACGATGTCCTGACCTTACAGAGCGATGTCGCGCACGCGATCGCCATGGCTATCGAAGTCACGCTGAGGCCCGGCGAACGGGTACGGCTCGCGCGCGCGCCCGTGCATCCGGCGGCGCACGAAGCCTATCTGCGAGGTCGCCATCACTGGAGCAGGGTGACGGAGGACGGGTTTTGCAAGGCCCGCGACTGCCTGCGTCGCGCCGTCGCCGTTGGAGCCGACGTTCGCCGCGGCGCACGCCATGCTTGCAGATGTGCACATCGCCCTCGGCGCCTTCGGGGTGGTGTCACCAACGGAAGGCTTTTCGCAGGCAGAGGAAGCCGCGCAGCATGCGCTGGAACTCGATCCGCAACTCGGTGACGCGCATCGTGCGATGGCGCTCGTGCGAATGTTCTACTGGGACTGGCTCGGCGCGGAAGCGGCGTTCGAACGCGCACTGGCGACGGCGGCAGGATCGGCAGAGACGCACTCCCACTACGCGCTCTATCTGGTGGCTCGTGGGCGATGCACGGAAGCCGTTGTCGCGGCCGAGCATGCCAGGGCGCTCGATCCTCTGTCACCCATGATCAACAACGATCTGGCCTTCACGTTATGGACGGCCCGCCGTTATGCGGAGGCGATCGATCGGTATCACCAGACGCTCGAACTGGACCCGCACTTTATCGAGTCTCGGCGTGAGCTCGGGCTGCTGCACGCCTCGCGTGGCGATCTCGATGCCGCCCTGCCCGAACTGGAGAAGGCGATCAGCCTCGCGCGAGACATCGAAACGCTTGCCAGCCTCGGTTACGGGCTGGCATTGGCCGGTCGCGAGCGCGAGGCCCACGCCCTGCAATTGGAACTCGATGAGATCAGCAGCAAGAGGCACGTCGAGTCCTACGCGCAAGCGCTCATCTATCTCGGTCTCGGCGAGCACGATCGCGCACTGGCAGCTCTCGAACGCGCCCAAGACGAGCGCTCGTGGCAGCTCATGTGGTTGCCGTCGTGGCCGTTGTTCGATCCCCTCCGATCCGCGCCCCGCTTCCGAGCGTTGATCGAACGTCTTGGCTTGAGGTGACCGGTCGGCTGCGCTCAAGCGGATTCGTTCGACACGCAGAACGTAGCCGCCACGAGCATCTCAGAATTCACCAAGCCTCTGCTCACCAAGCGTCGAACGTTTTGGCTGGGAAGCAGATGGCCGCACGCGTCACCGCGACACCCAACCACAAACGTGATGACTCACGCCCGTGAGCTGGTGTCCGATCGCGATGAACTCCAGGGGCGGCCGGCCGTGATCGGACTAGTGGACCGGACGACGTACTAATCGAAGAACTGCTCGAGGAACGGCGTCGCGGCGGACCCGGCACCCGCGGCAAAATCGAACCTGCCGGGCGGATGGGAGAGGATCGCATATTTTCGTCTCCACGGCGCACCCCGAACGTCTTGATCACGGCATGACGTCTCCCAGCTCGCACGCACGCCTCGCGGTGAGAATCCGTCGGACTTCCGAATCGGTTGACGTGTGGTGTGTGTTCGAGAATACGGCGAGCGGCGGGGCAATTGAACGCCTGGGAGCTCAGCTGACCGCGAGCGGGGGCGGCAATGAATCTAGTGTTGCTTGGTTGAGATCTTGCTCTTTGTCCTCGCGGCGAGCCGTGACGTCGGGGACGCCGCACAACATGGGTAGTCCGCGAGCAGTAAGAACCATCTGAGTACTTGGGAGTAACACGATGCCGACAAAATCAACCACAAAGGATGAGGTCGGGCCCGGAGGCACCACCGACTACTCAGCAACAAAGGCCCCGGAGAACCGGGAACACGTGGAGTCCACGGCGCCGGTGCGAGACGCCCGGCAGAAGCCCGGGGGAGCCAACGGCACGCCCGCGGATGTTGGGATGTCCGGGCTCCACCGTAGGGACGTCCCCTCAATGGCCAACGACCCTGACGAATAGAGCGCCAGCCGGCTGTAAGTCGGCACAGTTCAGACGGCGACTAAGCCCACGGCTGGCTGAACAGACCACGGTCAGGGCGGGGACGGGGCGCACAGCGGCGGTCCGCACCATCGCGTCCCTTGGTATTCATGTTGCACCTGAGTTCAGACATGTTGAAGCTAATTGGCTCCTATGCACTCGCGAAACTGCTTGGATTCGGCCTCGTCGGCGCCATCGTTATCTACGCAATACTGAGCCTGCTGACGTGACCAGTTGCCTGGCCTGAGTCTTCGTCGATTCGGCGATTGCGTGACCGCGCGCCTGTAAACCTCGTTTGGCATCCTCATCACGATGTTGTCGGAGGTTGGCCGGCGCGACGCGCGTACTCGCCCGCGACGTAGTCAATCGTTTCCGCTGATTCGGCGTCCCTTATCAGGGCCGCTACTAGCTCAGCAGCTGGTGCGCCTTGCCGCGGCGACCGACTCGGACCGGAGGGTCGGCCGCCATACGGCGACTGATGGGATTCGAACCTACGCGGATCCTGGAAAAGATCAGTACGAGCCGCCGGCCACGCCGACCACTCGTGATCACGAATTCCGCCCTGCTACGGAGTCTTTGGCCGGGCTTTATCCTGCTTCTTTTGCTCCTCTTGTTTCTGTTTCGTCAGCTGCTGTTGTTTGTTCTTTTCCTTGTCCTTCTTGCCGCCCTTGTCTCCCATGCCTGCTCCTTTTCAGCCATCATGACTCATCACGGCGAGCGAGTGTGACTCTACCGCGAGGGCTGATTGATTGAGTTCTGTTCCAGCACGTGCCCGAGCGATCCTGGATAGGTAACGCGATCGCTCCGATGCCCAAGCAACTGTGTCGGCTTCGAATGACGCCGGATCGACTGTCCCGACGCATCCTGTTCGGCTCAATGGCTTCCGCGATCGACCGTCTTACATAGCTCGAGATACTCGCTCAACGGGACAAGCCGTCTGCCGTCCCCGAGCAGAGCGAGTCGGATTTGCAGCACCCGCTCGCGCATCCACCCGAACTCCTTGAGCAGTTCATGCGTCGGTCGGGTGTCGAACGAAGGATCGGACACCTTGTACCGCCCACTACCGAACGACACCGGTCTGCTGAACGGATCGGCGAATAGGTACGCCTTCTCGGCAAGGTCTTCGCCATACTCCCAGATGACCCGGTGCAAGTACGACGGCCCCATCACGAAGATCGCACCGGCTTCCACACACAAGTCGCGCGAGAGCTGCAACGGTGAGTGTGCGCTCGCGTCAATCCCCCACTCTCGGAGCATCCGTTCCGCGCGATCATTGATCCGCTCTCCCGCTTCTAACCCCGCTGAGAGGGCCGGAGCCTGGCGACACAGATGTCGATAGAGGTAGCGAGCCAGAACAGACCGGCAGCAGTTCGCATGGCAGACGAACAAAGGACAGCGAGGCGCCGCTCTCATGATTGCACCGGCGCGGCTTCACGAATACTATGCGAACCGGGCCAACCCAATGCCGGAACGCCTCCGCAGTCTAGCGTGACGGGCACGCGGGCACAATCACGCTACACCTCATTGAATCGCCGCGATATGCCAAAACCCACAACGCGATTGGCATCGTCGTGTCGGACGTTTCGTGCCTTATAGACCAGCTCGACTTGCTGCACCCGAATCGTCTCCCACACGGCTCCCCACAGTCGCAGGAACTGCAGTCCGAGGAAGCTGTACGCGACGGATATGATGCCCACGGCGCTCTCGGCGTAGGATTGTCGTCGACATGCGCACTCGACCCATGCGCTGCTGACCTACAAGGAAGTCCCTAGGTGGAGACGAAACTGAACTGTGGGGATTGAGGAGGGCTGATGACCGTAAGGAGCCGTGTGTTTCAGAGTTCGAAGATTTCGTGGGAAGCGTTGTGCGAACAGGCCGCTGAGTTTGCGACGGGCCTTGGACACGAGCGGCTGATCAATATGTCAGTCGCGGCCGCTGGTGGTCAAGATGCCTTCGGCTTCGGTGCCAACGGGATCATTGTCGTCTGGTACCTGGGAGTAACCAGTCCTGTCCTGCAAGACAGTACAGCGATTTCCGACCAGGTTCAGTCGGTCCGAAGCGCGTCGACCGGCTGAATCGAGGCAGCTCGGTTCGCTGGAATCGCGGCGGACATCATCGCAGCGACAAACAGCACCAGGCTGACGGCGACGAGCACGACCGGATCGTTCAGATTGCCGATCGACCACTGAGCTACAACCTTGTTAAGCCCCACGCTCAATGCGAGACCAGCGAAGAGGCCCGCGACGATGGCCAGGACCGCCGGCTGCACCGCAGCGTTTACGATGCGCCCGCGACCGGCACCGAGCGCCATACGGATGCCAAATTCTTTGAACCGGCACGACACCGAGTACGACACGACACTGTAGAGCCCGACTACTGCGAGCATCAGCGCAAACATCGCGAAGCCGAGCAACAGCGACGTCACAAACCGCTCACGGGCCCAGCCCGCCCTTGCCAGCGCGCCTTCGGCTGTGTAGACGCTTACGGGTTGATTGGGATCGACGGTACGCACGCGCTTCCCGAATCGAACGGGTCATCGCAAGTGGGTCGCGACTCGTCCGCAGGATCACATTCAGGGAATCGCTCAGCATGAGCGTGTACGGCACGTAGATCGACGGCGCCGGCGGCTCATGGAGACCGACATTGGGTGTGTCGCCCACGACACCGACTATTTCGAACCAGCCGTCGCTGCCGGGCGCCGCCAGCCTGTATGGGTTGGGTGGCTTGATGTAATCGGGCATTCGGACGCGCCGTCCGATCGCGGATTCGTCAGGCCAACGCTGACGAGCCATCGTTTGATTGACGACGGCGACGTGGGGCGTCCCACCGCTCTCTGAATCTGACCACACGCGGCCTCGAATGAGCGGGATCTTCATCGTCGAGAAGTAGTCGGCACTGATCCGTTGGACAACCGGCGCTTCGTCTCCTGGCATGTCCAGGCCGGGAACTTCGACCACCGACCGTTCGCCCGACTGCGGTGGTATCCCACTGTAGGTGGCGAGTGCGACCGACTCGACCTGGGGCACCTCTGCCATGCGATCCCGCAGGCTCTCGTAGAACGTGGCGCGGCCCGCCCATTCCCGGTAACTGTTCTCTGGAAGGTTGATCGTCGCGACGATCACATGGTGCGGATCGTAGCCAAGCGATGTCCGGTACAGATCGATGAGCACGCGGACAGCCGCACCGGTGCCCGCGAGGAGCAGCACCGTCACCGCGACTTGAGCCGCGAGCAGGAGATGATGCGCTCGCCGGCTTTGGACGCCGGCGGTCGTCCGGACCGTCGCCGTCAGGCGCGGGCGCGAAAACGACAAGGCCGGTGACAGTCCAGAAACCAGGGCCGACGCCGTCGCAAGGCCCGCACTGAACAGCAAGACCGGTACATTGACGGGTATTGCGAGGAGGTTCCCGACCGGAACCGAACCGGGAGGCAAGAGCCTGAGCACGGCCGGCAGGCCCCAGTAGCCCAGGGCAACGCCCAGTGCGGCGCCGGCGAATGCCAGGAGCAGCGATTCCACGAGGAGCTGCCTCGTCAATCGTCCGCGACTGGCCCCGAGGGCGGCGCGCACGACGAACTCATGCGCCCGCGCGGTCCCGCGCGCCAACAGCAGGATGGACACGTTCGCGCAGGCGATCAGGAGCAGCAACATAGACGCCGCGAAGATCAACAGGAGCGTCGGCACGAAGCCGGCCGCCCACTGTGTCTCGACCAGACTTCGTACGAGCGGACGCACCTCCTTCGGAAAGCGTTGCGGCGCCTCCCTGGCGAACTCGTCGAAGAGCGGCTGAAGTCGCTGTTCGGCCATGCGTGGAGTGACGCCCCGCTTGAGACGGGCCTGGACGCCCCATGCGAAGTTCGAATCGAACGTCAGATCAAGGGGAACGAGAATCTCCGGACCAGTGTAAAAGTACTGACGTGGCAGCACGCCAATCACGGTGTAGGGTTCGCGGTTTAAATAGAGGGTCTGCCCTACTGCCTCAGGCCGCTCGCCGAAGTGTCGCTGCCAGAACCGATAGGTGAGCACGACGACCTGTTGGGGCTGCTCGCCCGCCGGCCCGTCCGCCTCGTCAAAGACTCGTCCGAGGAGGGGCGGAACCCCGAGTACGTTCAAACCGTTTGCTGAAAAATGCTGGGTGCCCACCGCTTCTGGGAGGCCCTGGCCGGTCAGCGTCATCTGCCAGGTGTTCGAGGCGAAGGCGCCGTCGAAGACTTCGCTGTGTTGAAGGGCGACGAGCTGTCGCGCCGTGACAAACAGACCACGCGGCTTGCCTTTGTCGTTCATGTCAAGCCTGACGATCCGATTGATGTCGGCGAATGGGAAAGGATTCAGTAGTGCCGCGTTCACGACGCTAAACACCCCTGTAGCGGCGGCAATCCCGACTGCGAGGGAGACGACAGCCGTCGCGGCGAAACCGGGGCTCCGGCGGAAGATACGCAGCGCATAGCGCAGATCTTGCCAGAAGTGTTCGAGCCATATGCCCCGCCGCACGTCCCTGACAGCGTCTTTCACTTGCCCAGTCCCGCCGAGTTCCAATCGTGCCGCCCGTCGTGCAGCGGCGTCCTCCATGCCGGTTGCGCGATATTCGTCAACCAATAATTCGAAGTGCGCATGCACTTCCTCGTCGAGATCGCGCTCGACGGCGCCATGACGCGACAAGTTGCGGAACAGCGTCGCAAGGAAGCGCATGGCTGGCTCTTATGAAGTGGCTTTGATTGCCCAGCCGATCGCCGCGACGATACGCTGCCAATTGGTGAGCTCCGCATCGATCTCGCGTCGACCTACAGCCGTCAACTTGTAGTACTTCGCGCGTCGACGATTCTCTGACTCGCCCCACTGCGAGGCCAGCCACCCTCTCTCTTCCAAGCGATGCAGAGCGGGGAACAGGGATCCCGGTTTGACGTCGAACGTGCCGCGAGTAATTTGCTGGATGCGACGTGTGATGCCTACGCCGTGGTCTGGCTGGAGCAAGAGCGCACGCAAGATCAGAAGGTCGAGCGTCCCTTGTAGTAGATCAGTCTTTGGCGTCGTACTACCCTCCTACAGAGATTCTGTATGAGAGTAGGCGACCACATACAGAATGTCAATAGGACGGA
>CAWKBU010000012.1:0-200631 GCA_963847975.1 uncultured Acidobacteriota bacterium | reverse complement strand
GAAGTAGAAAGTCGATGATTCGAAGTCGGAACCGTGCTCGACTCCAAGCTTCAAACTTCCAATTCACTCGAAGTTCAGACTTCACGGACTTCGAACTTCAAACTCCAGACTTCACACTTTCATCGACAGTTCGATTACGGGGTCGTAGTTCAGTTGGTTAGAACGCCGGCCTGTCACGCCGGAGGCCGCGGGTTCGAGTCCCGTCGACCCCGCCATTTCCCGAAGACCCCGACCTGGTGACAGAAGGTCGGTCCGCTGGTTAATCCCCTCCTCCCGTTTCCCGCGTTCAATCCGTCGTTTCCGCCCTAAAAAGCCCATCGTGCGCTTTGTTCGCTGTCCGTGGCTCCCATTGCCCGGCCCAAGGTGTACGCGAAGCGCCAACTCCACGTTTATTTGAGCACGGGGACCCCGTGGCCCGTCCGGAGGAGTAGAATGGCCGAGCTTCAGGGCTTCGTCGTTCCCCGCGTATTCAAGGCGTCGAGGGATCAAATGGGACCAGAGCGTTGGCTTCAGGTGAGAGACGTACTCGCCGGCGCGCTCGACGTCGCGCCCGCCGATCGGCCTGCCGTCCTGAATCGCGCCTGTTCAAGCGATCCGCAATTGCGATCCGACCTCGACGAGGCACTTCCCTCCGAGGACACCCTCCACCGCCTCTACGACCTGCCGATGGCTTCGACGCTGGCCACGATCGTCCGGGCCGGCGACGAGCGTGAGCCGGCCTCCGACGCCCCGCCTCTGGCCGCGGGCACCATGGTTGGTCCCTACGAGATCATCCGGGTCCTCGGCTCGGGAGGGATGGGGCGCGTCTATCTTGCCCGCGATGCGCGTCTCGAGCGTGTCGTGGCGCTGAAGTTGGTCGTTCGCGGCGTCGGCGACGATCCGGTGGCGCGCGCGCACGTCCTGCGCGAGGCTCGAGCCGCCGCCGGCCTGACGCATCCCGGCATTGCCCAGGTGTACGACGTCATCGACCATCACGGCGCGGTCGTGATGGTCATGGAGTACGTCGAGGGCACGTCGTTGCGCGACCGTCTGCTGCAAGGCCCACTGGCCGTCGAGGAGTCCGTCCGGGTCTGCCTGACCATTGCCGACGCGCTCGCGCACGCGCACGGCGCCGGCGTGATTCATTGCGACATCAAGCCTGGCAATATCCAACTACCGCCCGCGGGCGGGGTGAAGATTCTCGATTTCGGCCTTGCCCGCCGGGTCGTGGCCACCTCGTCGGACACGACCGAGTCTCAGGCTGGCGTGGCAGGGACGCCCGGGTACATGTCACCCGAGCAGGCGCTCGGCCATGCCCTGGATGAGCGCAGCGACCTCTTCTCGCTCGGCGTCGTCCTCTTCGAGATGCTGTCCGGCACCCGGCCGTACAACGCCGGCGGTCCGCGGTGGTTCGATGCCGTATTCGTGCTGCTTGCCAACACGCCGGATTACTCGCGGCTCGGTCCTGATACGCCCGACGCCCTGCGCGAGTTGCTCGTTCGGGCGCTTCAGTGGGACCCGGTGGCGCGTTTCCAGAATGCGGGCGAATTCCAGCGGGCCCTGCGGGACGTGCTCCGCGGCATCGAACCGCAGACGCCGACGGCCACGCCTCCCGCGCCGTCCCCGCCGCCACATCGCTGGAGCCGTCGCGCGGCGGTGGGGTTGACGGTCGCGGTCCTCACGCTTGCCGGGCTCGCCTTCGCCACGTGGCGTGCGGCCGGGACGAATTCGGCACCGACGATCTCGCCCCTTGCAGAACGATGGTACGTCGATGGGATCAGTGCCCTGCAGGAGGGCGCTTACCTCCAGGCCAGCCGCGCTCTCGAGCGAGCCGTGCAGATCGATCCGGCATATGCGTTGTCCTGGGCGAGGCTGGGGGAAACCCAGCTCGAGCTCGATCAGGAGGCTCGGGCGCGTCAATCGGTGCTGAAAGCCGCCTCGCTTGTGCCCGACCGGTCGCGGCTTCCAGACGACCAACGGCTGCAGCTCGAAGCCGCCATGGCCATGGTGGGCCGCGACATCTCCACGGCGCTGCAGGCGTACTCCGCGCTCGCCAAGGTGCACCCGAAGTCGGCGCCGATCCTGGTCGACCTGGGGCGGGTGTACGAGGCCGCCGAGGCGGTGCCAAAAGCGGTTGCACATTACCTCCAGGCGACGCAGATCGACGATCAGAACCCGGCGCCGTTTCTGCGGATGGGAATCCTCTACGGCCGATCGGGAGACCCCGCGGCGGCGGACGCGGCGTTCAAGCGGGCAGAGGAGCTCTACGCCGCGCGCAGCCAGGTCGAAGGCGTCGCCACGGTCTCCTACGAGCGCGGCGTGATGCTCGATCGCTTCGAGCGTCTGACGGAAGCCGGTGCCGCGCTCGAGCGAGCGTTGCAGCTGGCCGCCTCCGTTGACAGTGCGTACCTACGCGCCGCGGTGCTGTTCAAGTTGAGCAGCGTGGCCGGCGCCCAGGGGCGATACGACGATGCCGAGAAGCACGCCCGCGACGGCGTGCGCATCAGCGAAGGGTTCGAGGGGCTCAACGCGTTCGGGCTGGTCGATCTCGGCAACGTGTTCATCTACCGCGGGCAGCTGAAAACGGCCGAGCAGCATTTTCGGAGCGCGGTCGATCGCGCCGATCGTGCTGGCGCGCGCCGGTCGCAGGCGCGCGCACGTCTGGCGCTTGCCAGTCTCTTGATGAGGACCGGCTCAGTGGCGGAAGCCATCGCCGAAGCCCGGGCGGCGTTTACCTACTACGACCAGACGGGGTTTACCGCGCTGCGCGCCCGTGCGCTCACGCTGCTCGCGCGTGGCGAGGAGCGGCTTGGGAACCTGACCGCCGCACAGGCCAGCTATGAAGCGCTGCTCGCGAGCGCGGTCGCCACGGGCAACGAACGTCAGGTCGCCGAACAGCATGACTCGCTCAGCCGCGTCCTGCTGCAGCGCGAGCTCTACGTGGCCGCTGTCCGCCACGGCGACGAGAGCCTGGCGCGGTTCCGATCGCTCAAGGCGCCTTACGACATTGCCCACGGCACGGTGCTGCACGCCGACATCCTGTGGCGGATAGGGCGGCTGGAGGATGCCGAGCGGGAACTGGACGCCATGTTCAGCCGGGACTCCGGCATGGGCGCATCCACGAGCGGTTTGGAGCGATCGCGGGCCCTTGGCCGCGCCCGCGTGTTGCTCGCGCGCAACGAGAACGCCCGCGCGCTCGCCATCGCGCGCCGCGCGCTCGCTGCGCCTCCGGCCGACCTCTCAGCCGCGATGCGCGGCGAGCTGCAGCGCGTGGTGGTTCTGGCGCTCGCCCGCGGCGGCCGAGCGGCCGAGGCCGTGTCGCTCATGGAGGCGGCGAGTGACGCGGCGGTCGAGTCGGGCGATCGCCACGCGATCGCGCGGGCGGCGCTCGCCAAGGCCGAAGTGCTGCTGCGCCTTCGGCGCTACGACGAGGCCCTGACGGCAGCGGGCCCACTGGCCGACCAACTCGCTGCCGATGAGCGGCACGAGTCGGCGTGGCTGGCGGCGCGGCTGGCGGCCCAGGCCGCGACCGCGCTCGGGCGCACCGACGCCGTGGCGCGCTGGCAGGCGGTGGCCGACGCCGAGCGCGCTCGCTTCATCGCGCAGTTCGATGCGGCCGGCTTACGCCTCTACGAGTCGAGGCCGGACCTCAAACCGTGGCTGTAATCGGCAATCTCGTCGCGACCTCTACCGGCAACGTCAGTCAAAGCAGGAGTTCCGTCATGTCGATCCGCACTCGCGTGCTGTCAGTGACCCTCGCGCTCGCCGTCGCCGGCTTCGTCGTGACGTTGGACGCCATCGATGACAAGGTATTGATCGTCAGAGACGGCTCGGTGGACATCTACCTCAATAATTCGCACCTTGGCCGACAGGGAAGGCGACCGCCATAAGTGGAGTAAGAAGGCCGATCTGGTCCAGGTCTTCGAGGATCCGACCGGGGCCGAGGCGTGCACGACCAAGCTGACCGAGCCGGTGAAGTTCAAGCAGGTCACGCTGAAGATCATGAGATCTCACCAATAAGCAACCGTCGATGTCGTCGCCCTCAACGAAGGCTTCCTGTTCAAGAAGCTCAAGTTGGTGATGCCGTCAGATTGGCGATTCGCGTTCCGGCAGTACCGGCACAGGCTCGTATTCGGAGCAGGCCAGCAACAACAGGAGCGTAACGTCAAGCTCCAACAGGTCGTCATCACCGCATCGGACGAGGCCGCGACCCAGACCTCGTATCCGGCGAACCCATCGACCGCGACGAGCCTGTGCGTGATGTTCAAGGACCACTAATCTCAGGCAGGCGTCGGCCTCGGCGCCACGGGGGAACCCGTGGCGCCGACTGGGCTACAATCCACTCGCACGCGACCGGGGAACCGACATGCGATCGACAAGACTCCAACCGATGGGCGTCGTGGCGCTCCTCACCCTTCTGACGATGGCGCGCCTGGCGGCGCAGTCCGCACCAGGCGCGGACTGCGCGAGTCTTGGCGCGCAGAAGCTGCCGAACACGACTATTGCTACGGCGCAGGCGATTACGACCGGATCCTTCACGCCACCGGGCTCGACGAACGCGCTCGCCAACCTACCGCCGTTTTGCCGCGTCGCCGGGGTCATCGCCCCAACCAGCGACTCGCAGATTGCGTTCGAAGTCTGGCTGCCGCTCGAGAACTGGAACGGCAAGTTCGCCGGCGTCGGCAACGGCGGGTGGGCGGGCACCATCTCCTACGGGCCGCTCGCCGAGCAGTTGCGGCGCGGGTATGCGACCGCATCGACCAATACCGGCCACGAAGCGGCAGGTGGTATGAACGCGGCCCGGTTCGCGTTCGAGAAGCCGGAGCAGCTCGTCGACTTCGCGTACCGGTCGCATCACGAAACGGCGCTCAAGGCCAAGGCGATCACCGAGGCCTTTTATACGAAACCGCCGCAGCGCGCCTACTTCATCGGCTGCTCGTCAGGCGGCTACGAGGGCCTGATGGCGGCGCAGCGGTTTCCTGGCGACTACGACGGCATCGTGGCCGGTATGCCCGCGAACAACTGGACGCGGCTCATGGCCGGAGACTTGGACGCCACGCTGGCCGTCTTCAAGGACGGCGTCAACAACCTTCCTGTCCAGGCGCTGGGCCTGCTGCACCGCGCGGCTCTCGCCAGTTGCGACAGCACGGACGGCGTCGCCGATGGCGTGCTCGAAGATCCACGGCGCTGTGCGTTCGATCCCGCAGTGCTGTCGTGCCAGGCCAATCAGGCGCCGGCGACGTGCCTCACGCCGGCGCAAGTCGAGGCCGCGCGCCGGGTCTATGGCGGTCTCAAGGACCCGAAGACCGGCGCCCAGCTCTATCCCGGCCTCGTCCCCGGCAGCGAGCCCTTCTGGCCGAATCGCGATCTCACGAATCCCTTTCCCATCCCGATCGCGCACTACAAGTGGCTGGTGTTCGGCGATCCGGCCTGGGATTGGAAGACGTTCGACTTCAGCGATCCCGTCGACTACGAGGCCCATCAGAAGGCGGAGGCCCGGTTCGCGCCGATTCTCAACGCGACCGATCCCAACCTGTCGGCCTACCGGCAGCGCGGGGGTAAGCTGCTGCAGTATCACGGGTGGAACGATCAGCTCATCACGCCGCTGAACAGCATCAACTACTACGAGAGCGTCCTGTCGTTCTTCGCTGGCGGCAGTCAGGCGCGAGAGAAGACGCTGCAGGATGTCCAGGGCTTCTACCGGTTGTTCATGGCGCCAGGCATGGCGCATTGCGGCGGCGGCACCGGCCCGAACAGCTTCGATATGCAGACCGCGCTCGAGCACTGGGTGGAACGTGGCGTCGCACCTGACCAGATCCTCGCGACGCGCGCCGTCAGCGGTGTGGTGGACCGGCTGCGTCCCCTGTGTCCGTATCCTCAAGTCGCGGTCTACAAGGGCAAAGGCGACACCAACGATGCGGCGAACTTCGAGTGCCGCGCGACGCCGGCGGGGCGTTGACGCCGCGCATTCTGATTTTGCCCGGAACGGGATCGCCGTTAGGATTGAGTCGCTATGCTCATGCGATCAGCCTCTCGACTGTGTGCGGCGCTGCTCCTGACCGGATCGGTCATCAGCGCGGCCGCGTTTCAGACGGCGCAACCGGCGGCGCCTAAGCCCACCGCCCAGCCGCAGCCCCGGCCTCACTCCGCCCGCGTCGCCGTCGATGCGCGCCTCGTCCAGGTGGACGATGGGGATACGGTCGTGATTCGGTGGCCGAAAGAAACCGAAGGCGAGATCGTCCGGATGCTCGGCATCGATACCCCGGAAACCCGCCACGTTGAGCACGACATTCCCTTCGATCAGATGTTCGGCCCGGAAGCGCGCGCGTTCACGCGCGGCGTCTTCGCCGGCGCGACGCGCGTCGAGGTGCTGCGGGCGTCAACACTCGATCCCTATGGCCGCACGCTGGGCTATCTCTTCGTCGATGGGCGCAACGCCTCGGTGCTCATCATCGAGGCACGGCTCGCGTACGAGTCGGTCACGCAGTTCGGTGACAACGGGTTTCCGGCCGAGGCGGCGCTCATCAAGAGCGCGGCGGAGAAAGCCGGCCCGCTGCCGTTCGAGCAGCCCTATCAGTTCCGCGGCCGGATGCGCGACGTCACGAAGTGGATGAAGGCCCAGGGTATCTACCCGGCCCAGTGACACCGGACCGCGGCGAGTCAGCCGCGGTCGAACACGATCACCTGTTCGAACTCCCTGCCGCTCGCGTCGATGCCAGACATCGTCGCCGTCATCTCCGCGCCATCCTCGGAGACTTCGTACCGTCCGCGGCCAACCACCGCCCCGTCTTTCGTGGCGGTCACCTCGAGCGAGCGTTCGTCGATCGTACCAGTTGTAACGAGTCCGGGTGCCGCTGGTTCGGGGTGGCCCCGACCGTCGGCGCAGATTGTGCGCGTGCCTGCCTCGGTTTTGCCAGAGGCATTCACGCCGCCGAACGTGAGCAGGACGCTATCGCCGGTGATCTCGAAGCGCATCGATGCGCCGTGGAACTGATGATTGGCGTGGCGACGGGATTTCGCCAGATTGGCAGTCCACGGTCCGCTGAGACTGTGCACGATGACCTCCGTTCTCCAGAATGCATCTTGAATGCATCTTGGGGGCGACGTGGGGCGTCGCAACCGTGACCCATTGTAGGGAATTGGTCGCCCTGGCGCGTTCGCCAGGGCGATCGGTCACTCGACAGTCGATGGGAGTGTCTGACTACGGCGCGGGCGCGACCGACGCGGCCGGCAGCCGCACGGCGCTGCGCGCGGGCATCGCCAGATCGGGCATCGGCTTGGCGGTGAAGAGGCGCCGGCAGGGCACGGCGATAATCCGGGCCCAGCGGTTGGCGCGATTGACGCGCGCGCTGTCGGTGGCGATGCCCGTATTGGCGTACATCTGCCGATAGAGCTTCGAGATCAGCACGAAGGCGATACGCGAGCGGAGGCTGATGAGGCAGCGCGAGCGGGCCCAGACGCGCGGGAGGCTGTAGAACTTGTCCCACACCGCCTGCGTGCGCGCGCGAATCTCGTCGCCGGACATGACCGGATGCGGGGTGTAGACCTTCGGCCGCTGGGCCTGGGGAATCAGCCAGTGGCGCGTGACCGGGATGCCGCCGACCTCCAGGGCATCGTTGCCGAGCTTCTTTTCCCACGCCGCGAAGTCGATGGTGCCGGGGTAGGGCGTCAGCATCACGAACTGCGCGAAGGTCAGGCCGGCGCGGTCGGCGATGTCGGCCGTCGCCTCGAACGTCACCGGGCGATCGCTTGGCAGCCCGAAGATGAACGAGCCGAGGACGTGCACGCCGCGCTCGCGGAACATCCGCAGGCGGGTGACGAGCGCTTCGCCGGAATCGTTGAATCCCTTGTAGACGTCCTTGAGGCCTTCGGGCGTGACCGCTTCGACGCCGACGAGCGCTCCCTTGATGTGGGCGCGACGCATCGCGTCGAGGAAGGCATCGTCTTCGGCCGCTTCCATGGTGATCTGCGTGAAGAACACCATGTCTGACGGCAGTTCGGCCAGCTTCTCCATGAGCTCGAAACGCTCGGCTCGCAGCGCCTTCAGTTGCTCGAGGCGGGCGGTGTTGTTCTGGCGTTCGGCCATGGCCAGGTCGGAGAGCGTGACCGGATAGAAGTTGTCGTCGGCGAGCGCCACGAACCGGAACCCGCGGCGGCGGAGCTCGACGATCTCGCCGACGACGACGTCGACGTGGCGTTGCCGCGGCTTCTGGCCGTCTGTGCGCCAGACCGAGCAGAAGGAGCAGTGCTTCGGGCAGCCGCGGACGGTCTGCACCGATCCCCACATGTAGCGGCCCTCCGGCAGGAGGTCCCACCGCGCGGCCACGAACTGGTCGGCGTCGATGCGTCCCGCCTCGTAGACCGGCTTGAGCGTCCCGCGCGCGGCGTCCTCGAGGACGATCGGCCACATCTGGTCGCCGTCTCCCTTGACGACCGCGTGCGCTCCGCCGAGGCTCTGCGCTTCCTCGGGGTAAAGGGTCGCGTGGATACCGCCGTAGACAACGATCGCGCCGCGCTTACGGGCTTCGGTGCCGAGCTCGTAGCCGCGGAGCGCGTTGCCGGTGTGGATGCCCAGGCCCATGACGTCGCCCGGTTTCAGCGTGTCCCAATCGAAGGTTTCCAGCGTTTCATCCGTGATCCGAGGATCGCCAAACGATGCTGGCGTCGCACCCGCGAGGACGAACAGCCACCGCGGGGTGATGACCCCGACGCCAAAGGCCAGGTGGCTCGGGTTGACGAGATGAACGGTCATTTTGACAGGCTGGATTGGGGTCGTGAGCATTCCACCTCGCACTTGTCACGGCGATTCCGCCGTGGGGCTGTTCGGATTACGTCGGCCGTTCGACGGCCCGGGTGTCAGTTCTCGGTCGTTAGTACTTCGAGCTCGGCGAGCCGCTCGGCCGCCTTCCGCTTGAGGGCGGCCGCTTCGTCGGCAATCTGCCTCTCGCCTTCACGTTCGAGCTGGGGGACGCGGCTGTCGAGCGCCCGGATCAGTTCGTTTAATTGCGCGATCAGCCGCTCCCGGCCGAGGTCGGTCTGCGTGGTGGTCATGGTCGATGGCTCGTTGCCTTCCTCAGGTGCGCCACGGCCGAGGTAGCAGTGTATGTCGAAGTGCAGCGGAACGTCGCGCCTGTTAGAACAACCGGCCGATCCAGAGGAATAATTGCGCCACCAGCGCGATCGGCAGTCCGAACGCCATGATCACGAATGGAATCGACAGGATGACGGCGAGAAGCAGCAGCACGTCCCGCACGGCGTGACCTACCTCGGTCTAGGCACCATCGGCCGAACACGAGATTGGACAGTGGATGATTCCCCAGCCAAGCCACTTTGATGAGGCTGTCGGCTGGTGCGGCCGGGAGGCTCAGGAAAGGAGTCTTCATTATACTCCCTTGCGCCCGATTGGCCGTGGTAAGGCTCCGGCGTCCTTGACTCCTGTCGTTCCCTCACCCATAGTGGTCGAGGGACTGTCGGCCCCGGTCTTCCCCCAGTCTTCAGACGCGTTTTCGCCATCCCGCCACACGCCGGAGAGTCAGCATGAATGAAACGATCGCGCCAGGTCCGGTCGTCGTCCCGTCGCAATGTCCCAAATGCCGCTCGCTCGAGGTGACCACGGTCAGCAAGGTGGTGACCGCGGAGAGTTACTGGAGGTGCGGCGGCTGCGGCGAGGTGTGGAACGCCGGCCGGCGCCGTGAGGCGAGCGGTTACTCCCGCTCCCGTCCGGGCTGGCGCTAGACCGGGGTCAGACCGGGGTCAGACCGGGGTCAGACCCCGGGGCATGACCCAGGCCCGACGTGTGGTAGCCTGCGCGCGTATGGGAGACATCAGCAGACGCCAGGCGCTCGCCGGGGCGGCGGCGATGGTCGCTGCTCCAGGTCACTCCGCGGTCGGCGGCGCGAGTCAGCGCCCGGTCTCCAAGGCGCGACTCAAGCAGTCGGTTTGCCGCTGGCCCTTCGCAAAGATTCCGCTGCCCGAGTTCTGCAAAGCGGTGGCGGATATCGGACTGACCGCGATCGACCTTCTGACGGAATCGGAATGGCCGGTGGCGCGCGAGTACGGGCTGACCTGCTCGATGGGGTCGGGCTTTGGCGGGACGATCGTCGACGGCCTCAACGTCAAGGCGAACCACGCGAAAATTCTCGCCGGCCTCGAGCGTGGCATCCCGCTCGCGGCGCAGCACAAGGTGCCCAACCTGATTACCTTCTTCGGTAACCGCCGCGGGATGCCGGACGAGGAAGCGACGGCCAACTGCGTCGAGGGCCTGAACAAGATCAAGCGGCTGGCCGAGGACCACGGCGTCACCGTCTGCCTGGAGCTCCTCAACAGCAAGGTCGATCACAAGGACTATCAGGGCGATCGGTCAGCGTTCGGGGTCGGTGTGGTCCGGGCCGTGGGCTCGCCGCGGGTGAAGCTGCTCTACGACATCTACCACATGCAGATCATGGAGGGAGATATCATCCGCACCGTTCGCGACGCTCGCGAGCACATCGCCCACTTCCATACCGGCGGCGTGCCGGGCCGCCACGAGCTCGACGACACACAGGAAATCCAGTGGCGTTCGGTGGCCACGGCGATCGCCGACATGGGTTTCAACGGCTACTTCGCGCACGAGTTCATCCCCACGCGCGATCCGCTGGCCGGGTTGCGGGAAGCGGTCGCTCTCTGCGACGTCTAGCGGGCGTCGACTTGCCAGCGTCACAGTCAGTTCGCACTCAGCTCGCGGTTGGGGTCTGAACCCTGGTCTGACCCCGGTCTGACCCCATCACAGCTCTGTCACGCCTTGGTCAGGACGTCGCCGACCGCTCGCCGGTTTCGGCTGGATCCGGTGGCCGCCATCAGGCAGGAACAGGGAAGGCCGGGCAATCTCCACGCCCGGCGCAACCATGAGGACGAGCGCCAGGCCAAACAGCGGCCAGTTGAATGACGTCGGCAACACGTGCGTGGTCGCTTCGAGGCCCTGCGGCAGCGTGCGGATCGCATCGGCCATGAAGACATAGAGCGCGAGTCCCATGCCGAGTCCGTTCAGGGCCCACAGCGTCGGTGTGAACGCGCTCGCGGGAGCCCGCTCGCTGGCCTGCGTCGCGAACGTGCCCCACACGACGAGCAGCACCGCGATGGACGTTGGCGCCAGCACAGGCCCCCACCAGGGCAGCGGTAGCAGAAAGAGGATGTCCCAGTCGAGGAGCGATGTCGGCCAGCCCGTCATCACCCGGAGAAACACGTAGTAGAGGATGTCCCACACGCCGAAGGCGATGGATGTGTAGCCCAGACGCTGCTGCCATGTCGCTCCGGCCAGGATGCCGACCGTCACCAGCATGACGAGCGTCGCCGCTTCGCGTACGAGCTCCACCGCGCCCAGGGCGCCCGCGACCGGCAGCGGATTTGGCTGATACGGCACGATGCGATCGACGAGGACGCGGAGGTAGTAGACGCTTGCGGATTCGATCCACGCCATGGCGACGGCGAAGAGGACGACCACAAGCCAGACCCGTCGCGCTGGCGCAAGCCGCATCATCGAGTGACCTCCACCGCGCATGGCGTGTGTACCGTTTCGTTCAAGGCCGACAACTCCCGTACGCGGAACTCGACCTGATCGATGACGTCGTCAGGCGTAGACGTGCCGGCGGTGATGCCCACCGTGCCGGCGCCGCGGATCCACTCGGGACGGAGATCCGAAGCCGCCTGGACGTGGTGGACGCTCGCACATGACAGGCGGCACGCGACGGTGAGCTCGCGCGTGTTGTTGCTGTTGGCGCCGCCGACGACGATGACGACGTCGGACTGGCGCGCGAGATCGCGGGCGGCCTTCTGCCGGTCCTTGGTCGGCCGGCAGACCGTGTCGATGAAGCGAACGTCGGCCTCCGGGAATCGCTGCCGAATGAGCTCGACCAGATACCGCACCCTGTCGATCGACTGGGTCGTCTGGGCGGCAACGCCGATGCGTGCATGCGGGGCGAGCAACGCGACATCGTCGTCGGCGAGCACGACATCGAAGGTCTCCAGATCGTCGGTCAGTCCACGAATCTCGACGTGGTTGCGCTGGCCGATGATGACCGGGTGGTAGCCGTCACGCACGAGCGCGTTGACGGCGCGGTGTGCCACCCGTACGAGCGGACAGGTGGCCTCGACGACCGTCAGGCCCCGAGCCCGCGTCGCTGCCAGCGCGCGTTCCGACGTGCCATGCGCGGTGACCATCACGGTCGGCGTTTGTACCCCCTCCAGATCGTGCGCGATGGCGATTCCTTTGTCACGCAGTCCCTGGAGCACTGCCGGGTTGTGGACCAGGTCGCCGAGGATGGTGAGGGGGCCGGCGGCAGCGTGCTCAGCCGCCAGGGCGATGGCGTCGCGCACGCCAAAGCACATTCCGAGGAATTCTGCGCGGATGATTCTCATGGTCCGTTCCTCGCGGGCTGGCCGCGACACGCACGCGCTCTCTATTGGCGCATACTTTGGATTACAAAGTATATGACCATGACTCCCGGGTTCCTGTCAACACGGGCTGTGAGAACATGACTGCCGTGGAGCGGCTGCGCGTGCGGTGGGTCGTGGCCGGGGCGGCGGCCATCTTCGCTGTCGGTCTCGTGCTCGCGGCCGAGAGCGGTACCAGTTCAACGCCGGCTGGAGGTCAGACACCCGTCGCAACGCCAGGCGGCGGGCGAGGTGCCATCCAAACGCCCACTGGTGGACGCGGTCCGGGTGCCGCCCCGGACGCAGGAGACCCGGCGAACGCCAATGCCGACCTGGCGCGGAAACCGCCGGTCGTGGCTCTCACGCCTGCCGAGCAGGTCACGCGCTTCTGGCTGCCGTCGGGCTACCGGCTCGAGCCGGTCCTCTCCGACCCGCTCATCGACTCTCCCGCCCAGATCACCTTCGACGGCAACGGACGGATGTTTGTCGTCGAGCTGCGCGGCTACGAGCAGACCGTGGACGGGGTCGATGCCATCGCTCCGGTCGGGAGGATCTCCAGACACGAGGACCGCAACAACGACGGTGTCTTCGAGCTTCACACGGTGTTCGCCGACAAGCTGCTCTTCCCGCGCTTCGCGATGCCGATCGGCGCCGACGCCATCCTGACAATGGAGACGAATGCCGACGAGGTGTGGAAGTACTCCGACACGAACGGCGACGGCGTTGCGGACAAGAAGGAACTGTTCGCCACGAACTTCGGCCGCGGCGGCCACCTCGAGTCCCAGCCGGCGGCCTTGTTCTGGGCGATGGACAACTGGCTGTACAGCACGGTCAACGCGTTCCGCATCCGCTGGACACCGATCCGGGATCCTCCGCGAACCGACCGGGCCGAACGGCGCCCAGTGGAGCGCCACTCAGGACAACGATGGCAAGGTGTGGTTCCAGCATGGCGCCAGCGGCTTGCCCGGGTACTTCCAGTTCCCCGTCCATTACGGGAACTTCGCGCCGCCCGCCTCCGAACAATTCGAGCCAAACCTCAACATCGCCTGGGGAGCTCCTATTCTTATCGGAGACATCCAGGCTGGCCTTCCGGGTACGCGCATTCCCGATGGCTCTCTGATTTACACGACTGCCTCGGCCGGCAATGAGGTCTATCGCGGCGACCGGCTGCCCAAAGACCTGATCGGCGACTACCTCCATGGCGAAGTCGTCGCCCGCATCGTCCGTCGTCTGCGCCCCGTCAAGACGGACGGCCTCACGCAGCTGAAGAACGTGTATCCCTACTCCGAGTTCATCCGGTCTCTCGATCCCCTGTTCCGGCCGGTAGACGTCGCCACTGGTCCGGATGGCGTTCTCTACCTCGCGGACATGTACCGCGGCGTGATCGAGGGTGCACCGTGGGCGATGAAGGGCACGTACCTGCGGCAGAAGATCGAGCAGTATCAGCTGGACAAGGTCCTCGGCCACGGCCGCGTCTGGCGGCTGACGTACGACGCGATGGCGCGTGATCGCACGCAGCCGCGAATGCTGACGAGTCGGCGGCCCAGTTGGTGACCCACCTGAAGCACGCGAACGGATGGTGGAGAGACACGGCGCAGCAGTTGCTCGTGCTGAAGCAGGACCGTTCGGTCGTTCCTGCCCTCGCCCGGATGGTACGAACGCGCGACAACCTGCTGGCTCGGTTCCACGCGCTGTGGACGCTCGAGGGCCTGGGTGCTCTCGATGCCGCGCTGACGCGAGAAGTGCTGCAGGACGCGGAGCCGCGGATGCGGATCCAGGCGATCCGTGCGAGCGAATCGCTCTACAAGGCCGGCGACAAATCGTTTGCGACCGACTGGCGCGCGCTGGCGCAGGATCGGGACACCGATGTCGTCACCCAGGCACTGTTGACGATGAACGTCCTGAAGGTGCCCGACACGGTCGCGGCCGCGAGATCGGCCATGGCCAGCCACACGGCGCGCGGCGTGCAGTTCGTCGGTGACCGGATCGTCAACCCTCCGGCAGGCGCCGCCGGCGGCGGCCGTGGAGGACCGCCGCTGACGACTGACCAGCAGGCCATTATGGCGCGGGGAAGCGCGATCTACACCGAGCTCTGCTTCTCATGCCACGGCGAAGACGGGCGCGGCACGCCGGTGCCGGGCGCGCGCGCGGGCGTCGTGATGGCACCGTCACTCTCCGGATCGGTTCGCGTCAACGGACACCGCGACTACGTGATCAAGTCGCTGCTGCACGGAATGTCCGGGCCGATCGCCGGCATAGCCTACCCGCAGGTCATGGTGCCGATGGGCTCGAACAGCGATCAGTGGATCGCGGACGTCGCGAGCTACGTTCGCAACAGCTTCGGGAACTCCGCGACGTGGGTGAGCGCTCCGGACGTCGCACGGGTTCGCGCCGCCACGGCCACGCGGAAGACGCATGGACGCTCGGCGAGCTCGAGGCGTCACTGCCACGACCGATGATTCCTGACGCTACGTGGAAGGTCACCGCGAGCCACAACTCGAGCGCCGCGCCGCGGCGCGCTCGATTACACCCGCTGGACGAGCGAGGCGCCGCAGCAGCCCGGGATGTGGATCCAGATCGCGTTGCCGCAGCCCATCATGCTGACCGAGATCGAGTTCGATTCGCCGCCCATCAGCGTCGGGACCGGTGGGCCGACGGGCACGTTCCCGCGCAGCTATCGCGTCGAGGTGTCGACCGACGGCGGGAGAGGGAGCGCGGTTGCCGAAGGTCAGGGAAGCGGCCGGGTCACGTCCATTGCGTTCGCGCCCGTGCGCGCCAGTGTCGTGCGCATCACGCAGACTGCGGCGATCGAGAACGCACCGGTCTGGTCCGTCGAGCGGCTGCGGCTGTACGCTACCCCCGCGCCTTCTCCCGCTCGATGAGCACCCGTCGCAGAATTTTTCCCGAGAGGGATTTGGGGATCTGATCGATCACTTCGATAGCTCGGACTCTCTTGTAGGGCGCGACCTGCTCGGCGACGTAGCTCATGATCTCGTCCGGGGTTGCCTCGCCCTTCAGAACGACAAACGCCTTTGGCACCTCGCCGCATTCCTCGTTGTTGATGGGAATCACGGCGGCGTCCGCCACGGCCGGATGTGACACGAGCACGGCTTCGAGCTCGGCCGGGGCAATCTGCATGCCCTTGTACTTAATCAGTTCCTTCAGCCGGTCCACGATGAAAAAGCAGCCGTCCTCGTCGGCGTACCCGATGTCCCCGGTGTGCAGCCAGCCATCCTGGTCGAGCATGGCCGTGGTGGCGTCGGGCCGGTTCAGGTAGCCCTTCATCACCTGCGGTCCGCGGACGCAGATCTCTCCCTCCTGCCGCGGTCCAAGCTCCGCCCGCGTCATGACGTCGACTACTTTGGCCTCGGTGTTCGGCACGGGTGGCCCGATCCCCGCCCTCTTGACCGGCTCGGCGTCGAGGCGTGTCGCGTGCGTGACCGGTGACGTCTCGGTCAGGCCGTAGCCCTGAACGACGCGGCAGCCGAGGCGCGTGCTCGCCGCCGCCGCGACGCTCTCGGAGAGCGGCGCCGCACCCGAGAACACCGTGTGCAGGCGGCTCAGATCGTACTTGTCGACGAGCGGGCTCTTGGCAAGCGCCAGCACGATTGGCGGTACAACGTTCGCGAACGTGACCCCGTACTGCTGCATGATCTGCAGGCACTGCTCGAGATCGAAGCGCGGCATGGTGACGATCGTCGCTCCTTGATAGAGGCCAAGGTTCATGATGACGACCATGCCGTAGATGTGGAAAAAGGGGAGCACGCCGAGAATCGTATCGCTCTCGCCAACGTTGAGGGCGCAGGTCGACTGGAGCAGGTTGGCCACCAGGTTGCGGTGGGTCAGCATCACGCCTTTCGGGAGTCCCGTGGTACCGCTCGAGTAGGGGAGGGCGACCACCTGCGTGCGAGGATCGATCGCGACGGCAGGCGGATCACCTTCCGCGGTGAGCAGCGAGGCAAACGGCGTGGCGCCGCGCGCCTCGCCGAAGGTGAATACTTCGCGCACGCCCGCCGCGCTCGCCGCGGGCGCCGCCTTCTCGACGCACGGTGCCACCGTGACGAGCACCCGCGCGCCGGCATCTTCGAGTTGATGCTGCAGTTCGGCCGCCGTGGAGAGCGGGTTGATGGTGGTCACGACGCCGCCGAGGAGCGAGACGGCGTGGAAGGCGACGGCATATTCGGGGAGGTTGGGGCTGTAGATCGCCATGACGTCTCCCTTGCGGAAGCCCCGTGCCGATAGCCCTGTTGCCGCCCTGCGCACGGCCTCGGCCCAACCGCGATAGGTGAGCGTCCGCCCGGTCGGTCCGTCGATGAATGCGGGCTTGTCGCCGAATTGTGCGGTGCGCTCGAAGAGGAACGGCGTGAGTGCCACGTCTGGAATGACGACGTCAGGTTCAGGAGCGCGGAAGATCATGGCGACATCCTACTTCAGCTCATCCGTCATGGATTTCTGTGCCGCCGAGCGGTCTGTCAGTCCTCCGGCGGCTCACCGCTCGGCGCCATCTTGACGAGCCGCGGCTCGAACCGCGCCAGTGACTCGACGAGATCGCTCTGCGCCGCCATGACCGCGTCGATGTCCTTGTACGCCATGGGCACCTCGTCGAGTCCCGCCGAGAGCAGCGTCACACCGCGGTCGCGGAGGAATCGCTGGGCGGCGTCCCACGTGAACGTCTGCTTCGCTTTCGTGCGACTCATCTTGCGGCCGGCGCCATGCGACGCCGAGTTGAGCGAGGCCGCCACCCCTTTCCCGCGCACGACATAACCCGGCGTCCCCATCGAACCCGGGATGATGCCGAGTACGCCCGCGCCTGCGGGCGTCGCGCCCTTGCGGTGCACGATGACGTCGGCGTCGGTGCCATCGGCGAGCCGGTGGCGTTCGCGCCAGGCGAAGTTGTGGTGGTTCTCGATATCGAGCTGCACCTCGACGCCGAGCGCGCGCGCCACGTGCGCGTGGATGAGCGCGTGGTTCGCGGCCGCGTAGCGGCCCATGAGTTCCATCGCCGCCCAATATTCCTGGCCGGCCTCCGATGCCAAGTCGAGCCAGGCCAGATGCGACAGCGCCTTGGGCAGTTCCGGGTGCTCGGCGCGCGCCAGCTTGCTGTAATGGTCGGCGACCTGCGCACCGGTGCCGCGGCTGCCGGAGTGGCTGAGCAGCGCGAGGTACCTTCCCGCCGCGAGTCCGGCCGCACGGTCGAGCACCGTGAGCTCGCCGAACTCGACGAAGTGATTGCCGCTGCCGCTCGTGCCGAGCTGAGCCCAGGCGCGGTCCTTCATCCGCGCGGTCACAGCCGTCACCCGCCAGTCGGCGTCCATGACCTCGTGCTGACGGCGAGTCTGAAACGACGCGCCCATCCCGAAGCGCGTCTCGCGCTCGATCGCGCGCGCGAGCCGGTCCTGACCGGTTGCGAGCGTGCGGACCGGCAGGTCGAGGACGGTGAGCTTCATGCGGCACGCGATGTCGACGCCGACGGCGTACGGAATCACCGCATCCTTGGTGGCGAGCACGCCCCCGATCGGGAGCCCGTAGCCCACGTGCGCATCCGGCATGAGCGCGCCAGCGACGGCGATGGGGAGCTGGCACGCGTTCTTGAGCTGATCGACCGCGGTCGACTCGAGGTTGGTGCCCCAGATCCGGTAGGGTGCATCTGGCAAGGTCGCTGGATCGTATAAGAAAGCATGGTGAAGTTCCTGCTCTGGCTGCTGCTGTTCCTCGTCTGCTGGCCGCTTGCGCTCCTGGCGCTGGTGCTTTATCCCCTCGTCTGGATCCTGCTGCTTCCGTTCCGTCTCGTCGGCGTCGTGGTTGACGGGGTTTTCGAGTTTCTGGGCGCCCTCATCCGCCTGCCGGCGCGCGCCCTCGGCGGCAGCCGGTAGCGCCCGCCTCCCGCTGCCCTCGACTGCCGGCGGTCCCCAGCTTGAAGTCGTCTCTGACGGCGACCTGAGTGATTCCCTGCCGTTCCGGGGGCCCACTGAGGCAGACCCTTGGTCGCCGTTCGAGAGATAAAAGTCTGCCAATCGACGGCCTTCGTCTGCCGGGCGCCGAACGGAAGTGTTATCTTCGCAAGGAGTTGTGGCCATTCCGCGATTCCGGCGCTACCGGGGAAGAGGCTCCCAGATGCTGACCGTGCACGCACTTACCGGCGCTGGCTCGACCATTCCGTGCGCACGGGTGACCGCCCGGCGCGTGGCTGGCCTTGAAGTTGCCATTTCATGGTGACGACAAGGAGCAGACGACCCATGGATAGCAGGAAAAAGAATTTCGTGATTGCCGGGATGGTTGCGGGCGCGTTGACGCTCGCCGCCGGCACGGTGGCGGCCCAGGACTACTTCTTTCCGCTGTTCGGCGCTTACGTCGATCACGTGGTCCCTGGCGACTCGCCCTGCGGCGCGACGCCCATCCGCACGATTACGCCGTCCACGTACGAAGAGACCGTGATGCTGTGGTACCTCTGCGAGGACAACCGCGTCATCGCGCGCCGGTTCTTCCGCTCCGGCGGCAGCGGTCAGGTGCCGCAGCCGGTGTATCTCGTGAACCCGCCCGACACCTCGTCCTCGTCCACCGGATCGAGTCCGGCGCCGGCCTCCGGGTCGGGCTGCCCGACGGGATTCGTCGTCGGGGTGACCGGCGGCTGCGTGCCCCCGGATCATCCGCTCGCATCGGGTCGGTAACCTCGGTGCTCAGATTGTCGCGGGCGGGCTTGCCCCCGCGCGCGACCGCATCGCTCCCCTCCCCCGGAGAGCGAACGCCCGGTATCCATCAGGATGCCGGGCGTTTTCTTTTGCGGTACGCTTCTTCGGGCAGCACACTCCTTGGAGGTCGTCATGAGCGAGCGGATTGGGTTCATCGGTCTCGGCGTGATGGGAAAGCCCATGGCGCGCAATCTCCTCGCGCGCGGTTTTCGCGTCGTCGTCCACAGCCGCAGCCGAGGGCCCGTCGACGAGCTCGTCGCTGCCGGCGCCGAGGCGGCGGAGACGCCGGCCGCGGTGGCCCGTCAGTCGACGATCATCATCACCATGGTGCCGGACTCGCCGGATGTCGAGGCCGTGCTCGAAGGACCAGACGGGGTGTTTGGCGCGATGGCGCCCGGCAGCCTGGTCGTCGACACCAGCACGATCGCGCCGGCCGTGGCGCGCCGTCTGGCGGCGCGCGCG
Organism: uncultured Acidobacteriota bacterium; assembly: GCA_963847975.1. Taxonomy (GTDB): domain Bacteria; phylum Acidobacteriota; class Vicinamibacteria; order Vicinamibacterales; family 2-12-FULL-66-21; genus DATBJJ01. The sequence goes on along the minus strand of CAWKBU010000012.1, from coordinate 181,093 downwards.
GCCGAGCTCGGATCGGCGATGATCGACGCGCCGGTCAGTGGCGGGGAAGTCGGCGCGATCAACGCGTCGCTCTCGATCATGATCGGCGGCGAGGCCGCGGCCGTCGAGCGGGCGCGGCCGGTGCTCGAAGCCATGGGAAACGCCGAACGGATCGTGCACATCGGCCCGTCGGGATCGGGTCAGCTGTGCAAGGTGTGCAACCAGATGGTGATCGGCGGCACGCTCGCGGCGGTCAGCGAAGCCTTCGCGCTCGCGCGCAAAGCCGGCGTCGATCCGGCGCGCGTCCGCACGGTGCTGCTCGGCGGCTTCGCGAGCAGCCGCGTGCTCGACGCGCACGGCGAGCGCATCCTCAACGCGAACTACGTTCCCGGTTTTCGCACGCGGCTCTTCGCGAAGGATCTCGGGATCGCCGCCGACACGCTCGCGGAATATCAGACGCCGGCGCCGGTTGCCGCCGTGGTCCAGCAACTCGTGTCGGCGCTCATGGCCGCGGGCCACGCCGACGCCGACTACTCGGCGCTCGCGACGGTCCTCTTCGATCTCGCCGGTCTCGACCGCGGGTGAGCGCGTCCTGTCACGGGCCACGGTCCTTCTCACGAAGGAGCACGATGCTCACGATGCTCACGAAGAGAATCAACCGGATCGGTTCTTCGTGGTCGTCGTGGTCTTCGCGATCCTTCGTGAGTGATCGGCGTGGCCGTAACGACTGCTGAGCTCGAGCGCTTCCCGAGCTCAACCGCAAAATCGTTAGTCATTTTTGCACGCTGATCTCGTTCGCTTTCCCACAACCCGGCGTTATCCTCTGTGACACGGTACGAGGTGTGACCAGCCCCGCGTGCCGTCTCCCGACTTCTCTGTGGGAGGGCTTATGCCCCGTGTTCGTCGCGCTCCCGTGCTACTCACGGGTGTGCTTCTGCTGGCGCCCGGCCTCGTGCGTGCGCAGTCCACTCCGGCTGCCGAACGCGCGCCCGCGTCTGGCGCGGTCATCTCGGTTCGCGCAGCCAGCCGCGGTCAAGCGGCACTGGCGCAACGAGTGGTTTCGCGATCGCGACTACTTCGATCCGCTGATCGCCGAACCGCGCGCGCCGCAGATCGCGTTCACGTTTCCGGCGTGGATCCCCGAGCTGCAGTATTCGGTCGAGCCGGGCACGCGCCTCGCGTGGGAAGTCAGCCTCGGCCGCGAGATTCCGATCTTCGCGCGCGCCAACTTCGACGAGGCCACCAAGGGACTGCGGGCTCGCAGGGCTTCGGTCTGTGGGTCGACGTCAGCTTCCACATGATCGAAGACATGGGGAAGGATCCGTCGAATCCGATCATCAACACCGACTATCGCTTCAGCCTCGCCAAGTTGAAGTACTACCGCGTCGTCTCGGTCTCGCCGCCGACGACCGGCGCGAATCCGGTCCGGCGGTGGAAGTCGTTCGCCGTCCGCGCCGATCTCTACCATCACGAGAGCACGCATCTTGGCGACGAGTTCGTCATCAACGGTCAAGGCGCGCACCGACGACTTCGAGCGTCAGAACGTCAGCTTCGAGTTCTACGACCTCGCCGGCGCCTTCAACTGGGAGCGCGGTGATGGACTCCTGCACTCGATCCGTGGCGGAACGACCGGGCTCGTGAAGCCGTCGCACGGCTACTACTCGGACCACACGCTCGAGTTTCCGGCGCCAGCGCGACGTCCTCGAAGTCCGAGCGCAACTTCGAGCCCTACATCCAATACGAGTTCCACGCGCCGCACCGCACGAAGCTCGCCGATCCCTTCGGCGCCGCCGGGCGCGCCGGGCACGCCTGCGCCCCGCTTGCAGCCCGGTGCCGGCGGTTCGAACGCCCGGCACGCTGGGCGCCGTTCGTGTCGGCGGACGTCAGGCGGCGCATCGTGCTCGACTTCAACAAGGCGAGCGCGGACGCCAAGGAGGACACGCAATGGTCGGTCAACCTGCTCGGCGGGATCCGTTCGCAGTCCGGGAACTTCCGGTTCTGCGATCAAGGAGATCTACGCGCGGTTCTATCACGGCGTGAACCCGCACGGACAGCTGCGCAACCAGAAGGACTATTGGCTGGCGGGCTTCGGCGTCAACTTCGCCGTCGGCGATCGGTAGGAGGCCGCGATGTGGAATTACCATCCTGACGTCGTCCTGGAAACGTTCGTGCGGTTTCACCCGGGACAGACGTTCACGCTCCAGGAGCTGCGCGACTACGACGCGCAGCTCTTCGCGACCAACGACGCCTTCTTCACGAGCGTGCTCGTCGCGCGCGGCCTTCCCAATCCGAGCGCGTACGACAAATCCAAGCTGCTGCAGATCGCCTGCGTGTCGCCGGGCGGCGTTCGACGCCGCCGTGAGCTACGCGGCCGGCGCCTACGTGCGCGCGCTCAGCCTGGGCGTGATCGCGTGATCGGTCGAGGACATGTGGTGAGTCCAGGCGTGAAGGCGAGCGATCGACGTGACTGCTGGAGGAACACCATGACTGATCCGTGGGATGACACTGCTCGCAGCCAGGGGGCGTAGCCGGCCGGGTTGAGGCACGTCGCCTTCGTCATGACGGCCGCGGGGCTGCGCGTTCCGGTCGCCGCGCCCACGTCGCGCGGCGGATGGCCGGTGCTGCCGGCGGCGCCGCTGGCGCGGCTCGCCGGTGCGGCCGCGCGCGCCGCCGCAACGAGCACGCAGTATCGCGGCGTCGGGCCGAAGGGCTACCAGCGCTCGGACCCGCGCCTGCACGAACAGGTCTGCGAGCGGCTGCTGCTCGACCCCTATCTCGACGCCTCCGGCATCGTCGTGACGCGTCGCGAAGGGGCAGGTCACGCTCAGCGGGCACCGTACCGACTGAGCGGATGCACAGTCGGCGGCGCTCGCCGCCGCCTCGAGCGTCGCGGCCGGCGCCGTCGACTGTCAGGTCCGAGTGACCGCGGTCGGCGGGCGCGGGCCCTTCGCGCATGCCCGCTGCACGCGCCGGCATCGACGTCGGCCAGACCGCGAGGCCGAGCGAAGCCTGGCCGAGCGAAGCCGTGCGCGTGTCGCCAAGCCCGGAGGAGGACGATGAGTCGGTCCGTGAGGGCGGCGATGACGGTCAGCGGCACGGCGTGGCTGCTGGCGCTCGTGGCTGTGGTCGGCGTGCGACGAGCGCAGCAGCGCGCAGACGCCGGCCTACAGCCAGGAGGAAGCCGACTACGGCTACGCCAACCGCTATCTGACCGACGCGCAGCGCGCTGGCCGCGACACCTGGTACTTCTGGACCGGCGGCAACGAAAAGTTCTGGGTGAAGATGGCGGAGCTCACCGAGGGCAACGTCAACCTGCTCGCGTACGTCGACTCGCGGCTGCACGGCCGCCGGTTCGCGACGCTCGGCGCGATCACGCAGCCGGGATGCCGCGCCGCGACGGCGCCCGACCAGTACGGGCTGTGGATGGATCAGTGCGAGCAGCCGGCCGTGCCGGGCGTCCCTGGCGACCCGACCGGCATCGTCGGCCTGCGCCGCTTTCCCAATCCGAAGTTCGACAAGGCCAACTGGAACGCCGAGGCCTACTTCAAGCATCCGGGCAAGATGGAGCCGCCCTACCTCATCGGCATGGCGTGCGGGTTCTGCCACGTCGGCTTCAACCCGCTGAACCCGCCGGAGAACGCCGAGGCGCCGAAGTGGTCGAACCTCGCCGGCGCGATCGGCAATCAGTACCTGGGAGGAGGGCCGGCTCTTCAACCTGCGGATGCCGCCGACCGACTTCCGGTGGCACGTCGGCAACCGGCAGCCGCCCGGCACGTCGGACACGTCGCGCTTTGCGACCGATCACATCAACAATCCGAACGCGATCAACTCGGTCTTCAACCTCGCGTTCCGGCCGACCGAGCCCGAGAAGATGGCGGACGGCACGACGCGCCAGGTGCACCACATCCTCAAGGACGGCGCCGACTCGATTGGCGTCGCCGGCGCGTCGCTGCGCGTCTACGTGAACATCGGCATGTGCTCGGACTACTGGCTGACGCTGCACGATCCGGTGAACGGGCGCAAGCCGCAGCAGCCGTTCAGCATCGATAACGCGCGCAAGAACTGCGAGGACTGGCGCAACACCGAAGCGCGGATGGAGAACGCCGAGGCGTTCCTCAAGACGCTCGGCGCCGATGCACCTGAAGGACGCGCCCGGCGGCGCCGAGCACCTGACCGCCGAGCGCCGAGACGCTGCGCCGCGGGAAGATCGCGTTTGCCGACAAGTGCGCGCGCTGCCACTCGAGCAAGCAGCCGCCGCGCGAGATCGCGACCGACCGCGTCAAGGTCGAGGCGTGGTTCCGCGAGTCGGTGCTGAGCCCCGATTTCCTCGACAAGAACTTCCTCTCCGACGATCGCCGCTATCCGGTCTATCAGCTCGGCACGAACATCGCCCGCGCGGCCGGCACCAACGCGATGGCGCGGGCAGGTCTGGGCGGAGTTCTCGTCGGAGACCTACAAGCAGCAGCCCGAGATCGGCAAAATCAGCGGGCTCTACAACCCGCGCGATCCCGACAAGCCGCTCGAGTGGGAGCTCAAGGGCGGCGGCCGCGGCTACTACCGCACGCCGACGCTCATCTCGATGTGGGCGACGGCGCCCTACCTGCACAACAACGCGCTCGGGATGTACGTCAAGGATCCGTCGGTGCGCGGCCGGATGCTGTCGTTCTACGACTCGACCGAGAAGCTGCTGTGGCCCGAACGCCGCCTCGGCGTGCAGTCGATCATCGTCACCTCGATCGACACCGAGCTGGCGATCCCGGGACGCGATCGACCCGATCCGGATTCCCGCCGGGACGCCGGTCGATCTCATCGCGCGCGTCGATCCGCGCGAGGTGCCGTCGATCGTGCAGAACCGCCTGGTCCTGAACATCCTGTCGGATCGGCGCGCTCTTCCGCGGCCTCATCCGGCAACAACCAGGCGCCGGACTTCGTGCTCGACCGCGGGCACCTGTTCGGCACCGAGCTGTCCGACGAAGACAAGCGGGCGCTCATCGAGTTCCTGAAGACGATGTAAGCCGCGGCACGACACGTGACGGGGACACTCAACGTTGAGTGTGACCCACGGGACCGACCAGGGAAGGCACCATGATTTCACGCAGACGCGTGCTCGAGACGATGGCGGCGGCGCTGGCGGCGGCGCGGCCCTGGAGGGCGGCAGCGGCGCCGGCGGCGTGAGCAGGCGCCGCAGGCTTCGACGCCGGCGACGCAGTCCGGGCCGGGGCTGGCGCTCTATCCCCACCTCTTCTCGCCGCTGAAGTTCAGGAACCTGACGGTGAAGAACCGCGTGTTTCGATCGAACGTCGCCGGACGGTTCGACAACTACGACGGGTCGGGCAACCAGGCGCGGATCAACTGGGAGGTCAAGTTCGCCAGGGGCGGCGTCGGCGCCGTCATCTCGTCGTTCGTGCCGGTCGCGATGCGCGGCCGCATCATGCCCAACTACGCCACGATCGATCGCGACGCCACGCGTTCCGTTCTGGAAGCGGCTCGTCGAGCAGGTGCACGGCGAGAGCGACTGCAAGTACATCCTGCAGCTCAGCCACGGCGGCCGCCAGCGCGACGTGCCGGGCATCGAGTACGCCAAGGGGCTGAGCTCGACCGACAACAAGGATCCGCTGCACGGGTTCGAGTGCGAGCGGATGACCGTCGATCAGATTCAGGACGTCGTCAAGGCCTTCGGCCAGGGCGCGCGCCGCGCGCGCGAGGCCGGCGCGGACGGCGTCGAGCTGCACGGCGCGAACGGCTACCTCATCACGCAGTTCCTCAGCTCGGCGATCAACGACCGCAAGGACGACTACGGCGGCGAGCTCAAGAACCGCGCGCGGTTCGTGCTCGAGATCGTGCGCGCGATTCGCGCCGAGGTCGGCCGCGACTTCCACCTGCAGATGAAGATCAGCGCCATCGAGTACAACGATGCGCTGCTCGACGACGAGCCGAAGGGCAACACGCTCGAGGATTCGATCGAGGTCTGCAAGCTGCTCGAGGCCGAAGGCGTCGACGCGATTCACGTGTCGAGCGGCAGCTTCTTTCCGCATCCGCGCAATCCCGGCGGGCGAGCTCCCGATCGAGGAGCTGCGGAAGACCTACGACACGCTGATCTCGAGCGGCCTGCTGACCAAGCGCAACTACCTCCTCTTCAGCGGCCGGCTCACCGAGCCAGTTCTTCAAGCAGCAGTGGGAGAAGGCGCGAGGCGATTTCCGGCACATCGAGGGGATGAACCTGCCCGATGCGCATCGGATCAAGCAGGCGGTCAGCGATCCCGGTGCTCTGCACCGGCGGATTCCAGACCGCGACCGTCATCGAGCAGGCGCTCGCCGACGGCCTGTGCCACGGCGTGACGATCGCGCGGCCGCTCATCGCCAACAACGACCTCGTGAAGATCTTCGCCGCCGGCGCGGCGCGCGCCGAGAAGCCGTGCACCTACTGCAACAAGTGCCTGGTCAACGCGGTCGAGAACCCGCTCGGGTGCTACGAAGAGGCGCGGTTCGCCTCGCGAGACGACATGGTGCGCCAGATCATGTCGGTCTTCGATCCCCCGCCGTTTTCAGGAGGTGCGTGACGATGCGTCGACTGCGGCTGTCGTGGCTGGCGGGCGCGCTCATCGCGCTCGTCTGCACGATTGCGGTTCGGGCACAGAGCGGCACGCCGGACGCGACGTCGTTTCCCGACGCCGACGACCACTTCAAGTACGGTTCGATCGGCACCGAGGAGGGCGTCGGCCTGCCGTACTGGATCTGGAAGGTCCTGCCGACGGTCTTCGAGGACAAGCTGCCGAAGCGTCCGGGCGTTGGCTAGGAGCGCATCGGGTTCCTGCTCGACGAGAAGCGGCACCCGCGTCCAATGGGCACGTCGTACAAGCCCGGCCGGGTCGCGCGCGTCGGCCTCAACTGCGCGACGTGTCATGTCGGCACCTATCGCGAGAGCCCGACGAGCCCCCGTCAGGTCGTGTCGGGCATGCCCGCGAATCAAATGGATCTGCAGGGCTATGCGAACTTCCTGACCGCCTGCGCCAACGATCCGCGCTTCAACTACGAGACGCTGATGGCGGCAATCCGCAAGGAGAACCCTGACATCGGCTGGTTCGATCGCCTGATCTACAAGCTCTTCGTCGTCGGCGCCACGAAGAACGGCATCCTCGAGCGCGCGCGCGACAACGCGTGGTTCGACCGGCGGCCGCCGTTCGGTCCCGGCCGCGTCGACACGTTCAATCCCTACAAAGTCATCCTCGAGATTCCGATCGACGACGTGGTGGGGACGGTCGATCTGCCGTCGCTCTGGAATCAGCGGATGCGGGCGCGGATGTGGCTGCACTGGGACGGCAACAACGATTCGGTCGAGGAGCGGAACAAGAGCGCGGCCATCGGCGCCGGCGCGACGCCTGACTCGCTCGATCTCGAGTCGATGAAGCGCATCGAGAACTGGATTCTCGATCTGAAGCCGCCGCCGTACCCGGCGGCGCGGATCGACCAGGCGCGCGGCCGCGGAAGGCCGCCGCGTGTGGGAGCAGGCGTGCGCGAGCTGCCACTCGGTCGAGAGCCCGCTGGTCGGACAGGTCACCAGCGCTCGCGAACGTCGGCACCGATCCGGAGCGGCTCAACTCGTTCACGCCCGAGCTCGCGCGCGGCATGAACACCATCGGCGAAGGGAAGCCGTGGCGCTTCAACCATTTCCGCAAGACGAACGGCTACGCCAACATGCCGCTCGACGGCCTGTGGCTGCGCGCGCCGTACCTGCACAACGGGTCGGTGCCGACGCTGCGCGCGCTGCTCTTTCCCGAGGAGCGGCCGGCCGTCTTCTACCGCGGCTACGACGTCTACGACTGGACCAACGTCGGGTTCGTCTCGAGCGGTCCGGAGGCCGAAGCCGGCGGCGTCAGTTCGACACGTCGCTCAAGGGCAACAGCAATGCCGGTCACGTCTACGGCGCGAAGCTCTCGCGAGAGGAGCGCGAGCTGCTGCTCGAGTACCTGAAGACGCTATGAGCGCCGCGCACCTGGTTCCGAGCCGCTCGTCGCGTGCTGGTGCGCGCTCCTGCTTGCGTGCGCGCGGCGGGATCCGTCCAGAGATCGCTGCCGAAGTTCGAGAGCATCGAGGAGCAGTTCAAGTACGGCTCGGTCGGGATCGAGTCCGAGGAGGGGATCCCCTACTGGATCTGGCAGGTCCTGCCGCGCGTGTTCGCCGACAAGCTGCCGCGGCCGGGCGGCTATGCGGCGTTCGGATTCCTGTGGGAGCCGGGGAAGGAGCTGCCGGTCGGCTTCTCCAAGGTCGATCTCTACGGCGGTCCGCGCGTCGCGATCAACTGCGCGTTCTGCCACACGGCGTCGGTGCGCACGAGCGAGCTCGCGCCGCCGCGCATCGTCGCCGCCGGGCCCGGCGAACCAGACCAACCCGCAGGCCTACGTGAAGTTCCTGCAGGCCGTCGCCGACGATCCGCGGTTCGACGCCGACGAGCTCCTCGACGGCGATCGGCGGCCTCACGAGCCTCTCGTGGCGGCAGCGCATGCAGTATCGCTACCTGCTGATTCCGGCGGCCAAGCGAGCGCTGCAGAAGCAGCGCGAGCAGTACGACTGGATGTACCGGAACCCGGAGTGGGGGCCGGGCCGCGTCGATCCGTTCAACCCGGTCAAGTTCGGGATCCTGAAGCTGCCGGTCGACGCGACGATCGGCAACTCGGACATGGTGCCCGATCTGGAACATGAAGGCGCGGCAGGGGATGTCGCTCCACTGGGACGGGCTCAGCGCGTCGCTGCGCGAAGTCGTCCTCAGCAGCGCGCTCGGCGACGGCGCGAGCCGCAAGTCGATTCAGCTTCCGAACCTTGCCCGCATCGAACAGTGGCTGATGGACGTCCAGCCGCCGCCGTATCCGTACGAGATCGACAAGGCGCTCGCCGCCGAGGGACGAGGCGTCTACGACGCAGCAGTGCGCGCAGTGCCACGCGCCCGGCGGCGCGCGCACGGGGACGGTCGTGCCCGTCGAGGAAGTCGGAACCGACCGCCATCGACTCGACATGTGGACGCCCGCGGCGCCGGTCGCCTACAACAAGTACACCGACGGCTACGCCTACGACTTTTCACGGGTTCCGCAAGACCAACGGCTATGTCGCGGTGCCGCTCGACGGCGTGTGGCTTCGCGCGCCGTTTCTCCACAACGGGTCGGTGCCCTCGCTCCAGGAATTGTTCGAGCCGCCCGCGGGCCGGCGCCAGACCTTCTATCGCGGCTACGACGTCTTCGATCCCGCTCGCGTCGGCTTCGTCTCCGAGGGCGACGTCGCCACGCGCACCGGCACCCTCTACGATACCCGGCTGCCGGGCAACAGCAACGCCGGCCACCTCTACGGCGTCGAGCTCACGCCGGCGCAGAAGAAGGCGCTCATCGAGTTTTTGAAGACGCTGTAGTGGTTCGTCGTTCGTCGTTCGTCGTTCGTGGTTCTTGGTTCTTGGGCGTTCGGCGATCGGCGTTCGCAAACCGCCGAACGAACCCCGAACCCCGAACCCCGAACGCCCGAACCCCGAACCCCGAACCCCGAACCCCCAAATAGTTGCCCCCCGAGCCGCAAGCGACGGATAATCAAGAGGTTCTGTCGCCGCTCCGGTAGAGCTCGGGCGCGCGTCTGTCGCGCATTTGGTTCAGGCCACCATGCATCGCCGTCTACTTCCGCTCCAGCAGGCCCTCGTCAGACTCCACCAGCGCGTGGCGAACCTCGTCCGCCGCACCTTCACGGGGCGTCCACGAGCGCTGGTGGCCGCCATCTCGGTGCTCGCGGTCGTGGTGCTCTCGTCGGCCGGCGGGCTCGCCTGGTTCGCGTACGACTTGACGACCGGGTCTACCCAACCGGCAGGCGTTGCGTGACATGGGCGATATGGTCCAGTCGACGACGATCTTCGACGCCTCCGACCAGCCCGCCTTCACCATCTTCAAGGAACAGCGGATCGAAGTTCCGCTGGAGAAGATGTCGCAGAACTTCATCAACGCCGTGATTTCCGTCGAAGATCAGCGCTTCTTCGATCACAGCGGCATCGATGCCGTGCGCATCGGCGGCGCGGTCCTGAAGAACCTGCAGTCGGGCCGCCGCTCCGAGGGCGGCAGCACCATCACGCAGCAGCTGGCGCGGCTGATGTTCCTGAACCGCGGCAAGACCTACCGCCGCAAGCTCAAGGAAATCATCGTCGCGGCCTATCTCGAGAACCTGTACTCGAAGCAGGAGATTCTCGAGATGTATCTCAACAAGGTGTACTTCGGCGACGGGCTGCACGGAGTCGAGGCCGCCGCCCGCGGTTATTTCGGGAAGCCGGCGGCCAGCCTGCAGGTCGGCGGAAGCGGCGCTCCTCGCGGGCCTCATTCAGTCGCCGTCGAGCTATGCGCCAACGGTCAACCTCGACCGCGCGATCGCGCGCCGCAACGTCGTGCTCTTGACCATGGTGAGCTCGGGCGCGATCGATGCGACCGCGGCCGAGCGCGCGAAGTCGGCGCCGGTCACGATCAACAACGCGCTCGAGATCAAGGAGACCTTCGGCCTCTACTTCAAGGAACAGGTGCGGCGCGAGCTCGTCGAGCGATTCGGGTGGCAGCGCGTGTACCAAGGCGGCCTGCGCGTCTACACCACCCTCGACAGCGACGTGCAGAAGGCGGCGGAAACGCTGCTCGAGGAGGGATTGCAGGACATCGAGCGCCGGCCCGGCTTCAAGCACGCCAAGCGCGCCGCCCAGAGCGACCGCTGCCGGCGAGGCGCCCACATATCTCCAGGGCGCGCTGATGGCCATGGATCCCATCGAACGGCCACGTCAAGGCGATGGTCGGTGGCCGCGACTTCGGCGAGAGTCACTTCAATCGCGCCACGCAGGCGAAGCGGCAGTCGGGATCGGCCTTCAAGCCGTTCGTCTACGCCGCCGCCCTCGAAGCCGGGTTACTCGCCTGCCTCGGTCATCACCGGTCTCAACGACCCGATCCTGACCGTCAAGGGCGCCTGGCTTCCCGAAGACGATCATTCCGACGGCGACGAGATGACGATGCGGGCGGCGCTGCGGACGTCGAGCAATCGCGCGGCGGTGCAGATGCTCGCGTCGGTGGGCATTCCCAAAGCCGTCGGGTACGCCGAGAAGCTCAACGTCGGCAAGCCGCCGAGCGTGCCATCGCTCGCGCTCGGCGCCAGCGACGTGACGCTGTCGGCGCTGACCGCGGCGTACGGCGCCTTTGCCGATGGCGGGATCGTGCGCACGCCGATCCTCATCCGTCGCGTGGAGGACAGCGACGGCGTCGTCCTCTACACGGAAGAAGGCAAGTCGCAGCGCGCCGTGAGTGAGGCGACCGCGTTCCTCATGGCGAGCATGCTCTCCGACGTGATCAGCGCCGGCACCGGCTTTCGCGCCCGCCAGACCGGATTCTCGCTGCCGGCCGCCGGCAAGACCGGCACGACCAACGACTACAACGACGCCTGGTTCGTCGGCTTCACGCCGCATCTCGTGACCGGCGTCTGGGTCGGCTTCGACCAGCCGCAGACGATTGCGTCCGGCGGCTATGCCGGCGAGCTCGCGGTGCCGATCTGGGGCGCGTTCATGAAGCGCGCCACGCGCGGCGACAAGCCGGACTGGTTCGAACGTCCGGCCGACGTCGATCGGCCTCAACGTCTGCCGCATGTCCGGACAGCTGCCGGCGGGCGGCTGCGACAGTGTGTCGGTGCTCGACCGCGACGGCCATGGTCGAAAGCGCTCGATGGTCTACACCGAGTACTTCGTCCGCGGCACCGAACCCACCGGAATCTGTCCGCTCCACAGTCCTTCGTTCACCGATCGCCTGGCCGGCATTTTCGGCAAGGAGGTCGGCGTGCCGGTCTCGGCCGACGGATGTCGGTCTGCCGCCGGCCACCGCCAGCACGTCGGGTTCATCGCCGAATGCGATCGGTCGCGTTCGGCCGAGTGCCGGCACGCGAGGGCAAGGTCGAGGAGCCGAAGAAGAAGCGCGGCTTCTGGGCCCGCGTTTTCGGCGCGCGACGACGACGAGCGCAAGAAGGAAGAAGAACGGAAGAAGGAAGAAGAGCGGCGGAAGGCGGGCAAGCGCCGCATGGTGGACAGCCGCCAGATGACCAGCGACGTCATGCCGTTTCGTGACATCGTCGGCCACCGGCATCTGCTCGAGCTCGTCGCCGGCGCCGTGGCGCGGGCATCGCTGCCACCCAGCTTGATTTTCGCGGGCCCTGACGGCGTCGGGAAGCGGGCCGCCGCCGTGGCGCTGGCGCAGCTCGTGAACTGTCGCGACGCCCGTCGATCACGACGCCTGCGGCACGTGCGCCTCGTGCACGCGGATCGCGCGTCTCGTGCACGCCGACGTGTTCCTGGTCGAGCCTGGCGACACCGGCGTCATCAAGGTCGATCAAGTGCGCGAGGTGATCGAGCGGACGGCTACCGGCCGTTCGAGGGCCGCCGCCGAGTCGTCATCGTCGACGAAGCGGACGCGATGATGTCCGAAGCGCAGAACGCGCTGCTCAAGACGCTCGAGGAGCCGCCGCGGCATCGATGTTCGTGCTCGTGACGGCGCGGCCCGACGAGCTGCTGCCGACGGTGCGGTCGCGCTGCCAGCGGCTGCGATTCGGACGGCTGTCGCCGGGCGACATCGCGGCCGTGCTGATGAAGCGCGCACGACTACGCGCCCACCGACGCGCATGCGGCCGCCTCGGCAGCCGACGGCAGCCTTGGGCTGGCGCTCGACGGTGGATCGACGGCCCTCGTCGAGGCGCGCGAGGCCGCGGCCGAGATGCTGCAGCAGGTGGCGGGGACGAGCGATCCGCGCCGCCGGCTCGATAGTGCGAAGCTGCTGTCGGGCGGCGGCGATCGGGAAGAGCTGCGCCGGCGGCTGCGGGCGCTGGCCTCGATGGTGCGCGACCTGGGCGTGATTGGCGCCGTCGTGTCCCGGCGCCGAGCGAGAGTGCCGGCACCTCGCCAACGCTGACCTGGGCGAGCCGCTGCGGCGCCTGGCCGGCTCGTTCGATCGCGACCGCGTCTCGCGCGCGTTTGCCGCCATCGATCGCGCGCTCGAGGCGATCGATCGCAACGCCAGCCCGAAGATCGTCGCCGACTGGCTGGCGTTTCAGTTGTAAGGTAGACGCGTTCGACTTTCTGGTCCGGCCTGGCGATCTCGCCCGGCCCGGTTTGATATAAAGGCCTCATGAACGAAGGCCGGGAACGTCCGTTCGTCAGCGTGAAATTCACGCCGGTCGGCCGCACCTACCGCTTCCTGCTGCCCGACCTGGCCCTCGACGCGGAGGCCGGAGCCGGCGAGGTTCGATCCGCCACGGCGAAACCGCCCATGGCTTTCGTCCGGGCGACGCCGTCGTGGTCAACACGGCCGAAGGACCGGCGGTCGGGACCGTCCTGCGCGCGATTCCGAGCCTGGCCGAGCGCAAGCCCCCTCCAGACGATCGCCGATCGCGTCGTCCGCAAGGCGACGCGAGAGGACATCGTCACCCGGCTTGAAGCACCAGCAACGGGAGCAGGACGCGCAGCGCATCTGCCTGATGAAGATTCGCGAGCGCGGCCTGGCGATGAAGCTGGCGCGGGTCGAGCAGATCTTCGACGGATCGCGCCTCATCTTCTACTACACCGCGGAAGGACGCGTGGATTTCCGCGAGCTCGTGCGGGATCTGGCGGCGCACTTCCGCGCCCGGATCGAGATGCGGCAGATTGGCGTGCGCGACGAGGCGAAGATGCTCGGCGGCTACGGTTCCTGTGGCCGCCCGCTCTGCTGCACGACCTGGCTGCAGTCGTTCGAGCCCGTGTCCATCAAGATGGCGAAGCAGCAGAAGCTGAGCCTGAACCCGTCGAAGCTGTCGGGCATGTGCGGCCGGCTGAAGTGCTGCCTCCGCTACGAACTGCCGAACGGCAAGGGCGTCAAACATGGCGGCTGCGCCGACGAAGGCGGCTGTGGCAGCTGCGACAATCCCACCGGTCCGGGCGGCGGCTGCGGGTCATGCGGGAGCGGCGGCTGCGGGAGTTGCGGGTCACTGATACCGCCGTTGCCGAAGCCGGCCCCGATTGGCATCACCGTCGGCGATCCGGCCGGCATCGGTCCAGAAATCGCGCGCAAGGCGGCGGCGGACCCGCGGGTCCTCGACGTCTGCACGCCGGTGCTCTACGGTCCGCCGCCAGACGCGTCGTTCGCGATTGGGCGGGTGTCGGCGTCGGCGGGTCAAGCTGCCTACGATGCGATCGTCGCGGCAGTGGAGGATGCGCGCGCAGGGCCGTATCGCCGCCGTTGCCACCGCGCCGATCAACAAGGAAGCGTTCGCCGCCGCCCGTGATGCCGTGGCGGGGGCACACGGAGCTGCTGGCGCACCTGACCGGAGCTCCGCGCGTCGCGATGATGTTCTACTCCGACGTCCTGCGGGTGGTGCTGGCGACGGTCCACATCCCGCTGGCTGAGGTGCCGCGCGCGCTTACCCGCGAGGCCGTGGAGGAGATCATTGCCCTGACCGCGTCCGAGCTGCCGCGATTTCGGCTTCCCGTCCCCGCGCCTGGCGCTCGCCGGACTGAACCCGCACGCGGGCGAGCACGGCCTGATGGGACTCGAGGACGAGGCCGTGCTGGCGCCAGCGGTCGAGGCCAGCCGCGCCCGTGGCATCAGGATCGACGGTCCCTTGCCGGCCGACACTGTGTTTGTGCGCGCCATGCGAGGAGATTTCGACGCGGTGATCGCGTGTTACCACGACCAGGGGCTCATCCCCGTCAAGCTGGTCGCGTTCGGCCAGGCGGTCAACGTCACGCTCGGATTGCCGATCATCCGCACCTCGGTCGACCACGGGACCGCGTTCGACATTGCCGGGCGCGACGTTGCCGACCCGTCGAGCATGGTCGCAGCGGTGCTGCTCGCCGCGCGGCTGGCCGCGCGCACATGATCACGAGGCTGGCCGCAGCCGCGGTGATCACGTTCTATGCCGTGCTGGGCCTCGTGATCCTGGCGCCTGAGTCCGTGTACTCCGGCGACATCGGCGTCAAGTACGTGCAGGCCCAGTCGCTGGCCGACCATCACTTCACCAGCCTCGACATTCCCTACCCCGGCGCGTTCCTCGACCCCGGCCGCGAGTTCTTTCCACTGCGGCCGCCATTCGTGATGACGACCGGAGGGACGACCCAGGCCATCTTTCCGCCCGCGTCAGCAGTCATTCAAGCCATCGCGGTGGCCGTGGGTGGCTTCCGCGGCCTCATCGTGCTTTCTCTTCTGTCGGCTGCGGTCGTGCTCGTCGCGTCGTGTGGCTTGGCGCCCGCGAACTACGGGCTGGCGATCGTGGTGGCGGTCGGGTTGGGCGGGCCGTTGTGGTTCTACGCTGTGAGCGGGTGGGAGCACGCGCCCGCCGTCGCGTTGGGCACGGCCGCCTTCGCCTGGGTGCTGAGGTCGCCGACGGTGTCAGGCGCCGCCCCTTGATCGCCGGTGTGCTGGTCGGCGCGGGTGCGACGCTGCGCGACGAGGTGATGCTCCTGGCGCCGGGGCTGCTGTTGACCATCTGGTTTCGGGACAGGGGATGGCGTCCGCTCGGTAAGGCGGTGGCCGGCGTCATCATCCCGCTGGCGCTGGCGGCGGTGGTCGAGGTCTGGTGGTTCGAGCGCCCCGCAGCCGCGCATCTGCGGCACGCCGTGCACCTCCTGCAGGCGGCGCGTGGGCGTGACCGATCAGCCGAACCCTGATGTGCCCGTCCTGCGGCCGATGACACCCCGCGAGCGATACGACACGGTCGTGGTCTACTGGATGCTTGGCCGCGGCACAGATCCCCAGGTCGCCGGATTCGTCGCGGCGCTCGCCGCCGCCCTCTTCGTCCGCTGGAAGTGGCGCTCGTCGGCTGGCATCCTGGTGTGGCTGCTGGCGTTCGGGGTGACTGCCGCCGGCGATCTGTGGGAGGTGGTCACGGCTCCGAAATGGCTGGCGGGACTCGTCCGCGTCTCGCCGTTCGTCGTGTTTTCCGTGCTTCCTTTTGCCGTCGGGCGCCCGGATGCTGGCCGCGGCGAGCAACGCTGGCTGCCGTTCGTTTTCGGCGTGACCGCTCTCATTTATCTCCTTATCGCGTTTGCGGGCGTGGACACGAGCGGGGGCAAATCACTTGGTCCGCGTCTTCTCCTCCCTCTGCACCCGCTTCTGTCCGTGTCCGCCGTCCTGGTTATCGCGACTTATCTCCGCTCGTCCGCCGCCATCGACCGCGCGGTGGGGTGGGTAGGGGTGTCGCTCGTCGCCACGGCAGTGGCCATCCATCTCGGCGGCACCATCCCGGCCTACCGGCAGAGGAACGCGGACGACGCCTCCGCGGTTCTTGCCGCGGCGTCGTCGCCGGAGCGCATCGTCGTCGCCGACGATATGTTCACCGCGCAACTGCTGTTTCCGCTCTACAATCACAAGATCGTGCTGCTCGCCGATACGCCCGAGTCGGGGGCACGACTGGGCGAGCTGCTCTCTGCCGGGTGGACGGGTGCGCTCCTCGTATCCCGGAATTCGCCGCCGGCCGTGTCGTTGCCGCCGCTTCGTATGCGGCAGTCGGACGTGCGCGGAAGGATGGTGCTGCAGCAGTGGGGCCGCTGAGCGTAGGGGCAGCCAGAGCCGAGCAGCAACAGATTCGTGCGGCTACGAGTGGCGGCGGGAGCGATTTCGAGCGGAGCGAGGGGCCGGCTGAACGATGAGGACCGAGCGCGAGCAGGCGCAACAGAGCATCGCCGAGAACCGGAAGGCGTTCCACGACTACCTGATCGTGGATACCTACGAAGCGGGCGTCGCGCTGCTTGGCACCGAAGTGAAATCCATTCGCGAGGGGAACGTCAACCTGCGGGACAGTTTCGCCCGCGTGGAAGCGGGCGAGGTGTGGATTTACAACGTCCACATCAGCCCCTACAGCCACCGCGGCTACTCCGATCACGAGCCCACGCGGCGCCGCAAGCTGCTGTTGCACCGGGAGGAAATCCGGAAGCTGATCGGCAAGACCGTCGAGAAGGGCATGACGCTCGTGCCGACGCGGATGTATTTCAAGAACGGGCACGTCAAGGTGGCGATCAGCCTGGCGAAGGGCAAGAAGGCGCACGACAAGCGCGAGACGATCAAGAAGCGAGAAGCCGACCGCGAGACGCGCGCCGCCGTCAAGGAGCGCCGCAGCCGTTAGCGGTGCGACGGCTATCAAGGAGCGCCGCAGCCGTTAGCGGTGCGACGATCTCAAAGGCCGGCGTGGCCGATAAGCGCCGCTGCCGGTCGGTTGTGGTAAATTGACACGTTTTTTTCTGGAGGAATGGGCCTGATGAAAGGCAATCGCTCGCTGGTTCTCGCCGTTGGCGTCGTGGCGGTTCTCATTCTGGGCTGGTGGCTCTTTGGCAGGGGTGGGGGAGGCGGCGCCATCGACCTGATCGAGCGTTTCGGGTCGGCGGAGAAGCGGCCGAACGACGGCGTCTTTACCGTCGGCGACGTGACCCTCAACGGCGAAACGAAGAAGGCCATCGCGGTGGCGCCGTCGGCTGGCACCCGCCTCACCTTCAAGGCGCGCATTCCCGACGATGGGTGGCTGCGGGTGTCGGTGGGCTTGAAGCAGGAAGCGTGGACGCAGGAAGGCGATGGCGTCCGCTTCCGGGCCATCGTGTCCGACGGCCGCGCGTCGGACGAGCTCTTCGTGCAGGACGTCAACCCCTTCCTCAACCAGACGGATCGGAAGTGGATCCCCGTGATGGTGGATCTGTCGGCCTACGCCGGCGAGGAAGTCGACGTCATGCTCAACACCAACGCCAGCACCCCAGGGAAGCCGGGGGATATGCGCAGCGATCTCGCGGTGTGGGGCGCGCCGGAGATTGTGGTCCGCTAGCAGCGGATCACTGCTCGCTCGGGAACGATGACCGCTCGCCCCATGGTGCCGCTCCTCGATCTGGAGGCGCAATACCGGCCGATTCGCGACCAGATCCTGGCCGCGGTCACTCGCGTCTGCGACAGCCAGCGGTTCATCCAGGGGCCCGAGGTCGAGGCGCTCGAGCGCGAGCTGGCAGACACGCTCGGCGTCGCGGAAGCGATCGGCGTCTCGTCGGGCACCGACGCGCTTCTCGTCGCCTTGATGGCGCTCGGCATTGGCGCGGGCGACGAGGTCATCACCAGCACGTACTCGTTTTTCGCGACCGCCGGCTGCATCGCCCGCCTCGGTGCCACCCCGCGGCTGGTCGACATCGACGCCGAGACCTATAACCTGTCACCGGCCGCCGTTCGTGCCGCCCTGTCCCCGCGGACGAAGGCGATCGTTCCGGTTCACCTCTACGGCCTGTGCGCCGACATGGATCCGCTGCTGGAGTTGGCCAGCGAGGCCGGCGTACCGATCGTCGAGGACGCCTGCCAGGCGATCGGCGCGACCTACCGGGGCCGTCAGGCGGGATCGATGGGAGCGGCCGGCTGTTTCTCCTTCTTTCCGAGCAAGAATCTCGGCGCCTTCGGCGATGGTGGCCTGGTCACGACGCAGGATGCGGCGCTCGCGCGCGAAGTGCGGCGGCTGAGGAATCATGGTTCGGAGACGAAGTACTACCATCAGCGGATCGGCGGCAACTTCCGCCTCGACGCGCTGCAGGCGGCGGTGCTGCGGGTGAAGTTGCCGCACCTGGCATCGTGGACGGCCATGCGCCGCGACAACGCCGACCGGTATCGCCGGCTGTTTGGCGATCGGGCAAAGACCGCGCCGGTCGTCCTGCCAGTCGAGCCGCATGGCAGCTTCCACATCTACAACCAGTTCGTCGTCCGCGTGCCGGACCGCGATCACGTGCGGGCATTTCTGACCGAGCACGGTGTCGGCACCGAGGTCTACTACCCGGTTCCGTTTCACCTGCAGGAGTGTTTCACCTCACTCGGACACCGCCGTGGCGATTTTCCCCTCGCCGAAGCGGCCGCCGAATCGACACTGGCTCTCCCCATCTACGGCGAGCTGACCGCCACTCAACAGGAGACCGTCGTGCAGACCGTCGCCGACGCGCTCGCCACCCGGGCATGACCGGCAAAACGCGCATTATGGTGACCGGCGCGGCCGGTCAGCTCGGTTCCACGGTCGTCACCAGGCTGTCGGCGACCTGCGACGTCTTCGCCTTCACGCGCGCCGCGCTCGACCTCGCGGATGCGCCCGCGGTGCTCGCGGCGATGACGACCTGCTCTCCCAACGTCGTCATCAACTGCGCGGCCTACAACGATGTCGAGGCGGCGGAAGACGCCGCCGCGGCCGCGTTGTCCGGCAATGCGCTGGCGGTCCAGGCGCTGGCCCGTGCGGCTGCCGCGACCGGCGCGACGTTGATTCACTACGGCACCGACTTCGTCTTCGACGGGACCGCCGACCGCCCCTACGTCGAGACCGACGCGTGCCGGCCGCTCAGCACCTACGGCATGTCGAAGCTGCTTGGCGAGTGGTTCGCGCTCGAGGCTCCGGGCGCCTACGTCCTGCGGGTCGAGAGCCTGTTCGGGGGGCAGTCCGGCCAAGAGCAGCATCGACAAGATCATCGCCGCCATCCGCGCCGGCCAGCCGGTCCGCGTCTTCGCGGATCGCACGGTGACGCCGAGCTTTGTGGACGACGTGGCTTCGGCGACCGAACGGATCATTCACCCCACCGGCGCTCGTCCTGCGCCCGGCGTCTACCACTGCGTCAACAGCGGCGTCACGACCTGGCTCGGCATCGCCGAGGAGATCGCGCGCCTGCTCGGCGCGACGCCGAGCTCATCCCGGTCAAGTCGACCGAGGTCAAGCTCAAGGCCAAGCGCCCGGTCTACTGCGCGCTCTCGAACGAGAAGCTGAAAGACGCGGGCATCGTCATGCCGACGTGGCAGGAGGCGCTGGGGAGATACATTGGTAGTCGCTCGGCAGTCGAGTCTGAAGTCCAGTCTGACAGTCCGGTCGTCAGTCCCAGTCACAGTCTCAGTCTTCAGTCACGAGCCAGACTATTGAGCCTGTCGCGAGCCTCGATGAGCTCGACTGACGATCGTGACTGAGACTCGGACTGAGACCGTGACTAGACTGCTGACTGCCGACTACGCCACGATGTCCCCCACATGCTTCGCGATCGCCAGGCATGACGTCAGGCCCGGCGAATCGATGCCGGCGACCTGCACCAGCGCGGGCACCTGTCGGTCCCGCCGGATCATGAAATCGGCGAACGACTCCTCCGGCGGGTGCAGCTTGGCGCGGATGCCGCTGCCGGCCAGGCGCAGGTCCGAGAGGTTGACGCTCGGCAGCAGCTCGCGCGTCGGCTCGAGGAAGTCTTCGAGCGCCAGCCGGTCGCTCTCGTAGTCGTCCTTGCGCGCCTGGAAGCGAATCGTCGGTCCGAGGAGCACCGATCCCCAGGTCGTCTTGGTGGCGTGGACGCCGAGGCCGTGACCCGAGGCGTGCGGCAGCGGGTAGACGGGGCCGTTCACCAGGTGCCGCTTCGCCGGCGTGAGCTCGGCGTACTCGCCGCGGCACGGATAGATCGCGAAACGTCTCGCCGCCGAACATCGCCGACACGTCGTCGGCGTAGAGCCCGCCGCAGTTGACGACGGTCGCGGCCGTGACGGCTTCGTTCGGCGTGCGCACGACCAGCCGGTCGCCGTCGTGCTCGCCGCCGACGGCGGCGCTGCCGACGACCAGCATGACGTCGCGCGCGTCGCACAGGTGCTTGAGCGCCCGGACGAGCGCCTCCGGCTCGAGGATGCCGGTCGATCCCGACCAGAGCGCCGCCGTCGGCCGGACGTGCGGCTCGCGTGTGCGCGACGAAATCCGCATCGACGATCTCCAGGTCTTCGACGTCGTTGGCGAGGCCTCGGGCGTAGAGCGCCTCCAGCTCGGTCGGTGTCGCCGGTCGCTGAGGGCGCGACGATCAGCTTGCCGCTGCGTGCGATGCGGCACATCGTGCCGCGCGCAGAACTCGTACATCAGCCGCTTGCCCTCGACGCACAGCTTCGCCTTCAGCGAGCCGGGCGGATAGTAGATCCCGGCGTGGATCACGCCGCTGTTGTGCGTGCTCGTATCGAGGCCGGGCTTGCCGTGCCGCTCGAGCAGGCACACCGACTGGCCGCCGGCCGCGATCTCCGCCGCGCACGCGAGGCCGACGACCCCTGCGCCGATGACGACGACGTCGACCTCTGAACTCGACACGATCAGGACCTCCGGCTGCGGACGAGACGCTTCATGAACGCCAGCCGCATCCGCAGGCCGGCGTAGACGAGCGGCGCGAGCAGCTGGGCGGCCGAGCCGGCGTGCTTGCGATACAGCCGAAAGGCGCTGTGGTGGAACGCCTCGAGCGACGCGTCGGCGGCGTGCCGGCTGCTGCGCCCGCCGACGTGCATCGCGCCGGCCGTCGGCACGTACATCGTCCGCCAGCCGGCGTGCTTCAGCCGGCGGCAGAAGTCGGCGTCCTCCCAATAGAGAAAGAACCCTTCGTCGAGTCCGCCGACCGCGTCGAAGGCGTCGCGGCGGACGCACATGCAGGCGCCCGACACCCAGTCGACCTCGCACGGCGTCGCGTCCGCCGAGGTCGCGCGCGGGCAGGTTGTGGCGCGACATGGGATTCCCCGGCAGCACTCGCGTCAGCCACGAGCTGCGGCCGGCGATCGCCGTCGTGAAGTCGGGAAACCGCCGCGCGGATGGCTGGACGGTGCCGTCGGCGTTCCGGATGCGCGGGCCGGCGACGGCGACGTCGGGATGGCTCTCCAGCCAGTCCGCCAGACGGCACACAGCCTCGGGCTCGAGCACGCAGTCGGGATTGAGGAGCAGGATGAATGGTGATGAGGTGGCGCGGGCGCCGTTGTTCACGCCGGCGGCGAAGCCGTCGTTGCCGGCGACGCGCCGCAGCTGGACGTCGGGAAACTGCTCGCTCAGGAGGTCGGCGGCCTCGGGCTTGCTCTCGTGATCGACGACGACGACGGATGCGCTGCCGCACGCCCGCTCGACCGACGCCAGGCACCCGTGGAGCTCTTCGTAGCTCTGGTAGTTGACGATGACGACCGCGACGCGGGCCGCCTCCCGCCGAATGCTCACTTGGGGATGATAGCAAAGGCTCAGGGCTCAAGGCTCAAGGCTCAGGCAAAGCCTTCGACCACTTGCTCGAAGATCTTCCTGAGCCCTGAGCCCTGAGCCCTGAGCCTTGAGCCTACCGTCGATTGTCGCCGTCGTGCTTCGGCGCGATCCTGACGTCGACCGGGATGCGCGTCTTGATGCCGTTCGCGCCCGTGCGGAGGAACACGAACTCGTAGCGCCCGAGGAAGCCGGGCCCTGGCTGCCAGGTGAAGATGCCGGTGCTCGTGTCGAGCGATGCACCGACCGGGAGCGGCCGCATCCGGCCGCCGACGACGACGTAGCCTTCGTAGGTCGCCTTGCCGTCGTCGAACTGGCTCGCCAGCCTCACTTCGACCTGTTCGGTCTCACGCGTGCGGACGCGAATCTCGCCGGTCCATTCCGGGAAGACCAGTTCCGGCGTCGCGTCGTCGGAGTCGACCTTCTTGACTTCGACGAGCGAGTAGTCCGGCGGCACTTCCGCGACCGTCTCGACGTCTGGCCGAGCGCTTCGCCGTTCGAGCGCCACCGCCATCGACGAGCTGTCGACTGCCGGCGAGGTCAGCGCCGACGGTGCCGTTCTGCACGGTGAAGAAGCGGCTGCCGATGCCTTCGGTGTTGCCGAGGTTGTCGGTCACGACCCACGAGATCGTGTGCGTGCCGTTGGCGAGCGTCGTGGTGTTGAGCGGGATGTACCCGATCGCGCCGTTCGAGTTCGCGTAGCCCGGGAACATGCCGGCGATGTCCGAGCGGTTGATGTTGTAGGTCGGGTTGCCGCGCGCCACGCCGTCGACGATACACCGTGATCGTCGACCCGTTGGTCGGAATCGTGCGCGCGCGGCGAGATCGCCCATCCCCAGACCATGTAGGCGGCGCCCGACGCCGTGCCGCCCTGCGCCGGCGTGTCGAGCGTGCCGAACGGCTTGCTCGACGCCGAGTTGTTCGCCTGTGAAGTTCTTGGCGCCGAGATACGTCGACCGGCCTTCCATGTCGACGGCGTAAGCGTGGAGGCGGAATGCGCCGTTGCCGCCCGTCGCCCGGCCGTTGACGAGGTCGGGCAGCATGTTGGTCAGCACCATGAAGCCCCAGCCGGCGCGATAGTTCAGCGGCGCGTTGGGATAGAGGTTTTCGACGTCGGGCCGCGACCCGGCGACGAGCGACGCCGATGCCGAGGAGGATCATGCGCGCCCGCGGGCTCGCTGCCGACCGCGTCGCGGAAGATGTCGACGCGCGCGATGCCCACGTCGTCGACCGCCCAGCCCGTGACCGGCAGCGAGCCGGCGACGTTGACGATGCCGTTGGTCGGCGTGTCGAAGACGCCGGCCGGCGGCGCGCTGGCGCCGGGCGCGTAGACGCGCGTCGTGACGGGAATGTTGAGCTGCGTCGATCCGACCGTGACCCGCACGGTGTTGGTGTAGGTGCCGGCGGCCAGCGACGTCGCGGCCAGGGTCACGGTGATCGGCGCGGTTCCGCTGCCGCTCGCCGGCGACACCGTGAGGCGGGTGCTGCCGGTGCCCGACGCTGGCGGCGGTCCAGGCGATCGGGGCGCCGGCTGGCAGTCTGGCTGACCATCATGCGCTGTCCCGGCGTCTTCGGCTCCGAGCGTCGTGCCGCTCGTATTGCACCGCGCCGAAGTTCAACGCGCCGCGCTCGAGCGCGAGCCCGCCGCCGCTCGGCGGCGGCGGCGTCGTTGGAATCGTGGTCGAGACCTCGTTCGACGGCGCGCTTCTGAGGCCGGACGTGTTCTCGGCGTAGACGCGGAAATAGTAGGTGCTGCCGGCGGCTGGCGGTCGTGAGCGTCCAGGTGCGTCACGTTGCCGACAGTTCACGAGCGGTCTCGCTGCCGGTCGGCGACGTGCGATAGCCGACGTAATAGCCCGACAGGTCCGTCTCGGAGTTCGGGTCCCACGCCAGCGTAACGGAGGCCGCCTCGACCCGCGCCGCAACGAGCAGCAGGGCAAGGCAGACGCCGAGAAATCGCAGAGTTCTAAGCATGCCCAGCCGCGAGGCAAGGGCCATGCCGACGCGGTTTTCCAGCCTATTTGCTGCGGATAGGGCGCTGACGCTGCCCGGATCGTTACAGAACTGCGGTGGGGATTTCACGGCTGAGGGCTGAGCTGACAGCCATTTGCGGGCTTTCCGCCGCAGCTGTGACTGTCAGCTATCCCTTAGATGCGAGTGAGTCGTCAGAAGACCCGCATGTGGACGCCAGCGGCGTTGTTGAACTGATGCGCGACCGAGCTCAGCGCAAAAACTACAAGGTTATAGTCGCCTGCGGGCAAGGAACCCTGTAAAGAATACCCAGACGCCGCGAACTGCGCGCCAAAGTGTGCGGCGACATCATTGCGCGTGTGTCCGACGGTCGTCGCACCCACAAAAATCGGGGCAGCGCCCGAAGTGGGGTAGGCCCAGACGTGAATCGCCTCAATCCCAGCGCCGGCAGTGGATGCCCGGTCAATCGCCCAACCACTGATCGAGAACTGCGTTCCGCGGGTCGTCACGAACTCGGAACCGGCAGGTCGATGAACATGACCGGCCTCGAGGCCGCGGCGACGACGGTGATGCGCTTGGTCTGGACGTTGTTGAACGTGCCGCGAAACGACGCTGTGCGCGAAGACGTTGACGTCGTAGGTGCCCGGCGGCAGCGTGGCCATCATGCCGAATCCGGATGCGGAGAACTGCGGCACCGTAAAGCCCGCCGACGTCGGGTCGCGCCACGCCCATGCCCGCCGCGCCGAGCCAAATCCACTCAGTAGTCGCCACGTTCTGGGCCCATACGTGAACAGTATCGACGCCACTGCCGGACGAGGCGCCCAAATCAACTGCCCACCCGGCAACCGCGAACTGTCCGGAGACCGCCTGCCCGTGGCTGGGTACGTCAAGCGACATGAACGGTCTGGGCGGCGCGGGCGGCGGTGGCGGAGGCGGAGGACAATTCGTGGTGCAGCCGCTCGCGGAGCTGGTCGCGAACTGACCCTGAATCGCAGCGAAGTTGGTCGACGTTACGGCCAAATACCGGCCCGCGGCCAGGCTGGCGACGACGCGTGGGTTGTAGTTGCCCTTGACCTTGCCCGTCTGCGTGAGGATGAAGCCGTTGTCGTACGGCGTGCCGTCGGCCTTGATCGAAACCGCAGCGTCCTCGTAGTCCTGGCTGCCCGCGCCGTGGGTGACGAGGAGGAAATCCCCGGAGCCTGCGTTGTAGGCGAAGTCGAGCGCGTCGTACGCGGAGTAGTACCCCGAGACCAGCCGCACGCCACCGACGACTGCGCCATCCGAGCCGCGGACCGTGACGCCGTAGAACGCGGCTCCGCCGCCGGAATTGTTCCACCAGGCCACCAGGTATTCCTGGCGGGCGGTGTTGTAGTCGACATGCGGCACGAGCGTCGCGGCCGACTGGATGAACACCGTCGGACCACCGATCAGATCGCCTGTGCCGGCCTTGATACGCTGGCCGCTCACGTATCCGAAGTGGCCGGCATCGAAGTAGCCGGCGTAGGTGATGTAGAACTCGTCGCGGTGCAGGTTGTAGGCGACCGACGGATCGCGCTCCCAGTCTGCCCCGCCGGTAATCGCGACCGGAACCTGCAACACCGTGCCGGCGTTGTTCACGCGCGTGAATCGGATGTCCTGGGTCGTGAAGTAGCCGCCCATCCAGGTGACCAGGAATTCTTTACTGCCGACCGCGTAGGCAATCGCGGCGCCCATCGTCCAGTTCGAGCCCGATCCCGGCACGCCGGCCTCGAGCGCGATCACGAAGTCGCCGGTGAGGGCAGCGCCGTCCGCAGAGATGATCTTGCCCCGGACCTGAGCGATTTGTCCGACGCTCTCGTGCCAGGCGACGAGATATCCGCCGGCGCCGCCGTTGACATCCGGGCTGTACGCCACGCGAGGGGTCTGCGCGTAACCGCCGGCGAGAAAGCCCGCCGTGACCGGGAACGCGGCCAGCCGATTGCCCAGCGCGTCGAGCAGCTGACCTTCGATGAACCCGTTACCCTGAACCACCAGATAGCGATCCCGGGTCGTGTCGTAGGCGACATCCGGCGTGATGACGGGGCTTGTGGAGCCGCCAATCATGAATGTCGGACCAGACCGCGTGGCTTGCGCGGCGGCGGGGGTTGGTGAGGCCGCAACGGCCCCCAGAATGGCCAGCGCAATCCACGTACGGAGCTTCGTCATCGTAGGTCCTTCAGAACAGTTCGCAGGGCAGTCCGCTGGCTCGCCAGGAGTCCGAGCGTTCTTCTGAGAAGCTTTCGGTCGAAAGGGGAGCGGCCAATAGGGTAAACGATGGTGGGAAGAACTGTAAAGAAAAACGTGGCAGTCGTCGGTCGGGGTCGTCGGTCGTCAGTCTCAGTCGTCAGTCCGGGTCGGTAGTCCGGGTCGGTAATCGGTGAGTCCAAGTCGAGCCATCTAGGGCAATTGGCGACTGAAATCAGCCCCTTGGAGCAGGAGACTCCGAGCGACTGCCGACGCGGACTGGCGACTGAGATGGCGACTGAGACTCCCGACCGCCGATGCCGACTGCCTACATCCGCCCCCGCAATCCGCAGTATCCCCCCCGCCGCGCCGAGCTGAACGAGCGGCGACGAATCTCGCAATAGCTTCCTCAGCGTGGCGAGGTCTCCTTCCAGTGCGGCGGCGGGAATGTGATCGAGCCGCCGGGCGGCGGCAAAGCGCATGGCCGGATTGGTGTCCCCGAGCGCCTGGGCGAAGACTTCACGAGCGGGGCCTGGGTCGGCGGCGTGTTGCAGCAGCAATTCGGCGGCCCGCAGGCGTACGAGCGGATCGGGATCCTGGAGGACGCCGGTCGCGACCCCGACCCACGCGCCCGTCGGGTTGCCGGCCGCGCCGGCTTCGACCGCGAGCAGCCGCAAATCGCCAACGGGGCTGTTGGCGTAGGTCCGCATGAGTTCCGCCGAGGACTCGTCGCCGAGCCGGGCGAGGGCCGCGGCGGCCATGACGCGTACCGGAGGGTCGGGATCCTTCAACGCCTGCTTCAATTGCGGTACGAGCGAAGGGTCGCCGAGCCGTCCGAGCGCGCGCGCGGCCGCCATCTTCGTCGGCAGCGGCCGGGCCGGATCGAGCGCGCCCGCGATGACGCCGGCGGCGGTCTTGACGTCCCCATCGGCCAGCGCGTCGATCGCATCGCTGACGTCGCGCGTGCCGCCGTTCTTCACGCGGCCGGCCAGGCGGTTTACGGCCGCCGCGTCGCCGAGTCGCGCCAGTGCCGCGTCGCTCTGCGCCGAGCCGCTCGACGACGTCAGTGCGCTCAGCTTCGCCTGCGCGGTGCGGTCGCCGAGTGCCGCCAGAAGGGCGAGCGCACGAGCGCTGACGGCCGGATCCGGCGACGAGGCCAGCGACTCGGCAAGGCCGGTCGCGATCGTCTCGAGCAGGAAGACATCCTCGTGCTGCCGCACCGACGGGAGCCACGCTTCGTACGTATCGAGGGCCGCGGCCACTCCGGGGCCTGCCAGGCGCGCGCGGACTTTGAGCGCGAGCGCGTCGTGATCGCGCGGCGTGGCCTTCAAGAGCGTGTCGGCCGCGCGCTCGGCCTCGGCCGCGCGCCCGCCCGCGAGCGCCTGCCATCCTTTCGCCAGTTCCGGCGCGCCGCGCGGAGCCGCGGGCACCGCCGTCGCGGGTGGTTGCGCGGCCAGCGGGCGCGCGCTCGTCAGCGCTACAGCCAGCACGGCGGTGATGATTCGCACTCGTGCAGTCATGGATCGATTACCCCAGCCACTAAGACGGCGGCCGTTAATGCCCGGCCGGCCACGTCGGCCAGATATACTATGGAACGGCTTGAGCACAGAACCTCGACTGCAGAATCGCGCGGCGTACCTCGAACTCCGAACCCCGAACCCCGAGCCCCGAACCGCCACGTATATCGGCCTTTTCTTCGTCGCCCTGGCGACGCTGATGTACGAGATCCTGCTCACGCGGATCTTCAGCGTGACGATGCTGTACCACTTTGCGTTCGTCGCGCTCTCGCTCGCGATGTTCGGGATGACCGCCGGCGCGCTTGCGGTCTATCTCGCCCCGCGGATCTTCACGGC
This sequence comes from uncultured Acidobacteriota bacterium, assembly GCA_963847975.1. Taxonomy (GTDB): domain Bacteria; phylum Acidobacteriota; class Vicinamibacteria; order Vicinamibacterales; family 2-12-FULL-66-21; genus DATBJJ01. The sequence goes on along the minus strand of CAWKBU010000012.1, from coordinate 153,071 downwards.
TGAACGGCTCCGGGTGCAGCTGGCAGTCGTGGCCGTGGCCTTTCCCATCGCGATGGTCCTGAGCTTTCTCACCCAGCTCAGCATTCCGTTTCGCGTCCACCCGTCGATCGTCGCCATTTACGCGATTGCCTTCACCTACGTCGTGATTGCCGTCCCGTTTGTCGTGAGCGGCATCGTGGTCTGTCTCGTCCTCACGGGGTTTCCGGCGCGTGTCAGCCGGCTCTATGCCGCGGACCTCGCGGGCGCAGCCCTGGGCTGCGTCCTCCTCATTCTCGTGCTCGACTATTCCGATGGCCCGACGGCTGTGCTGTGGGTAGCAGTGCTGGCGGCGTTCGGGGCAGTCGCGTTCGCAGCCGATGCGTCGTCGCCGAGGCTCCGACGTGCGGCGATCGCGGTCACGGTCGCGCTCGTGGCGGCGGCGGCCGGGCATACTGTCCTCGTCTGGCGGGGATTTCCGGTCTTTCGCATCCTCTACATGAAGGGGTCGTTCGAGGCGCGCCCGCTCTACGAGAAGTGGAATTCATATTCGCGTGTCCGCGTGAGGGGCAGCGAAACCGGGGCCTACGAGGCGCCGCAGGGCTGGGGTCTGAGTCCCACGCTGCCGGACTCGGCGCGCGTGCGGCAGATGCAGATGGACATCGATGTGGGCGCGGGGACGGTGCTCACGGGCTTCGACGGGAATTTCGATGCGCTTCAGCATCTCAAATACGACGTCACCAACATCGGCTATTACGTCCGGCCCGAGCCCAGGGTCCTCGTCGTCGGTGCGGGCGGCGGTCGCGACATCCTGTCCGCCCTCGTCTTCGGCGCCGAATCGGTGACAGCAGTCGAGATCAACAAGGACATCATTCGCACCGTGAACGGCCGGTTCGGCGATTTCACCGGCCACCTCGATCGCCACCCGCGCGTGCGCTTCGTCAACGACGAGGCGCGGAGCTACATCGCGAGATCGCGCGAGCGCTTCGACAAGATTCAAATCTCGCTCATCGACACCTGGGCCGCGACGGCAGCCGGCGCGTTCGTTCTCAGCGAGAACTCGCTCTACACGGTCGAGGCGTGGACGACGTTTCTCGAGCACCTGAGCGACGACGGCCTGTTGAGCGTGTCGCGGTGGTACTTTCGCGACCGGCCGGCCGAGATGTACCGGACGACGACGCTGGCCGTCGAGGCGCTGCGTGCTCTCGGCGTCACCGATCCCCGCCGGCACATCGCCAGTCGTGCGAAATATGCAGCTGGCCAACCGGCCCGTGGACACGCCTGACGGTGTCGGGACGATCCTCGTCAGCCGGCGCCCCTTCACCGACAGCGAGCTGGACGCGCTCGACCGCGAAGCCGCGCGGCTGCAGTTCGACGTCCCGTTCAGTCCACGTGCGGCAGCCGACGACACCTACGTCCGGCTGACGACACCGGGCGGCCTCGAGAGCTTTCTCAGTAGCTATCCGGTCAATGTGGCGGCGCCAACCGACGACAGCCCGTTTTTCTTCAACATGCTCCGCTTGCGGGATGTGTTGCGGCCCGAGCTCCTCGATTTCGGCAAGCTGAGCTTGAACATGAAGGCCGTCGCCACGCTGGCGGTCCTCCTCGTGACGGTGACGTTCCTGACGGCGGTCTGCATCCTGCTGCCGCTGTGGTTGACGCGCAACCGCGTCAACCTCTCGGGCGCGGGGCCGTTGTTCACGTTCTTCGTCGCGATCGGGCTAGGGTTCATGCTCATCGAGACGTCGCAGATGCAGAGGCTCATCATCGCCCTCGGCCACCCGACGTACGGGCTTTCGGTCGTGCTGTTCGCGGTGCTCCTGTCGAGCGGGATCGGCAGCTTCCTGACGAGCGGCGTGACCGCGGAGACGGCGCCCGCGCTCGGCCGTCGCCGCCTGCTGGGCGTCGTCGTCGTGCTGGCCGTTTTCGGGCTCCTGACACCGCCGATCGTGCGCTGGATAGAGCCGATGACGACGGTCGTCCGGATCGCCGGGGCAGTGGCGCTGCTGTTTCCTGCGGGCCTCGTGATGGGCATGGCGTTTCCTCTCGGCCTCAAGCTCGCCGCCGGCCGCGCTTCGGAACTGACGGCGTGGCTGTGGGGTCTCAACGGCGCGGCGTCCGTCGTTGCCTCAGTCCTGAGCGTGTGCATCGCGCTGACCTGGTCGATTTCGACCGCTTTCTGGGCGGGCTGGCTCTGCTACGTCGTGGCGTTCGTAGCGTTCAGTCTGGGATCACGGGGCTCAGGGCTCACGACTCAGGGCTCAGGCTAAACCTTGGCGACCTCGCTCGAAGATCTTGCCTGAGCCTTGAGCCGTGAGCCCTGAGCCGGCGACCCCGAGGCGCGATATACTCTTCAACCGTTGAACATGGCCAAGACAGCACTCATCACCGGCATCACGGGGCAGGACGGGTCGTATCTGGCAGAGCTTCTCCTCGAGAAGGGCTACCACGTCGTCGGCGCCGTGCGGCGCGCGAGCACGACCAATTACTGGCGCATCGAGCACCTGCTGGATCGCATCACGCTCAAGCCGGCGGACCTGCTCGATCAGCTCTCGCTCATTCAAGCGTCATCGACGACGTCAAGCCGGACGAAATCTACAACCTGGCGGCGATGTCGTTCGTGCCCGCCTCGTGGGATCAGCCGATGCTGACCGGCGAGTTCAACGCCCAGGGCGTGACGCGCGTGCTCGAAGCCGTGCGCCAGGTCAACCCGCGCATCCGTCTCTATCAGGCCTCGTCGAGCGAGATGTTCGGCAAGGTGCGCGAAGTGCCGCAGACCGAGCTGACGCCGTTCTATCCGCGCAGCCCTTACGGCGTCTCCAAGGTGTTACGCGCACTACATCACGGTGAACTACCGCGAGAGCTACGACCTCTTCGCCGTCTCGGGCATCCTCTTCAATCACGAGTCGCCGCGCCGGGGCCTCGAGTTCGTCACGCGCAAGGTCACCGACGGCGTCGCCCGCATCAAGCTCGGGGTCGCCGACGCGCTCAGCCTCGGCAACCTCGACGCCAAGCGCGACTGGGGCTTTGCCGGCGACTACGTCCGCGCGATGTGGCTGATGCTGCAGCAGGACCGCGCCGACGACTACGTGATTGCCACCGGCGAGAGCCATTCGGTGCGCGAGCTCGTCGAGGTCGCGTTCGGCCACGTCGGGCTCGACTGGCAGAAATACGTCCGGCTCGACCCGAAGTTCCTCCGTCCGGCGGAGGTCGATCATCTGATCGGCGATTCCTCGAAGGCGCAGAAGGCCCTCGGCTGGAAGCCGGAGGTGGATTTCGCCGCGCTCGTGAAGATGATGGTCGACGCCGACATGGCGCGGATCTCGCGCGTGCCCAGCACGCCCGCGGGCGTCGAAACGCGCTAGGCTCCGATCAATCCGGTCGCGCGCAGCTCCGCCTCGATCTGCGCGCACGCCTCTTCCACGGTCACCTCTGTCGCATTGACGACGATCTCGGCGTCGCCGGGCCGCTCGGTACGGATCCGACACGCCGGTGAAGCGCGTCAGCTGGCCTGACCTCGCCTTCGCATAGAGCCCCTTCACGTCCCGCCGCTCGCACACCTCGATCGGCGTCGCGACGTGCACGAGCCGGAACGTGCCGACGGCCTCGACCAGGGCGCGCACCTCACGCCGGGTCACATCGTAAGGCGCGATGGCGGCGCAGAGCGCAATTGCCCCGCACGCCGTGATCTCGGACGCCACGTAGCCGACGCGGCGCACGTGCAGATCGCGTTCCTCTCTCGAGAACCCGAGATCGGGCGACAGATGTCGCCGCAGGACGTCGCCGTCGAGGAGCCGGACGGGCCGGCGGTCGATCGCGCGGAGACGATCCTGCAGCGCCTCGGCGAGCGTCGTCTTGCCGGCGCCGGAGAGCCCCGTGAAGAAGATCGTCAGGCCCGGCCGCCGTTCAGCGCGACCATACCTGCAGCTGCTTGTCGCGCAGGTCGGTCCGGTTGCGATAGTCCTCGCGCGACAGGTACTTCTCGAGATAGCAGTAGAAGACGATGAAGAGGTAGCGGGAGCCCATCTCCTTGATTTTGAACTTGGACACGCCTTCGGTGCGATTCAGCCACGAGGTCGGCACGACCGCGAACCGGTAGCCGCGGACGATCGCCTTCAGCGGCAGCTCGACGGTCAGGTTGAAGTGATAGGCGAGCAGCGGCTGCACGCCGGCGATGACAGTCCGCCGGTACATCTTGAACGCGTTGGTGACGTCGTTGTACGACATCCAGAACAGCATGCGGATGAAGAAGTTGGCCAGCCGGTTCATCATCAGCTTGGGCCACGGGTAGTCGACGATCTTCGCGCCGCGCATGAAGCGCGAGCCGAACGCGCAGTCGTAGCCTTCTTCGATCTTCCGGTAGTAGGCGACCAGATCCTCGGGTCGATCCGACGCGTCGGCCATCACGATCGCGACGACGTCGCCCTTGAAGGCCGCCAGTCCGACCCGCACCGCGAAGCCGAAGCCGTTCGGCGGCGCGTTGTTGATGTAGCGCAGCGTCGGAACCGACGGTCCGGAGGTCCTTGAGGATCTGCTCGGTCCGGTCCTGGCTGTTGTCGTTGACGACGAGGATCTCGTGCGCGATCGTCGCCGCCGTCAGCTGCGTCGTGGATCTCGCGAACCGTGGCGGCGATGCGCCCTTCTTCGTTGTGGGCGGGAATGACGACCGAGAGCAGGCCCGGGAACGCCGTCGGCCTCCCACTCCGCGAGCGATCGCACTTCGAGCGGCATCAGTGGTCCGCGCGCCTGGCCGGCGCGCGCCGCCATCTCGTCGAAGATCTCCTCGATCGTGCGCTCGAGCGAGTAGGTGAGTGCCCACTCCGGGATAGTGGGCGGCGAACCGGCGGATGTCGCTGACCCACCAGATGTGGTCGCCGGCGCGGTTCGTGTCGCTGTACGTCCACGCCATGGGCCGCGCGGTCAGCCGCTCGACGATCGCGATGGCCTCGAGCATCGAGCAGTTCGACGCCGGGCCGCCGCCGATGTTGTAGACCTCGCCGCTGCGCGGGGCGTTGAAGAAGTGCCAGAACGCGTTCACCAGATCGTAGGAGTGGATGTTGTCGCGGACCTGCTTGCCCTTGTAGCCGAAGACCGTGTAGGGCCGCCCGGTGACCGCGCATTTCACGAGATACGAGAGAAACCCGTGCAGCTCGGCGCCGGAATGCCCCGGGCCGGTCAGGCAACCGCCGCGGAAGCACGCCGTCTTCAGGCCGAAGTACCGGCCGTACTCCTGCACCATCACGTCGGCCGCCACCTTCGAGGCGCCGAACACGCTGTGCATCGTCTGGTCGATGCTCATCGTTTCGTCGATGCCGTGGACCGCGAACGGGTGACCGTCGGCGAGCGCCCAGCGCGTCTCGCGTTCGACGAGCGGCAGGCCGGTTCGGCGTATCGCCGTAGACCTTGTTGGTGCTCGTGAAGATGAAGGGCGCGTCGGGCGCAGTGGCGCCGCGTCGACCTCGAGCAGGTTCAGCGTGCCGTTGGCGTTGACGGTGAAATCGGTGATCGGCTCGCGCGCCGCCCAGTCGTGCGACGGCTGCGCCGCGGCGTGGATGACGAGCGCGATGTCGCGCCCGTAGCGCGCAAACAGCCGATCCATCGCGCCTTCGTCGCGGATGTCGGCGTGCTCGTGCCGGTAGCCGCGCAGGTCCTGCTCGAGCCGCGTCCGGCGCCACGAGGTGCTGCCCTCGTCGCCGAAGAAGTAGCGCCGCATGTCGTTGTCGACGCCGACGATGTCGAAGCCCTTGGCGGAGAAGAACGACGGCGGCTTCGGAGCCGATGAGGCCGGAGGCGCCGGTGATGAGGACGACAGGCATGATCAGGATGCCGCCGGCGCCGTGGCGACCGGCGCCGCGGCCGAGAGCACGGGTTCGAGCGTCGCGCGATGCTCGCGCAGCCAGGCGAAGACGTCGTCGAGGAGCGTCTCGACCGAGCGTGCCGGCGTCCAGCCCGTCGCCGCGGTGATGGCCGTGTTGTCGGTGACGTAGTACGGCACGTCGGCGTCGCTGCGTGCGCGGGATCGGACGCGACTGGCAGGGTGCGCCCGGCGCGCTCGCGGCAGAGGGCCGTCAGCTCGGCGAGCGAGACGCTGTGCGTCCGTGCCCACCGCCGACGTTGTGGACCGCGCCGGATTGCCGCTCGATGTCGGCGATCTGCGCGTCGAATCAGGTCGTAGAGATCGGCGACGTGCAGCACGTCGCGCACCTGGAGTCCCTCGCCGCCGAAGCCGATGTAGGACAGGCTGCCGCCGTAGAGGTGGCGTGCCGCCCAGAGCACGAGGAAGCCCTGATCGACCTTGCCCATCTGCCAGGGACCCGAAATCACGCCGCAGCGATTGACGACCGTGCGGAGCCCGTACATCGCGCGGTACTCTTCGATGAGCAGCTCCGAGGCGAGTTTGGTCGCGCCGTACATCGAGCGGAAGCCCGTGAGCGGGAAGTCCGTGGACATGCCCCGGGCGGACCACCCGGTTCCCGACGCGTCCGTCGGGAATGTCCAGCCGCTGCTCCGCGGCGCTCGAGCGGCAGCGCGCGCAGGCCGGCGATGGGATAGACGCGGCTCGTCGAGAGGAAGATGACGTCCGCGTCGTGCCGCCGCGCCGCCTCGAGGCAGTTGATGGTGCCGGTGAGGTTGGTCTGCAGACGTACGACGGGCTGCCCTGGTAGCCGGCGTGGACCGAGGGCTCGGCCGAGCACTCGAGCAACAGGTCGAACGGCGCCGGCGTCGGCGAGGTCGTCCGGCGAGCGGACGTCGCCGTGCACGAATTCGACGCCGTGGGCGCGGAGCCGCTCGAGCGCGAGCTCGCTGCCGCGGCGCTTGAGGTTGTCGAAGGCGCAGATCTGAACGTCGGCGCGGTCGCGCTTCAACATCAGCGCGAGGCTCGATCCGACAAACCCGGCGCCGCCGGTGATGAGGATTCGCATGAAGCGTGTTCGGAACGACCCGAGGTCGTGCGGACACGCTATGATATCCGACGCATGCTGAAGCTGCGAGTCATCCGTTGAGTCTCGACACGCTCTACGCCACGCGCTTTCCCGAGGCCGATCGCGACGCCAAGGACGCCATCTGGCGCGTCCTCTGCCCGCATTTCTTCCAGCGCTACGTCAAACCAGACGATGTCGTGCTCGATATCGGGGCGGGTTTTGGCGAGTTCCTGCGCCACATCCGGTGCGGCAAGCGCATCGCCGTCGACATCGAGCGCCTCTCCGGGCGTACGCTGCCGCCGGGCACGCAGGAGGTCTTCGCGCCGAGCCACCAGCTGTCGGCGCACATTCCGGCGAACTCCGTCGACGTGGTCTTCTGCAGCAACTTCTTCGAGCATCTTGCCAGACAAGGCGACGTTTCTCGCGACGCTCAAGGAGATTCACACCGTCCTGCGGCCGGGCGGCCGCCTGCTCGCGCTGCAGCCGAACATCCGGTATGTCGGCGGCGCGTACTGGGACTTCGTCGACCACCACCTGCCGCTGACCCACGTCACGCTCATCGAAGCGGCCGAGAGCCTCGGTTACGAGGTCGTGGAAGTCATCCCGCGCTTTCTTCCCTACACGACGCGCAGCGCGATTCCGCAGTCGCCGTGGCTCGTCCGCCTGTACCTCGCCGTTCGGCCCGCCTGGTGGTTCATGGGCCAGCAGACGTGGTTCGTGGCGCGCAAGCCGGCCGTGTGAGTGGCGATCTTCCGCCGGTTCCCTGGACGCACGCCTACCAGGAGGTCCGGCAGCGCTCGCTTCGCGAAGCGCTGAACGACGGCGGTGTCCTCGAGCGCTTCGCCACCGGCGCGCCGCTTCCCGATGGTTACGGTCGAGGCCTCGACGAACGCATCGTCGAGCTCCCGTGGTGTGTCGCACAACTGCCGGTCGCCCCTGGGCGTTTGCTCGACGCCGGGTCGAGCCTCAACCACGCGCTTCTCCTCGACTTGCCGCAACTGTCCCGCATGCGGATGCACGTCGTCACGCTGGCGGCGGAGCCCGGCTTCCTCTGGCAGCCCGGCGTCTCTTACGTCTTCGAGGATCTGCGCGCGCTGCCATTCGCCGACGGCCTCTACGACGTCGTCGTCAGCATCTCGACGATCGAGCACGTGGGCTGCGACAACACCTACTACGTCGGCGGCGCCGCCTCGCCCGAGGCGCGGCTGGACGACTTCGTGCTGGCCGTGCGCGAGATGCGCCGCGTGCTCAAGCCGGGTGGCGTGTTGCTGATGTCGGTGCCGTACGGGGCCCACCAGTTCCACGGTGCGTTCCAGCAGTTCGACCGCCAGCGGCTGTCGGCGGCCGAGGAGGCATTCGGACCGGCGGAGTTGACCGAATCGTTTTTCCGGCTGTCGCAGGCGGATGGCAACGGGCGACTCGACGAGGCATGCGCGGGAAGCGTCTACGTCCAGTGGGTCGCCGACCTGATGCGGACCGGGCGGTGGCCGGACGAGCCGAGGCTCGAGCCCGACTACGCCGCGGCGGCGCGGGCGGTTGCGTGCGTCAGGATGGTGAAGCCGGCGTGACCCGCTCCTAATGCTGTCACGACCCACGTTGCCACATGCGCACGATGACACGAAGCTCACGATGGGCCCCAGAGGGTGTTTCTTCGTGGTCATCGAGCCATCGTGTGCATCGTGAACCAGGGCCGTCGTTACCTGGGCTTGCGAAACGCCTGAATCAGCTCGCCGCGCAGGATGTAGCGCTCTTCCTCGAAGCGCAGGCCGCGCTCGCCCATGATGCGGACGAGCTCGCGATTGGTGTAGTGGGAGATGTGCTCGTCCTTGTAGCCGCCCGGCACCAGTCCGTACAGCTTCTCGATGTAGACCCACTGCCAGTTCGCGTAGTCCGGAGTACCGAGGACGAGACGGCCGCCGGGCGCGAGGACGCGGCACAGCTCGTCGAGGATGGGCGAGTCCTTGGGCACGTGCTCGATGACCTGCGAGCAGAGGACGCAGGGGAAGGACGCATCGGGGAACGGCAACGCGAAGCCCGAGCCGCGCACGAGCGGCTTCCCGAAGCGCCGGGCGTAGCGCAGCTTGCGCTGCAGGACGTCGACGGCGACGCTTCCTGGCGGTAGCCCGCCGATGATCCGGCTCGAGCCGCAGCCGATGTCGAGCACCGCGCCTTCGCCGGCGATGAGGTCCATCACGTGCCGGTGACGCGATCGCTGCCAGTAGCGCTGCAGCGGGATGCGGCTGTCGTGCGCGCGGTCGTCGTAGTCGGCGGCGAGGATCGAGTTGCGGAGCATCCACAGCTGGCCGAACGTGCGCAGGCAGGCCATGCCGACGCGGCAGCGACGCGCGCGCTGGAGCTGCCGTGCTCGCGCGGCTGGTAGCGGAACGGCACTTCGCGCACGCGCCAGCCCTCGGCGAACGCCTGCACGACGATCTGCTGCAGGACGTCGAAGTCTCGGCTGGTGATGTGCTGCTCGCGAATCACGGCGCGTGCGGTACAAGCGAAACCCGCTCGACAGGTCGCGGATCGGCACGTCGAGCCCGCGCGAGAACGCGGCATTCAGGATCGCGGCTGAGCGCGTAGCGATAGACGCCCATGTCGGCGCCGCCGCCGGGCACGTAGCGCGACGCGATGGTCACGTCGGCCTGCTCGCGGCCGTGCGCCACAGCTCGCTCGACGAATTCCGGCGGATGCGACAGGTCGGCATCCATGGTCAGCAGGTAGTCGCCCGAGGCGTGCGCGAAGCCGGTCGTCAGCGCGGCGCCGTACCCTCGACGGTACCACCACTTGCGCCGGCGGTGGCCGTTCGACAGCCGGTGCTGGCCGCGCGGCCTGCGAAGCAACAGGAGGTCTCGTAGTTCGATGGCGAGCCGGCGGAGAAGCGTGGTCAGTTGGCCGGCCAGATTGCCGCGAGCGCCCACCGAGATCAGAACAGTCAAGTCGACTGGCACGCGTCGCGGATCGGTGCTTGCGGACCTGATTTGAGTCGCACCTGACGATGGCTGATCCGAGGTGCTGGTCATAATCTGGAACATCTGCGCCGCATTATAGAAGTTCCGGCCGCACTCGCGGCGGTGAACCTGTCTCCGAATCAATCCTGGAGCGGCCCTTTTGGGTACGACGGATCGTCGAGCGACTTACGCGAGCAAACAAGCGCCCAGCCCGCGTCAGTCCAGGCGTCTGACTTGGAGAGAGCCGCCAGGGATAGCGTTCGATCGACGTCGAACTTGTTAAAGACGTAGAGAACGTAATTGTCCATTTTCGCGTCGAGTGGCCAGCGCGCTTCGGCGGCGCAGTCTTTCACCTGTCGAGATGTGTAGACCGTGTTGGTCGAGAGCCCCAGACGTGCCGCGAGCAGATTGATTTGCAGCTCCCTGAAGCCGTTCTCTCTCCTCTCACCCAGGTTTCGTGACCAGAGTCCTCCGCACGACCATGACGGGAACTGGAAGATACGGCGGTGCCCGTGCATCCAGGAGCGCAGTTGTGCTTCGTCGATCAGACTGATGGCGGGCGTGTCGAGCTGGGGCCGTAGCGACGAGATCGGCTTTCGCGCCTCCCACAACTGCAACCCGAGGGCGACGACCAGAACCGCCGTCGATATCCTTGCCGGAAGCCATTTCAGCAAGCCGGCAAGTGAGAGGAGTATCAGGGCATAGGCCGGAACCCAGATGAAGCGGCCACTCGCACGAAACAGACTCGCCGCGTCAGCATTACCTGCGGTAGCTGCAGGTCGACAAGAAGTGTCGAGCCGGCGTAGATGCGATTCGATGCGGCGAAAGCGACGCAGAGCAGCAGTGCACAGACGAGAACCCAATGTCGACCCAAGGCCGCCGTGACCAACTTGGGCCTTACCGCTAGACACGTGAGGAGGACGATGATGTTGCCCAAGCCGATGTAGGCCTCGCCTTCAGCTTGGCCAAGAGCAGCATAGCGAGGCACGCCTAGCGGTCCCCAATAGCTGTCCGGGGGCGCGAACGTCGAGAAAACATTCCAGGAAAAGATGCCAAAGCCGGAGGCTCGCATGCTTCCTGTTCCGACGAGCATCTGACCGTATCCTTCGGCGAGTCCGATGACGAAGACTCCTCCCGTGCGGCAGGAGCACGCTGAGATGACTGCTGGCATCCGGCCGGGCTCGGCGTCCTGGATGAGCACGGTGAGGTCGAGCGATGGCGATTCGCGCTGGCCCTCTGTGCGTGCGCAGGGAAGCGGCGAGGTCGCTCGCTGTCGCCGCAATCAACCCGCTCGTCACCGAGGTCATGTGTCGTGATTATAGAATCTCTGCCGGTGCCCGAGTGACGCAGGTAGACCCGCCGAAGCCCAGCGCCCCCACCTCGAGGGCGGTCGCGGGCCTGTTTGCCGGAGGCTTCGTGGGCCTCATCATCGGCCTCCAGGCGCTCGATCCCCAGTTCATCCTCGGCACGGGTGGGAAGTGGGTCCGGCCAGAGAACGACTACATCGCTTACCTCGCAGCCTGGAACTACTACGTCCTCGACACGTGGCGGCTGCCACTCTTCAGCCTGCCATTGATGGGCTATCCCGAAGGCGGGAGCGTCCTCTTCAACGACGCGTTGCCGTTGACGGCGCTGCCGACGAAGGTTCTCTACCGGCTCGCCGGCGTTCTCATCAACCCGTTTGGCTGGTGGATCCTCCTGACGTATGTCCTGCAGGGTGTGATGGCCGCGCGTCTGGTTCAGGCGGTCGGCGTCCGATCTCTCTGGGCGTCGGCTTCGGCGGCGGCGCTCGCCGTGGTCAGCACGTCGTTTGTGGCGCGCATGGGGCACACGGCGCTCTCGAGCCACTTCCTGCTGCTCTGGGCGATCGCTTTGCACTTCACCTCGCTCCGGCACGGCCGTGCCAGGCTGCGCGAGTCGTCGGCTCTCCTCGCCATCACGCTGCTCGTGAACGCGTACCTCTTTGCCATGGTGTTCGCGCTCGTCGCAGTCACGCTCGTGGCCTTGTGGCTCCGCGACGAGCTGGAGAAGCGCGATCTCCGTCACGCGGCGTTGGCGATGGCCGGGATCCTCGCGCTTGGCCTTCTCGCCGGCTACGGCCTCGTGTTTGCGAACCCCTCAACGATGAAGAGCGAGGGATTCGGCAAGTACTCGTGGAACCTGGTCACGCTGCTCCTGCCGAGCGATGGTATTTTCGGCGCCCTGCAGGGCGTGGTGCGGGATGCCACGCACGGTCAGTACGAGGGTGAGGCCTACATCGGCCGCGGCGCTTTGCTGCTGCTGGCGCTCGCGGCCGCGACCGCGCCGCGCCGCGTCCTCCTCGCGCTGCGGCAGTACTGGGTGCTCGCGGCGACGCTCGTCGCGCTCGCCGTGTATGCGGCCTCGAATCGCGTCTACGCGGGCGGGACGTTGGTCGTGTCGTTCGACCTGCCGGGCTTCGCGCTCGACCTCGGCAACTACTTTCGTGCCACCGGGCGATTCATCTGGCCGCTGGCCTATTGCCTTACGCTGCTGCCGCTCGCAGGCCTGTTCCGCTGGTGGCCCCGGCTGCCGGCCGTTCTCGTCGTGGCTGTTGCCGTGTGGCTGCAGTTGACGGAAGCGTGGCCGGGGATCGAGGACCGGCGGATGCAGACAACACAGGCACATCGGGACCTGATTGACGAACCGCGCCTGCGCGCGTGGCTGGCGGGGCACGATCGTCTGTGGCAGTTTCCGTCCTGGGACTGCGGCGGGCTGGTGGGCGCGAACCGGCGCTGGCCGAGCGACGACTCGAACCGCGAACTGCAGGTCCAGCTTGCCGCGGCGCGCGCGGGCGTGCCGACCAACAGCGTCTACATGTCCCGGGCGCTCAAGAATTGCCAGACCGAGGCGGTGTGGGAATCGAACCCCCAACTCGAGGATGGCGTCCTGTACCTGCTCGGACCCTCCACCGTGCGCGATTCGGCGACACTGGCGCCGCTCGCGAAGTCGAACGCGTGCGTGACGCTCGACTGGGCCATCGTGTGCTCGTCGAGGTGGTCACGTCAGTGACGGCGCGGCGGAGCGGCGCGCAAGCGCCAGGCCGGCGATGACGGCGCTCAGGCCTGACAGCCAGAGCCCGACGGTCAAGCCTGGTGGCCAGTAGGTGAACACGACTCGCGAGCGGCCAGCCGGCACCGCGACGGCGCGGAATGCGTAGTTGGCGGGGAGGATGGGGGCCGCCGTGCCGTTCAGCGTCGCCCGCCACCCGTCGAAGAAGCTCTCAGAGGCGTACAGCAGTCCGGGCCGAGGCGCGTCGATGATGAGCGTCGCGGAGTTGCGGCCATAGGTTTCCACGATCACGGTCGGGTCATTGGCCGCGTTGGCGCTCGCCGCGACGCCGGGCTGGCTTTCGAGGATGACTTCGCGCGGCGCGGCCGTGCCGATGGCTTCGAGCGCGGCTTCTCGCGGCATGACGCGAAACTCGCTCGAGAAGGCGAAGCGTGATGGCGCCGGCCGCTCGAAGATCGAGACGTACCCGTCGCCGAAACGCGGCCGGTAGTGTCGTGCGCGGGCGGCGCCGATCATCGCCGGAAAGACGTCGCGCACGCTGATGAACGAGACGCCAGCCCGATCGAGGACCGGTTCGGGCGGGAGCACGGTTGCCTCACGGATGAAGACCCCGCCCGGCGGTTTCGCGTAGCGGGCGTAGAGCTCGAATATCCGCGGCGGATTGAACGCCATCAGCGAGTCGAGGATGGATACGCCGAAACCCTCGTTGGTATTCGCGGTTGGGGCTCCGACGGCAAACACGCGCGTCCCGCGGGCCTCCGTGCGGAGCAACTCCAGGTATGGCGGCGGGTGGTCGAAGATGTCCCACGCCGCTGGGCTTGGATAGGAATTGTTGTAGGCGCCTTCGCCGGCGGACAGCGCGAGCAGACTCGCGGCCGCAAGGCGCGAGATCCGCGCCTGTCCCCTCGCCAGTGCCGCCATGGCAACGGCGGTCGTGGAGAGGACCGTGACCGTCGCGAGCACCTTCCAGTCCCGCAGCCAGTCAGCCCCGACTGGCAGGGAGACGGCACGGCCGGCCAGCCACCGCACGCCTTCCACCGCCAGCACGCCGACGACGGCAGCGAGCACGATCCGCCACCCCGGGGTCGTTCCCCGGACGACGCCCTCGACGCCGAGCGCGGCGAGAAACGCCAGCATGAATCCGAGCGGCACACCGAAGTAGTGCGCGTAGTGGATCTGATCGAAGAAGGGCAGCGTACCAATCCACTGCACCGGCGGCAGGCCGAAGAGCTTCATGACGATGAGGGCGGCGCCGACGAGCGAGGCGTAGAAAAGTGTCCGGAGCTTCGGCGTCGCCAGCGGGCGCGCGAGAAGGCTGGCGAGCACCGCACTCCAGCCGACGTAGGGAATGTGCGGACCCGAGACCGGCGTGAACGGACCGAACATGTAGACCTGCAGCCCCCCGTAGGCGGTAGGCGAGAGCAGCTGCAGCGCGTTGAGGACCGGCATCGTCTCGAGCCCGGCGCCACGATAGAGCGCCGCGACGTGCGGCACGGCCTGACGGAGGACGAGCGCCGGCCCGTAGTAGAAGCTCACGAGACCGACTGAGAGCAGTGTCGCCGCAGCCCAGCCGAGTGCCGTGGACGCACGCCCGCGCGGACTGTCGCCGACCGCGATTGCCACGACGACATAGACTCGTCGTCAGCCCGAAGATCGCGAGGAGGAGTGGTGGAAAGCTGGCGAGTGCCGTCGCCGAGTAGGCCAGCGCCATCAATGCTCCCCGGCGCCGCGTCGGACGATCGAGGAACATCCGCGTCGCATAGAAGACGAGCGGGAGGCAGCACGCCGTCTGGCCCATGAACGACCCGAGGTTCTGATTGAGGGCGCCGCTCATCAGCACGAGCACGGCACCCGTCAGGCTCGCCGTGACGCCGAGCTCGTGCCGGCGCAGGAAGAGAAAGGTCAGAAACGCCGCGCCCCAGAGCAGGAAGAGGTAGTAGGCGTTGAGCAGGGGAACCGAGGCGCCGAGCCACACGACGAGCGTGTAGGGCGGGAAGAAGAAAGCGGGAATCAGGTTCGCCATCGCCGGCGTGCCGGCGGCGACGTAGGGATCCCAGAACGGCCATTCGCGCTCGGCGATGGCCTGGCGCAGGAACACCCGCCCAGGCTCCCACTGCCACCAGGTTGCGCCCGGGTCGCGGATGTTTGCCGAACGCCAAAGGTTGCGCGCCGTCCAGGTCTCGAACGGCACCATGCGGTCGCCGTAGTTCCGTGCCAATGGGCGCTCGTCGGCCGGATTGTGCAGGTTGGTGTGGACGAGCGACCGGCCGAGGAAGATGACGTCGTAGTGGACGCCGGCGAGGAGGATGAGCAGGAATCCGGCGGCCAGCCAGTTCTCGCGTCCCGGCGCGCGCATCATGAAGCGATGTTCTCTGGCAGAGCGGTCAACACGCCGGAATATACCCTACCCGAGCCGGGCCTGGAATCTTGCGCGCGAACGGACGGCGCTGGTAGACTCGGCCGGTGCCCGCACACGCAATCCCGCGCGATGCGCGAGTCTATGTGGCCGGACATCGCGGCCTGGTCGGCTCGGCGCTCGTGCGCCGGCTGAACGCCGCCGGCTTCACCAACGTCCTCAGCGCCACGCGGCACCAGCTCGATCTGCGCGATCAGGCGGCGGTGAATTACTGGTTCAAGGCCAACCGCCCCGATTATGTTTTCCTCGTCGCGGGCACGGTCGGCGGCATCCTGGCCAACAGCACGCGCCCGGCCGAGTTCATCTACGACAACCTGATGATCCACGCCACGATCGTGCAGGCGAGCCGGGCGCACGACGTGACGCGGTTGCTCTACCTCGGCAGCTCGTGCATCTACCCGCGCGACTGCCCGCAGCCGATCCGCGAAGAGTATCTGCTGAGCGGTCCGCTCGAGCCGACGAACGAGCCGTACGCCATCGCCAAGATCTCCGGCATCCGGCTGTGCCAGGCGTACCGGCGTCAGTATGGCTGCGACTTCATCTCGGCCATGCCGACCAACCTGTATGGTCCGGGCGACAACTTCGATCTGACGAGCTCGCACGTCGTGCCGGCGCTGATGCGCAAGTTCCACGAAGCCAAGCTGGAGTCGGCGCGGACGGCGACGGTGTGGGGCACGGGCACGCCGCGGCGCGAGTTCCTGCACGTCGACGATCTCGCCGACGCGTGCCTGTTCCTGATGGAGCACTACGACGGCGACGATCACATCAACGTCGGTACCGGCGAGGACCTCTCCATTCGCGAGCTGGCCGAGATGCATCCGCGACATCGTCGCGCCCGGCGTCACGATCACGTTCGACACGTCGAAGCCGGACGGCACGCCGCGCAAGCTGCTCGACGTCAGCCGGCTGCACGGGCTCGGGTGGCGCCACCGCATCGAGCTGCCCGACGCGGGCTCGCGTCGACCTACGAGTGGTTCTGCGCTCAGAGCGCTCGAGCGCGGCGCTCGACCTCGCGCGCTGCCGGGTGGCTCGGCCTAGCTCGGCGGCCCTCACGCCGTCGCTCCTGCATGACACCGGAACGCCCTCGAGCGCGTCACACGGTCGGGATGCCGACGCCTACCGCGCCACGCCGCGTCGCGCACTGGGACGTGGTCGCTGCGCCGCTCGCGGCGAGCGCCGCGGCGGCCTGGCGCGCGCCTATCACCGCCGCCTCGAGCACGTGTACCGGTTCCTCGTGCCGCCGGGCCTGCGGGTGCTCGAGCTCGGCTGCGGCGAGGGCGATCTGCTGGCCGCGCTCGAGCCGGCGGACGGCGTCGGCGTCGATTTCTCGACCGGCGATGATCGAGCGAGCGCGCCAGCGCAGCATCCCGACCTGCGCTTCATCGAGCGCCGACGCGCACGATCTGTCGGCAGCTCGACGGCACCTTCGACGTCATCGTGCTGTCCGACCTGCTGCACGACGTCTGGGACGTGCAGGCGCTGCTGAGCGGGCTGCAGACGCCTCTGCCACCGCGGCACGCGCATCGTCATGAATTTCTACAGCCGGCTGTGGGAAGCTGCCGCTGACGGCCGCGGCGCAGGCTCGGCCTCGCGACGCCCGGTGCTCAAGCAGAACTGGCTGACCGTGTCAGACGTGACGAACCTGCTGCACCTCAGCTGATTTCCGGGTGATCCGTTCGTGGCAGGAGGTGCTGCTGCCCGCTGCCGCTTCCGGGCGTGGACGCCGCTCTGCAATCGCGTGCTGGTGCGGCTGTGGGGCATCCGCCACCTGGCGCTGGCGAACTTCCTGCTCGCGAGGCCGCTCAGCGGTCGACGCGTCGGAACCGGCGCGCGCCGCGGGTCTCGGTCGTCGTGCCGGCGCGCAACGAAGCGGGGAACGTCCCGGCGATCTTCGCGCGCACGCCCGAGATGGGCGCGGGCACGGAGCTGATCCTCGTCGAAGGGCATTCGTCGGACGACACCTATGCCGCCATCGAGCGCGCGATCGCCGCCAATCCGCAGCGGACACGCGCGCCTGTTCCGGCAGACCGGGCGCGGCAAGGGCGACGCCGTGCGGGCGGGCTTCGCGGCGGCGACCGGCGACATCCTGATGATCCTCGACGCCGACCTCACCGTCCCGCCCGAGGACCTGCCGCGGTTCTACGAGGCGATCCGCTCGAACAAGGGCGAGTTCGTCAACGGCGTGCGGCTGATGTATCCGATGGAGGAGCGCGCGATGCGCTTCGCCAACCTGCTCGGCAACAAGTTCTTCAGCCTCGCCTTCAGCTGGCTGCTCGGACAGCCGATCAAGGACACGCTCTGCGGCACCAAGGTCCTGCGCCGCGACGCCTACCAGGCGCTGGCGGCCAATCGCGCCTACTTCGGCGACTTCGATCCGTTCGGCGACTTCGACCTGCTCTTCGGCGCGGCCAAGCTCGGGCCTCGAGATCGTCGAGCTGCCGATCCGCTACCGCGAGCGGACCTACGGCGACGACCAACATCCAGCGGTGGCGCCACGGCTGGCTGCTGCTGAAGATGTGCGTGTTCGCCGCCGGGCGGATCAAGTTCGTGTAAGGCCCGACCGATGATCTTGCGCGACAGCGTTCATGCGGCTGGCCGGGTCCTGACGCGCGGGCTCCTGCACCCGCAGTGGCGCGAGTTTGCGCCGATGTCGTGGACGTATCTCCGCTTGTACCTGTTGGGCAAGCGGCTCACCGAGCGCCGCGAGCTCGCCACCCTGCGATCGCTCATCACGCCCGGGCATGGTCATCGCGGACATCGGGGCCAACGCGGGTTTCTACGCGCTCGAGATGGCTGCAGTGCGTCGGCCGCTCCGGGCGCGTCCTCGCGTTCGAACCCGATCCGTTCAATTTCGGCTTGCTCGATCGGCGTGCCCGTTCCGCGCCCCTGGGCAAACGTCGACGCCCATCAACTGGCCCTCGGCGACGAAGCCGGGCAGGCGGTCCTCTACTGCAGCGCCTACAACCGCGCCGACAATCGCATCGGCCAGTCGCACGACGAGAAGCACGTCGAGTCGTACACGGTGCAGGTGCGCACGCTCGACGAGTTCGCCGCGTCCAAGGGGCTGGCGAAGATCGACGCGCTCAAGATTGACGTCCAGGGGGCCGAGGCGCGCGTCCTCCGTGGCGCGGCACACACCCTTGCGGCCGGCCTGCAATGGCTCTGGGTCGAGTTCTCGCCCGATCACCTGCGTGGCGCCGGCGTCGACCCCGCCGGCTTTCTCCAGAACCTCGCCGGCTACGGCATGGATGTGTTCGAGGTGACCGACGCCGCCGAACTACGCCCGCTGACCGACTACGCGGAGCACACGCGGAAGATGGGGGCGGGTTACGGCGACGTCGTGCTGCTTGCCCGCGACGCCGCCAGCCGCCGGCTGCGCGCGACGCCACGAGACGGCGCATGAGCCAGCTGCCGATCGTGACAACCGCGGACGGCCGCAAGCCCGTCGGCTACTTCTGGTGGGTGCTCTGGATCGGCGTGATCCTGAGTGGCTGCCTGTACGTCGGCCAGCGCTGGTCGCCTTCGAGCTACGCCATCGTCCTGCAGCAGTTCGGCGTCGTCGATACCGGAGTCGTCGCCGGCCTGCCGCGCGTCGAGCGCGGCGATGAGTTCGCGTGGCAGACGCCGCTGCTGCAGATGACGGTCCGCAGCGGCTTCCAGCGCTTCGATCGGACGCCGCCCTACTTCGAGGATCTGCGGTCCCTCTATGGCATGCCGATCCGCGACTGGGCGCTCGTCTTCAAGCCGCAGTTCTGGCTGTTCTTCGTCGCGCCGCCGGCGCTCGCCTTCTCGTTCTATCACTTCTTTCTGATCGCGCTGTTCGTCGTTGGCTTCACGCTGGTCTTCATTCGCTTGAGCGGTCGTGAGTGGCACTCGCTCCTCATGGCGCTGATGCTCTTCTTTTCGTCGTACGTGCAGTATTGGTGGGATGGGACGGCCAATTTCTTTTTCCCGTTCTTCCCCTGGGTGGTCCTGGCGCTCGCTCTGGAACCTGCCGTTCGGCGTCCGGCTGCTGCTCCTCTACTGGTGGTTCGTCTGCGGACTGCTGACGTATTTCTATCCCCCGAACGCGATCGCGCTCGGGTTCGTGGCGATGATGCTGTGGGCGGTCATCCGGCCGGAACTGCTGCACTGGCGCAGCCTGGCGGCGATGGGCGTGACTGCGGCGCTGGCGGGTGCGACGGTCCTCTTCTATCTGCGCGACGCCATCGCCATCCTCTCGACCACGGTCTACCCTGGGCAGCGCGTCTCCGGCGGTGGTGGCATCGACTTCGGACGATGGCTGGCGCAGTTTCTGCCGACATCGCAGATGAATCATCACGTGGCGCTCGTGCCGGCGCCGAACATCTGTGAGCTCGTCGATGGTCGGCAGCATGTACGTGCTGGCGATGATCTTCTTCGTCGACTGGCGAGCGCTCGTCACCACCAGCACCCGCGAGGAGCGGCGCCGCTGGGCGTGGCTCGCGCGCCGGGCTGATCGCGACGCAGGCGTGGATGGTCGTCACGCTGCCGCCCTGGGTCGGGTATCCACTCCTGTGGCATCTCGTGCCGCCCGGACGGATGGTCATCGCCGGCGGGCTGATGCTGATGCTCTTTGCGTTCGTGCTCGGGCAGGCGCGCCCGCTCGTGTTCGGCGCCGTTCGATGCGTCCTGTTCGGATCGGTTCTCGTGGCATCCTGGTGGGCCTTCAAGCATCCGCATGGGATAGGCCCCGTCGAGGCATACCGCGACTGGATCCTGATCGTGCCCGTCGCGGCCATCGCCGCCGGAATCGCGCTCCGGCTCCTGACGCCGATCCAGGGCAACGCGACGTTGCTCGCGTCGGCGGCGCTCCTCGGACTGGTGTCGTTCGGGACGTACAACCCGATTCAGTCCACCGTCCCCATCTTCGAGAAGCCCAACACCCCAATCACCGCGGAATTCGACCGCCGGCTCCGAGAGGATGGCCGCGGCTATATTCTGGAGCCCTGGGGTGCGAGCTTCTTCGCGCATTCCGGCCTCTCGCTCGTCGGGTTCGGGTATCCGTCGATCAGTTACTCGACGTTCGATCCCGCGATGGACTTGTGGGCGAAGCTGTACCCCGAATTGCCGCCCGACGAGCTGCGGCGTACGTTTCATAACGTGGGCAGCTTCGCGTTCGGCGATATCCCCGCGCCGAGATGGCAGCCGATTTACACGTTTGCGCCGATGGCCCCGTTCGCGCGCCCGGGCGCGACCGTGTGCGATTTCATCAGGCCGAGCCGAATGCAGTTCGCCAGCCTGGCCGGCTGCCCGAGACCCACGGGCAGCGCCGCGAGTCCGATTCCTTCCATGAGTGCACGGTGAGTTCGTGAGCAGTTCTCCGGAGACGACGCCGCGCCACGGCCGGACGGCAAGCGGGTTACGCAGCCTGCTGGCGCATCCGCTCGCGCGCGGGCTCGACCTCGATTCGGTCGAGGCGACCGCGGTCCACGCGCGCCTGATTCGCGAGAAGCCGTTTCTGCGCCGCCTGTATCTGCACTACTACAAGGACTACGACTCGGCGATCGAGCGCTCGACGCCCGGCGGCCTCGTGCTCGAGATCGGGTCGGGCGGTGGGTTTTACCGTGAGCTGCGCCGGGGCGTGCTGCAGCTCGACGTGCGGCCGGGGGCGGACGTCGACGTCGCCGGGTCGGCACTGGCACTTCCGTTCCACGATCGCTCGACGTCGGCGATCCTGCTGCTGAACGTCCTTCACCACCTGCCGGATTCGCGCGTCTTCTTCCGCGAGTGCGCGCGCGTGCTGAAGCCCGGCGGACGCGTGTGCCTCATCGAGCCGTATGCCGGCCCGCTCAGCCGCCGGCTGATCAGGCCGCTCCACCATGAACCCTGGGACGAGGAGAGCGGCTGGAGTCTGCCCTCGTCTGGTCCGCTGACCGGCGCCAACATGGCGCTGCCGACGAACATCTTCGTTCGCGACCGCGCCGTGTACGACGCCGAGTTCCCCGAGCTGCCGATCGATCGCCTCCGCCTTCACACCGTCGCGCTCTACCTGCTATCTGGTGGCGTGTCGATGCGGTCGTTTCTCCCCGGCGCGCTGTTCGCGCCGGTGGTCGCCATCGAGGGTTTACTGTCGCCGGCTGGCCGCACGCTTGCCAGCATGATGACGGTTGAGCTCGTGCGGCGTTAGCGCGGCGTGGGCGTATACTCGGGGGCGAACGGAGCGAGTCTGATGAACAAAGCCATGGGCGGTCTCGCGTTGGCGGTGGTCCTGTGGGCGGCACCGATGTCGGGCGCCGGCGACTTGCGGCTCTCGATCGCCAACGGCCGCGTCACGGTCGTGGCGCAGGACGTGTCGTTACGGCAGATTCTCGACGAGTGGGCGCGGGTGGGAGGAACGAAGATCGTCGGCGCCGAGCGGCTGGCCGGGCCGATGGTGACGCTCGAGCTTCACGATGTGCCGGAGAGCAAGGCCCTCGAGACGCTGCTCCGGTCGGCAAGCGGCTACATCGCCAAGCCGCGTGTGGGCACGGTCGGGGTATCGTCGTTCGACCGCATCCTGATCATGCCGCCGAGCCGCGCACCCGCGATGTCGGCGGCGCCGCCGCAGTTCAATACGACCAGAACGCAGCCGGCGATGCCGCCGCTCATCTTGCCGCAGAACGAGCCGGATGAGCCGAACCAGGTCATGCCACCCGGCGCCACGGATCGTGAGCGGCTGCCGTACCAGCCGCCGACCCAGCCCGGCTTTCAACCAGGTCCGCAGCCGAACCAGACCGTGTCGCGGCCGGGCATGTTGCCGGCGCCGCAGCCGACAGTGCCGGGTAATCCGTACCAGCCGAACCCGCAGCAGCCGATCATCGTTCCGCCGGGTGGCGGGCGCGGCGGCGGCGGGCTGTAGCGGCTAGCGGTCGGGGAGCCGTCCGTTCGACACCGGTTGCGGCGGGTGCAGCGGTGGCAGCGTTGGCTCGACCGGCACCGTCACTTCGGCGAGTCGTTCTCCAACGATATCTTTGCGCTTGGCGACGATTCGCCAGCCGAACGCACCCGTCAACTCGCCGTCGGTCTTTCCCTTCAATGCGGCCATGGCCGTGTCAGCCTGCACCGTAAAGCCCTTGGGCGTGCGGTTGGTCACGTGCAATTGATGATCATGGTCGTAGGCGGTCACGAAGACGTGGTAGTTCTCCGTGTCGGCCACGGCCGCGAAGTCGGTATCGATCGTCACCTCGGCCCGACCGCACGCGAGCTCGCCGCGCCCGAAGTCCTCGAACCAGCTTTCCGGACTTTCGACGCAGTACAGCCGGCGATGTGTGCCGTCCGGGTGAAGCACCGCGGCGCTCTTCGCCCCGCCGACGACGGTCAAGTCACCACTGACGATCACTGATCCATAGAAGGCAGCGGCATAGGCTCCGACGACGCCGTTGCTGGCGCCGACGACTGCCGCACCACCGGGCGCCGCGGTGGCGCCCACGAGGCCGTGGCCTTTCGCGGACAGGCCATAGATGGCGAAGCCGCCTGCTCCAGGACCGGGCCCGGCGAAACGACGAGTAGTTCAGCCCGTACATCGCGATCGCGTTCGCGCTCGAGGTCGCGGGAATCTCAGCGCGCATGGCGTTGCCGCTCGTCGACTGCGCGTAGACGCCATAGCCGGTGCTGCTCAGACCTTGCACGCCGTTGACGTTGGCGCCCGTACCGCACACGGCGCTATTCAACGTCGGGGCGACGGCATTGAAGTTGGACGAGGCGATCAGGCCGTGAAGCGTCGCGCCGAGTGGCGGGAGGAACGCCGCGGGATCCTCGCCGGATGGGTAGGTGCATGCCGCGCCGTAGTTTGTCGCCGCCGCCTCCGCGAACACCGTCGTCCGTGTCCCGGCGTGAGCGACGTCGGCGTGCGCTGCCGCGACGGCCGTTACTGCGAGCCCGGCGGCTCCCTTGAGCAGGAGATCGCGCCGGCTCCACCTCGAGGGGTTGTCGTCGTCCGCTCGATTCCGGCACAGACACGTTCCCCGAGGTCTTCAGCCGTGCAATCTCGATCGCCTGTTCGTCCAGGCGCGCGGTGAGCGCCTCGAGCTTTGCCAACAGGTCCACAGTGTTCCGGTCATCCATTGTCTGTTTCCTCCGGGTCGGTATTCCGAGAAGTGCCTGACGCCGAGTATAGCCGAGGTTCGATCGACGCTTTCAGCTCTTGCGCACGAGTGACATCCGTGGTGGGATGCCAAGCGCTTGGAAGTTCCGCGCTCGAGTCACCGTCCGCAGCGCTCAGCGGGCGCCGGCCTCGTCGCCGGTGCGCTCGTCGGGCTGTTCGTCGCGCTCATCGGTCTCGATCCTTCTTTCATCGTCGGCACCGGCGGCAAGTGGCTTCGGCCCGAGGACGACTTCGCGTCGTACCTCGTGGCGTGGAACTACTACATTGCCGACTCCTGGCGCCTTCCGCTTTTCAGCATCCCTGGACTGGGCTATCCGGAAGGCGGAAGCGTGCTGTTCGCCGACGCGTTGCCGCTTGGGGCCTTGTGCTCGAAGATCCTCTACGCGCTCTCGGGTCTACGGGTCAATCCGCTGGGCTGGTGGATTCTGTTGGCGCATGTCCTCCAGGGCGCGATGGCCGCCCGGCTGATTCGGGCGACCGGCGTGCAGTCGGTCGTCGCCAGCGCGGCGGGCGCGACCTTCGCCGTCTGCAGTAGCGCGTTTCTTTTCCGGATGGGACACGTCGCGCTCTCGAGCCATTTTCTGATTCTCTGGGCGCTGGCGCTCTACTTTGAGATGGTGCGCGACGCACCACGGACGGAGGACCTGCCGCGCGCGGGCCGCGCGCGCACGGGCGAGCTGACGCTCGTGCTCTCGATCACCGTCCTTGTCAATGCCTACCTCTTCGTGATGGTGGCGGCGATCGGTGGCGCGGCGCTCGTCACCCTCTGGCTGAAGCGCGCGCTGTCGTCGAGAGACGCGGCCGCGGCCGCGGCCGGCGCCCTCGTCGTGCTCGCGATCGCGCTGATTGCCGGCTACGGCGTGATGTTTACCAATCCGAGGTCGATGCAGGCCTTCGGGTTTGGAGTGTTCTCGTGGAATCTACCGACGCTCGTGCTGCCACGCGAGGGTCTACCTGCGTCTCTCGCGGGTCTCTCCCGCGATGCCACCGGCGGTCAGGTACGAGGGCGACGCGTATGTGGGGCGCGGAGTGCTGATGCTGCTGGCGCTCTCGCTCCTCTGGTCGCCTCGGCAGGCGGTGTCGCACCTGCGACGCCATTGGCCCCTCTGTCTGCTGCTGCTCGCCTTTGCCGTCTACGCGGCGTCGAATCGCGTCTATGTCGGGAGCAGGCTGATCGCCGCCTATGACTTGCCGCCAGCTCTGCTCGATCTCTGCAACTACTTCCGTGCGTCAGGTCGGTTCATCTGGCCGATGGCCTACGCTCTCGCAACTCTTCCTCTTGCGTTCCTCTTCAAGATGTGGCGTCCCGCGCCGGCAGCGCTCATCGCGCTCGTGGCCATCCTGCTGCAAGTCACCGAGGCCATGCCCCTCATCGCCAGACGTCGTCAAAGCACCTCACGGCCCTACGCCGATATGCTCGCCGGGTCGCCGGTGCCCTCATGGATTACCGCGCACAGGCGGGTGTGGATGTACCCGGCGTGGCCGTGCGGGGGGCTTGGACCGGTGGGGCGGCCGTGGGGCGGACCAGAAGCGAACCGCGAGCTCCAGATCGAGCTCGTCGCGTCGCGTGCGAACGTTCCAACCAACAGCGTCTACACGTCACGTTTGCTGAAGGACTGTCAGGCCGAGGCTGCCTGGGCCAGCCAGCCGGCTTCGAACCGGACGTGCTCTACCTCGTGAGCCTCGATGCGGTCGACGCCTCCCCGGCGCTCAGCGCGCTTGCGGCGACTGACGCGTGCACACGACTGCCGTGGGTCGTCGCCTGCTCGATGCGGTGGACGACCGGTCCGAAAGGGCCCTAGCTGAGCGGGGCTCGCGCGACGCCGCGCGGCGCGAGATCGTCGGGAAACGTCACCGGCAAGCGGCCATCGGTGCGCCGCTCGAGATGCACCGTCCAGTGGAAGCCTCGGAGCGCCGGCGGCAGCACGCGTGTAATCACGAGTCCCGCCTGCGCAGCCTGTGCCGTCAACCAGTCGCGGTCGAAGATCACGGCGTTCGTCAGGTCGAGCGGGTTGATCATCAGCGCGTTCTGGAATTCCTGCATCATCGGAAAATCCCGCTTGTCGAAGAGGAACCAGGTCGTCACGGCGATGCCATCCGGGCTGAGCACACGACCGAGTTCCTGGAGGTAGAACGCGGCGTCCGCTTCGAGGAGGTGCGTGAAGATGGACACGCCGAGGAACAGCGTGATCTCGGCGTTGCCGACCGGCAGCGGCAGGTGCCCTGGCGTCCCGCCCGGGTTCAGCTCCGGGTGGGCGACATCGTGATGCCGGAACTCGAACGTGGGAGCGGCCGTCGTCAGGTGGTCACGACACCAGGTGATCATGCCCTGATGCCGATCGATGCCGAGATAGTGATTGGGGGTCGCTCGCTGGATGAGCCGGCGAGCATGGCGGCCGCAGCCACAGCCGAAGTCGAAGATCGTCCGGTACGCCGTCTCGGGAACGTAGTTGAAGACCGGCTGGTGGACCCAGGGTCCGTAGTATTTCTCGTCCGCCAGGCCGACGAGCCGCCGATACTCAATCGGCGGAACAGGCAGCTCGATGCTCACACTTTCCTGAGGTGCATCGCCCACTGATGGCCAGGTACATAGGGGGCGGTCTGGGAGATGACCTCGAGGCCGGCGGCCGCGAGTGCGCCCGCGAGCCATGTCCGGTCGAAGATGACGGCGTTGGTCGGGTCGAAGTCGCTGATGTAGAGGGCGTTCTGAAAGTCCTGCATCATCGGAAACTCGGACTTGTCGAACAGGAACCAGGTCGTCACCGCGACGCCGTCGGGCCTGAGAATGCGCGAGAGCTCGCGCAGGTAGAACTCCGCGTCCGGCTGCAGCAAGTGCGTGAAGACCGACCAGGCCAGGAAGAGCGTGACCGAACCGTCCGGCGCCGGCAGCGGGAGCTGGTCGAAGGTGCCATCAGGGTTCATGAACTCCTGGAAGACATCGTGGTGGTGGAATCCGAACTCTGGCGCGCGCTGGCTGATATTCGCCTGGCACCACTCGACCATGCCCTTGTGTGGATCGATGCCCAGGTAGCGCCGCGGGCGTGGTCCCGATCGCAGGAGCTGCCGCGCGAGCCGACCGCAGCCGCAGCCGTAGTCGAATACGAACTCGTACACATGCCCCGGCAGCGCGTCGAACACCTGCCGGGCGACCGGGGTATCGAACTCGCCGGGGTCGGTCGGGCCGACCAGATGGCGGAAGGCCACAGGCGGCAGAGGGAGATCGATCAACGGCTGGCTTCCCTGGAAAGATCGTTAGCGCCTTGCGCCCGAGCGAACGGCTAGGCAACACTATGGGGCTGTTGCCTGACCGTTATCCATGCTGAACGCGTGCACAATCATAGCGTGTAACTACTTTCCGTTCGCGAAGGTGCTCGCCGATTCGTTTCTGGCGCACCACCCGGGCGGGCGGTTCACAGTCCTGCTCGTCGATGATGAGGGCGGCGGTTTTACGCCCGGCCCGATCGCGGCGACGGTCAGCTGGCTGCGGCTCGCCGACCTCGGCCTGGACCCGGTTGAGGTTCGGCGACTGGCGGGCATCTACGACGTCACCGAGCTCGCGACCGCGGTCAAGCCGCTGCTGCTTCGCTTCCTGCTCGATGGCGGTGCGAGCGAGGTCATCTACCTCGACCCCGACATCCAGATCTTCGACTCGCTCCAGCCGGTCGCCGATCTCGCCGCCGTGCACGGCATCGTGCTCACGCCGCACACGATGCGGCCGTTCCCGAAGGACGAGCGGCAGATCGACGGCTTCTTCGTGCTCGCGGCGGGCGTCTACAATCTCGGGTTCATCGCCGTCGGCGGCGCCGTCGCGGCCGTTCCTCGACTGGTGGTGGCAGACCACGCGCCGCGAGGCGCTGATCGATGTCGCGCGCATGATGTTCACCGATCAACGCTGGGTGGACTTCGTGCCCTCGTTCTTCGATCACCACATCCTCAAGGATCCCGGCTACAACGTCGCCTACTGGAACCTCCACGGGCGCGAGGTGTTCAACGACGGCGACCGCTACCTCGTCAACGGTGTGCCGCTCAGGTTCTTCCACTTCAGCGGCTTCGACGCCCGCAAACCCTGGCTGCTCAGCAAGCATCAAGGCGAGCGGCCGCGCGTGCTCCTCAGCGAGCGGCCCGCACTCGCGCAACTGTGCCGCGACTACCTGGCCCGCCTCGAGGCCGCCGGCATCCTCGCCGAGCACAAGCCCCCGTACGGCTGGAACGTGCTGCCGTGGCGGCATTCCCATCACGACGCGGATGCGGCGGCTGTATCTGGAGCGCCGTCGTCTGCGCGGAGCAGGGGCGGTGCCCGGAGCCGCCGGGACCATTCGACGACGCCAATCCGGGCGCGTTTCTCGACTGGTTGAACTCGCCCGCCGAAGGCGGGCCCAGACGGGTTTCGCGCTACCTCTACTCGCTGCTACCGCGATCGGGTCGACCTGCACATGCATTTCCCCGACATCTACGGCGCCGACGCGGCCCGCTTCGCCGATTGGATCTGGACCGACGGCGGCGAGCAGGAGAAGATTCCCGCCGAGCTCCTCCCGCCAGCGCCAGCGGGACGATTCAGCTGCGGCCCGATCCGCTCGCCCCTCGAACGCTCGCCGAGGGGCTCAACATCGCCGGATACTTCCGCGCCGAGCTCGGCATCGGCGAGGCCGCCCGGCAGCTGACGCACGCCATCGAGACCGCCGGCATTCCGTTCACGACGACGACCTACGACGCGACGCTCAGCCGCCAGGCGCACCCGTTCGTCGAGCGCGGAACCGATGGCGTGCCGTACGACATCAACGTCCTCTGCGTGAACGCCGACAGCACGCCGCGGTTCGCGCGCGACGTCGGGCCGGGCCTTCTTCGATCGGCCGTCACACCGTCGGCTACTGGTTCTGGGAGGTCGAGCAGTTTCCCGCCATCATGCGCCCGGCCTTCGACATCGTCGACGAGGTGTGGACCGCGACCGACTTCGTCGCCGAGGCGGTGCGCGCGGTCGATGCCAAGCCGGTCTTCACCATTCCGTTGCCCGTGCCGGTGCCGCAGGTACTCGCCGGGCATCACGCGCGCCCGCCTCGGTCTTCCCGAGCGTTTCACGTTCCTCTTCGTGTTCGACTTTCTGAGCATCGTCGAGCGCAAGAACCCGCACGGCCTGATCGAAGCGTTCAAGAGGGCCTTTGCGCCCGACGAAGGGCCGGTCCTCGTCCTCAAGAGCATCAACGGCGAGCTGCGCCTGGCCGAGCTCGAACGGCTGCGCGCCGCGGTCGGCAATCGGCCGGACGTGTGGATTGTCGACAGCTACTACACCGAGGAAGAGAAGAACGCGCTCCTCGGTGTCGTGCGACTGCTACGTGTCGCTGCACCGGTCGGAGGGCTTGGGCCTGACCATGGCCGAGGCGATGGCGCTCGGCAAGCCGGTCGTTGCCACCGGCTACTCGGGCAACCTGCACTTCATGACGCCGGAGAACAGCTACCTCGTCGACTACGCTCGACGTTCCGGTGCCCGCCGGGTGCGAGCCGTATCCGACGACGGCGTCCTGGGCCGACCCGAACCTCGATCAGGCGGCAGGCTATTTGCGGGAGATTTTCGAACGGCCTGACGAAGCCGCGCGGCGGGCGCGCAAGGGGCAACAGGATGTTCTCGAGCGCCACAATCGCGAGACGTCGGCGCGCGCGATCGCCGCGCGCGTGCGAGGCCATTCGCAGCGAGCGTCGCAGCCGCATCGTCGGCCTGCCGGGCGCGGCGGATGACCGCGACGACGGGACGGCTCGTCGGTCCTCCCGCGCCGGTCGGCGTCGAGCAGCTCGAGGCGGTGCTCGCGCCGCTCGCCGAGACCTCGACGCTGCGGCTGAGCGCGGAAGGGCGATCGCTACGCGGCCTGCGGCTCGACGGCGCAGCGGGCGCTGTTTCGGGTGCTCCGGCCGCTCTGGTTCCAGCAGCATCAGTTCCATGCCCAGATCGTCGCGGCGCTGCGTCTGACGGCCGGCGGCGCTCCGCACCGAGCAGCAGGCGCGGGAAACCGTCGATACCCGGGTGCGCGAGTTGACCGGAAGCTCCTGTCGACGCGGCGCGAGACGCAACGTCTTGGCGAGCGTTGAGCGCCTGGCTCAGGACGGTGACCAGGCGCTCGCCGAGCTTCAGGGCGCGACGGGCAGTTTCAATCCAACGCCGCCGAACACCTGGAGGCGTTGACCGCCGCGGCGCAGGAGTCGCAGGCGAGCATGGCGACGCTGTCGAACAAGCTCTTCGCCGTCCCCTACATGGCCGACCCGAGCCGTTTCCTGGCGAAGGACGAGCAGGGGCGAGAACCCGCCTCGGGTATCGAGTCGAGCCGGGCCGTGCTCAGGACGGCTTCTATGTCGGATTTCGAAGGACTCTTCCGCGGTCCTGAGGCGCTCATCCGCGATCGGCAGCGGGCGTATCTGCCGATTCTCGGGCAGCGGTCGAGCCGTCGTCGATCTCGGGTGCGGCCGCGGCGAGATGCTCGATCTCCTCAAGGAGGCGGGCGTCCCCGCGCGCGGCGTGGACCTCGATCCGGACATGGTCCGGCCACTGCCGCGACAAAGGCCACAGCGTCGATCAGATGGACGCGCTCGAGTTCCTGCGCGAGCAGGCGCCGGCAGTCGCTACCTGCGGTTTTCAGCGCACAGGTGATCGAGCACCTGCGCTTCGCCGAGCTCAAGGAACTGCTCGAGCTCTGCCGCGGCCGCCTCCGTCCCGGCGGGGTGTTCGTGGCCGAGACCGTCAACCCGCATGCCCTCGAGGCGTTCAAGACGTTCTACACCGACCTGACGCACGAGCGCCCGATCTTTCCGGAAGTGGCGCTCTCCCTCTTCCAGCTGGCAGGGTTCGAAGAAGCCTACGTGGTGTTCCCGCTCGGGTCCGGCGATCTCGATAGCGATCGCCGGTCGCAGGGCGAATACGCAGTGGTCGCGACCGCCTCCTAGGCCGCTCTCGCCGACGTCACGCCGGGCGCCGCGCCCGGAGCGTGTAGTGCCTGGTCGGCACTCGCGACTCAACCCACGAGACCCGGCCCTGCTCGTCGAACGACGGCGTGCGCAGCATGACCTGGGTGTGCCAGGTCAACGTCTGATCGGTGAAGCCCCAGCGCAGCAGGAGGGTTTGCAGGAGCTTCGGCTTCACCTGGTACCACGAGAACGGGTGCGGCAAGTCGTACATCACCATGCAGGGGAGGTCGTCGCCGATGCCGGGGAGCCAGTCGGCTTCGGTGATGATCAGATGGTCCGTGCGGCCGACCGCCTGCAGAACCGCACCGACGGGATCCTGGAGGTGCTGCAGGATGTTTCCCACCATGATCGTGTCGAATCGGCCGATCTCATCCGGCAGCTGGCCGACATGACCGTAGGCGATCTTGACGTGTGAGTCGAGCAGGCCGCGGGCGAGCCAGAACGCGCGCTTGACGCGCGCCACCCAGAGGCGGAATTCCGCGAGCGAGGCCGCGTCGGTGGGCAGCCGGCAGTCGTAGACGCGCTCGTCGTCGAGATCGAATCCGACGATCTCGCGCGCGCCGCGGCGCTCGATCTCGAAGGCGAGCGCGCCGCTGGCGGTGCCGAGATCCAGCACCCGTTCACCCGTGAAGTCGTGGCCACCGAAGTAGGCGTCGTAGCCGTCGCGCAGATCCCAGGCGCCGAGCTGCAGTCCGATGCCGGGCAGTTCGAGCGAGTGGTAGAAGCTGCAGTCGGCCAGCTCGGGCAGCACGGCAGGTGGTACTGAAAGGCGCTGGCGTTGTGCGCGTTCGTCAAGACGTCTCCCTAGTGGCGCCGGCGCGCGAAGCAGAGCAGCGCGTCCTGGCGGCCCGCGCGCTGCAGCGCTCGCGCCAGCCGCATGCCGCCCGCCGAACGAGCATCTCGGTCGCGCGGGCGCGCAAGCCGTCGGGCGCGTGCGTGTAGCGGAAGTTGATCGTCTCCTGCGGTCCCCACATCACGTGCTGGCGGATGAACTGCACGTCCGAGAAGCCGGTTGCCTCGAGCAGACGGCGGAGGCTATCTTCGGTGAAGTAGTAGACGTGCTCGAGCGGGCTCAGCACGGCCCAGTCGACGCCGAGCAGGTGCCGGCTGGCCGAATCGAAGTTGGGTGTGCTGATGACCATCAGCCCGCCCGGCACGAGCGCGCGGGCGATCGCCGTCAGCACCGAGCGCGGATCGAAGAGGTGCTCGATCACGTCGAACATCGCGGCGGCGTCGAACGAACCGGGGGCAATCGGCGCGTCTTCGGCACGCTCGCGCCGGATCGGCAGCTGCGAGGCGCTCGCTGGCGAAACGGGAGGCCTCGTCCGAGAGCTCGATCCCCTCGACCTGCCAGCCGGCGCGCGCGGCGGTCTTCAGGAAGAAGCCGGCACCGCACCCCACTTCGACCAGGCGCCGGCCCGGACGCGCGCTCCGCCATCATTTGCAGGAGCGCCGCATGCCGCAGGTCGAACTGCGCCAGATCGTAACTTGCCCTCGGCGGCACCGAGCGACGGCAGATACTCGTTCCAGAAATAGTCGCGGCTGTAGCGGGCGAGGATCTTCGCCTGCGGCGCGCGCGGATTGGCGTAGACGAGGCCGCACGCTGCGCAGGCGGCGATGCCGTAGCCGGACTTCTCGTAGAGATGCCGCGTCTCCCGGCTCGCCGCAGATCGCGCAGGCGACGACCTCGCCGTCGCTTCGAAGAAGAGGCAGCGGCATCAGTCCTCCGCGGCTCCGGCGGCGCGTCTCGGCGTCGCGGCGCGCCGCGAGAATCGTCAGGATCAAGCGCCGCTACGCCGATGGCCCAGGACTGCTGGATCATCGACTCGGCCGTGCTCGACGCCCAGCCGATCTCCGCCGGCTGACGAAACGCGAACCACGCGGTCGGGGACTCGTCGACGGCGACGACGGTGAAACGGGCCGCCGGGGCAGCGGACGGAAACCGCCGTCCAGCCGGCGCCGCCGAAGAGCGGCGGTCGGAGCGGCGTCTCGCGGCCGCCGGCCGACGGGTTGCAGGAAGAGCTGCATGCCTCGCCCGCGCACGGCACCGGCGACTTCGAATCGCACCTGATCGTATTCCTGGCACGCGATGGGCTGGCTCTCGAAGCGGCCCTGCGCCTTCGACCGCCCGCCGGCGTAGGAGTCCCACACCGATAAGCAGATCTTTGTGCGAGGCGGTCTGGCCGAACGTGCCGGTCGTCTGCTCGGTTTCGAGCACGAGCGGCGCCGCGTATCGACGCCGGCAGGATGTGCCGGATGTAGGGGTGACTGAGCCAGCCGGCCAGCATCATCGGGCTGAAGTACGGGATCTCGAACGGGCCGCGCTTCTCGAGGAACGGCGGCAGCTCGCCGGTGACGACGTAGTGCCGGACGTTCCTGACGTACTCCTGCATCCACAGCAGCTTTTCGCGCCCGTCCTTGGCGAGGATCGACTGGCTGAGGAGCGTCACCCCGGCGATGCCGCCGACGAACCCACAGCGACGAGCGCGCCGCTCGTCGACGCGCCGTCGACACGCGCGTCTCTGCCGCGCTCTCCACACTTCGACGAGCGCGACGAGCGCCATGGTATTGACGACGAAGCCGAAGCTCAACATGTCGAGGTAGCGCGAGGCCGGGGTCGCGCCGTTGACGCCGCGCGAATAGGCGATCGTCGCCGCCTGGATCACGACCCACGCCCCGAGCGCCAGCGACATCTGCTCGAGCCCGGTCGTCTTCAGCCGCCGGACGAGCACGACCGAGCGCGACGAGCATGAGCGGCACCCAGAGGAGCACCGACAGCCGCGGCGAGGTGATCCACGGGAACGCCAGGTTGCGCGCGAACGACACCTTGAACGCGAGCCACGTGCCGGCCTTCAGGTACTCGTGGTAGGGCAGCGGCGGCGAGAGCGCGGCGTAGCCGACGCCGGCCACCGACGGCCAGCGCGGCGACGTTGACGAGCGCCTGACGCCATTCGCGGGGAGCGTTGAAGAACCGCAGCGCGACCAGGCCGCCGATGGCGGCGACGGTGAGAACGCCGCCGCCGACGGTGACGATCGAGCGCGAAGGCGCACAGCCAGCCGACGAACCACGCGCGCGAGCCAGGCCGGTGCGTGCCCATGAACCAGATCGCGAGCCCGGCGAAGAGCACGAGGAAGTAGAACGCCGACTGAAAGCCCGCCAGCGTGTTCTCGAGGGCGAAGGGCGGCGCGAATGCCGAGCCCGATCGTCAGCGACGACGAGCGGCAGCCAGCGCCGTCCAGCCGCGAGCCACAGCATCGACCGCGAAAACCACCGCCACGAGCGCGTGCAGCGCGGCGTTGACGACGATCTGGAGCTGCGGATCCCACTGGCCGTTGACCGCCGACGAGCGCCATCGCGAGCACGCGCGTGAAGAAGATGCGGTGCTCGTTGTGGAGCGTGAACATCTGATGCCACGTCAGGCCGCCGTTGGCGAACGGCAGGTAAAGGCTCGCGGCCTCGCCGTCCCACTGATCCCAGAACGGGCACCGGCATCGGGTAGTGCTCGACGAGCAGGAGCTTCGCCCAGAGCGTCGACGAGAAAGAGCGCTGCCAGCCAGCAGCGCGTCGCGCATGCCGACCGGACCGCCGCAGGACGTCGCGGGCCAGGAAGCCGAGCGCCGCGACAATCGAGCGCCGACGCAGGCGGCGGAGATCCAGGCGAGCGAGAACGGCGTGACGAACTGCAGGCTGCGCCACGTCGGCGCGGCGGTCAGCCACGCGCTCTTCATGAGCAGCATCGGATCGTTCGCGTCCTTGGTCGTGACGACGCGGACGTCCTGACCGAGCCGGCATGATGCCTTCGATTTGGTGCAGCGCCGCCAGGACGATCGGGTCGATGGTGCGGACGACCGCCCGTCGCGGTCGAGGACCCGCATGCTGCGGATCAGCACTTCGCCGGGACCGTTGAGCGGATCGAAGCGGATGAAGAGCAGCGGCCGCGACGGCAGGGGGAACCGCAGCCGCTCGTATTCTCCCGGGTGCTGATGGAGCGGGAGGGCGCTCGACTCTTCCGGGCTGAACGCCCAGGTCGAGGTCCAGAAGATCTGCGCCGCGGTGCCGCCGGTCGCGCGCATCTCGATCTCGAGCACGGTGCCGCCGGGCGGAAGAGGAGCGAACTGATGGCGGCGACGGCGACGAGCGGCGCGACCACCAGCGCCACGAACAAGGCGGTGAAGAGCCACCGGGCTCGCGAGCGCGTCGCGACTGGACTGGCTTCAGACATCAAGAGTGAGGCGCGAGGCTGAATTGAGAATTGCACTCGGGATCGCAGCCGCCGCCAGGATCGCGCTCACGGACGACGCGCGGCCCGGAGGCGGTGCTGATGCGGGCGAGCGACAGCCCGGGCGAACGGGCGGCGGGCGCTGCCGATGGTCGGCGCCCGCCCTTCGTCAGCCTGAAGAGATTGCCTTCGACGACCGAGTGCTTCGTCGACGAACCCGGCGTTCGCGTGCGCGCCGACCTCGTCCTGCGCCAGTCCGCAGCAGGAAGAGCTGCTCGGCCGCGAGCGTCGTGCCGTCGCACGTATGCCCGCACATCGGCGAGCTCCATGCCCTTCTCGAGGATGCCGTACTTCTGCATCGCGTCGATGGCGACCGGCGCATGCTCGTGCGCGGCGCCGGGCTCGGCGAGGATGACGACGCCACCGTCCTCGAGCACCCGCTCGTAGGCGCGCATCGCGCGCGCGGCGGTTCGGGGATGTGATGGAAGCTCTCGTACGCGAGGACGGCCTTGGCGACCCCGTTCCGTGAAGCGGCAGGCTCTCGACGTCGCGCGATGACGAGGTGTGGCCGCGGCACGCCCATGCGCGTGAGCCCGACCTCGAGGTAGGTCCGGCAGATGTCGACGCCGATCGGATCGAACCCCGATCGGAACAGCCACTCCGTCGTCCAGGCGTAGCCGCACCCGCTGTCGATGACGCGGTCGCCCTGGCGCAGGCGCGAGCAGCGGCGCGACCGCACCGAACAACTTGAGCAGGTACACCGAGAAATCGCGAGTCCCAGTAGGCGAACGGCGAGCTGTAGCCCGGCGCGAAGAACGATCGTGTCCGTCGACTTTGCTCGTGATGCCGATCTCGGCGCGCTTGTGATGCGCGCCGAGCGTCGGTCGCGCGGCGCGGCGTCGCTGGTCGCGCGCCTCGCAGGAGCGCTCGAGCCAGCTCGGCGGCAGTGCGGCGTCGCGGGGTCGAAGACTCGAGACGTCTTTGGCCGCATCCGCGCAGGTGATCGGGCAGGAGCTCGGGGATGCCGCGCTCGATTGGAAACCATCGCCCGCAGCGCAGATGAGGAGCACCGGACTCGACCTCGACCGTCGTTGCCGCGTGCGGCCGGCGCCGGATCCGGCCAGCGATCGCAGAGGTCGTGCAGTCAATCGTGGATTCGACGTCGACCACGCCGGCGCTCGGCCCGATGCCCGGCCCAGTGCCGACTCGCGAGTGCCACCCGAGAGCCGTCCCGACGGGCTCGGCGAGGGGATCTCGCTCGGTGACACAGAGCAGCGGCGTCGAGGCAGGCCGGGCATCGAAGCTCGTCGAGAAGGCTGTAGCGCATGCGCCGGTGCTCATCACGCAGTCGATGCGATAGTCCGGAAAATCGCGCGTCAGGTTCGGATTGTAGTACGGGTCGTTGTCGATCACCGCCGCCCATCGCTGGCGCATCTCGCCGAGCTCGCCCATGTCGTGCTGGCGCGCGCCGAAGCTGGCCGACTCGTGGTGATAGAGCTGCGCCCACGGCGTGTAGACGACGCGGTAGCCGGCCCGCTGCAGCCGCAGGCAATAGTCGACGTCGTTGAAGTCGGTCGGGAGCTTCTCGTCGAACCGCCCGACCTCGTCGAAGACCGCACGCCGCGTCATCAGGCAGGCGCCGGTCACCGCCGAGTAGTTCCTCGCCAGCATCGCGCTCCCGCCGTAGCCGGGCGACACGCCAGGGTGCTGGTGGAACGCGTGCGCGGCGACGCCGGCGACGCCGAGCACGATGCCGACGTGCTGCAGCCGGCCGTCCGGATAGAGCAGCTTGGCGCCGACGGCGCCGACGCCTGGTTCCTGCGAGTACTCGAGCATCGCCGTCAGCCATTCGGGCGAGATGACCTCGAGGTCGTCGTTGAAGAGGACCAGATGCTCGCCGGCCGCGGCCGCGGCGCCGGCGTTGATGCTGGCCGAGAAGTTGAACAGCCCGAGCCGCTCGAGCGTGACGATCGGTGGCGCGTGCCCTCGAGCGCCCGCAGCGTGCTGTCGGGCAACGTCTGGCCGGAGGGGGCGCCGCGTGCGCCGCTGAGCACGAGGATCGAGCTCGTAGTTGTCGTAGGCGGTCTTCTGCGACGACGCTGCGGATGGCCTGCGCGAGCACGTCGACCGAGGTCCCGGCGACCGTGCGCAGCTTGCCGGCGGTCGGAATCACGAGCGACACGAGCGGCGTGCCGCGAACCGTTCGCCGCACGCGGTAGACGCCCGGGCGCGCCGCCAGGCGCGACGTCTGCCTCGACGCCCGTACGCCGCACGTAGTCCTCGAGCGCCAGCCGGCCGGCATCGAGCGCCCAGGGCTTGGCCTGCCCGGCGCTGGCCGTCGACTGCGGGAGCTTCCGCCAGTGATAGAGGATGCGCGGGATGTGGTGCACGGCGCTCGTCCGCTCCATCATCCGCAGCAGCAGGTCGTAGTCCTGCGCGCCTTCGTAGCCCGTCCGGAACCCGCCGACTCGACTCCATCACGCTCCGGCGAATCACCATGAAGTGACAGGTGTACATGCACGAGCAGGAAGTGGTCCGGCGACCAGTCCGGCTTGAAGTACGGATCGCAGCGCGCGCCGGCGAGGTCGAGCTTGTCCTCGTCGGAGTAGATCACGTCGGCGTCGGGGTGCGCATTGAGATGCGTGACGACCTCTGCCAGCGCATCGGGCGTCAGCTCGTCGTCATGGTCGAGCAGGGCGACGAATTCGCCGCTGCGCCATCGTCGAGCGCGGCGTTCGAGGCCGCCGAGATGCCGGCGTTCACCGAGAGGTAGCGGATGCGAATCCGCGGGTCGCCCTCGTATTCACGCAGCGTCTGAATGGTCTCCGGCGACGTCGAGGCGTCGTCGCACAAGCACAGTTCCCAGTTCTGGTAGGCCTGACGACGGACCGACTCGACGCACGCGCGGAGCCAGCGTGGATGGGTATTGAAGACCGGCGTTAGGATGCTGATGAGTGGCTGGTGCGGCAGCGCGGCGACGTCGCGAGTCAACCGCGCGAGCGCCTCCTCGTCGCGCGTGTGGCGCGCGACCCAGCGCCCATAGGCCTCGGCGTCGTGGCCGGCGATGCCCGAGGTGCGCAGGAGCTCGAGGGTGTTGCGCAGGCCGTCGGTGCGCAGCCGGCGCGCGAAGGTGTTGATCGGATCCGCGGACTTCGGTGCCGCGGCGGCGCCACTCGAAGCGCGGCTCCCCGAAAAGGGCCCAGGCGTTGCCGACCGACACGCCGCTCGCGACGCGAGTGGAGAGCGAGACGTGGACGTCAAGCGCGGGTGCAGCAGTAGCGGGGAGCGGAATCGTAACCGTGATGCCAACGCCGATCGGTCCACTGCGAGCCCGGATCGATCGAGACGGTGACTTCGTCGCGCCAGGCCGTGCCGCCCTCCGGCGCGGCGACGCGCACCTCGAACGTGAACGCGACTCGCGGTGGCCGCTCCTGCCAGACCTGAGGAGAAAGGGCGCAGCCGCAGACGAACGACGCGCCGGCGGGCACCTTCACGTCGTACTCCAGGCCTGCCGGCGGGTGACAGAGCATCGCCTCGAACACCCGATGGCGCAGGTTCACCGGACCGATCCAACGAATCGCAACCGACTCGTCGGGCCCTTCGGACCACCGTCGCGTTGGAGCCGACAGGCGCAGCGGAAACGCGCGCCGCACGAGGTGATCGACCGCCCGCCGGGCGGTTGCCGGAACGGGCCGGGCGGCCAGCCCCCTGACGATAGTGCCCGCGGTCCAGAGCGGGTGGCGAACGACATTGGCCGCACGCATCGTCCCCATCCTTACGCCCACGAGCAGGCGGCGTGCTCCGGACGAGGTCATCTGCTCGAGCTCCTGGTGGAGCTGGCGGTTCGTGTCTTCGGCGCTCGCGAGCGCGCGCTCGGCTTCGCCGAGGGCCTCGCGAAGGCGGACGCGCAGGGCGTCGGCTCGCGCTAGCGCATCCTTCGCCTGCGGATCGCTGACACTGTCAACGGGTCGCGGATCATTCACGGGACGCGGATCTCGCGGATCGCTCACGGGACGGGGATCACGCGGATCACTCATGACTCGGAATCACCATCACCAGCGCGGATGGCTTCGAGGCGAGTTGTGACGGCCGCGCCGGTGATTGCCGGATGGCGTTCCCGGGCGACGTATTCGCGCGCCGCTCTGCCGCGCGCCTGGCCCTCGTCTGGCCGCTCGACGATGAGGCGCATCAGGCGTGCCGCTTCATCGAGGTCTGGGTCGGCCCACACCGCGCCGCGCATGTAAGGGCCGTAGTCGCGCTCGAGGGTCGCGAGCCGATACGGCAGCAGGAAACTGTTCTCCGCCGTCATGAAGTCCATGTTGCCGGAGTAGGCGGTGCCGATCACCGGCTTTCCGAGACTCATCGACTCGAGCATGGTCAGGCCAAAGCCTTCGGAGCGGTGGGGTGAGAAATAGCAGTCAGCCGTGGCGAGCAGCGCGCACAGTTCCTCACGATCCATATAACCGTCGAGAAAGAGGACGTGGAGACCCTGGGCTTGTTCGTGAAGGCTGCGCACCGCATCGCGGCCGTACTCGGCGTTGGTGAACTTGAGGACGAGTACCGCCTGGTCATGGTCGAAGCGGGCGCGGCGGAAGGCCTCGATGGCGCCCCTCGGGTTTTTCCGCTCCGTCTGGCTCGAGACATCGAACACGTAGAGGAAGACGGTGCCGCGCGGCGGCAACCCGAAATGAGCCCGGCCGAGCACGGGCACCGGTGGCAGGACGACCGGCAGCGGGATGCGGACGACGGGGACGGGGGACCAGGCGGCGAACGACTCGCGAACGAAGTCGCTTGCGGTCCAGACTTCGTCGACCTGGCCGAAGAAACGCACCCACTCTTCGCGGAACGCCGCCAATTCCCAGAACCAGTAGCCGATGGTGTAGCGATTCTGGAAGTACTCGCGCCCGCGTCCCTCGGCGAACCAGCCCATGTTGTCGGCGTTGAGGTGCACGAGGTTGAAAGGGTGCGGGTTGGCCTCGCCGAATGCGCTCGAGTACGACACGTCGCGCTT
Organism: uncultured Acidobacteriota bacterium; assembly: GCA_963847975.1. Lineage (GTDB taxonomy): Bacteria > Acidobacteriota > Vicinamibacteria > Vicinamibacterales > 2-12-FULL-66-21 > DATBJJ01. Next base: position 113,492 of record CAWKBU010000012.1, on the reverse strand, counting down.
GCGCAGGCGCGACGGCACGTTGTTCAGGGCGACGGGGATGCCCGCGGCCTCGAGCGACCGAATGCTGGCGCGCGCGGCTTCGCCCATGCCGCTCTCGGTGTCGAGATAGCCCGAGACGTTCACACCTGTCGGAGCCGTCCGGACGAATTCCGGGATGACGCGGGCACGCGGCGGCATCGCACCGGCGATGGGTGCGCGTGCCACGCCGCGCGCCGTCCATCGCGCCTTCACGCGCCGGAGCGTTTCGACGGCGCGCCAGGAGTTGCTCGATCGAATTGCGGCGATCCGGGACTGCGTGGCCGCCGAGTCCTGCTGCACCTGCTGGTAGCGGGCGGTGAGGCGGCGAAGATCGTCGAGCGCGGCTTCCGATTCCGCACAGATCGCCGACAGCTCGCCCGCGAGCCGCAGAGCATCCGCGCGAGCCCGGGCGATGGCCTCGTGGGTCGCGGCGACATCCAAAGCGTCTTCAGAGATCTTTTCGGTCACCGGCAATTCACTCTTCACAGGAGGTTCGAGCCCAGGAGTGCAATCTCCGAAACCCAAATACCTCTTGACCTCGTAGTCTCCTGTACCTTCCTGTGACACGCGGCCGACCCTGAGCTATGCCCGCGTGATCACCATCACCGATTCACCCCGCGGGTGGGTCGTGTCCTCCACCCGCTCGGCACGGGCCCCGACGACCTCGGCGAGCGCCGCCAGCATCGCGAAGCTGTAATGAAACGGCTCGCGGTCGCTGTAGGTCGTCGTGCCATTGGGCCACGCGATAGGCTCGAAGTTCGATGCGCTCGCGCTGTCGGAGCCGCGCGCGCTGTCGGGCCCGCTCGCGCTGTCAGGCCATGTCGCGTAGAACTTTCCCCCCGGTGCGAGCGCGCGAACGACGCCGGCGATGGCGCGGGCGACGCTGTTGAGCGGCAGGCGCCGGAAGAGCGAGCTCGCGATCGCCAGGTCGAAGCGGTGCGGCGATTCGGAGAGGTCGAAATCGTCGTTGATGATGAAGTGGCCCAGCTCGACGCGCACGCCGGCGCGCGGCAGCTCGATCTGCGAGCCGGCGATGAAGAGCTCGACGTTCTTCTCGAACCCCCAGTAATGGCTCGGCTCCATGTAGCGGAGCAGCCGGCTCGCGGCCGAGAGGCTGCCGCACCCGACGTCGAGCATGTAGTGATCGGGCCGCAGACCCTGGCGCCGCAGGAAATCGAAGACCCAGGCGCCTTCCTCCGTCCACTGACCGCCGGTGGCGAGCCGGTGCCAGGCCAGGTCGGGGTTGTCGGCGCTGCTGCGCCCGAGGCGCGAGGGGGCCACCTCCTCGCCGTCGCCAGGTTCCGGCCCGAGCGCCTCGTGCGGCGCCGACACCGACAGGCGCCGATATTCGGTCAGGCCGGCGTCCACGCCGCCATCGTACAGCAGGCGCCCGTGATCGAGGAGCGCCACGCGATGGCAGACCGCCTGGACGGCGGCCGACGAGTGCGACACGAACACGATCGTCTTACCGCGGGCCTGGAACGACTGGAGCGTAGCCATGCACTGGCGCTGAAAGTCGGCGTCGCCGACGGCGAAAATCTCGTCGAGCAGGAGGACGTCGGGATCCATGGTCGCGGCGATGGCAAACCCGAGGCGCATCGTCATGCCCGACGAGTAGTTCTTGAGCGGCACGTCCATGAAGTGCCGCAGGCCGGAGTACGCCACCACGTCGTCGTAGACTTCGAGGGCTTCCGCGCGCGAGAGCCCGTGGATCGACGTGTTGAGCAGGACGTTCTCCTGCCCGGTCAGCTCGGGATGGAACCCGGTCCCGAGCTCGATCATGCTGCCGATGCGCGTCCCGCGGGCAACGAGGAGGTCGCCGCTCGTAGGGCGGTGGATACCGGCGATCACTTTGAGGAACGTGCTCTTGCCGGAACCATTCCGGCCGACGAGGCCGAGGGCCTCGCCGTCGTGCACCTTGAGCGACACGGACTTGAGCGCCCAGAACTCTTCCACGCGCTGTCGCCGCGATCCGTCGAAGAGGCCGAGCACCTTGAGCTTGAGCTCGGCCGCGGGATTGTGGCGCAGGTAGAAACGCTTCGAGAGGTCGCGCGATTCGACGAGGAGTGACATCAGACCCGCTCGGCGAAGCTGTCTTCGTTGCGGACGATGAGCCACAGCCCCAGCGCCAGGGCGGCGACGGCATAGCCGAGCGTCGTTGCCCAGATTGCCGCGTCCGGCCAGTGACGGTAGTAGAAGATTTCCTGATACGCGGACACGTAAGGCGTCATCGGGCTGAAGAAGAGCACCCGCCGCAACGCGGGATTGGTCAGCGACGACAGCTCGTAGACGATCGGCGTCGTCCAGAAGAGGATGGTGATGGCAATTTCGACGAGGTGACGGACGTCGCGCAGGAAAGCCGCGCTCGTCGCCAGGATGAGGGCGACGCCGATCGTGAAAAGCAACTGGAGGAAGACAAACACCGGGAAGAGCAGCATCGGCGCTTCCGGCGTCACGCGATAGTAAAGGAGCATCAGCGGCAGGATCACCGACACGCTGAGGAGATACTGGGTCAGGTTGAAGAGGACTGTGGCCGTCGGCAGGATCGCCCGCGGAAACCACACGCTCTTCACCAGCCCGCCGTTGTCGGCGATGGCACCGGTCGACATGCCGACCGAGCTGGCGAAAAACGTCCACGCCAGCAGACCGAGCATCAGGTAGAAGACAAACCCCTGGTTGTGAATCCGCAGGATGCTCGTGAATGCCACGGTGTACACCACGCCCATCAGGATGGGGTTGGCGAGCGACCAGAGGAACCCGACGACCGATCCCCGATATTTGAGCTTGAGATCCTTGAGGACCAGGTTGCGGAGGAGATGCCGGTAGCGGCGCAGGCCGGACAGCGTCCGCCGCAGCGACGGCGCCTGCGCCGTCCGGCTGATCATGATCTCCTGCACGATTTCCTGCACGGGGGGGCCGGCGACGGTCTGGCCCGGACCGTCAGCGGCTCTGAGCATGGCGGACGGCTGGCACGGGCCCGATTTCTTCGAGGGCGAAGCGCATGGATCGGATGGTGACCCCGTGCTCGCGGCAGAGGGCCGCGACCTCGGCGAGCCGCGTCCGATCGAGCGCCTTGATGCTCACGAGGACTTCGGCGATCTCGTGCTTGGCGACAAGCTCCGCCAAGTCGTTGAACGTGCCGAGGACAGGTAGCCCCTCCAGGCGGAGCCGGCGCTTGGCGAGGTTGTCGTCGACGAAGCCCACAGGCGCGACGGCGTGGGAACGGTCCTCGAGGAGCGTGCGCACGAGCAGCGCCCCACCGGCTCCGGCGCCGTAGATCAGGATGCGGCGTCCTGCTCCGCGCCGCCGTCTCAGGTATTCGTCCGTCGAGGTGATCGCCACCCGCGCCCCGACCAGAAGAAACACGAGGACCACCGCGTCGATCGCGAAGACCAGCCGGGAGAACCCCTCGAAGCGATAGGGCAAATAGAGGATGACGAGCGCCGAGCTGGCGACGCCCATCCATACGCCCTTGATGATGCCGATGAGCTCCGGGGAGCCGAAGCTGCGCCATACCTGCCGGTACTTGCCGGCGATCGCCAGTCCCGCCATCTGGCAGGCGAGCACCAGCGGGAACGACGCCGCGAAGTAGGTGATGAAGTGCGCGAACTGCTCGCCCTGGAAGCGGAATCGGAACGCCGCGTAGTAGGCAATCGAAATCAGCGCGAGGTCGAGCAGGACCTCGTACCAGCGGTTCTGGTAGGCGACTTCGGAGACGAGCGGCTGTGGCGCACGCTCGGCGGGCTCGTCAGTGTGAGCGGCGTGCGCCTCGACGTGGCCGAGCACGATGCCGATGCCGGCGAGCAGGATGATGTAGAGGGCGATCAGGATGGCGGCGTAGCCGACGTCGGCGTGCTGCAGGCTGAGCGCGATGACTCCTCCGAGCGCCGCCAGCATGTAGAGGGCCAGGACGGCACGCCGTTCGTCGATGCCGAGCGCCACCAGGCGGTGCGACAGGTGATCGCGCCCCCCGTGCATTGGACTGCGGCCGGCCAGGCGCCGCGTGACGCTCACAAACGCCGTGTCGAAGATCGGAATGAGCAGGATGAAGAGCGGAATCGCAGCGACGGGGACGAGACCGGCCTTGAGCTCGGGCGCCGCGAGCAGCGCCGCGCTGCCGAGAAACGATCCAAGGAACAGGCTCCCGCCATCCCCCATGAAGATTGTTGCCGGCCGCACGTTGTAGATCAGGAATCCCAGCGCCGCGCCGACGAAGGCCGCGACCGCCAAGGACAGCGGGGTCGAGCCTGACGCCGATAGCGCGGCGAGCAGGAAAATCCCGGCGACGACCGCGATGCCAGCCGAGAGTCCGTCGATGTTGTCGAGCAGATTGAAGGCGTTCGTGATGCCGACAAGCCACACCACCGACAACAGGACGTCGATGACGACGATACCGGTGATGTGAGCGGCCGGCATCAGATAGACCACGATTCCGGCCACGATGGTTTGCACGACGAGCTTCGTCGTCGCACCGAAATGCAGGACGTCGTCGAGCGCGCCGAGCCCGAACATCAGTCCCGTGGCCACGAGCATGGGCGCCAGCGGCGCGAGCGGCGCCGACAGCGTGGTGGCGATCGCAAAAGCGAGCGCGATGGCGCAGCCGCCGAGGAGTGGAACCGGCTCACGGTGCCAGCGATCGTTGTGGGGGTTGGCCAGAAACCCGCCCCGGCGCGCGAGCGCGCGCACCAGTGGCGTCAGCACTGCCGCAAGCGCCAGCGCGGCAAGCAGCGTGAGAAGTGTGGCAGTGACTTTCACAGGTCAGAACGTGTCGCGGATCGCGTGGAACACTCGACGGTACAAGTGCTTACAGAGGATACACCAAGCCGGCGCCGGCGCACAGTATCAAAAGCGTTGCAGCTGGCGCTTCACCCGCCGCTTGACGCCATCGACCAGGCGGGTCACGCCACCCACAGCCGGTGGCCGCTGTTGGGCGCCCTTGACGAGCTTGAACAGGTTGCCGTCGAACGCCGAGTGCTGCCTGAAAAAGGTGTTGTCCAGCGTCGCCCCAAGCTCAGCCTGAGCGACGCGCAGCAGGAACATCTGCTCGGGCGGCCCGAACGACGTCCCCTCGGCGTATCCGGCGACATCGTCGAGCTCCATACCTCGCTCGAGAATGCCGTACTTCTCCATCGCGTCGACCGAGACCTTGGCGCCCTCGTGAGCGCCGCCCGGCTCGGCGAGGATGACCGTGCCGCCATCCCTCATCACCCGGTCGTACGAGGCCATCGCGCGGCGGCGATCGGGAATATGGTGAAAGCTTTCGTAGGCGAGGATGGCGTGGGCATTCGCCGACGCGAGCGGGAGGTTCTCGACGTCGCCGACGACCAGGTGCGGCCGGAACGATCCGATGCGCGTGACCCCGATCTCGAGATACGTGCGGCAGATGTCCACACCAACGACGTCGAAGCCGGACCGGAACAGCCATTCGGTCGACCAGGCATAGCCGCACCCGCTGTCGATGATGGTCTGCCCGCGCGCCACGTTCAGCATGGGTGCGACCGCACCGAAGAGCGAGATGAGATAGATCGTGAAGTCCGAGTTCCAGGGATTGAACGGGAAGCTGTACCCCGGACCGAAGAAGACGGGATCGTCGATCTTGCTCTTGATGCCGATCTCCGCGCGCTTGTAATGGGCGCCGGGGTCGCTCGTGGCATCGCCCGACGGCGTGAAGGCCGCGAGGGCGGTCCGCAGCTCCGGTGGGGCGCCCGCGAGCGCGGCGTCGAAGAGGGCCCGCTCGCGCGTGGCGTCCCGCAGATGATCCGGCAGCAGTTCAGGAATGCCGCCGTCGATCGGATACCAGCGTCCGCACGAGCCGCAGACGAGAAGGCCAGTGACGAGATCCACCTCCCGCCCGCGTTCGGGGGCGGCGGGAGCGGCGGCGAGCGAGGCGAGGAGGGTCGCGAGCGGCGTCTCGCGGCGACGGGCCGGCAGCGGGCCGATGCCAGGACCAGGGCTCACGCGCGCCCCATCGGGGAAGAGGCCCGGAGGCATGGCCGCGGGCGCTTCGGTATGGGTCACGCAGACCAGGTCTTCGTGGCAGGTCGGACACGCGAGATGATCCAGCAGCGAATATCGCATGCACCGCTATACTATCCTGACCGATCGAGCGACGCGCGCGGCGGCAACTGAACCTTTTGAACACCGTGAACGCCCTGAACCCCGTGAACCCGACAATCATCGAGCCATGACAAGCGAGAGCGCCAAGCTATCTTCGGAAGAGATCCGCCGACGGGTGGGTGAGTTCGAGTGGTATCACACGATCGATCTCGGCGGCGGCATCACGACGCCCGGCGCCTACAATCTCGAGCCGATCCTGCATCACTACGGGTTGCCGCCGTCGCTCGAGGGCAAGTCCGTCCTCGACGTCGGACCGGGCCACGGGTACTTCGCGTTCGAGTTCGAGCGGCGGGGTGCGGCGAAGGTCGCGACCTCCGAGCTCCCGACGTGGACCGAGCACGATGCCAGCCCCGAGCTGCAGGAGTTCTTCCACCGCGTGCCGGAGTCGGCGGCGGAATATCACCGCGGCGCGCTGGGATTCGCCATTCAGGCCAAGGGGTCGCGCGTCGAGCGCCACTTCCACAGCGTGTACGACCTCACGCCGGAACGGGTCGGGACCTACGACCTGGTGTTCTGCGCCAGCGTGCTGCTGCACCTCACGGATCCGCTGCGCGCGATGTACGGCATCCGCCGCGTGTGCCGCGATCAGGCCATCATCTCGACCGGGATCGACACGCACATCCACGTCGCCAATCAATCGCGCGCCATGTTCATCGGCACGGCCACCGGCCAGGCGTTCTGGTTGCCGACGATGAAGTGCCTCGAGAACATGCTGCTCGCCGCCGGCTTCGCGCGCGTCGAGCGCGTCGGGACGTTCCACCTGAAGAGCGTCGACGGCACATTTGACACGCCTCACGGCACGCTCAGGGCGTTCGTTCAATGACATTGATTGTCAGTCAATGACAATGATTGTCAGGTTTGTCTCGATATTGAACACGCCGATCGCACAGTAGCACCGGTTCTACGCTTCTAGTCCCCCGGCGGGGGCCATTCGCGTCCTTCCGGCCCTTTCGTTGCACGGAATTGCAGCCCGAGCGTTTCTGGCCCTTCTGTTGCAGTCCCCGTCCGCTGTGAGTCAGACAAGGCGGATTGTTTACCTCAGTTGCCTTCTCGTTGGTCTCGCGGCGGCACCAGCCGCCGCGCAGATCACCGTCACGTCGCCCGCGAGCGGCGCCAACGCAGTCGCCGCTGCGAACGACTACGCGACGACGGTCCTGCAGGATCCCTGGGACATGAGCCAGCGCACCGACGTGGGCTGGTTCGTTCACAGCGTCGACTTTCCGCTCGCGGGTTTCTCCAGCGTCAACTTCGCCAACGGCGTGTTCTCTGGAGCGGTGACGGCCGATCCCAACATCTGGCTGCTCGAGACGGCGTTTGCCGGCGCCGCGCCGGTCGGAAAATTCGGCGTCAACTATCCGATCAACGCCGACCAGTACCGCATCGCGTCGATGCGCCTGTGCGTGCCGACCAACGGCTACATGCTGTTCTTCTGGACGACGAACACGATGTTCGACTCGCCTGGCTTACAGGTGTCGAACGCCGTCACGACTTCGGCCGGGTGCCGCATCTACTTCGTCGATCTCGCAACGCTCGGGCTCATCTCGGGCACCGAGCCCTGGACCGGCACCAAGCGGTCGTTGCGTCTTGATCCTGCGCCGGACAACGAACCGATCGGCGGCACGGTGCAGATCGATTGGGTGCGCCTGGTCGAGAACCAGCCATCACTGCTCCGCAACATTGCGTGGAGTGGCACCGGTCCGGTCGACATCTATCTCGATAACAACAACACGACGACGAGTAACCCAAGTCAGACGCTTGGTCTGTTAGCGGCCAGTGTGAACGGGAACAGCTACTCGCTCAACGTGGGAGCCCTGCAGCCCGGCGACTACTACGTGGCGATTCGGCCCAGCGGAACGAACGGCAATTTCTCGTACTCACCAGGTTTCTACCGCGTCAATGCCCCGGCCACGATCGCGCTGACGTCCCCCTCGGACGAGGGCAGCGCCGACGACTTCGCGACCGTGCATCTCAACAACGCCTGGGACTTCACGAGCCTGTCGGACATCGACCACATGCTCAACGTCCAGCAGACGGGGATCGTCACGGTCCCCGGCGCGGAGACAGAAGCGGGTACGCCACTCGGCAACATCACGGCGTTTGCCGGCGCCAGCACGACCGGGGAGCACAACGCCGCGCCCTGTACCAGCTTTGCCAAGCCGGCGATATTTCCGCTGCACGCCAACGTGCGCGGCCAGACCCGCCGCATCGATCCGAACCGCTACCGCATCCTGACGGCGGAGCTCGGGCTTCCGAACAAGGCGCGCGACATCTGTGGCGGCTCCATCGTCCGTGTCGTCTGGCACGTCGCCGGCGACGCCAGCGAGACCTACAGCGACGACATCGTCCTCAACAGCCGCCTGGGCGCCAACGTCCTCAGCCGCCTCAACATGGACATGGCGACGCTGCAGATCGAGCCCGGCAGCCCCTCGCAGACCGGTTGGGTGCCGGGTGTGTCGCCCAATCCCGGCATCATGACGTTCCGGATCGACCCGCACGAGTTTGCCGATCCGACCGCGTTCTTCATCAAGCGGATGAAGCTCGCCGCGCTCGACACCGCGCACACCAGCTTCAACGTGACCTGGACGACGAGCAAGACGGGCGGCCAGATCAACGTCTACTACGACATCGACAAGGATCCGGCGAGCAAGACGCTCATCGGCAGCGCCAACGCGACGGCGCAGAACGGCAGCCTGTCGTGGAATACGTCGGGCCTGCCGGACGGCGCGCAGTACTTCGTCTATGTCGAGCACAACGACGGGACGAACGTGAATGGGGTCTACTCGAAGTGGCCGGTCGTCATCGACCACACGCCGGCGAGCAACACGCGCCTCGTGCTCAACCGCTCGACTCTCAACTTCGGCGTCGTGGCGCAGACGATCAAGACGCCATCACAAGTGCTGCGGCTCTCGGTGCTGAACGCGCCCGCGGGGCAGCCGTGCTGGACGGCCTCGTCCGACCTGCCGTTCCTGGTCGTGTCGCCGGTCTCCGGCTGCGGCGCCGCCTCGTTGACGGTCAGCCTGGTCAACCAGAACTACCCGTGGATCGGCGACTACGCCGGGTCGATTCGCATCTCGTCTCCCGATGCGATCAACTCGCCGCAGTTCGTGCAGGCATACGTGCGCATCAGGAGCACGTCGACGCCGCCCTCGGGCGCGGTCGACACGCCGGCCAATGGTGTCGTGGTCAGCGGGTCCATCGCGGTGACCGGTTGGGCGATCGACGATATCGGCGTGGCGCGGGTGACGATTTGCCGCAGCCCGGTGGGCAACGAAGTTGCGCCGCCGAACCCGTCGTGCGGCGCCAACCAGCTCTACGTCGGCGACGCGGTTTCGATCGACGATGCCCGGCCGGACATCGAGGGATTCAGCGCCACGACGCCGTTGAACTATCGCGCCGGGTGGGGATTCCTCGTCCTGACCAACATGCTTCCGAACCAGGGGAACGGCACGTTCAACCTGCACATGAACGCGATCGACCTGGACGGGCAGCGTGGCGCCCTCGGCTCGCGCACCATCGTGGCGCAGAACTCGACCGCGGTTGAACCGTTCGGGGCGATCGATACGCCTGGGCAGGGCGAGACGATCAGCGGCACCAACTACGCCAACTTCGGCTGGGTTCTCTCACGCGTCCGCCGCGCTGACCCTCCGGGGGGCGGTTCCGTGTTCGTCTACATCGACGGCGTCGCGGTCGGCAGCCCTGGCGGCTGGGCATCGCGGCCCGATCTCGCGGCGCTCTTCCCCGGCTATCCGGGCATCAACACCGCGCTCGGCGTCTTCACCTTCAACACGCTCGCCTTCGGCGACGGCATCCACACGATTGTCTGGGTCGTGGCCGACAATACCGGTGTCGCGAGTGGCGTCGGCAGCCGCTTCTTCTCGATCTTCAACGGCGGCGGTTCGCTCACCGCCTCGGCCGGGAGCGCCATGCGTCCGGCGGGCCCCGATCTGGGCCGCCGCCTGGATGAGATCGGCGGGCGCACCGTCGCCGCGCCGGTTGGCGTCCGCGAGGGCTTCGGCCTGTCGACGCCGATTCGCACGGCATCGCTCGGCATCGACGGCACTCGGCGCGTGTCGACGACGGAGCGCGACCGGCTGGAGATTCGCCTGAATCCATCCGCGCGCGGGCCGGCTTCCGCCGCGTCCGGACGCGACGAATACGCGGGCTATCTCGTCGTGGACGGGCAGCTGCGCGAGCTTCCGAACGGGTCATCGTTCGATCCGGTGCGCGGCGCCTTCTACTGGCAGCCCGGCCTCGGCTACGTAGGCAACTACGACCTGCTGTTCGTGCGCACGGGCGCCGACGGCACGCGCGAGCGGATTCCCGTCCGTGTCTCGCTGCACGACCGCCCGACGACCGCGCTGGCGTCGAAGCTCGCCGGCCCGTGGGCGAGCGTCAGCTTCGATTCGCATCGCTGATCTCCCGGACGCGGATCGCTAGATCTCACGGGACGCGGATTACGCGGATCGCTCAACACCCACGGGCTCTTACCTCCTGCACATCACGGTTGCGCGGTTGTCGCGTGACCGTGATAAGTTCATTTTCGCCTGCCAGGGCGCCTGCTATCTCCCACGGTTCTCGCGAGCACCCTCATTGCTGCCCGCGCGGAGGCACGTGTATGCGTCGAGTCATCGTTGCCTTGGGCTTCGCCTGTCTGCTGCTCCAGCCTCGAGATGCGCTGGCACAACTGGGGACGATCACCGGCGTCATCACCGACGCCGGCACGAGCGCGCAGATTGGCGGCGGCGTTCAGGCCTACACGCCCGATGGCCTGCTGGCCCAGATCACCGGCATCCTCGCAGGGAGTCCGACGACCCCGTATCAGATTCTTGGATTGCAGCCGGGGACCTACTTCCTGCAGGGGTCGAGCGACGGGTATGTTCCCGAGTTGCACGGCGGCATCGCCTGCGTCGCTGCGGACTGTTCGGTGACCGCGGGTACGCCGGTCGTGGTTACGGCCGGCGGAGTGACGACGGTCGACTTCGCCCTGGCGAGAGCCGGTGCGTTCGCGGGCACCGTCCGACGGGCCTCCAATGGGACGGGCCTGCCGGGGCTCTCATTGTTCGTCTATAACGCCAGCACGAGCCTGGTTACGACTGTCGTGACCGGCGCCGGCGGAGTTTATGCGGTCGAGGGTCTCGCGACGGGCTCGTATTTCGCTCGGGTCAGCGCGGGAAACACGGGGCAGGACTACCTGTCGGAGCTGTACGGCGGGATCGTCTGCCCGTCGGTCGCATGCCACGTGAGTTTCGGAACGCCGATCGCGGTCACGAGCGGTGCCACCACATCCGGCGATCGATTTCCCGCTCGATCAGGGCGGGACGATTTCGGGGACCGTAGTTGCCGACGGCACGTCGCGCCGCTCAGTGGAGGCGTGTCAGTGCTTGCCGGTGACGTGGTTGTTGGCTCCGGCGGCCGTCGATCCCGCCACTGGGCAGTACTCGGCCGTCGGACTTCCTGCAGGCGCCTATCGGGTCAGGGCGAGTGCCCCGCCGCCGTACGTCGCCGAATGGTACGGAGGCGTCTGCGTCGGCTGCCCGGTACGCCGACCGCTGTGGTCGTCACGGCGGGCGCAACGGTCGGGGGCATCAACTTCTCGCTCGCGGCCGGGGAGGCCGCGGGGGCCATTTCTGGCACCGTGACGTGCGAAATCCGGCCGTTGGATTTCAACGCTGGCCCCCAGATATACGTCTTCAATGCATCGGGGGCGCAGGTCGGCAGAACGTCGTTTGCGTTCGGCACGTGTGCTGACTACACGGTCACCGGGCTGCCTGCGGGTCAGGTACTATGTCCTTGCGCGCGATACGCCGGCCATCCCTTTTGGCATTAGGCCTTATGGAGGCGTGTTCATCGACAAGCTGTTCGGCGATGTCGTGTGCATGGCGGCCGACTGCGACGTGCGCCGCGGCACGCCCGTCACCGTCGTAGCGGGCCAGACGACGGCTGGCGTCGACTTCGACATGAAGCAAGGCGCGGCGTCGCCGCTGGTCACCACGAGCGAGGGACCGATGACCATGTTCGACGCGCGCGGAGTCGAGCTCGTCGCGGCGGTCCGGGCAGCGTTCTTTTCGGGCCAGCAGGCCATCGGTCTACCGCCCGGCACCTATTTCGCCCGGCTCGGCGATCGCCTTCACGGCCGCGGCGTGTGCTTCGATTGTTCTCCCACCTCCGGGAGGCCGATTGTCATCGGTCCAGGCGGCGGGAGCTTTACGCTCGACTTCGGTTCGGCAGGTCGCCGGGCGCGCGCATCTCAGGAACGGTCAGGGATGCCGCCGGCTTGGCGCCTCTCAGCACGATCAGCATCGAGCTCTACTCGCCCCTCGGCCGTCTGCTCGGCACGGCGACCTCCGATCTTGCCGGCCACTACGTCATTCGGGATCCCAATTCGTTCGCCACTCCGTTCACGATTGCGCCGGGATCGGTACTACCTGAGAACGCGCAACAACCGCGGCTACGTCGACGAGGCGTATCCCGACGTCGTCTGCGTCGACTGCGATATCCGCATCGGCACGCCAGTCGTGGTCGGGACCACCGATGTGACGGGCATCGACTTCACTCTCGCCGCCGGCGGCGTCGTCGCGGGCACGGTGACCGATGCTGACGGTGTCGCGCTTGGCGGCGTGCCGGTCTCGCTCTTCACGGCGGCGGGGACGCTCGCCGGACAGGCGCTGGCAACGAGCGGAGGATACTTCAGCGCCAGCCTTCCCCCGGGAAGCTATCGGGCGCGCGCGGAACCGACGGCGACGCACGGGGCCGAAGTCTTCAGCGAGCAGCCGTGCACGAGCGGTGCCTGCAACGTGACGGCTGGGACGCCGATTGCCATTACGGCTGGAGCGCTCGTCTCGAACATCAACTTCACGCTGGCGAGCTGCAGCGCGATGACGCTGTCGCCGCCGCTCCTCGCGTCTGGCGCAATCGGCAGCACCTACCGCCAGGTGTTCTCGACCAGTGGCGGCGTCGGCCCTTATGCCTACCGCGTCGGCACCGGCGCCTTGCCATCCGGGCTCTCTCTCGCCACGTCGACCGGTGTTCTCGATGGGACGCCGACCGTAGCGGGCCGTCACACGTTCACGGTGGGCGTGGTCGACGCCAACGGCTGTGCCACGTCGCGCGCGTACACGCTCGACGTGCAGGACTGCGCGTTCACACTGTCGCCGTCGAGTGCGACCGTAGCAGCCACCGGTGGCGCCATCGCCGTCACGATTGCCGGCGCGTGCGGATCGCAGGAAGTGACCGGGCTGACGTTCGTCAGCGTGCAGTCGAATGCGACCGGGCAGGTGGTGCTCGACGTGTTGCCGAACACTGGCGCCGCGGCCCGCACCAACGACCTCACCATCGGGCGGCGCGTCTTCACGGTGCGCCAGGCGGGGATCGCCTCGTATCCGCCGTTCGGTTCGCTCGACGCGCCGGCAGATGGCGCGCAGGTGAGTGGCTCGATCGCGCGTCGGCGGCTGGGCGCTCGACGACCTCGAGGTCAGCCGCGTGCAGATCTTCCGTGACCCGGTCGGCGGCGAGCCGCCGGCGCAGATATTCATCGGTACGGCGGTGTTCATCGCCGGCGCGCGGCCGGACGTGGCCCAGGCGTATCCGACCTATCCCTTGAAGGACCGCGCGGGGTGGGGGTTCCTCATCCTGACGAACATGCTGCCCAATCAGGGCAACGGGACGTTCCGGATCTACGCGTATGCGGACGATGCGGACGGGATCGCGCGCCCTGCTCGGCGCCAAGACCATCGTCGTCAACAACGCGACCGCGACGCTGCCGTTCGGGGCGATTGACACGCCGGGGCAGGGCGAGACGATTGCCGGGAGCGCCTATCTGAACTGGGGCTGGGCGCTGACGCCGCAGCCGAAGATCATCCCGACCGACGGCTCGACGATCCAGGTGTATGTGGACGGCGTGCCGCTGGGGAACCCGATCTACAACCTGTTCCGGCCGGACGTGGCCGGGCTCTTCCCAGGGCTCGCGAATTCGGGCGGGCCAGTGGGTTACCGTGTGCTCGACACGACGGCGCTCGCGGAAGGGCAGCACACCATGGCCTGGGTGGTGACCGACAGCCAGGGCGCGGCGAATGGCATCGGCAGCCGGTACTTCTCCGTCGCCAACTCCGCCGATGCGCAGGCATTGGCGCTGACGGGCGCGGTGACTTCGAGCGAGATTCCGGAAACGCCGGTCACCGAGCCGGTCGTGTCTACGGCAGCGATCTCGATCGTCGCCGGCCCCGATCGTGGCCGGCACGCCGCGAGTCTGACCGCCGCGCCAGCAGTAGAAGGGCCCGTAGTCGCGCAGCGCGGGGAAACGCCGGCGCGCCAGTACAGCCGAGCGATGACGGAAAACGCACGTTGACGCTTCGCGCGCTGGAGCGCCTCGAGCTCGCGCTGAGCGACAAGCCATCCTCGTGCGCGGGTACCTGGGCAGGCTATCTCGTCGATGATGCCAGGCTGAGCGATCTGCCGGTGGGCGCTGCGATTGACCCGAGCGGGACGTTCTACTGGCAGCCCGGTCCCGGCTTCATCGGTAGCTTTGAACTGTTGTTCGTGCGCACGGCCTGCGACGGCAGCAAGGAGCGCCTCCCCGTGACCGTGAAGATTGGAAGTGCCGATAGCGCCGAACCCCGAACGCCGAACGCCGAACGCCGAACGCCACGCGCCGAGCGCCGAACTAATCCCGAGGCCTCGTGCGGCCGAAGTCCTCGGCGATCTCGCTGGCGTTCCACGGTCGCAGCGAAACGTCGAGCCCCTCGATCTCACCGTTGAACGGCATCCAGCTGCGCGGGCCATCGGGCCATAGGCTCGTCGCACCCGTGCCTGCCTGACACTTCGAGAGCCCGTCGCTCTCGATGGGGGCGCTCGACTCGCCGACGAGCGCACCGTCGACGAACAACCGCTGATCGTTCTGATCCCTGACGAGCACGACGTGATGCCAGGCACCGTCGTTGACGGTCTTATCGGTGACCTGCACGCGCAAGTCGGACGTCCAATGCTGGCCGTAGAGCCTGCCGGTAGCTCCGACGTAAATCATGGGCAGCCATCGCCGCGAAGGCAGTCCCGCGTGCTCCTCCGACTGACAGCCGACAATGACTCCGGTTCGCGTCGTCCGGATCCACGTGCGCAGAGTTGACGTCGGCGGCGCACTGGTGAACGCCGACATGATTGGGAGTGGCGACCGCTGGCGCTCGAACGCCTGACGTCCGGCGACGAGTCGCAGGCGCACGCCGGCGGTTGGGATGTCCGCCGCGCGCATCATGAACTGATAGCCCTCAGCCTCGGCCACCGGGCGAAAGCGAGCCGCGAGCTCGCGGGATACCGGCAGGTTCTCGAGCCCCCTGCCCAGAAGCCAGTTCGCCGCCAGTTGCGGATTGTAGATGGCACACGGTCGGCTCGAAGTATCCACCGCCCGCCAGATCGAGGCCTGCTCGGCGTCAGAAAAAAGCGTCATCCACGTCGTGGCATTCCGGCCGTTCACCGGGCCAACGCCGGACCAGGCGTTGAGACTGTAGAGTCCGGGGACAGTGAGCAGCGCGTCGCAGTTGGCGGCGACGGTGGCGCTCAGCCAATGGAAACGGGCGATGTCGGCTGACGGGAGTCGCAGGCGGCCGGCGCCGGTCAGCCGCAGCTCGTGGCTGGCATCGTACGCGCCGCGCCATGCGAAGGGGTGGAGGACGGGCCGGTAGAAGACGACACCCGCGAGTGCGAACACGACCTGGAATGCCAGAGATAACGTCGCGTTGCCTGCCAGGTGTCCTCGGAGCATGACCCATGCGTCGTGAGCGCAGACAAACGCGATCGGGATCATCAGGAACGTCGCAAAGGCGAGTTGGCTGCCGGCGACGGGATAGGCCTGGAGGGTCTGATAAACCGCGACCAGCGCAAGAATGCTGCGGCCGGCCGTCGGCGCCGATCGGGCGCCGTCGGGTGTCAGCGCAACAATCCATAGAAATGGCGTGAAGTACGAGAGCTGGCTACCGAGGCCCGCACGACAGAGATACAACCCGGCCATCGCAACGGCCACCTTGGCTGTCGCTATGAGCGCAGGCGGCGGGGTGCGTTGTGTCGTCACCAGGACCACCCACGCCAGGCTGAGCAGGACGCCGCCGCCGGCTGCGACCAGGCTCGAGTCGGGCAGGACCAGCGGCAGGAAGAAGATGGTGTCGAACTGCGACGGGCGCACGAGCACGCCGTTGACGAGTGCCGCGACGGAGGTCCCTCGGAGCAGCACCGGCAGCAGAAGAGCCGCCCCGCTGATGACTGTCGCGAGCGTATAGCGAAGGACGATGTCGAACGGCAGGGAGGTGCGCCGGGGCCAGGCGAGAACGGCGACCGTGGCTGCCACGCTCGCGCACGTGACGGCGATGTAATTGAAGGCCCATCCCGCCAAGTGATTTCTGGCCACCACGAGCGGCAGCGCGCAGGCCACCGCCGCCACGATGGAGAGGAGGAGCCCCGTCAGGCGCGTGCGCGGCAGCCGAGACGACAGCAGGGCAGGGACGCCGAACCCGACCGCGAGGTAAGCGCCGATATTGACCTTGACGAGAAGGGCAAACCCGGTGAGGACACCCGCGACCACCGCCTGCTTGGCCGACAGCGAGCCGTCATGCCCCCACGTCGCGGCGAGCGTGACGAGCGCGATGACGAGCACCAGCGGCCCCTGGGGATGTCCGGGCTCGCCGATGAGGGGCGTCAGGTGGACGAAGACGCCGACGAGGGTCAGCGCCGCCGCGAGCCGGGAGCGCGTGAGCCGCAGCACCGTGCCAGCCGTGGCCGCGCTCGCTGCGACCCACATCGCGACCGTAATAAAGCGCTCGGTCTCGTGCGTGAGCGGCGCGCCAAGCGTGCGATGAACGAGCGACTCGAAGGTGTAAAAGGCCGGCCCATACTGCGTGAAGACATCGTCAAACAGGCGCCCGCCGTCGAGGTAAGAGCGGATCGTCTGAAGGATGTATCCCTCGTCGTCGGTCACGCTGAAGAAGGAGAAGGCGCGGAAGTATGCGTAGGCGGCCGCGCCGGCGAGCATGGCTGTCGCCGCAACGAAGGCCGCGACACGTCTCAGTCGTTCTTCTGCCACACGCATACGACCGATCGACCGACCAGACGGCCAAGCGCGACGTCCGCGACGCGGCTGACCGGTACGATGCAACGATCCCAGAACAGGATGTTCGCCAGGCTCGGCATCGATTTCGACAGCACGAGGCGATTGGCGGCCGAGAGGCACGCGCCGAGCGCGTCGAGATACCGGACGTGGACGACGGCCAGTCCAGCCGGCGTCAGCGCCTGCAGCGTCGCCGCCGTGTAGCGGCGGTAGTGCCCGATGGCGCGGTCGAACTCGCTGTAGAGCTGTTGGAACGCCGGCGCCAGCACGAGCAGGTGGCCTCCAGGTCGCAATCTGGCCGCCGCCGCGGCCACCTCATCGCGATCGGCTTCGATGTGCTCGAGCACGTCCAGATAGATGATCGTATCGAAGCGATCGTCTGGCGGTAGATCGCTCAGCACGCCATGACGCGGGTCGATCTCGGCCGCCCGACCGGTACCGAGCTCGTGGCTGGAAGCAGCCAGCCGCTCGGCGAGACGAGCGTCCGGCTCGAGCGCGACGAACGTCGTGACCCGCGGGTTCAGGAGATACGGCACGTTGGCGCCGACCCCCGCGCCGACCTCGAGCACTCTCCCGTGCACATACGGTTCGAGCACTGACGACCAGTACCGCTTCCAGTTCCTGGCCTCCTTGAACGTGTCGAGCTCGGAGCCGACGTAGGCGTAGTCAGCGCTCGCCATTCAAAGTGACGACGGTATCGATGAAGTAGTGGTAGTCGCGGATGGGCAGGAACGACGACTGATCCCGGCCGCCAAGGATGGAGAATGCCACGACGAAGCTCGCGCCGAGCGCCTGGAGCGCGACGAGCACGATGACGGTCAGCAGCACCGCGGTCTGCTGGTTGAACGCGATACGGCCGGTGGCTGCGACGCCCAGGAGGAGCAGCAACGCTCCAACTCCCGCCGCCGCGATGGCGCTCGACGCCAGCAGCAGGCGAGTACCGACCAGCTCGCGAAAGACCGAGATGGCACTCAAGCCATGGGTGACGAGGGTGACGTAGTTCATCCGCGATCGTCCGGCGAGACGCTCGCCGCGGTCCATCGGAACAGTCGTCATCGGTAGCCGCGCCTTGACGACGCTCGCGGCGTAGTGGCTCCACGATTCGCTGCTGACGACGACGGCGCCGACGAGGTGTCTGGGGACGATGCTGAAGTTGCCGATCCGGACTTCGATGCCGGTCAGGGCCCGATGACACGCGCGATAGAGTGCGTATCCGAGCTGGAAGATCCAGCCCTCGAGCCGGCGGCGGCGCGAGGCGAAGATGACTCGTGAGGGATCCGATAGATAGCCCCGGATCAGGCTGACGGCGTCGGTGGGTTTGTCCTCGCCGTCGCCGTCCATCACCAGCACGGCATCCGAGCCGGTCTTGTCGTAGAGATAGGCGAGCCCGAGAGCGATCGCGCGTTGATGGCCGACGTTGCGCCGCAGCCGTACCGACACGATCGACCGCACGCCCTGCGCCGGCCAGGCAAACGCCTGTGGCGGCGGAGCAGTCGACGAGCCATCGTCCAGCAGGTAGATCCGCACCTGCGCCTCGCTCAGGCCAGTGAGGGCACGGTCCAGGTCGCGGCAGAGGAGATCGGCCGCGTCCCAGTCATCGAAGATCGGGATGAGGAGCGCGACCGTAGGAGCATGCGGCATGAAGACAGGACTCAAGCTACCACGTTTGGTGGTCCCGTCCGAGCCGAGCGCCGAACCCTGAACCTTGAACCTGACTCTGAACCCTGAACCTGTCTATTGCACCGTCACCCGAACCACCTGCGCCGCGTCGAACGAGTTCGTGACCAGGCTGTGCGAAAAGACGATGAGGTCGTACATGCCCGGCGCCAGGCTCGACACCGCCATGTTGTAACCGCTCGGTGTGAACCGCGTGCCGAAGTAGCCGCCAACGTCCGGGCGGGCGGTGCCGTAGGCCGGAACGCCGACGAAGGTCGGCGCGCCACCGGACGCGGGAAATGCCCAGACGTGAATCGTGTCCACGCCGGTGCCGGTCGGGGCGCTCGGATCGAACGTCCATCCCGCCAGCAGGAACGGGCGCGTGACGGTCGACAGGTTCAGCGGCCGGTCGATGAAGAGCAGCGTGCTCGACCCGATCGTCACGTTGACCGTGCGCACGATGGTGAACCCGTTCGAGGCTGCGACCCAGCCAAACACCATGAACTGATACGCGCCCGGTGGCAGCCCCGAGATTTGCAGTCCGAATCCGGACGGCGTGAACTGGGCGCCGAAGACGCCGCCGACGTCCGGGCGGGCGCCGCCATACGACGCCACGCCGACAAACCGCGGTGCGCCCGACGCGGGGAAGGCCCAGACGTGCAACGTCGTGATGCCCGTGCCGGTCGCGCGCCGCCGCGTCGAAGGCCCAGCCGGCAATCGACGAACGGCTGCCGCACCACGGCGCCGTTGGTCGGCAAGTCGATGTTCATGACCGGATTGGGGACGCGCGTGCCCGGCAGGATGCGGCGGATGCTGCCGTTGAAGCTCGCGAGATAGAGCTCACCCGACGCGTCGACGCCGAACGCGGCGATGCTGCCGATGGTCGCCGTTCCGCCGAGCTCCGCCGTGTGCTCGACGAGGCCCGATGCCGTGGCTTCGCCGGTTCCCGGGGCGATCGACAGCGCCAGCGACCAGACGCGGCCGGCGACAAAGTCGGCGAAGAAGTACCGTCCGCGATACGTGGCACCGAGCGCGGCTCCGCGATACACGAATCCACCGCTCACCGACTGACCGGACGAGCGCCCGTAGTCGAAGATCGGATCGGTCAGCGGCAGAAACGCCGGCGGCAGGTTCGGCGTGATGTTGGTGTCGATCGTGCCTTCACGGTTGCGCCATCCGTAGTTGCGTCCGCCGCGTCCCGCCGGTTCGTAGTCGATCTCTTCGCGCGCGCCCTGCCCGACGTCGCCCACGACCATCGCGCCCGTGCCGCCGAGCGACGGGTCGTCGAAGCTCCAGCGCCAGGGATTACGCCAGCCGATGCTCCAGATCTCCGGGAGGTAGCCTGACTGGCCCAGGAACGGGTTGTCGACGGGCACGTTGTAGCCTTCGGGATCGCCGTCGCCGACCGAGACGTCGATCCGCAGCATCTTGCCGAGCAAGGTCGCCGGGTTCTGCGCGTTATGGTCTGGGTCGTTCCCCCCGCCGCCGTCGCCGACGCCGATATAGAGGTATCCGTCCGGACCGAACGCGATGTTGCCGCCGTTGTGATTGCCCTGGGGATGCGGGATGAACGCCTGTCCTCCCTGCCACCGGAGATCGAACCGCGATCCATCCGAGACGAGCGGATTACCGGCCGAGCGCATCATCCTCGAGACGACGATGCCGCCGCTCGTGTCCGTGAAGTAGACGTAGAAGCGCCGGCTCGATCCGTAGTTGGCGGGGAACGCGAGGCCGAGCAGCCCGCGCTCGCCGCCCGTGCCGATGGGCGAGATGGTCGCGAACGGTGTCGAAAGGAGCGTGCCGTTCTGGATGACCCGGATCGTCCCTGCGAGTTCCACCACATATTGGAGCGAGGGATTCGACGGGTCCTGGACGAAGGCTACCGGGCTCGTAACTCCGGATACGTAAACCGACGACCGCAGCTGGGCGCTCGCCGGGCAGGACCGTGGCGACAACGAGCGCGCCGGCCACGACGAAACGCCTCAGGATGGGCAGAAATGACATCCTTGCTCCTCTAAGACTCGACGTAAATGGCGAAAACCGTGATCGCCCGGCCATCGAGGTGCAACCCGGGTGCCGTGGCGGACGTCGGTGTCCGGCGATATACTTATCGTCCCCAATTCGGTTCCAAATCAGGCGATTCTGGTGTCGTTTTCAGCGCGTCATGTACAGCCCTGACCGCATGGTCGTTTAGATCCGTGCAAGGGTAGTCAAACCGTGCGAAGGGAGAGAGCGTGCGGATTGTCAGGGAAGCGTTGTTTGCGTGTGCGTTGCTGCTGGCCGCTGCCGGGACAGCGCGGGCACAAGCCACCGGCTCGATCTCGGGAACGGTAACGGGCCCAACCGGCAGTCCGGTCCAGAACACTTGGATCTATGCCTACGCCGCGTCCTACGACGGCTATTACAGCGCCGCCCAGACCGATGCCGCCGGGACGTTCATGTTTTCGGCGCTCGCGGCCGACACCTACTATCTGTCGACGGATACCAGTACCTCTTTCGCCTACGTTCCGCAGTTCTATGGAACGACGTGCCCGACGTGGCGTTGTACGTTCCGCGATGGTACGCCGATCCCGCTCGCAGCCGGCCAGGCCGTCACGGGTATCCATTTCAACCTTCGCACCGGCGGTTCAATCGCGGGAAACCTGTTCGATGCCGCTACCAGCGGCCCTGTGCCAGACGAGCACGAGTGCAGCCGCCATCCTCTACGACGAGTTCGGCTACCAGATCGCTACCGACTCGATCTACTCGTCGTCGAACGGATATCAGTTCGATCGGTTGCCCGCCGGCCGCTACCACCTGCTTATTCGCACCTACTCCTATCAGGCTTACGTCAGCGAGCTCGGGGACGGACGTCATTGCCCGCTTGGCTGCGCCATCACTGCCGGCACGCCTTTTGAGATCGTCGACGGTGGCGCGCACATCCTCAACGTTGTGCTCGATCGCCTCGGACGCATCACCGGTCGGCTCATCAACGAGGCGACCGGGCAGACGATCAGCGCGGCCACCGTCAAGGTGCAGTCGCTCGATGGCCGGTTCTCCGCGACCGGCTATCCACAATCGCCCTCCTTGGAATATGAAGTGCTCGTGCCACCGGGCAAGTACACCGTGCTCGCGGCGCCCTATTTCGACTACGTGCCGGAGTTTTACGGCGGGGTGCAGGCGGCCTGCGATGTCCAGTCGTACCCGGTGGACGAATGCGCGGGCCTGAGGCGTCTCGCGACGGTGGTCGAGGTTGCGGCCGGCACAACGCGAACCGGCATCGACATCAGGCTCGACAGGGGCGGGTCGATGACGGGCGCGATGACGGTTGCTGGCCCGCTGTCGTCGAGCGTCAACATCAAGGTCCTCACGCGCGGAGGCGTGGTCGTCAGAAACGCGACGGACAGCGCGCCCGGGATCTTTCAGCTGCAGAATCTCCCGCCGGGCGTCTACTACGTCTGCGTGAGCAGCCCGGGCAACTTTCGTACTCAGGCGTTCGGCGGCCTCGAGTTCTTCGAGCCGGACTGCCAGCCGTCCGCCGGAACGCCGGTGACGGTGACCGCCGGCGGTTCGACCTCGTCCATCGACTTCACCCTGCAGCCGATCGGGGCTAGTGGCGCCACTGCGACCATTTCTGGAACGGCGCGCGATACCACCGGGCAGCCACTGCGGGGCCTCATCAGGGTCTACAGCGAGGGAAACTTCTACGACAACATCACGACGATCGGGTCTGACGGAACCTACTCGATGTCTGTCAGTGGCCGAACGTTCTTCGTCCGTACCGAGGCATACGACAACTTCGTCGACGAGTGGTATGGCGGAGACTGCGTCGTGTGCGGAGACGCGCGCGGAACACCGGTAGTCGTGACGCCTGGAACCCACGTTGCGAACATCAATTTCGAGCTCGCGCCAGGCGGGAGTATTCAGGGTACCGTTTCGCCGACTTCGGCCCCCGTGGCCGTGTACGACGTGACGGGCCGGCAGGTCAAACCTCCCGTCTGGTACGCCAACCCCTACTCGATCAGGGGACTTCCTGCCGGCACCTACTACCTGCGCACGCACGTGCAATCGGAACTGCTCGTCGATGCCATCCATCCCAACATTCCCTGTATGTCGGCCGGCTGCCCAGTGCAGGCGGGGGCCCCCGTCGTGGTCGCCGCCGGGCAATCGACGGCCGGCGTCGACATCACGATGCGCCAAAGTGGCGCGATCCAGGGGCGCGCGACGCTTCGCGGCGCAGTGGTCGATGTGGATGGTGCGCTGGTTCGGCCGACGGTCGAAGCGTTCGACGCCGCCGGCAGACCGGCGGGCCGGTTCAGCACGGCTTCGAATGGTACGTATTCGATTCGTGGGCTGGTGTCCGGACCGTACTACGTGCGCACGTCGGACGGGCCGAAGTACGGGGCCGTGAATCAGGCCTGGCAGGCTATCGAGTGCGCGGGGTGTCCGATCACCGATGCCACGCCCGTGCAAGTGGTCGAGGGACAGACTACCGGACGGATCGATTTCGAGCTCGATGCCGGTGGGGCTATCAGCGGGCTCGTCGTCGAATCGGGGAGCGGAGCGCCGATCGACAACCAGCGAGTCGAAGTGCGGACCACGAGCGGTGAGCTCGCCGGACTCGGCGCTGACGACGCTCGATGGCTCGTACCTGGTTGGCGGGTTGGCGGACGGATCGTATCTGGTGCAGACGGTCGCCAGAACAGGGCACCTTGACCAGCGCTATCACGGTGTCGCATGCGTCAAGTGCACGCTGAACGACGGGATGCCGGTAGTGGTGGCGTCGCGGGGGACGGTCTCCGGGATCAACTTTGCGCTCGTTCGCGGTGGTCGCATGTCCGGCCGCGTGACGACGGCGGGCGTGGGACTCGGGAATGTGATGGTGACGGTAGTGGATGGCACCGGCGCTGTGCTCGGGCAATCCGTCAGCAACGCCACCGGCGGCTTCACCGTCAGCGCGCCGGCGGGCATCGCCTACGCGAAAACAGAGCCGACGCCACGGTACATCACGCAGGCGTTCGATCGGCAGGCGTGTCCCGGGGGCGCGTGCAACCTCACCGCTGCGACGGCATTGTCGGTACCGCTCGGCCAGGTACGATCGGGTGTTGATTTTCCCTTGACCGCCTGCGCGCCGGCGACGGTCCTTCCGGCAGCGCTCGCGCCCTCCGTCGTCAGTCATGCCTACACGGCGCTCTTCGTCAACGCCGGGGGGACCGCGCCCTTCCGCTTCGTGCCGACGAGCGGCGACCTGCCGCCGGGCCTGGCGCTCGCGGAAACGACGGGCATGTTGACCGGCACGCTCACTCGTGCCGGCACCTATCGGTTCACGATTGGCGCCGTGGATGCGCTCGGTTGCGGCGCGCAGCAGACATACCAGATCGAGGTCAAGGGCTGCGGCGTCACGCTGAGCGCGGAACAACTCGCCTTTCCGAGCGCGGGCGGGCAAGCGTCGGTTTCCGTCGCTAGCGGCTGCTCGACATGGAGGGCAAGCTCCCAGGATCCGTGGATCACGGTGACTGAAGCGGCGGGCATGGTGGTCATTGCGGCCGCGTCCAACCCGGGTGCGACGAGATACGGACGCGTGACGATTGGTGGGCGTTCCGTCTTCATCTCGCAGGCGAGTCTGGCCTCGGGTCTGCCGTTCGGATCGATCGACGTACCGCTCGACGGGATCACGGTCAGCGGTTCGATCGCGGTTGGCGGATGGGCGCTCGACGATGTCCTGGTCACGCGCGTGGCGATCTCGCGCGACGCCGTGGCGCCAGAGCCTGCGGGACAACTGATTTACATCGGCGACGCCGTGCGCGTCCGTGGCGCCCGGCCGGACGTGGAGGTGCTCTTCCCGAGCCATCCGGACAAGGACAAGGCCGGGTGGGGCTTCCTGCTGCTCACGAACATGTTGCCCAATCAAGGCAACGGCGTCTTCCGGCTGCACGCGCATGCCGTCGATTTCGAGGGCAACCAGAAGCTGCTCGGTTCGCGCACGATCGTGGCCGCCAATGCGGCGGCGACGGTGCCCTTCGGC
Source organism: uncultured Acidobacteriota bacterium (assembly GCA_963847975.1). GTDB lineage: Bacteria > Acidobacteriota > Vicinamibacteria > Vicinamibacterales > 2-12-FULL-66-21 > DATBJJ01. The sequence continues at coordinate 88,611 of CAWKBU010000012.1, read as the reverse complement.
GCCATCGATACCCCCGGGCAAGGCGAGACGATCGCTGGCGCCGCCTACGTCAACTTCGGCTGGGCGCTCACGCCGCTCACGAAAACCATTCCGCCGAATGGCTCGACGATCACCGTCATCGTGGACGGCGTGGCCGTCGGCACGGTTGACTACGGGCACTTCCGGTCCGACATCGCCACGCTTTTCCCGGGCTTGAACAACAGCGCCGGCGCGGTGGGCTTCCGGATCCTCGACACGACCCAGTTGGCCAACGGCATCCACACGATCTCGTGGGTGGTATCCGATGATTCCGGGGCCACCGAGGGCATTGGCAGCCGCTACTTCCACGTCAACAACGCAACCGCGCTGGTCAGTCGAGATCAGGTGACGAGTGAAGCGGTGGAGGCCTCGGCCGCCGCCATCGTGCCGCGGGGCGATGCGCCCCGAGTGGCACGGATCCGGGAAATGGAGCGGCTCGTCATCGACTTGACGACGGAGATCAAGACGATTTCCGCGTGTCGGCCGACTTTCACCGGGTTCGAAGTCGTCGGCGACGAACGGCGCCCGCTGCCGGCTGGTTCGACGTTGGATCCGTCGACTGGTGCCTTTGCCTGGCAGCCGGGTCCTGGATTCATCGGTGTGTATCGATTGCTCTTTCTCGCGACCTGCGATGGCGCGCCGACGGCGATTCCGCTCGACGTAAGGATCGTGCGATCCGCTCGCTGAGACGTGGCGGCGGCGGGCGCGTCACTCGACGGTGACACCGGTGTGTTTAGCTGGCTGCCACCACCCGAGGACGGTGGCACGTTCGAGTTTGTCTTCGTGCGGCGCGCGTTTCGGGGAAGGAAGAGCGCATCCCGCTGTTGGTAACAATCTCTCCGAGGTAGTGATGCGGGTCCTTGCGGTCCTCACAGTCGCTCTTGGGTTGCTCGTCGGCGCCGGAACCGCTCGGGGCCAAAGCATCTCCGGGACGTTGACCGACGCCGGCACCGGCCTGCCGCTCGGCAATGCTCCGGGCGAGCCGAGGTACGGCATCGCCGTCTACAACACCCAAGGTGGCGTCGTGGCCTCGCTCGCTGCCGGCCCTGACGGGACCTATCAGACGATTGACCTCTTTCCGGGGACCTATTTCGTCAAGGGATACGACATCGGCGGCTCCTACGTGACGGAGCTGCACAGCGACATGTCGTGCGTTGCCGACGACTGCGTTGTCACGGCCGGCACGCCCGTCGTGCTCTCATCCAGTCCGGTCGTCGTCAACCTCGCGCTCACCCGCGCGGGGCGCTATCGCCGGCACGGTGCGCGGGACGAACGGCGCTACGCCGCTCGCCGGCGTTTACATCTATCTCTACAACGCTGCTGGAAGCCCCGTCCGCGGCATCACCGAAGCCGCGGTCAGGACCGCCAGCGACGGCACGTACGCCGTCGAAGGCCTCGCGGCCGGTGTCTACTTCGCCCGCACCGATGCAGCCCTGTTCGGCACCTTCGACGCGGCAAACGTCATCGACGAGCTTTACGGCGGCCTGCCGTGCCCGAACATCACGGCCGAGCCCGAATGTCAGGTGCTCGACGGCACGCCGATCGCCGTTGCCGCCGCGGCGACGACGTCCGGCATCGATTTTTCACTCGACGCAGGAGGCGGCATCAGCGGCCGCGTCACCGACGCGGCCGGGCAGGCGCTGCACGCCGTGCGAGTGACCGCATATATCGGCGACCGCATGGTCGGGATCGACGAGACCTCGTTCGGCGAGTACGTACATTCCCGCCTTGCCTGCCGGTACGTATAGCGTCCGCGCGTCCTACTTCGACGGTGATGCCGTACCCGAGTGGTACGACAACAAGTGTGTGGTCGTGTGGCGATCGGCCGACGCCCGTCGTCGTCACCGCCGGCACCACGACGCCGAACATCGACTTCGCGCTGGCTGCCGGCGGCGCAATCGAAGGCAGCATCACTTTCACTCAGCCGACGACGGGGCCGCCGCTGGGACCGCCGTCGATCCTCGTCTACAACGCCGCCGGCGTGCTGGTCGAGACCCGAACCTTCTCGCTGGATGCGGTTGGTCCACCCTTCTACTACCGGGTTGGCGGCCTCGCGCCCGGGATCTACTACGTCAGGACCTGGAGCGACGCGTTTCCGACCAACGTCCTGCACATCCCGCCGCGAGTGACGCCGGCGTACGGCCGTCTGGTCGGCGAACTGTTCGACAACATCGTGTGCGTTGCCGCCGATTGCCGTCCGGCGTCCGGCCGGCCGATCGCGGTGTCGGCCGGACAGGTCACGCGAAACATCGACTTCGCCCTCGACGTGGGCGCGACCATCACCGGATTCGGCATCACATCGTTCAACAGTCCCGTCGAGGTGTTCGATGCGCGCGGCGTGGCTGTTCCCAAGCGGCACGAATGGTTCGGATCAACCATCGTCGGCCTTCCGGCTGGGACGTACTACCTGCGCAGGGCGCGCGATGGGATCGAGCGCCGAGCAGCTGTATGACCTCATCGACGATTGCCCTGCCTGTCCGCCTGACGGCAGGCACGCCTGTCGTCGTGTCGCTTGGACAGGAGCGTACCGGCATCAACTTCGCCCTCGTGTCGGGCCGTGCGATCACCGGAACGATCAGGGACGCCGGGACGGCGTCACCGCTCAGCAACATCGTCGTCGAGGCCTATGCCGCCGATGGCCGATTGATCGCGAGCGAACGGTCGAGCATCGGCGGCAAGTACACCATCGGACGCCTCGGCCCCGGCACGTATTTCCTTCGCACCGTCAACACCCGGCGCTACGTGGACGAGGTGTACAACAACTTCGTCTGTCCCGGCTGCTCGGCGACGATGGGCACGCCGGTCGTCGTGACGCGCGCGGCAAACACCACTGGAATTGATTTCGCGCTGGCGAGCGGCACTTCGCTCGGCGGGATTGTGAGCGCAACCGACGGCTTCGTTCTGCCGGGATCGCGGGTCTCGATCTTCAATCCATCCGGCGGGCTGACCAGCCGGGCGACGGCGAGCGCCTTTGGCCGCTTTACGACCACGCTGCCGGCCGGGTCGTATCGCGCGCGGTCCGACGCGCTCCCCGGCTATGTGCAGGAGCTCTTCGAGAACGTGCCGTGTGCGCTGGGCCAGTGCGACGTCACGACGGGCGCTCCCATTGCGCTCGCCGGCTCGCCAGTCGCGTCAGTCAACTTCGCTCTCGATGCGTGTGCCGCGCCCGTGATTTCGCCGCTGCGGCTGGCGACAGGCGCCGTCGGGGTGGCGTACCGACAGACCTTTGGCGCCGCTGGCGGCACGCCGCCCAGGCGCTTCCATGTCGTGTCCGGCCAGCTGCCTCCGGGGCTGACGCTCGACGGATCGACTGGCGTGCTGGCGGGCAATCCCACCGCGCAGGGCAGCTACGCCGTGACTGTCGGCAGCACCGACGCCAACGGGTGCGGCGGCTCGCGTGACTACGTGATCGACGTTCAACCGTGTGCGTTCGTGCTCGACAGCCAGAGCGCAAGCCTGAGGGCCCGCGGCGAGCCGTGGCTCGTCCAAATTTCCCAGTCCTGCGGTCAGTGGTCGGTGCGGACAGACGCGTCCTGGCTGTCGCTGACGCTCTTCAACCCACCGCCGCGGCTGACGATCGTGGCCGCACCGAATCCTGGTCCCGGACCGAGGCGTGGCACCGTCCTCATCGGTCCGCGGGTCTTTACCGTCAATCAGTCGGCCCCGGAAGCGACGCCGCCATTCGGCTTCATCGACACGCCACTCGACGGTACGCAGATTGACGGATCGGTGGCGATTGGCGGCTGGGCGCTCGATGATCTTGGCGTGTTCGAAGTGCGGCTCTATCGCAACGCCGTCGCGCCGGAACCGGCGGGGGCGCGGATCCTCCTCGGCAAGGCCGTCTTCGTCGAGAACGCGCGGCCGGACATTGAGAGGGTCTACCCGTCGTTCCCGCATGCGCGGCGCGCCGGCTGGGGCTTCATGCTGCTGACGAACATGCTGCCGCAGCAGGGCAACGGCACGTTCGAGATCTCGGCCTACGCCGTCGACGGAGATCTCACGGAAGCGCTGCTCGGACGCCGCACCATCGTCGTCAACAACGCGATCGCGACGACGCCCTTCGGGGCCATCGATACGCCGCGACAGGGCGAGACGATTGCCGGAGCCGCGTATGTGAACTTCGGCTGGGCGTTGACGCCGCAGCCGAAGGCCATTCCCCCTGATGGGTCGACCTTCCTGGTGTACGTGGACGGCGTGCCCCTCGGCCCGGTGAACTACAACAACTTCCGCTCGGACATCGCCGGCCTGTTTCCGGGCTACGCCAACTCGAGCGGAGCCGTCGGCTATCGCGTCATTGACACGACCACGCTCGAAGAAGGCCTGCACACGATTGCCTGGACGGTCGTGGACAATCTCGGCGCGGCCGCGGGCATCGGTAGCCGCTATTTCAGCGTGTCGAACTCGGCGCCGGGGACAGTGCCATCGTTCGCCGCTGGTGTGAGTGCGTCGCTGAGGGCGCAGGCGGGCAAACAGCCGGCTCTCGTGCCCGCGCGCGTCGACGGCATCGATATCGGCCGGCGCGCGGAGAGCCTCGACCTCCTGCCGCTCGGCGAAGGCGAGGCCCGGCTCCTGACGCTGTCGCCGCTCGATCGGCTCGAGCTCTCGCTCGAGCTGGAGGGGGCGCGCGAGTGTGCCGCGAGCTGGTCCGGCTATCATGTCGTAGCGGGCGAGACGCGGACGCTACCCTCGGGCTCCGCCCTAGATTCGGCCGGGACGTTCTACTGGCAGCCCGGCGCCGCGTTCGGCGGCACGCACGAGCTCGTCTTCGTGCGGACAGCATGCGATGGCGAGCGGCGCAGAGTGCCGGTTCGCGTGGAGATTCGGCCAGCAGACGTCATCCGGTAGACAGGACAAGAAGCCGACGCGTCAACATCCCGCTTCAATCTGGAGATTCCCGTGCGCTTGTCGCATGTCCTGCTATCGTTCGTGATTCTGGGCGCTCTTTCATTGGCGCCGGTTCACTCCCAGTCGGGATCGCCACAGGCGGACGTTCGCGCGGTTGTGCCCACACCGATCATCGGCATCTTGCGCGACTCGAATACCCGTGTCGCCCCGCCACTCGCCCTGCAGTCCCTGCATGCCGAGGCGACGGCAACGTTCGTGGTCAACTACACGGGGTTCACGCCTCAAGCTCAGGCGGCGTTTCAAGCGGCCGTCGACGTGTGGGCGAACCTGATTGCCAGCCCCGTGCCGATCGTCGTCAATGCCCAGTTTGCCGCGCTCAGCTCGGGCGTGCTTGGATCGGCCGCCGCCACTTACGCCGTGAAAGACTTTCCTGGGGCACCGCAAAGCCAGACCTGGTACCCCGCGGCGGTGGCCAATGCCCGCGCTGGCACCGATTTGTTCCTCACCGAGTCGGACATCCGTGCGAACTTCAGCAGTGCAGTGCCGAATTGGTACTTCGGTACGGACGGCAACACGCCTTCGGGTCAGTTCGACTTCATGAGCGTGGTGTTGCACGAGCTCGGGCATGGTCTGGGATTCTCCGGGTCGGCGCTTGTCGTGGATGGCGTTGGTCAGTGGGGCGCCGGAGATCCGGGTGCGATCTTTCCGCTCAGCTATGACCGTGCGATCGTCAACGCCGCCTCGCAGTCCATCGTAGACACGACGCTCTTTTCCAACCCATCGGCGGCGCTGGCCTCGCAGTACACCTCTGGTTCCCTCTTCTGGTCCGGCCCCGCCGCGACCGCGGCCAACGGCGGCGTGCGCCCGCGCCTCTATGCGCCGGCCACTTGGGCGCAGGGTTCGAGCTATTCGCACCTGAACGAAGCGACGTATCCGGCCGGCAACGCCAACTCCCTCATGACGCCGTTCATCGGCAGCGCGGAGTCGATCCATTCGCCAGGCCCAATCACGCTCGGCATCCTGGCCGATGTCGGCTGGGCGGTGAACGTTCCGCCGCCGTGCAGCTTCACCGTCACGCCAACGAGTACCGGGGCGCCGGTGGCGGGTATCGTTGGCGCGACGGTGGCCGTGACGACGGCCCCGGGATGCGCGTGGGTTGCTGCGAGTAACAATCCTGCGTTCCTGACGATTACGAGCGGCCACTCCGCAACCGGCAGCGGCGTCGTGACGTACAACGTGGCGGCGAACGGCGCGTCGTTTCGTATCGGCACCCTGACGGTCGCCGGCCAGCAAGTGTCGATCGCCCAGGGCGGAACAGGCCCCGTGATGGGTCCTGACAAGCTGTCGCTTTTCTTTGGCGCGGTGAGTACGGGTCCCTCGTTCAGCGCGCAGACGTCCCCTCAGATCGTCAGACTGCTTCAAGGACCTGGAGCTCCCGTCACGTGGACCGCGACTTCCAGTCAGCCCTGGCTCAGCGTCACGCCGACGTCGGGCGCCGGCCCAGCCAGCCTGACCGTCTCGGTCCTGGCTACGCCTGGAGTGCCGGCGGTCGGTGTTTCACTTGGCTTCATCGACTACACGCAGATCGGCGCCGGCAACCCACCGTTTCGGACGGCCGTCACGCTGACGACAATGTCGGCCGCCGCGACGTCGGGTCCGGTCGGCTTCGTCGACACGCCCGCCGACGGCCGCACTGGCGTGACCGGCGCCGTGCCGTTCACGGGTTGGGCGGTCGACGACGTCGAGGTGGTGAGCGTTGCCCTCTGCCGGCAGCAGGCAATCGGCGAAACCGTGAGTGCGAATCCTGTCTGTGGTGGTGCGGCTGAGGTCTTTCTTGGATGGGCGACCTTCGTCGATGGCGCGCGGCCGGATGTTGCGTCGCTTTACCCTCAGTCTCCCCTCAACGCGCGAGCAGGCTGGGGCTTCATGCTGCTCACCAACATGCTGCCGGGTAACGGAAACGGTACCTTTGCCTTTTCGGTCTGGGCGCACGACCGCGAGGGGCGCAGCTCGCTTCTTGGCACACGGACCATGACCTGCAATAACGCGCAGGCGACCTTGCCGTTCGGGGCGATTGATACGCCCCTGCAAGGCGGCCTGGCGTCCGGCACCGCGTTCGTCAATTTCGGCTGGGCATTGACTCCGCAGCCGAAGACGATTCCGGCCGACGGGTCGACGATCACGGTAGTCGTCGATGGCGTGGCGGTCGGGAACGCGTCCTACAACCACTTCCGGTCCGACATCGCCGGTCTGTTTCCCGGACGGAACAACTCGACAGGCGCGGTCGGCTTCCGGATCCTGGATACGCGCGGGCTGACCGACGGCCTGCATACCATCTCCTGGATCGTCACCGACGACCACGGCGCGACGGAAGGCGTCGGCAGCCGCTTCTTTACCGTCGCGAATGGAACCGCGCTCGCTGCGTCTGCGGTCCCCGACGGGGCGATTCCGGCGCTGCCCATCGTTCGTACGCCGCTGCTCGTTCGCCGTGGCTGGGATCTCCAGGCACCGATGCGCGCGCTCGAGCCCGGCGCCTCCGGCCGCACGGTGATCCGCAGCGAGGAAGTGAACCGTGTCGAATTGTGGCTGCGTCCAGATCTGGATGCGATGGTCCCGAGCGGATCGGACGTTCGGTATGCGGGCTATCTTCGCGCCGGCGGGTCAATGGCGGCGCTGCCGATTGGCGCGCATCTCGACGACGTGACGGGTGTGTTCACCTGGGCGCCAGGTGTTGGGTTTGTCGGCACCTACGACTTTGTGTTCGTGCGCTATGCCGGCCCACGGGCGATCGCCAGGCATGAAGTCCGCATTGTCCTGCAACCAAAGGGCAGCGGAACGATTGGTCCCCAGATTGTCGTCGACACGCCGCTTTGGCAACAGGACGTTGCGCAACCGTTTGCCCTGAAGGGCTGGGCGGCCGATCTCGACGCCGCCGTGGGGACAGGCATCTCGACGCTGCACGTCTGGGCCTACCCGCTGGCCGGTGGTCCGCCGCTGTTTCTCGGCAGCCCCGTCTACGGCAGCGCGCGGCCGGACGTCGTGGTCGCGCACGGCGACCAGTTTGCCGATTCGGGTTTCAGCCTGTTCGTGCAGGGCCTCCCGCACGGAAACTACGATCTGGCAGTCTTCGCGTGGAGCGAGGCGGTGGGCGACTTTCTGCCGGCCAGAACGGTGAGGGCCACCGTGCGATAGCTGCCGGCGACCTGTGGCACGAGAATCTTCCACGGGCGCGTCGAGCGCGGTCACGGGTGCCGCGGACCCGGTCCTTCCGCGACTTCCACAAAGGTAGGCAATGGGCAGACGTCTCCTGGTTCTCGGCATCGCGCTGCTCTTCGGCGCAGGAACGGCTCAGGGGCAGAGCATCTCGGGCACGTTGACGGACGCCGTCACGGGCTTGCCGCTGGGCAATATCCCCATCCTGAAACCTATCTACGGCGTTCAGGTGGTCGGCGTGGACGGGAAGTTCGTGACCCAGGTCTTTACGCTGCAGAACGGAACGTACCAGGCCGATGTTCCCGCCGGCACGTATTTCGTCTGGGCCTTCGCCTTGGGCAACTACCACGTTCCCGAGCTCTACAACAATCTTCCGTGCATTGCGGCGGATTGCGTTTACACGGCGGGCACGCCGGTCGTCGTGTCATCAGGCACGACGGTGGTGGACATCGCGCTCGGGCGGTCTGGTGGCTTTTCGGGAACGGTGCGGCAGACCGGCGGTTCGCCGCTCGTCAACGCCCGCATCCTCGTTTACAACGCGGCCGGGAGTCCCGCCTTCCATTGTCTTCACAGAGGGCGAAGGCATTTACAGGGTGAGCGGCCTTGCGCCCGGCACGTACTACGCGCGCACCCAGGCCGCGACCTTTGGAGCGTTCGGGTCGCCGAACGTCATCGACGAACTCTACGGCGGCTTGCCATGTCCAGAGGTGTCACCAGGTGCACCGGAGTGTCGGGTGACGGATGGTGCACCGATCACCGTTACGGCGGAAGCCACCACGCCCGGTATCGACTTCTCGCTCGAGGCCGGCGGTGGCATTGCAGGCTACGTCCGGGATGCGACAGGTCAGGGTATCGACAGCGCACGAGTCACCGTTTACGCCGGCGATCGCGTCGTCGGCGTCGACGATACTGCCTTCGGTGAATACATCATTGGCGGTCTTCCCTCGGGCACCTACGCGGTCGAGGTGACGCACGCCTCCGGCAGCTATCGTCGCGAGTGGTACGACGACAAGTGCGTGACCTGCGGCGATCGGCCCACGCCCGTGAGCGTGACGGCCGGTAGCACGACGACGGGAATCGATTTCACGCTATCTCCGGCCGGAGCGATCGAAGGCACGCTTCGATACACCACCACCGAAGAGTTCCCGCTGTTGCTGCCGCCTCAGATTTTTGTCTACGACAGCGCCGGCAGGCTGGTCACGAGCGTCGCGCCCCAGCGCGCCGCGGGACTTGCGTACGTAGTTCCGTATCGGATCGGCGGCCTTCCTTCGGGAACGTACTACCTCAAGGCGTGGGACAGTGCGGGCGTGGACATCATCAACTTTCCCGGCATTCCGAGGTCCGCCGATTCTCCCGTCGCACGGCCTGCTCGTCGGCAAGCTGTACAACGGCATCACGTGCGTCGCCGCCGATTGCCGGCCGACCAGCGGTACACCGGTCGTGGTCACCGCGGGTTCCACGACGACTGGGATCGACTTTGCCCTGGAGGTCGGCGGCACCATCGCCGGCGTCGGCATTGACGAAAAGGTCGAGGTGTTCGATGTCCGTGGAGTCCAGCTACCACAGCGTTCGCAGCCCGCGCCGGGCAACCGTGTGACGGGGCTGCCAGCCGGCACCTACTACTTGCGCAGGCCTCGCGGCCTCGGCGCGGCGGAGATCTACCGCGGGGTGGTCTGCTCCGATTGTCCGCCGACGTTCGGTACGCCGGTCATCGTCCGGTCCGGCCAGCACGTCACCGGGATCGACTTCTCGTTCCCGGCCGGGCGGGCCATCGCCGGCACCGTTCGCGATGCAACGCTGCTGACGCCGATCAGCAACGTGACCGTCGAAGTCTATGCCGCCGACGGCCGCTTCGTGGCATCGGCGACATCGAGCTTCGGTGGCGCCTATCGAGATCAGCGACCTGAATGCAGGGACCTACTACCTCCGCACGGTCAACAACCGTGGCTATAGCCGACGAACTCTACGACAACGTCGCCTGTTCGCAGTGCTCCGCGACGCGCGGAACGCCCGTCGTCGTCAGCGCCGGCGCCGATACGGCCGGCGTCGATTTCTCACTCGCGCCGGCGACGGGACTCGGCGGTGTGGTGACGGCCGCGGATGGTTTCTGGCTGCCGGGGACGCCGGTATCAATCTTCGACGCCGCCGGCGCGCTCGCGGCGAAGGCGACGACCAGTGCCCTGGGGCGCTTCACGACCGGTCTACCGCCTGGCTCGTACCGCGCGCGGACCGACGAGCGGCACGGATACATCCAGGAGCTCTTCGACAACCTGCCGTGCGCGCAGGGTGCGTGCGACGTCACGGGCGGCACGAGCATCGGGATCGCGAGCTCGCCGGTGACGAACGTCAACTTCTCGCTGGCCACGTGCGCGGCGCCATCGATCTCGCCCTTACGCCTCGCGACCGGCGCGATAGGCGTCTCGTACCGGCAGACACTGGGCGCGGCCGGCGGGACACCGCCGAGGCAATTCCACCTGGCGTCGGGCGTGCTGCCCGCGGGGCTTTCGCTTGACGGCTCGAGCGGCGTCCTCGCGGGTACGCCAACGACGTCCGGCAGCTTCCCGGTGACGATCGGCGTCGGCGATGCGAATGGCTGTGGCGGGACGCGTGACTACGTCCTCGACGTGTATCCGTGCCCGTTCAACGTCGTGGGGAGGTCCGACGAACCTGCGCGCCCGAGGCGAGCCTGGCCTTCTCTGGATCACCGATGCCTGCGGGCCGTGGACCGTGACCGCCGATTCGTGGATCAGAATCGACAACGCGCCACCAGGCTATGTCGCGTTCGCCGCCATGCCGAACCCCGGACCTGGACCACGAACCGGGACCATCGTTGTCGGACCGCGAGCGATCACGGTCAATCAGTCGGCGCCAGTGGCGACGCCGCCCTTCGGCTTCATGGACACTCCCCTCGACGGGACAGTCGTCGAAGGCTCGGTCGCCATCGGCGGGTGGGCGCTCGACGATTTGGGCGTGTTCGAAGTTCGGATCTATCGCAATTCAGTCTCGCCTGAACCGCTCGGTGAGCGCGTGTTCCTGGGTAAGGCCGTCTTCGTCGAAGGCGCGCGGCCGGACATCGAGGCGTTGTATCCGACGGTTCCCAGTGCGCGCCGTGCCGGCTGGGGCTTCATGCTGCTGACGAACATGCTGCCGCAGCAGGGCAATGGTGTGTTCCAGATCTCGGCCTACGCGGTTGATGGCGACCTCACAGAAGCCTTCCTGGGGTTGCGCACGATCATCGTGAACAATGCGACTGCGACGATCCCATTCGGAGCGATCGACACTCCGCGACAGGGCGAGACCATCTCGGGCCCGGCCTACGTCAACTTCGGCTGGGCGCTGACGCCGCAGCCGAAGTCGATCCCGACCGACGGATCGACCTTCCGCGTCTACGTTGACGGCGTCTCGCTCGGCACCGTGAACTACAACTTCTTCCGGGAAGATATCGCGGCGCTCTTTCCCGGCTACGCGAATTCAGGCGGCGCCGTCGGTTTCCGGCTGATCGACACGACGGCGCTCGATGACGGCCTACACACAATCTCCTGGACGGTCGTCGACAGCCTCGGCGCCGCGGCAGGCATCGGCAGCCGCTACTTCACGGTGTCGAACTCCGTGACCGGAAATGCCAGCCCGTTTCCCCTGGGCGTCAGCGCGGCCATGCGCGGACAGCTGGGGCAGCGCTCGTCTGCGCCGCCGCGAAGAGTCGACGGCATTGACATCGGCCGGCGCTCGGAAAGCCTCGACCTCCTGCCGCTCGGCGAGGGCGAGGCCCGGCTCCTGACGCTGTCGCCGCTCGATCGGCTCGAGCTCTCGCTCGAGCTGGAGGGTGCGCGCGAGTGTGCCGCGAGCTGGTCCGGCTATCATGTCGTAGCGGGCGAAACGCGGACCCTACCCTCGGGCTCCGCCCTTGATTCGGCCGGGACGTTCTACTGGCAGCCCGGCGCCGCATTCGGCGGCACCCACGAGCTCGTCTTCGTGCGGACGGCGTGCGATGGCGAGCGGCGCAGAGTGCCGGTTCGTGTCCAGATCCGGCCGGCGGACAATCCCAAATAGGCCACTGCATGATTCGTGTCAACAGGTGTCACGTCGCGATCGGGTTGGCGCTTGCGCTCTCGATCGCGCAGCCGCTCTTTGCCTCCACCGTTCTCTACCGCACTGACGCGCAGCTCATCGGGCTCTCGGAGCGCGTCGTGCACGCGCGTGTCGTGGCGCAGCGGATGGCGAGGGGTGGACCGGACGGTCAGGCGATTTACACCGTGAGCACGCTCGAGGTGCTGGAAGACTTCACCGGGCAGGCCGGCGAGACGCTCGAGGTCTGGGAGCTCGGCGGGATCATCGGCAACGAGGCGCAGTATGTCGGTGGCGGCGTGACCTACGCGGTCGGCCGCGAAGTCCTGGTGTGCCTCGAGCGCGGACCGTACGGCTGGCGCAGCATCGCCATGGGCCTTTCCAAGTTCGATGTGTCGCCGCGTGCTGTCGGTGACGCGCGCCTGACGCGCAGCGCGCGCGACACCGTGATCGTGGGCGGCCGACCGCCGGCTGCCGAGCGGTCCCTCGACGAGTTTCGACGTCTGGCCGCGGCCGTGATCGGCCGGCCATCGATCCGCCGCGCCGCTGCGCCCGCGGCGGAACTGCAATCTGCGGACGCACCGTTCAGGTTGTTCCAGGGAGGATGGCGCTGGACCCAGGCCGACACCCGCACGCCCGTTCCCTGGTACAAGAACACGACCGCGCCGCCGCCAATCGCGGGCGATGCGGTCACCGAGATCCAGACGGCGCTCGCCGCGTGGACCAGTCCCGCGTCGGCCTTCATCGCGCTGCAGTACGCCGGGACGACGTCGCAGGCCGTCGCCAAGGGGCCGTGGACGGGCATTCCGAACGGCAACGGCGTCATCACGTTCGAGGACCCGAACGATGAGATGTCCTGCCTGACGCTCGCGATTGGCGGCGGCTCGGCGACGGTCGGCACCGGCGGCACGATCGGAGGGGTCACGTTCAATGCCTTCAATCGCGGCTACGTGATCTTTCAGAATGCCGCCGACCTCGGTCCGCAGTTCACAGAGTCGCTCGGCTTCACGCGCGTGCTCGAGCACGAGATCGGCCACGCCATTGGCCTCGGGCATACCGACGATGACCTGAGCGTCGTCAACCCGCAAGCCAACATCATGAACTCGGTGTGCTGCTACCCCGAAACACCGGCGCCGCCGGCCATCGGCCCCGACGATCTCGCCGGCCTCAACTTCATCTACCCGTCGAATCTGAACGGGCCGCAGATGACGCTCGACCGGACGTCGCTGAAGTTCGGCGCCCTGACCAACGGCGCGACCCTGCTGACCAAGACGAGCGAGCAGACCGTTCGGCTGACGCAGACTGGCGTGGGATCGGTGACGTGGACGGCCGTGTCCAACCAGCCCTGGCTGCAGGTCAGCCCGGCGTCGGGGAGTGGTCCCGCGAACCTCACGATCAGCGTCGTGTCGGTGACGGGGTTGCCGAATGGCGGGAGCGTCGCTGGAGCGATCTCATTCACGTTTACGGGGACATCGAACACGCCAGGACCGATCGCCGTCAACCTCACGATCTTCGCCAACGGCACGTCGCAGAATCCATTCGGTACCGTCGATACCCCGGCCGACAACCTGACGGGCGTGACGGGCGCCATCCCGTTCACGGGCTGGGCGCTCGACGACATCGAAATCACGCAGGTATCCGTGTGCCGCGCCGCTTTCGGCTCCGAGACGGCGCCGGTCGATCCGAATTGCGGCGGCGCGGCGCAGATTTTCGTCGGCTTCGCGGTCTTCATCGATGGGGCGCGGCCGGATGTTGCCGGCACGTATCCGACGTATCCGCTGAACACCAAGGCCGGCTGGGGCTTCATGGTGCTCACGAACATGCTGCCCAGCCAGGGGAACGGCATCGTACCAGTTCTTCATGTGGGCGCAGGACCGCGAAGGGCATCCTTTCATGCTGGGCACGCGCACGATGACGTGCGCGAACGCCTCCGCCACCAAGCCGTTCGGCGCGATCGATACGCCCTCGCAGGGCGGTGTCGCGGCAGGAGGGGGCTACGTCAACTTCGGCTGGGCGCTGACGCCGCTCCCGAAAACAATCCCGATCAACGGGTCGACCATCAGCGTCCTCGTCGATGGCGCAGTGGTGGGCACGGCCGACTACAACCATTTCCGCCAGGACATCGCCGATCTCTTCCCCGGCTTCAACAACACGCCGGGCGCGATCGGGTTCCGGATACTCAATACGACGTCGCTGACGAACGGCACGCACACAATCGTGTGGGTGGTGAGCGACAACCAGGCCGCGGCGGAAGGGATCGGCAGCCGCTTCTTCACGGTCTCGAATGGCGGCGGAGCGCTGACGGAAGCGGACCTGACAGGGAGTGCGGGCGTCCGGACCGCGGCGCGCGGAACCGCAGTGGCGCGTCAGCGGTTGACGGCCGACGCCGGCGCGGAACAGCTCGAGCGGTCGCCGCTTCTTGGCCGGCGAGGCTGGGACCTGCGCGCGCCGCTGCGCGCGTTCGAGCTCGACGCGAGCGGCCGCGTGGTCGTGCGCAGCGAGGAAGTGAATCGCGTCGAGCTGCACCTGGGCCCAGGCTACGAGGCCGGGTATCTGAAGACGAGCGACGGGCCGCAGGGCCTGCCGGTTGGATCGCAGATCGATGACTCGGGCGTGTTCACCTGGGCGCCGGGCGTGGGATTCGTCGGGGCCTATGACCTCGTGTTCGAACGTGCCGACGGCGCCTCACGACGAGAGGTGCGCGTCATCCTGGCGCCGAAGGGGAGCGGACGCGTCGGCCCCCAGGTCGTGATCGACACGCCGCGGTCGCAGCAGGACGTCGGGCAGCCGTTTGTCCTTGCGGGCTGGGCCGCGGATCTCGATGCGCCGCAAGGCACCGGCATCGCGACGCTGCACGCATGGGCGTATCCGCTCGCCGGTGGGCCACCGGTGTTTCTCGGTGCGACCGCCTACGGTGGCGCACGCCCGGATGTCGCGGTGGCGCACGGCGATCAATTCGAACGATCCGGCTTCGGCCTCGTGGTGCAAGGCCTCAGCCCCGGGAACTACGATCTGGCCGTGTTCGCCTGGAGCACCGAGCGCGCCGACTTCGTGCCGGCCGGGACCGTCCGCGTGACGATACGGTAGGCGCCAGTCCGAACCACGCACCGGCGCGGCAACCCCGCGTTTCATGAAACGAAGAGAAAGGCGTCAGGACAATCTGGACTGGCGGGAGTTATGGATCGACCATGAGATTCCGCTCAGCGTTCTACGCCGGCGTCGCGTTCGCTCTCGCGCTTGCGACTGCGCCCCTGGCGCACGCACAAACGACGGCGCTCTACTTCGACAGCCAGGCCGGCGACTACATCGGCGCCGGGCCGCCGCCGCGCACCTACACGCCGCCGGACGCCACGTTTGCCGTCTCGCGCTACCGCAACGGCGTGTCGCTCAGAGTCGACGGTCCGACGCTGGCCTATTGGTGGACGCTGACGTTTGTCGCCGTTGATGACGCGCCGCTCGCCGTCGGGTCCTATGTCTCCGCCAGACGGGCGCCATTCGCGAGTCCCTACAACGGTCTCGATATCAGCGGGTCCGGACGTGGCTGCAACGATTTGACTGGCCGCTTCGTTGTCCGCGAGATCGAGTACCCCGGCGAGGATGTCGTCAGATTCGCGGCCGATTTCGAACAGCACTGCGAAGACAGCGCACCGGCCCTCTTCGGCGCCGTTCGCTTCAACTCGAACATCAGCGATCTGGTGCCTTTCGGCGGCCAGTACCCGAGGTATCAGCTGACGTTGGACGTGCCCGTTCACGGGCGCGTCACGGGACCTGGCATCGACTGCGGCGGCCCCGGCGCGGCTTGCCTGCTGACGCCGGCGACCGCGACCGTCGTAGCGCTCACCGCGACTCCGGACGCCGGGTATGTGTTTGGAGGCTGGACCGGAGACTGCCACGGTGGCCTCACGGCGTCGCTTCGCCTCAACACCGTCAAGCACTGCGCCGCGCTCTTCATACCGACGATCCCTGCCGCATCGCGGACGCTCCTCAACTGGAAGAGCAGCCCGGGTGACTACATCGGGCAAGGCCGGACCGAGACCTACGCCGCGGAGAACAGCCGCTGGACAGTGGCCCTCAGAGGCGGTGGCCGAGGCGTCGAGGTCAGAATCACGAGCCTGGACGACGCCGATGTGTCGGATTGGTATCTCTGGTTCGACGCCCCGGAAGGACAGACGCTGCAGCCCGGTACCAACTATACCGGTGCCACCCGATCGCCCTTTGCGACCACGACGCCGGGAATCTGGGTGTTTGGGAACGGGCGCGGCTGTAACCAGGTCGAGGGCGAGTTCCATCTCCGTCAGTTCGTGCTGGGGCCAGGTAACAAGGTCCTCCGCCTGGCTCTCGACTTCACACAGCACTGCGAGCAGGCCTCGGCGCCGCCATTGACCGGCTCGCTGCACTACAACGCGACCGTCGACATGCCGACGATGGCGCTCGACAAGACCTCGTTGCGATTCGCGGGCGTGGCGTCGCCCCTGAAGGGGCTTCCGATCATGGTCACGACCGGCCCTCAGGAGGTGCGGCTCGCGCAGAGTGGGCCGGGGCCGGTAACGTGGACGGCGACGCCAAGCGTCCCGTGGCTCACTGTCACTCCGTCCTCGGGCACTGGCTCGGCCACACTGTCCGTGGCGGTGGCCATGGTGTATCCCCTGGTCCACCCAGCGGGACCGCCACCATCACCTTTACCTTCGTTGGAACCACGAGCAATCCTGGCCCGATCGACGTGACGTGGACGCTCTCCCCGTCACCGCTCGTGACGTTCGGCGCCTTCGATACGCCGATCGATCACAGCACCGGTGTCACCGGGGCCGTGCCGTTCACGGGCTGGGCGCTCGACTCCATTGACGTCATCGCCGTGAGGATCTGTCGCGAGACCGTTCCGGGAGAGGCAAGTCGGGATTTCGGTACTGTGCAATAGCACGGCGCAGGTCTACGTCGGTGACGCGACATTTATCGACGGCGCGCGGCCCGATGTCGCGGCCGCATTTCCGACCTACCCTCGCAGCAGGCGGGCGGGGTGGGGCTTCATGGTCCTGACCAACATGCTGCCGGCGCAGGGCAACGGCACGTATGTGTTCCACGCCTACGCCTACGCTCGACCGACGGCTGCGCTCGATCTCGGCGGCCTGCCGCGGGTGACCGATCTCGGCACCAAAACGCTGACGTGCGCGAACGCCAGCGCGACCAAGCCGTTTGGCGCCATCGATACGCCGGAACAGGGCGGCCTGGCGTCAGGAGCGGGCTACATCAACTTCGGGTGGGCGCTGACGCCGCAAACCAAGACGATTCCCTTCGACGGGTCGACGATCACCGTGCTCGTCGACGGCGCGCCGGTCGGAACCGCCGACTACAATCACTTCCGTTCCGACATCGCGGCGATCTTTCCCGGGCAGAACAACAGCAACGGTGCTGTCGGGTTCAGGATCATCGACACGACCTCGCTCACTAACGGGATGCACACGATCTCGTGGGTGGTGACCGACGATCAAGGATCGACGGAGGGGATCGGCAGCCGGTTCTTCACGGTGTCGAATGGCTCCGGGGCGTTGACAGCGGCGCTGCCGACAGAGAGCGCCGGCGCCCGACCGCGGCGCGCGGAACTTCAGTTCCGCGTCAGCGGCCGCCGACTGACACGAGCGTGCTGGCGCGAGACCGCACGTCGCTCGCCGGCCGGCGCGGTTGGGATCTGTCGGCGCCGCTGCGCACGTTCGAACCCGACGACCGAGGGCGCGTCGTCGTCCGCAGCGAGGAAGTGAATCGCATCGAGCTGCACCTCGGGCCGGACTACACCGTCGGCTATCTGCAGACGAACGACGGCCCGCAGGCCTTGCCCATCGGATCGCAGCTCGACGGCTCGGGCGTGTTCACCTGGGCGCCGGGCGTGGGTTTCGTCGGGGCGTATGACTTCGTGTTCGTGCGCGCGGACGGCGATGAGGCCGCTTCGCGTCGGGACGTCCGCATCCTCCTGGCGGCGAAGGGCAGCGGGCTCGTCGGTCCGCAGATCGTGATCGATTCGCCGCGATCGCAACAAGACGTGGCGCAGCCCTTCGGGCTCGGCGGATGGGCGGCGGATCCCGGCGCCGCCCAGGGCACCGGTATCGCGACGCTGCACGCATGGGCATACCCGCTGACGGGCGGACCGCCGGTATTCCTCGGCGCGACCGTCTACGGTGGCGCGAGGCCGGACGTAGCGGCGGTCCACGGCGATCAGTTCGAGGCTTCGGGATTCGGTCTGGTGGTGCAGGGCCTCATGCCCTGGGCACTACGATCTGGCCGTGTTCGCCTGGAGCATCGAACAGGCCGGCTTTGCCCCGGCGAAGATCGTACGAATCACCGTGCGTTAGAGGCGATCAGTCTTGTAATCCAGCCGTCCAGATTCGGATCACACCCGGCTTCCGCACGAGAATCGAGCTCGGCGGGGCCGCTCGGGCCCCCGTTTGCCGCGCTGGCGCCCAGTTTGCTGTGGTGAGCCCCCTTGTGGGGACTCATGCGTAAACTGCGGTGGCTCGCGCTTTTGGCGTGTTTCTGCGCCTCGACCCAGCCGGTCTGGGCCTCTACGGTCATTTTTCGTACCGACGCGCAACTCGTGTCTCTTTCCGAACGCGTCGTACACGGCCGCGTCATCGCGCAAAGAATGACGCGTGGTGGTCCGCAAGGGCAGAGGATTTACACGGTCACCACCCTGCAGATCATCGAGGACCTGACCGGCATCGATGGAGCGACCGTCGAAATCTGGGAGCTTGGCGGCAGGGTAGGCGACGAGTTCCTGTACGTCGGTGGCGCCGTCCAGTTTGCGCCGGGCGAGGAAGTGCTGGTCTGTCTCGAGCGCGGACCGCTCGGGCTCCGCACCGTCGCGATGGGGTTCTCGAAGTTCGAGGTGCTGCCCGAGGTCAACGGCGAGCGTCGCCTGCGCCGCAACCTCCGCGACACCGTGGTCGTGGGTGGTGCCGTCGCGCGCGAGCCGTCCCTCTCGGAGTTTCGCACCCTGGCAGTCGGCGCCACCGGCCGGCCATCGCGTCGCGGGAGCGCACCGCAAGTCGGTGACGAACAATCCGCGTCCCAGGGATTCACGCTGCTCGGTGGCGCCACGCCCTTTCGCTGGGTGCAGGCAGACTCGGCGACGCCCGTTACTTGGTACATCAATACGAGCGCCGTCTTCACCGTTGACGAGCAGCGACGCCGTCACCGAGCTTCAGGTCGCACTCAATGCCTGGACGGCGCCGGTTTCCGCGTCGATCATCCTGCAGTCCGGGGGCACGACTTTTCAGGCTGATGCCGACGGCCCGTTCACCGGCGTGGCGAGCGCCGCCGGTGTCATCACTTTCGAAGATCCGAACAACGAGATCAGTGGATCGACGCTCGCCATCGGTGGCGGGTGGGCCGGCGGATCGGGTGGCACCGTCAACGGCACGACGTTCTACGCCTTCTCTCGCGGCTACGTCATCTTTCAGAACGCGGCCAACCTCAGCGCGTCGTTCCGGACGCCGCCGAACTTCACGCGCGTGCTCATCCACGAAATCGGCCACGCCATCGGGCTAGGCCACACCCAGACCGACGGCAGCATCGCCAACGCAACGTCGAACATCATGTACCCGTCGTGCTGCGCGACCGCCACGCCGATGCCGCCCAACATCGGCCCCGACGATCTCGCGGGCCTCAACTTCGTGTACCCCTCCGGTACCCCGTCGTGCACCTACTCGATTAATCCCACATCGGCCAGTGCCGCGGCCGGTGCCGGCAGCGGTTCCGTGACCGTCTCGACGCAGGCGGGCTGCAGCTGGACTGCCGGGAGCAACTCCGCGTTCCTCTCTGTCGGCTCAGGCAGCCCAGGCAGCGGCTCTGGAACCGTTGGCTACAACGTCGCGGCCAACGCGGCGCCGTCGACGCGCTCGGGCACGCTGACGATTGCCGGCCAGACATTCACCGTCAATCAGGCGGCTGCGTGCGTGTTCACCCTCTCGTCGACGAGCGCGAGCGCCGGCGCCGCCGGCGGCAGCGCGTCGGTGAACGTCACGACCACGAGCGGGTGCGCGTGGACGGCGACGAGCAACTCCGGATTTCTCAGCATCCAGTCTGGGTCGGGTGGGACCGGCAGCGGTTCGGTCACCTACAACGCCACCGCCAACGGCGCCAACTTTCGCTCCGGCACGCTCACGATCGGCGGGCAGACCTTTTCGATCTACCAGTTCGGAACCGGTCCGTTCGTATCGCTCGACCGGCCGGCGCTGCGTTACGGGGCGACCAACAGCGGGGGCGTGACCTCGGCGCAGACCTCGGCGCAGACGGTACGGCTGACGCAGACGAGCGGTCCGGCTGTGTCCTGGACCGTGACGTCCAATCAGCCATGGCTGGCCGTGAGCCCGGCATCCGGCAGCGGCGCGCGCGATCTTTCGGTCACCGTGGCTCCCGGCGCGCTGACGACCCCAGGCACCGCCGTTGGATCAATCACGATCACCCTCTCCGGCGCAGGTAACCTCGTCGCCCCGGTAGGCGTGACCCTCGTCACGATGATCGCCGGGACTTCCGTTGCTCCGATTGGAGTGGTCGACACACCGCTCGCGAACGCCACCGGTGTCGTCGGCGCAATCCCTGTCACTGGCTGGGCACTCGATGACGTCGAGGTGGCGAGCCTTTTCCTCTGCCGCAACGCAGTGATGGGGGAGAGTGCGGCGCCGGACGGACGCTGCGGCGGCGCAAGCCAGGTGTATCTCGGGGACGCCGTCTTCATCGACGACGCGCGCCCGGACGTCGTCGCGTCGTTTCCCGCCTACCCGCGAAACTATCGCGGCGGATGGGGCTTCATGCTCCTGACCAACATGCTGCCCAATCAGGGCAACGGTTCGTACACGCTCTCGGCGTACGCGATGGATCGCGAGGGCCGCGTGGTCCTCGTCGGCTCGCGGGCCTTCACCTGCGACAACGCGCATGCGACCCGTCCGTTCGGCGCTATCGACACCCCGGGGCAGGGCGGCACGGCATCGAGTGCGAACTACGTCAACTTCGGATGGGCGCTGACGCCCCTTCCCAAGTTCATCCCTAACGATGGCTCGACGATGACCGTGTTCGTCGACGGCGTGTCATTGGGCCATCCGAGCTACAACAACTTCCGCGCGGACATCGCGTCGCTCTTTCCCGGTCTCAACAACACGAGCGGCGCCGTCGGCTTCCGCGTCATCGATACGACCGCGCTCACCAACGGCTTGCACACGATCGCCTGGACGGTGAGCGACAACCTCGGGGCAACCGAAGGGATTGGCAGCCGCTACTTCAGGGTGTCGAATGGTGTCGCTGCCGGGTTGACCGCCGCGCTCGACGGCGCCAGCGTGTCAGTCAGCAGCGAGGCGCTCGCGGCCGCACCGTCCGTACGCAGCCCGGTGCTCGGACGCCTCGGGTGGGATCCGGCGGCACCCTGGCGCAGTTTCGGTGCGAACAGCTCCGGCCGAGTAGTCGTGCGGAGCGAGGAAGTGAGCCGGGTCGAACTGCATCTCGACGCCCAGGGCGGTCCACTCACCGGTTACCTGCGCGTGGCTGACGCGCTGGCGCCGCTGCCGGTCGGTTCGCGGCTGGACGCCGACACCGGCATCTTCACGTGGCAGCCGGGCGTCGGCTTCGTCGGCAGCTACGATCTCGTCTTCGCCCGCCGGGACGAGCCCGGGCTCGCCGCGCGTCAGGATGTCCGCGTCGTGCTGCACGCCAAGGGCAGCGGTTTCGTAGGACCGCAGGTCGTGATTGACACGCCGACCTCACAGGCCGATGTTGGACAGCCGTTCGTGCTCGGTGGCTGGGCCGCCGACCTGAGCGCGGCCGAGGGGACAGGGATCACGACGCTCCATGCGTGGGCCTACCCGCTGTCGGGAGGGGCGCCAGTGTTTGTCGGCGCCGTCACCTACGGTGGTGCCAGGCCAGACGTCGCCGCCGTGCACGGCGACCAGTTCCGCGATTCCGGCTATGGCCTGGTCGTGCAGGGGCTGACGCCAGGGAACTACGACCTCGCCGTGTTCGCATGGAGCACGGAGAGCGCTGACTTCGTCCCCGCAAAAACGGTGCGAGTGAGGGTGACAGTCTTCAGTCGCAGTCACAGTCCTCAGTCCGAGTCGTCAGTCCGAGTCGTCAGTTCCAGTCGTCATTCGTCACTCCCTTACTCATCTTCTCGACTGTGATTGTCGAACTGCGTTGCTGACGCTGGCTGTGACTGCGAACGACGTACTGAAGACGTCCTCACTCTGTCCCCGTGTGGCGCCGACGACCGTGTCACTCACCGATCATGTTGTAGCCGGCGCGCCGGAACTGTTGGCCGAGATAACTGGCAACGTCAGGCCGTTCGACGAATTGCGGCACGCCGACGAACCTCGGGGGAACCGACCCGTCCGCCGCGAAGGCCCACACGTGGATCGTGTCGACGCCCGTGCCCGCGACGGCACCGAGGTCGACCGCCCAGCCGCCGAGGAAGAACGTCGTCGGCACATCGGCGAGCGGCGCCGGCGTGTCGATCACCATCAGCCCTCCGGGCTGCACGCTGACGATGACCCAGTTCACGGCGCTGAACGATTGCGTCGCCTCGACCCACCCATACACGGCGATGACCCAATCGCCGGTCGCGAGGCCAGACACGTTGAGGTGATAGCCGGTCGAGCCGAACTGCGCTCCGTACACGGCCGCGACTTCCCGGCTGGCGTCGCCATAATGTGCGACACCCAGGAACTGAGGATTCCCGCCGGCAATCGGGAAGCCCCAGACGTGCAGCGTCGCGATGCCCGGCGTCGCCGCGGAGGCGTCAATCGCCCACCCGGACAGCACGAACGGCTGACGGACCGGCGATCCATTGAACGGCGTGTCGATCCGGATGATCGGGGCGGCCGCCTCGGCGGGTCTCAGCGCGATGATGGTGCCGTCGCCGTAGTTCACGACGTAGAGCTCGCCGGCAGCGTCGAGGCCGAACGAGCTGACCATTCGCAGTGATGCGCCGGCGCCAATCTCGCCAGTGTGCTCGCGCAAGTCGCTGGCCGTGGCTTCACCCGTCCCCGGATCGGTGGCGATCGCGAGCGACCAGATGCGGCCGCGCACGAAATCGCCGAACACGTATCGTCCGGTCATCGACGGTATGCGCGGCGCCGCGGTAGACGAAGCCGCCGGTGATCGATCGCCCGACGCCATGGCCGTACTCGAAGATCGGATCCGTGAGCGGCTCGAATGCCGGCGGCAGCGATGTTTCGTGGTTGTTGGCGCCTTCCCGATTTCGCCAGCCGAAATTGCGCCCGGGCCGGCCGGCGGGCAGGTAGTTGAGCTCTTCGACTGCGTCCTCTCCGACGTCGGCGATGATGAAGCCGCCGGTGCCGCCGCGTGCCGGGTCATCGAGGCTGAAGCGCCAGGGATTGCGGAGACCGACCGCCCAGACTTCCGGCGCGTTCTCGCCACCGACGAACGGGTTGTCCGCCGGCACGTTCAGGCCCTCCGGATCGTCGTCAGGAACGCTGACATCGACACGGAGCATCTTGCCGTGCAGCTTCGTCAGGTCCTGGGCCTGGTGCGAGGCATCGTTCGGCTCACCGCCGTCACCGGTTCCGATGTACAGGTAGCCGTCGGTGCCGAACACCAGGTGGCCGCCGTAGTGGTAGATCTCGGGATGGGCGATGAACCGCTCGCCCGTCGACCATTTCAGATCGACGCGCGTCGACGCGTCCGCGACGAGCGGGTCGCCGGCTGACCGGTAGTACCGCGACACGACCGTGTGGCCGTCCGTGTTCACAAAGGTAACGAAGAAGCGACCCGAGGCGGCCGATCCGGGTGGAAAGGCGAGGGAGAGCAAGCCGCGTTCGCCGCTCGTTCCGACCGCGCCGCGGAGGTCGAGAAACGGCGCCGAGAGGAGCGCGCCGCCCTGGACGACGCGAATCGTCCCCTCTTTCTCGACTACGAACTGAATCGAAGCGTTCCCCGGGTCCTGGACGAAGGCCACCGGGTGGGTCAGGCCCGAGACGTAGACCTGACCGCGAAACTGCGCCACGGCGGGTGACGCGAAGAGCAGGAGCACGGCGAGTGCGGAGGCCGCACACTTCAACGAGTGGAGCAATTGCATATCAGTTGGACCACAGGCAGAGGCATTCGATACACCTTGTCGGCTCTTGCCGTTCGGTGCAGTAGTGCGCAGGTCTGAGGAGCGGGATAGTCGGGCTCGTGAACGGCTGCTAACATAGCCCCGTGCCTCGCATCGGCTTCGACGGCCGCGCCCTCGCGTCGCCGGCAGCCGGCATGCGCCGTTATGCGCACGAGTTGTTTGGCGCGCTGGCAGTGCTGGATCCATCACTCGCCATCGTCTCTGTCGGCGTTCCCTCTGGGGTAGCGATGCCGACCGGCATCGAGGGCGCTCCGGCTGCAAGTAGCTTGCCGACAAATCTTGGCTGGATGTTGACCGGCCTGCCGCGGGCTGCTCGCCGGGCGAAGCTCGATCTTTTCCATGCCCCGTCCTACACCGCGCCGGTCGGCGGTCCCCGGCCTCTCGTCCTGACGATCCACGACATCAGTTACGAACGTAATCCGGAGTGGTATCCGTACAAACGCGACCCCGTGCGGCGAGCGTTCTATCGTTACAGCGCGAGAAGCGCCGACCGCGTCATCACCGATTCACACTTCTCAAAGCGGGAAATCGTGGACGTGTACGCGATTCGTCCCGATACGATCGACGTCGTGCCGCTGGCTGCTGCGCCCGGGTTCGGCGAGGGGCCAGCTCTGCCGTTGCCGTCCGGCTGGCCGTCACAATTCGTGCTGCATGTCGGCGACCTGCACGTCCGCCGCAACCTGCCGATGCTGGCGCGGGCGGTTGCTGCGCTACGCACGCGTCGGGCGGATTGGTCTGGACTCGGCCTGGTGCTGGTGGGTGTCGATCGCGGGACCGGCGCGGAACTCGAGCGCCTCAGCGCCACCGCAGGCGGCACCGCGCCCCTGGTGACTTTTGCGGGAGCCGCGCCGGAACCCCTGTTGCTGGCGCTCTATCGCGCGGCACACGCGCTCGTATACCCGTCGCGGTACGAGGGATTCGGCCTTCCACTGCTGGAAGCGATGGCCTGTGGGACACCTGTCATTGCGGCCCGGACGTCATCGATTCCGGAAGTCGTCGGAGAAGCAGCCGTGCTGCTCGATCCGGATGACGAAGAGGGCTGGATCGCGGCGATCGCCCGCGTCCTCGAAGATGCGCCCCACCGCGCGCGCCTCGCGTGCCGCTGGTGCGAGCCGGGCACGCGAGTTCTCCTGGCGGCGTACCGCGGAAGCGACGGCCCTCGTCTACCGCCGGCTGCTCGATAACGCCTCGTGACGCCAGCCATCTCCGTCATCGTCCTCAACTACAACGGCCGGCAGTGGCTCGAGCCGTGCCTCGCGGCGCTCGCGGCGCAGGCTGACGCGCCGGCCTTCGAAACGCTGCTCGTCGACAACGGTTCCGCCGATGGATCGATTGGGTTCGTCGCCGCCCGCTTCCCGTCCGTGCGCATTGTGGACAACGGCCGCAACCTTGGATTTGCCGGCGGCAACAACGCCGGTGCCCGCGCCGCTCTCGGCGCCACGCTGGTGTTTCTCAACAACGACACGATCCCGGCGGTGGACTGGCTGGCGCGCCTGCACGCCGCGTCCCTTGCCGCGCCCGACCGCGACCTGGTGACGTCGCGGATCGTCTTTCTCGATCGCCCGGACATTGTCGATAGCGCCGGCGATGGCTACCTGCGCGCCGGTGGCGCATTCAAGCACGGCCACGGCGCCTATATCGCCGGGTTTATGTCGTCGCGGGAAGTGTTTGGCGCCTGCGGCGCCGCATTCCTGATTCGTCGCGACGTCTTCGAGCGGTTGAATGGCTTCGACGAAGACTTCTTCATGGTCTACGAGGATGTCGACCTGTCGTACCGTGCGCGGCTTGCCGGATACCGCTGCTGGTATGCCGCCGACGCGGTTGTAAGACATGCCGGCAGCGGCACGTTGGGCGTGATGAGTTCCACGGCCGTCTTCCACGGCCAACGGAACCTGGAGTGGGTCTGGTTGAAGAACACGCCGAGAGGGCTACTGCTGCGGACGATTCCGTCGCATCTCGTTTACACGCTCGCCGGGGTCGCGCACTATGCGGCGAAGGGGCTCGTGGGGCCCGTTCTCAAGGGAAAGATTTACGCTCTCCTGGGACTTCCAGGGCTCATGGCGAAGCGGCGACTCGTGCAGCGCGAGCGCCGCGTCGCATCCAGCAGCCTCGAGCGTCACCTCGAACGTGGTTGGATTGCCCTCAAGCGCACTGAGAAGGCACGCTCGCGGCACTGACCTATTTCGGTTCCACTTTTCCAATCATGAGGACACTCTCGTCGCGCGGCGAAGTGTTCGAGCTCGACGACGTTGCGCGGCCGCTCGTGACGAGGAGGTCGAGGCGGCGAAAGCGCGGGACCGTTGCCGTCCCGCGGCAACGCCAGCCGGAGGTAGTGCCACCGGTCGGAAGGGACCATCGACGACGTCGGCCGGGCGGCCGTCGAGTCGCAGTTCGAGCCTGACGTCTGCCGCCGTGCCCACGGCCCGAAGCGGCACGACCACCATCTGTGCATCCGCTGGCAGGAACACGCTGCTCGTGGCGCCTGCGAGGCGGTAGCGCACGCCGTCGATCGCGTCGCGCCAGGTCGAGAGCCCGACGCCGCGATGTTCCAGGTTGAAGTCCGCTTTCTGCCGATCCGCGCGCACGGGCACGGAGGCGGCAATCAGGAGCATCGCCGACGGGCACGACCCAGGCCCGAAGGCGTACCGCCACCAGTGGAAGGATCGGCCGAGGCTCCCCAACCGGCGACAGTTCCGAGGAGGAGCCAGAATGCGAATGCCGGTTCGTCGATGAGGAGCGGGTGCCCACCAAGCCAGGAGAGCAGGAACGCCAGTAGTCCGGTGACGAGGCTCCATCGCAAAAGCCCGTGCGGGTCAACCTGCAGGTCGGCGGCGAGCAGCCGTCTGCCGTAGCGCACAGTGCTCCAGAGCAGCCACAGAACGCTGGCGAAGCCGACGATGCCGAGCTCGGCGAGTATCTGCAGGAAGTTGTTGTGGGCGTTTTCGTGGATGGCGGGCGGGAAGCTCACCAGGAGCTCTGGCGAGCTGAACTCGCCGGACCGCGCGTAAAAGCGGCCGATCCCGACACCGAACGCCGGGTTGGTCGCCGTCATGCGAAGGCTGGTTTGGGCCAGTTCCCATCGGACGTTGCACCGCCGTGATGGCCGACCGCTGATTGCCGCGCTCGGGGATGGCGTACGCCGCGACGGCGGCCAGGAGGCCAATGACCAAGGCCGCGGCGGCGAGCGTCGTCCGGCGCAACCCGCCATGCCGCATGCGCCATGCCCGTGCGCCGGCGGGCAGGACCATGGCGAGCATGCCGGCGACGACCGCCATGCGCGAGCCGGACACCCAGACGGCGCAGCCGATGAGCAGCACCGAGATCAACCACGGCAGGCCCTTTCGCCGCATGGACAGGCCGATGGCCACGAAGAGCGCCATCACGAAATACGAGCCGGCGGCGTTGAGGTCCCCGTAGTGCACGTTGACGCGTTCGGTCAGAAAGAGCCGGCTGAAGGCGGTGAGCGAACCCCCGAAGCGTTCGGCACCCTCCCACAATCGAAGCAGGTTGAGTCCGGCGGCCACTGATGCGCCGCAGACGACCCAGGACACGAAGCGGGCCGCGAACGCCGGTGCCGTGCGCGTCATCGTCGCGGCTGCCCTGAAGATGATCAGCGATTCGATGAGGCGCATTGCCGCGTCGATAGGATTGCCGCTCGTGTCGGAGATGAAGTACCCGTAGGTGACGAGTTGCCACACCTCGGCGCGGGTGGGCGGTCCGCCGAAGCGCCAGGCCTCGATGAGGAAGTGTACGGCGAGGGATGCGATGACGACGGAGATGGCGAGCAGCCATGGCGCGTCGAGCGCGTCGCGCGAGCGCGGCGCGCGCACCACGCGTCGCGCGCAGTAGCCCGCGCAGAAGGCGACGGCGAGCGTTTCAGGCCACGCGACGGAACCGTTCCAATGACGTCCGATCCAGGCGGCGAACGGCGTCAGCGCTGCGAGCACGAGAAGGCCTGCCTGGGGCCGGACGGCGGACAACGGCACGAGGGCCGCGATGAGCGCGAGGACGATCGGCGGGATGGGCTCGACGCGGAGGAGTGACGCGAGCAGGGTCAGGAACGTGGCGGCGGCCACCGCCGCACCACTTCGCGTTCCCCAGTCGCGCAACGGCGTCATCGGCGCAATCGGTCAGCGCGCCCCGATCACGGCGTAGTCGAGGTGCGTGAACAGGCGGGCGTTGAGCTTCTCGACGTTGGCGTTGAACGCTTCGGCGAGGTCGGCGAGCCGCTCGTCGGCGCCGTCGGGAAGCGCGATGGCTTGCAGGCGATCCTCTGGCGCCACCGGCGATCGGTACTCGAGGTCGGCGCGCGTGAATCCGCTCGCGAGGACCAGGTATTTCAGCGTCTCGGGGTGGAGCGGCCACACGTGCGTGATGTCGCGGATGTAGCTGTCGAAGAACGCGACCCAGCACGCCGGATTGAGCGTCTCGAGGACCACGCGGCCGCCGGGGCGGACCTTGTGGAAGGCGAGCTCGAGAAACTGAAGAAGATATCCGGGCTGCAGGTGCTCGACCACCTGCGCTGCGAAGAGGCCGCCGAGCGATGCATCGGGGAGGGTCGTGAGGTAGCCGACGGCATCAGCCTCGGTGACGTCGAGGCCGCGCGCACGACAGAGCTCGGCCATCTCATGATTCAGATCGATGCCCCGTGCGCGGACGCCGGCGCCGGCGAGCAGTTCGAGAAACTCGCCCCGCCCGCAGCCGATATCGAGCACGTCGGTGGCGCCGGCGAAAAACGGGAGGTAGCTTTCGAGCCGCGCCCGTATGACGTCGCGCGATCCGCGAAACTGATCCTCGAACCCGACGTACTTGTAGCTGTCGAGGGACCGAAACAACCCCGGTGTAGAACCCTGAACCTCTTGAACCCCTTGAACCTCCCTGCCCCTGAACCCCGTGACCTGACAGGACGTGTTCCACCTCCCGCTTCAGCGAAAGTGAGGCCTGCTGCACGACGGCGAGGAGGGCGCGGAGCTCGTCCTGCGAGGCAGCGAGCGCGCTTGCGCGCGCGTCGGCGCGCTGGTCGCGGACGTCGAGCGACTCCCAGCGCTTGTCCAGGTTTTCGGCCAAGCCGCTGAGCGACGCGTTGAGCACCAGCGCGCCGCCGGCGGCACGTCGGTCCCGGGTGTCGATGTACGCGGTCACCTGCTGCAGATACTGCAGCAGCCGGGCGTGGAATTCGGCAAGGCGCGCGAACTCCTCGCGGAGCCGAGCCGCCGTCAGCTCGGCGCGCTGATGCGCGTGCCGCGCCGCGGCCGCCTGGCGATTGAGGTGGTCGACCAGCCGCGAGTTGAACGCGGCCTGCTGCTGCAGGTAGGGCGCGACCGTGCGCCAGATGAAGCCGGCGAGGCGTCCGCGCCAGCCCGGCTGCGCGGCGGGGGCGTTCGCCGCGATGTCCCACGCGGCATTGAGCGACGCAAGCTGTGAGTCGTCGTGCGCCGGGTGAGGCGCGGGCCATTCGCCCGGCGCCGGGAGCGCGCGGTCGAGCGCCGTCAAGGCGTCGTTGTAACGGCGATCGGCGTCGCCGCGTTCCTCGTCGAGGCGCCGCAGCGTCTGTTCGAGCGATTCCATCACTGTCTGGCCACGGAGATCACCGGCCGGTCGGGCCACGGCCAACACGGACAGGGCAGCCACGGACAACACGGATGACATGAGTCGATCAGGCACCGCGGGCGGTACCTGCGAGCGTGGCGATCGTGCCGTCGGTCGGGCTGCTGGCCGAGGCGTGGGAGCGGCGCGCGATGCGGCCGGCGCCGAACGCCAGGCGGCCCGCCTCGACCGCCAGCTTCATCGCCGTGGCCATCGCGACGGGATTCGCGGCGAGCGCGATCGCCGTGTTCATCAACACGCCGTCGGCGCCGAGCTCCATGGCGATCGCGGCATCGGAGGCGGTACCGACGCCGGCGTCGACGATGACCGGCACGCGAGCCTGCTCGCGGATGATCAGGATGTTGTTGGGATTCTGGATGCCGAGGCCGGAGCCGATCGGCGCGCCGAGCGGCATGACCGCGGCGGCGCCCGCTTCCTCGAGCTTCCGGCAGATCACCGGGATCGTCGTTCGTGTACGGCAGCACCACGAAGCCTTCGCGCACGAGCACGCGCGTCGCCTCGAGCAGGGCGATGTTGTCGGGGAAGAGCGTGCGCTCGTCGCCGATGACCTCGAGCTTCACCCAGTTCGAGAGGCCCGACTTCGCGCGCCAGCCGCGCCGTGCGGATCGCATCCTCGGCGGTGTAGCACCCGGCGGTGTTCGGCAGGATGAAGATCTTCGATCTGATCGATGTGGCTCAAGCAGCGACTCGGCGCTGCGGTCGGACAGGTTGACGCGCCTGACGGCGACCGTCACCATGTCCGCACCCGACGCGCGGTGCGCCTCGGCCATCACCGGATGCGAGGGATACTTGCCCGTGCCCGACAATCAGGCGCGAGCGGAAGGTCCGGTCGGCGATGGTGAGAAGGTCAGTGCTCATTGTGTGCGTGCCTTGCGTGCGACTCATCCAGATACTCGGTCAACCGTCGGACACACTGTCCAAGAGCCCTTCACCGCAGAGACCGCCGAGTGCGCAGAGCAAACCTGATTTGTCCTGCTCGGCGTTCTCGGCGCTCTCAGCGGTGAAAGGCTCTTGGCGCGAGAACGTCGAGAGTGACCGCGCTAGCCTCCACCCACGAAGTTCACGATCTCGATCTCATCCCCTTCGTGCACCACGACCGACTCGTACTTGTCGCGCTTGACGACGAGGAGGTTGTGTTCGACCGCCACCAGGCGGGAGTCGATCGTCAGGCCGGCGAGCAGGCCGCTGATGGTGACAGGGCCGGCGATCTCCAGCGGCTCACCGTTCACGCGAATCGTCACAGGATACCTCATACCTCACGGCAGCAACGGCCCAAGCGGCGAGGCGAGTCCGAACGGCTCGAGCACGCGTGCGAGCGTACCGCTTCCATCGTCGACGAGATGAGCCGGAAGTGCAACGGCCGGCGCCGGGCGCTCGATAGCGTCCGCGATCAGGCGTACGGTAGTCCGCGACCATGGCAGTCGATGGAATGCGTCCGGTCCCAGTAGCGCTGCGTGCGGACCGGCCGAGCGATGCGCGGAGGACCGTCGTCGGTTCCGAGCCGCCGCATCGCCAGCCGGAGCGAGTGGTCTTCGTCGAGGATGTCGATCGCGACGGCGCAGGGCGTAGCCCCGAGGGCGTCGCTGACGGAGCCGGCGCCTGACGACACCATTTGGCCGCCAGGTGCGCGGATCGAGGTGGGCATGTCCGTCAGGTGCGCGAGATCGACGATGACCGTCGGTTTGCCGGCGGCCAGGCATCGCAGCCACGGCCCTGATACTTCGCGCGCCGTGGGCCATCGCAGGTTCAGCGCGACGTCGCACGCGGCGATGCACTCGGTGAACGCCTCGTCGGATGCGAGGTAGCCCGTCAGCGTCACGCAGTCGGTCAGGCCGTGGCGCGCGATGTCCGTCACGAGATCGTAGTGTTCGGGCACGGCGCCGGCGAGCAGCAGGTGCGCGCGCGGGAACATAGGCGCGCGTCGCGGCGAACGCGGCCAGCACCTGCGGGAGGCGCTTGTCGGGCGAGAGCCCGCCGTAGCACCCGAAGACGATGGCGTCGGGCGGGATGCCGTAGCGGGCGCGGGCGCGCCGCGCGGCGTCGCGCGGCCTCCTCGATCGACAGCGGCGTGCCCTGGCCAAGCCGGATCGACGCGACGCGGGCGTCCGGGACGTCGGCGCTGCAGGCGGGCGCGCGATCGCGGCGCCGTGGACCGCGACGAGCCTGCGAGGCGCGAGCCACGAGCCGCGTCATCGGCCAGGCGTAGTAGAGATGGTTGTCGAAGCCCGCGACCGCCAGCTCAGCGATGTCCGGGTTGGCGTCGGGATGATTCCACGCGAACTCGGTGCGGTAGTCGTCGGCCCGGAACGTGCGCAGCAGGGACGCCGCCCGCGCGTGATGCAGATGCGCGTCGTGCAGCACGGTCAGGCCGGGATACCTGAAGAGGTAGGGCCACTGGTAGTCGTGGTGCGACGAGTTGCCGACCTGGTAGACGGTCAGGTCGTAGGGTCGTTGCTGGTGCCGCCACACGAAGTCGTGGGCCGAGCGCGTGCCCGGCGCCACGCGCGCGACGGCCTCGTCGACGAAGACGTCGATCTCGTGCTCGGCCGCGAGCGCGGCGACGAGGTCGGCGCTGCACGCCGCGACGCCGGTGGCCACCGGCGGCATGGGGCTGAACCAGGCGAGTCGGGGCATCTGGGCATTCTAAGTCAGGCTCAGGGTTCAGGGCTCAGGGTTCAAGGTTCAAGAGCTTGCGAACGAGCGCTCCACGGTTTTGCCTGAGCCCTGAGCCTTGAGCCCTGAGCCTGACTCACGGCTGTGATAGCATTCGGTGCTTAGATGGTCGTGGGCGGGGACCGCCTGTGGCCGTGGACGCGTCGGAATGGCGACGCGCCTTTTTTTGCGACGGGCTTGAGAAAACATTCACAAGCCGGCTTTCTGCCTGCGGGACCTGACATGCACGGCTGGGTGCCTATCCTTATTATGATCGGCCTCGGGGCCGGGTTCGGGGCGTTCAACATCGTCGCCTCGCACCTCATCGGTCCGCACAAGCCGACCCCCGAGAAGCTCGCCCCGTACGAATGCGGCATGCCGCCGGTCGGCGACGCGCGCGAGCGCCACCCGGTCAAGTTCTACCTCGTGGCGATGATCTTCCTGCTCTTCGACATCGAAGTCGCGTTCCTCTATCCGTTCGCCATGGCCCTGCGGTCCTTGGGCTGGACCGGCTTCGTCCAGATGCTGGTCTTCTTCGCCATCCTGCTGACCGGTTACGTGTACGTCTGGCGCAAAGGCGTGCTCGATTGGGGCCACGAGCGCGCATAGCCTTCAATACTTATGAGTGACGACATCGATCTTCCCATCCTGACCACCACCGTCGAGAAAGTCGTGCAGTGGGCGCGGCGCTCGTCGGTCTGGCCGGTGACGTTCGGCCTCGCGTGCTGCGCCATCGAGATGATGGCGATGAGCGCGGGCCGCTACGACATCGCCCGATTCGGCGCCGAGGTCTTCCGCGGCTCGCCGCGGCAGTCCGACCTGATGATCGTGGCCGGCCGCCTGTCCCGCAAGATGGCGCCGGTGCTGCGCCGCATCTACGATCAGATGCCCGAGCCCAAGTACGTCATCTCGATGGGCGCCTGCGCCTCGGTCGGTGGCGTGTTCGACAACTACGCGATTGTGCAGGGTGTCGATCAGGTCGTGCCGGTCGACGTCTTCGTGCCCGGCTGCCCGCCCCGGCCCGAAGCGCTCATCTACGGCATCGTCCAGCTCCAGCGGAAGATCGACAAGCAGAGGTCGTTCGTCTAGGCGCCTTCGGCGGCCACGATCCTAAGCTCTATGCAAGCGACGGCCATCATCGAGGTACTGTCACGCGCGCTGTCGGCGGATGCCGCGCGATTCGAAGCCGTGGAGTCGCGCGACGGCATGCCGACGTTCTACGTGTCCCTGCGACTCCTCGTCGAGACCTGCCGCGTGCTGCGCGACGCGCCCGAGCTGCGGTTCGTGTTCATGGCGGACGTGACCGCCGTCGACTATCATCCGCGGGATCCGCGCTTCGAGATTGCTCTACATCCTGGCGTGCCCGGGCGTGGCCGGCTACGGCGAGACGCCGAAGCGGCTGCGGCTGAAAGTGCGGGTGCCCGAGGGAACGCACGTGCCGTCGGTGTCGAGCATCTGGCAGTCGGCGAACTGGGGCGAGCGCGAAGTGTACGATTTCTTCGGCCTGCACTTCGACGGCCATCCCGACATGCGCCGGATTCTGATGCCCGACGACTGGGAAGGGTTTCCGATGCGCAAGGACTACCCGGTCCAGATCAACCAGCGGGTGAAGACCTACGAGCCGCTGCAGGTGTCGGAGGACGAGTTCGTGGCCAACATGGAGGCGGCGCGGCGCGCGGCACGGATCCCGCGCGATCCCGAGCCGCGAGGACGCCGGCGCGACAGGACTGATGCCGCCGATCGATGGCGGCGCCGCCGTCGCGATCGTGACGCGCACGCTCGACGCGGCGATCGACACGCACCGCCGGGTGCGCGGCCTGGATCTGACGGTGGTGGCGACGGCGGCAGTCGACCATCGCGGCGCGCGCTCGCGTCGGGCGCGGAAGCTGCTGGCGTTCGGCAACGGCGGGAGCGCGGGCGACGCCCAGCATCTCGTCACCGAGCTGGTCGGGCCGGTTTCAGAAGGAGCGGGCGGGCTTTGCGGCGATCGCGCTGACGGCGGACACGAGCCTGCTGACGAGCGTGGCCAACGACTACGGCTTCGAGCGCGTGTTCGCGCGGCAGGTCGAGGCGCTCGGGCGCGGCCGGCGACGTCGCGTTTGCGATCTCGACGAGCGGCGCTTCGCCCAACGTGATTGCCGCGCTGCGAGTCGGCGCGGGCGCGGCGGGCTGCGGACCATCGCGCTGACCGGGCGCGACGGCGGGGAAGCGGGCCGCCTCGCGGAGGTCCATATCAACGTGCCGGACGACTGCACGGCGCGCGTGCAGGAAGTCCACATCACGCTGATCCATGCGATCTGCGAGATTGTGGAGATGGTGTGACGAGTGGCCAACTGAACTTCGCACGGAAACGATGACCGTCAACATGGGACCTCAGCATCCCAGCACGCACGGCGTGCTGCGGCTGGTGCTGGAGTTGTCCGGTGAGACCGTCGTCTCCGCGGACACCACCGTCGGCTACCTGCACACCGGCATCGAGAAGACCGCCGAGCAGAAGAAGTGGCAGCAGGTCATCCCGCTCGTCGAGCGGATGGACTACCTCGGGCGCCCAGTCCAACAGCCTGGCGTTCTGCCTCTCGGTCGAGCGTCTGCTCGACGTCCAGATGCCCGAGCGCGTGCAGAACATCCGCGTGCTCATCGCCGAGCTCCAGCGCCTCGCCAGCCACCTCGTCTGGCTCGCCACCCACGCGCTCGAAATCGGCGCCGTCTCGGTGATGATGTATTGCTTCCGCGAGCGGGAGCAGCTCCTCAACGTCAACGAGATGCTGGCCGGCTTCCGGATGTTCCCGAGCTACCTCCGCATCGGCGGCCTGCGCGAGGATCTGCCGAACGGGTTTCACCAGGCCGTCAAGAAGTGGCTCGACGACTTCCCGAGCAAGCTGAGCGAGTACGAAGACCTGCTCACCAAGAACCAGATCTGGCTGAAGCGCACGCAGAACGTCGGCGTCATCACCAAGGACGAGGCGATGACCTACGGGCTGGTCGGCCCGATGGCGCGCGCCACCGGCGTCCCCTACGACGTCCGCAAGGCGTTTCCGTATCTCGGCTACGAGACCTACGACTTCGCCGTGCCGACGCAGACGACCGGCGACGTCTACGGGCGCTATCTGGTGCGCATCGCCGAGATGCGGGAGAGCACCAAGATCGCGCAGCAGGCGCTGGCGCGCATCACGCCGCGCGGCGTGTTCGACATCCAGGACTACAAGATCGTGCCGCCGCCCAAGGACAAGGTCTACAGCGAGATGGAAGCGCTGATTCAGCACTTCCTGATCTACTCGCAGGGGTTCAACGTGCCGGCCGGCGAGTCGTACGTGCCGATCGAGGGGCCGCGCGGCGAGCACGGGTTCAGCATCGTCTCGGACGGCACCAACCGGCCCTATCGCATCAAGCTGCGCGCGCCCTCGTTCTATGCCTGCCAGGGGCTGCCGAAGATGCTCGTCGGCGGCATGATCGCCGATGTCATCGCGGTGATCGGCTCGACCGACGTCGTCATGGGAGACGTGGATCGATGAGCTTCCATCCGTTGATGGTCTACGACCAGCGCTTCCAGAAGTCGGAGCGCAAGCTCGTCCGACGAGGGCCCGGCGTTCACGTTCACGCCCGAGCGCCGCGCCGCGCTCGACGACATGCTGACGAAGTACCCGCCCGACCAGAAGCGCTCGGCGATTCTCGGCGCGCTCTACCTCGTGCAGGAGCAGCAGGGCTATCTCACCGCCAACGGCATGCGCCACGTCGCCGGCATCCTCGACATGACGCCGGCCGAGGTCGAGGACGTCGCGACCTACTACGTGATGTTCTACAAGGAGCCGGTCGGCAAGTACGTGCTCCAGGTGTGCCGCACGCTCTCGTGCGCGCTGATGGGCGCCGAGCGCGTCACCGAAGCGCTGTCGGAGAAGCTGGGTCTGAAGGTCGGCGAGACCGACGCGTCGGGCCTCTTCACGCTGATGGAGTTCGAGTGCCTCGGGCGCCTGCGACCGCGCGCCGATCGTCATGGTGAACAACGAGCACTGGCACGAGAAGGTGCAGCCCGAGGATGCCGGGAAGCTGGTGGACGAGATCAAAGCGAAGGGCGAGAAGGCCTTCACCGGCTGTCACCTGGAAGTGGAACGATGACACGGCTCCATCACGATGGCACGATGACACGATGGTCACGATGACAGCAAGGATTTCATCGTGTTCTTCGTACCATCGTGCTCATCGTGACGAGCGCCGTGATCACGAATACAGCGTGACTGTGTAGAACGATGGACCCCATCCTCACCAAATACGTCCGCGAGCCGAACAGCTACACGCTCGAGTTCTCGCTGAAGCACCAGGCGTACGAAGGCCTGCGCAAGGCGCTCGCGATGAAGCCGGCCGAGGTGATCGATCTCGTGAAGGCGTCGGG
The DNA here is from genome assembly GCA_963847975.1 of uncultured Acidobacteriota bacterium. Classification (GTDB taxonomy): domain Bacteria; phylum Acidobacteriota; class Vicinamibacteria; order Vicinamibacterales; family 2-12-FULL-66-21; genus DATBJJ01. The sequence continues at coordinate 51,715 of CAWKBU010000012.1, read as the reverse complement.
CCTGCGCGGCCGCGGCGGCGCGGGCTTTCCGACCGGCCTCAAGTGGCAGTTCGTCCTCAAGGACACGCCGCTGCCGAAGTACATCTGCTGCAACGCCGACGAGAGCGAGCCGGGCACGTTCAAGGACCACGTGCTGATGGAGCGCAACCCGCACTCGCTCTTCGAGGGCTGCCTGATCGGCTGCTGGGCCATCGGCGCGAAGGTCGCCTACATCTACATCCGCGGCGAGTTCTACCACGTGCAGCGCGTGCTCGAGGCCGAGCTGGCCAAGGCCTACGCCCAGGGCTACGTCGGGAAGAACATCTGCGGCACCGGGTTCGACTGCGACATCGTCATCCATCGTGGCGCCGGCGCCTACGAGGCCGGCGAGGAAACCGCGCTCATCGAGTCGCTCGAAGGCAAGCGCGCGCAGCCCCGCATCAAGCCGCCGTTCCCGGCGCTGTCCGGCCTCTACAACTGTCCGACCGCCGTCAACAACGTCGAGACGCTCTGCAACCTGCCGCCGATCCTCATCAACGGCGCGGAGTGGTTCGCGGCGCTGGGCCCCGAGAAGAACGGCGGCCCGAAGCTGTTCTGCGTCAGCGGCCACGTGAAGAAGCCGGGCGTCTACGAAGCGGCCATGAAGACGACGCTGCGCGAGCTGATCTACGACTACGCCGGCGGCCCGTTCGACGGCCGGAAGATCAAGGCCGTCATCCCCGGCGGGTCGTCGGTGCCGATCCTCCTCGACGACCAGCTGGACATCCCGGCGAGCTTCGACGATGTGGCGAAGGCCGGGTCGATGCTGGGCTCGGCGGGCATCATCGTGATGGACGACACGACCTGCATGGTCTGGGCGGCGAAGAACCTCCTCTACTTCTACAAGCACGAGTCGTGCGGCAAGTGCACGCCGTGCCGCGAGGGCGGCGACTGGCTCTACAAGATCCTGACGCGCATCGAAGCCGGCGAAGGCGAGATGCGCGACATCGACCTGCTCGTCAGCATCGGCAACAACATCGTCGGCAAGACGCTCTGCGCGTTCGGCGATGCCGCGGCGACGCCGGCGCTGACGACCGTCAAGCACTTCCGCGCCGAGTTCGAAGCCCACGTGCGCGAGGGCCGCTGCACGGTGCCGTCGCCGTGGCGTGCGGCGAAGGCACCGGTGGGGGCGCACTGATGGCTGCGTGGCTGCCCTCGCCCGCGATCCTCGCGCACCTCGGGCTCATCTTCGTCATCTTCCAGATGCTCGTGCTGTCGGCCGCGTTCATGGTCTGGATGGAGCGGAAGGTCTGCGCCTACATCCAGGACCGCGTCGGGCCCGAACCGCGTCGGCTATGCCGGCTGGCTGCAGCCGTTTGCCGACGTCATCAAGCTGCATCACCAAGGAAGAGCTGCGGCCGAAGGCGGCCGACGCGCTCCTCTTCTCGATCGCCCCGGTCATCTCCGCCGCCGCCGCGTTCGCCGCGTTCGCGGTCGTGCCGTTCGGCACCTCGACGACGCTCTTCGGCCTGCTCGACGAGCCGATGCCGCTGCAGGTGACCGACGTCAACGTCGGCGTCCTGGTGCTCTTCGCCATCACCTCGATGGGCGTCTACGGCATCGTCCTCGCCGGCTGGAGCTCGAACAGCAAGTACTCGCTCCTCGGCGGGCTGCGCTCGTCGGCGCAGATGATCAGCTACGAGCTGTCCTACGCGCCTCGCGCTCGCGGCGGTGGTCATGCTGGCCGGGTCGCTGTCGCTGCGCGAAGTCGTGCTGTCGCAGTCGGGCTACTGGTGGGGGTTCATCCCCAAGTGGTACCTCTTCCTGCAGCCGCTCGGGTTCTTCATCTACATGTGCGCCGGCGTCGCCGAGACCAACCGCGCGCCGTTCGATTTTCCCGAAGCCGAGCAGGAGCTGGTCGCCGGGTTACCACACCGAGTACAGCTCGATGAGCTTCGCGCTGTTCTTCCTCGCCGAGTACGTGAACATGGTGACCGTCTCGGCGGTCGCGACGAGCCTCTATCTCGGCGGCTGGCTCGGACCCCTGCTGCCCGACTGGCTGGCGTGGATCTGGTTCCTGGTCAAGGTCTTCCTGCTCCTGTTCTTCTACGTGTGGATGCGCTGGACGCTGCCGCGCTACCGCTACGACCAGTTGATGGAGTTCGGGTGGAAGTGGCTGCTGCCGGCGGCGGTGCTCAATCTTCTCGCCACGGCCGCACTGGTTCTGTGGATCGGATAAATGGAAACTTTCGCCTTCTACGCCTTCGCTGCCATCGCCGTCATCGCCTCGCTGCTCGTCGTCGCGCAGCGCAACCCGATGTACAGCGTGATGCTGCTCATCACGTCGTTCGGCGCGCTCGCGGGGCTCTACGTGCTCCTCGATGCGCCGTTCACCGCCGTGACGCAGATCATCATCTACGCCGGCGCGATCATGGTGCTCTTCCTCTTCGTCGTCATGCTGCTCAACGTGCCGCGCGAGGAGCCGCTGCCGAGCGCGATTGCCGGCATCCTCGGCCCGTCGGGTATGCGCCTGGGCGCGGTGCTGTCGGTCCTGCTCGCGGCCGAAATGTTATGGGCGCTGTCGCGCATCGCGCCGAGCAACTTCAGCCCGGAGCACGCCGAGTCGGTGAGCTCGGTCGCCAACATCGGCAAGGTGCTCTTCACCCAGCACGCGTTCGCGTTCGAGGTCACGTCGGTCCTGATTCTCGTGGCGATGGTCGGCGCGGTCGTTCTTGCGCGGAAGGAGCACTGAGTTCATGGTGCCGTTGAACCACTTTCTCCTGCTCTCGGGCCTGCTCTTCGCGATTGGCACGGCGGGCGTGTTCCTGCGCCGCAACCTGATTACGGTCCTGCTGTCGATCGAGATCATGCTCAACGCCGTGAACCTGACGTTCGTGGCGGTCGGGCGCTTCCAGGGAACTGTCGACGGCCAGATCATCACGTTCTTCGTGATGACCGTCGCCGCGGCCGAGGCCGCGGTCGGTCTCGCGATCGTCATCGCGCTCTTCCGGCACCGCGAGTCGCTCAGCCCGGACGCGTTTACGTCGCTCAAGTGGTGACATGCTGCTCCTGATTCCGCTCCTGCCCTTCGCTGGGCTTCGTCGTGAATGCCGTCGCTCGGGCGACGGCTGCCGAAGTCCGTCTCCGGTGGCATCGCCTGTCTCGCCGATGATCGCGGCGTTCCTGGTGGCGCTCGTCTCGGCCTGGCCGCTCCTCGGGCACGGCGGTCATCGCCGTCGAGCAGGTGGTCTTCAACTGGCTGTCGTCGGGCACCCTGCGGATACCCTTCGCGCTCAGGCTCGACCAGCTCTCGGCGCTGATGATTCTCGTCATCACCGGCATCGGGTCGCTCATCCACATCTACTCGACCGGCTACATGCACGAGGAGACCGACAGCGAGTACGCGCGCTACTTCTCCTACCTGAACCTGTTCGCGTCGTTCATGCTCGTGCTCGTGCTCGGGTCGAGCTTCCCGGTCATGTTCGTCGGCTGGGAAGGGGTCGGGCTCTGCTCGTATCTCCTCATCGGCTTCTACTACACGAAGCAGTCGGCGTCGGATGCCGGCAAGAAGGCCTTCGTCGTCAACCGCATCGGCGACTTCGGGTTCATCCTCGGGATGCTCCTCATCTTCGTGACCTTCGGCACGCTCGACTTCCAGGCCGTGGCGGCGGGTGCGGCCGAACGTGCGCCCGAGACGCTCGGCATGGGCGTCATGACGATGGCCACGCTGCTGCTCTTTGTCGGCGCCACCGGCAAGTCGGCGCAGTTGCCGCTGCACGTCTGGCTGCCGGACGCGATGGAAGGCCCGACGCCGGTCTCGGCGCTCATCCATGCGGCGACGATGGTCACGGCGGGCGTCTACATGATCGGCCGTAACGCCGTGCTCTTCTCGCACGCGCCGATGACGCTCGAGGTCGTGGCCGCGATTGGCGTCGCGACGGCGCTGATGGCGGGAACGATCGGCCTCGTCCAGAACGACATCAAGCGCGTGCTGGCGTACTCGACGGTCTCGCAGCTCGGCTACATGTTCCTGGCGATGGGCGTCGGGGCCTATGCCGCGGGCATCTTCCACCTCTACACCCACGCGTTCTTCAAGGCGCTGTTGTTCCTCGGGTCCGGTGCGGTCATTCACGCGCTCGCCGGCGAGCAGGACCTGCGCAACATGGGCGGCCTGCGGAAGTACCTGCCCGTGACCTACTGGACGTTCATGATCGGCGCCCTGGCGATTGCCGGCGTCCCGCTCCTGTCCGGGTTCTTCTCGAAGGACGAGATTCTCTACAAGACGTTTGTCGGCACCCAGTACAGCCACGGCAGCGCGCTGCTCTGGGTCATCGGTGCCATCACGTCGCTCCTGACGGCCATCTACATGTTCCGGCTGGTGCACCTGGCGTTCCACGGCGAGCGCCGGACGCCCGCGGCCGCACACGCCGGACACGGTCACGCCGATGCGCATGGGCATGGCGGCGGCCACGGCCACGGCGCGCCGCACGACGCGCCGCCGTCGATGGCGATTCCCCTCATCATCCTGGCGATTGGGTCGATCGTCGCGGGCTACGTCGGGATTCCCCACGCGCTTGGCGGCCACAATCACATCGAAGGCTTCCTCGAGCCGGCGTTCGAAGTGCACCAGACAGCCGAGGCTGGCCAGCCGACGGCGGCGGCCGAGCCGGCGGCGCCGCCCGTGCCGGCAGCGCCGTCCGTGAGTGAGGCGAGCCCGGTTGCGCTCGCCGGCCAGAGCGAAGCCGGCCACGCGACTGGCGCCGTGCCCGGCGACATCGCGCACCGAGCGCATGCTGATGGCGATTTCGACCGGCATCGCGCTCGCCGGCATCGGCATCGCGTTCTTCTTCTGGCACCAGCGGCCGTCGGCGCCCGCGGCGATCGCACGGCAGTTCAGCGGCGTGCACCGCCTGCTCCTGAACAAGTACTACCTCGACGAGATTTACAACGCGGTCATCGTCCAGCCGATCAAGCAGGTGTCGACCGGCGCCCTCTGGAAGGGCGTGGACGCGGGCGTGATCGACGGCTCGGTCAACGGCGTCGGGGCTGGCGTGCAGAGCCTCAGCTCGTCGCTGCGCCGTCTGCAGACCGGTTCGATCCGCACCTACGCGGCGTCGCTCTTCCTCGGTGCGGTGCTGGTCCTGGGATGGTACCTGTGGATCTGAGATTCGACGCCGCCGGGTGCCGAGTGATGCGCCCAGTTACGCTGGGCTCCGTGTTCCGTTGGCGACTACAGACATGCTCTCGCTAATCGTCTTTCTTCCTCTCGCGGGCGCGCTCCTGGCGCTTCTGGCCGGCGGGCGTGGCGACCGTCCCGAGCGCGAGCCGCTCGTGCGCAACATCGCGCTGGCGGCATCGCTCCTGACCTTTGCCGCGACGCTCGTCCTCTGGTGGCGCTTTGACCCCGTCAGTGCCGATTACCAGTTCGTCGAGACGCACGCCTGGATGCCGATGTTCGGGATCCAATACCTCATCGGCGTCGACGGCATCAGCCTGTTCCTCGTCGTGCTGACCGGCTTTCTGACGCCGCTGGCGCTGCTGTCGTCGTGGGAATCGGTGCACAAGAGCGTGAAGCTCTTCTCGTTCTTCGTGCTCGCGCTCGAGACCGCCATGCTCGGCGTGTTCGTCTCGATCGACCTCTTCCTCTTCTACATCTTCTGGGACGCGATGCTCATCCCGATGTATTTCCTCATCGGGATTTGGGGCTACGAGCGGCGCATCTACGCCGCCATCAAGTTCATGCTCTACACCATGGCGGGGAGCGTCCTCATGCTCATCGCCATCATCGGCCTGGCGTGGGCCTATGCCGAGACGAGCGCGTCGCGGCTCCCGAGCTTCAACCTGCTCGACCTCTACGGCTTGCAGCTCTCGCCGCAGATGGAGAGCTGGTTCTTCCTCGCCTTTGCGCTCGCCTTTGCCATCAAGGTCCCGCTCTTCCCGTTCCATACGTGGCTGCCGGACGCGCACGTCGAGGCGCCGACCGCCGGCTCGATCATCCTCGCCGGCGTCCTGCTCAAGATGGGCACCTACGGCCTGCTGCGCTTCGCATTCCCGCTCTTCCCGGCGGCCGCGCTCGCGATGGCGCCGATCATCGGATTGCTGGCGGTCATCGGGATCATCTACGGCGCGCTCGTCGCCATGGTGCAGCCCGACATGAAGAAGCTGGTCGCGTACTCGAGCGTCAGCCACCTCGGCTTCGTCGTGCTCGGGCTCTGCGCGATGAACCTGCAGGGCGTGCAGGGCTCGATCTATCAGATGCTGAACCACGGCGTGAGCACGGGCGGGCTCTTCATGATCGTCGGCATGCTGTCCGATCGCCGTCACACCCGCCTCATCTCGGAGTTCGGCGGCCTCAAGTCGGTCACGCCGCGCCTCGTCGCCGCGTTCCTGCTCGTGACGCTGTCCTCGATCGCCCTGCCGGGCCTCAACGGGTTCGTCGGCGAGTTCCTGATCCTCGTCGGGGCCTTCCAGTGGAGCCCGAAGCTGACGGTCCTGGCGGCGACCGGGGTCATCCTCTCGGCGGTCTACATGCTCTGGATGTTCCAGCGCGTGAATTACGGCCCGATCACGAACGAAAAGAATCGCAAGCTGCCCGACCTCACGGTCCGCGAGTACGTGTTGCTCGTGCCGACCATTGCCATGGCGATCCTGATGGGCGTCGTGCCGGGCATCTTCCTGCGGCCGATGGAGCCGTCGGTCAACCGCCTGATCGAGCGCGTCACGGCCAGCCAGCCGGCGCGCGTGGACAATCGCAGCGGTGCCGCCGCACCGGTCGTTCCGGTGCTCGACATGAGGTCGCCGGACGTGAGCACTCGACCCGCGGTGGTCAGCGCCGTGCGTGAGCCCGCGAACGCCGAACCCCGAACCCCGAACCTCGAACGACGAACGACGAACGACGAACCACGAACGACGGATCGGGCCCCAAGCAAATGAGCGAATTCACCGCCATCATCCCGATCGTCATCGTCGTCTTGTCCGGCTGCGCCGCCATGATCGCGGAGGCGTTCCGCCAGCGCGGCGAGCGCATGCCGATCGCCGGCTTTGGCCTGATTGGGCTCGCCGGCGCCGCCCTCGCCTCGGTCTTTCTCTGGGGCAGCGACGCGCAGAGCTTCGGCGTCGTGCGGTCCGACAACTTCGCCCTCTTCATCAACCTCGTGCTCTGTATCGTCGGCGTCCTGACGATGTTGTTCTCGGACGAGATCGTCGAGCGGGAGCAGCTGCCGCCGGGCGAGTACTACGCCCTGACGCTCTTTGCCATCAGCGGCATGATGTTGATGGCGGCGGCCACCGACCTGCTGGTCATCTTCCTGGCCCTCGAAGTGCTGTCGCTGTCGGTGTACGTCCTCACCGGGCTGCGGCGCTCGAGCGCCTCGGGCGCCGAAGCGGCGTTCAAGTACTTCCTGCTCGGCGCGTTCTCGAGCGCGTTCTTCCTCTACGGCGTCGCGTTTGCCTTCGCGCTGTCGCGTTCGACCCGGCTCGACGAGCTTGGCGCCGTGCTGTCCTCACAGGGCTCCGGCGAGCCCTCGACGATGGCGCTCCTCGCGGTTGGCCTGCTCATCGTCGGGTTCGCCTTCAAGATTTCCGCGGTGCCGTTCCACATGTGGACGCCGGACGCTTACGAGGGGGCGCCGACGATTGTCACCGCCTTCATGTCCACGGGCGTCAAGGCGGCCGCGTTTGCCGCCTTCGTCCGCGTGTTCCTGTCGCCGCTCGAGCCGCTGCAGGATCAGTGGATTCCCGTCCTCAGCGTGATCGCGGCCGCGACCATGGTGCTCGGGACCGTCGTCGGCGTCGTGCAGAGCAACATCAAGCGCATGCTGGCGTATTCGAGCATTGCGCACGCCGGCTACCTGCTCCTCGGCCTGATCGCCACGACCGATACCGGGAAGGCCGCGGTGTTGTTCTACCTGCTGGCCTATGCCGTGTCGAATCTTGGCGCCCTCGGGATCGTGGCGCTCCTCGGGACGGCGCAGCACGGGCATGACGAGCTGCGGGACTTCGCCGGGCTGTCGAAGTCGCGGCCCGGGCTCGCGGCCCTGATGACGGTGTTCCTGCTGTCGCTCGGCGGGTTCCCGCCCATGGCGGGCTTCATCGGCAAGTGGTACATCTTCAGCGCGGCGGTCGAGCGCGGCCACTGGTGGCTGGCGATCATCGGCGTGCTGACGAGCGTCGTCTCGGTCTTCTTCTACCTTCGCATCGTGGTCATGATGTACATGACCGAAGGCACCGACATCGTGCGGCCGCGCGTGCCGCTCCCAGCGGCCGCCGGGCTCGCGCTCGCGACCGTCGCCGTGTTCTATCTCGGCATCCTTCCGACCAAGGTCATCGAGCTCGCGCTCGATTCGATTTCAACGATCTTCTAGGCTTCAGGGCTCAAGGCCTCAGGGCTCAGGCAAACCCTTCGGCGAATGACTCGGATCTCGCCTGAGCCCTGAGCCTTGACGTCCTGCCTGTCGTCACCGCGCCGTCAACGCGCCTTGCCGTCGTGGTGCGTGCTGCGCGGCGATGGCATCTCGATCGTTTCGGCGCCGGTCAGCGTCGACGCGTCCCAGATCTCGCGCAGGACGTAAGTGTCCCCACGTTTGGCAAAGATCACCTCATCCTGCCGCGGCGCCGACCTTCGGACGATCCCTCTCGGTCAGCAGGAGCACCGTGGTGTGTCCGTTGGTGAGCTCCATCAGCGAGTTGTCGATCTCGAGCGGCGTGATCGTGTAAGCCCCAGCCGGCATGGACTGTCCGCCCACCATGAACGGAAACGTCGTCGTGAATTTCATCGCGTTGGTGATTTGCGCGTTAGCGGAGCCGGCGGTGGCCATGACCATGCTGGCGGCGACGAGCGCGCTGCGGAATAGCGTCTTCATAGATTGCTCTCCTGGTCATTCCTTGGCGGATGTCTTCGGAGCCGAGGACGATACGTGTATGGACTCGACGTTTCTGGCGCCACCGGATTCCCTGTAGCGGACCGTCGCCTTGTGCCCGGTGAGCTTGCCCAGATCGGCGGGGCTGATCGCGTGTGAGGAATCCCGCAGCCGCGCCGCCGGACTGACGGTGAAGTGCTGTTCGCCCTTCGACGTCGAGAGCGTCAGCGCCTGTCCGGTGGCGTCGAACTGCGACGATCGTTCCCGTGGCGACGAGGGTCGTCGCGGTCTCAGCCTTGGCTGGCTTTCCCGCCGTCGCGCTGGCGGGCGCTGCCTGTCGTCTGGGACGTGCCGGTCGCCGATCCCTTTCCGGGCGGCCCGGCGAACGCCGGACCAGCGAGCGAGACTAGCCGCGATAGCGACGGTGATGGGACGGATGACTGTTTGCATGAGCGGACCTCCTGAAGTGTTGACCAACCCTGGTGGACGTATGATCAACCTGCGTGCCGCGTGCGGTGCCCGACCGGCGCAGCCGTAAGCTGTGCTGGCTGTGGATGATTTACATGACGAGAGCGCGCTTCGGCAGGGAGCGGCCGCGCGGCACGGTCGCCCCAGCGCGGCGAAATTGATCTTTCCCCTGTCTCTTCGCGTCCGCCTGCTCCTGCTCGTCGCCATCGTCGTCACGGCCGTGCTCACGACGGCGACCTATCTTCGAAGTGCGATCGTTCGAGCGCGCGCTCGAGCGCGAGCTGTTCGATACGGCGACCCGCTCGGCACGGGCGGTCGTCGACGACCTGACTGGGCGCCGGGCCACGCTCGATCCTGCCGATGTGCGCGACACCTTGAATGAGCTCATCGAAGCGAGCGCAGCGCTCCGTTCGCTGTCGATATGTCGAGGCCGAACCACAAGGCATCCAGCGTCCTCGCCAGCACGTCCTCGGAAGAGCGCGCGGAGTCACTCGAGCTGGCACGCGAGGCGATGACCTCCGGTGGCGCAGCGCATCGACGCTGACCCTCAGCGGATCGTCGTCGCTGTCCCGTTTCGGCGTGACGGCCGGCGATGGCCGTTGTTGCCTCGGTCTCGGTCGCCAGCGTGGCGCAGGCGCGCTCGAGCGGCCGTGCCGTGGCGACGCGGTTTGCCGTCCCGACGGTGCTTGCTCGTGACCTTGCTCATCGATGTGGTGACACGCCGCACGGTGCACCAGCCGATCGCCGAGCTGCAGCGGACGATCGGGCGCGTGTCAGCCGGTGATGTGGCGTCGCGCGCCGCCATCCTGCGCCGCGACGAGCTCGGCAGCGTGGCCGCGGGCCTCAACGAGATGCTCGGCCGGCTGGAGCACGCGAGCGATCTTCTGCAGCAGCGTGTGCGCGGATGCCACGTCGGAGCTGCTGGTGCGCAACGCCGAGCTCGAGGAGAGTTATCAGCGCGTCCTGGGCCTCCAGGAGGCGCTGGCGCGCGCCGAGCGTCTGGCTGCCGTCGGAGAAATGGCCGCGAGCGTGGCGCATCAGGTCGGCACGCCATTCAACCTGGTTTCGGGTTACGTACAGATGGTCAGGGACGATCCCCAGACGGATCCCGTCGGTGCGCCAGCGCCTGGAGATTGTCGAGACGCCAGCTACGGCAGGTCACACACGTGCTTCGGACGATGCTCGACGAGGCGCGGCAGCCGGCGCCCAGGATCACGACCAGTCTGGCGCCGCTCGTCGAACGTGCGTGTGCGATCGCGCGTCCCCGGCTGGCCCGGTCCGGCGTGCAGCTGGACGTCCAGCTGGAAGACGCGCTTCCCGAAGTCGATGCCAACGAGGCGCAGCTCGAGCTGGCGCTGCTGAACCTCATCAGCAACGCGCTCGATGCCATGCCGGGAGGCGGCGACGCTGCGCGTTCACGGTACGGCGAGTGCGCTTGGTGTCCGGCTGGAGGTGAGCGACTCGGGCCCGGGGATACCCTCCGATTTGCTGCCGCACCTCTTCGAACCGTGGGTGACGACCAAGCCGGCCGGCCACGGCACGGGCCTGGGGCTCTCGATCGTACGGGAAGTGTTGCGCGGGCTCGGCGGCGAGATTCGAGCCGCGAATCAGCCGGGCGGGGGAGCGGTCTTCGTCATCGATCTGCCGCGCAGCGCGGCGAGGCGGTCCTCGCCAGATCCTGCGCGAGGCTAATGGGCCAACATGCATACGATTCTGGTTGTCGACGACGACCGCGAGACGTGCCGATTCATCACCGAGCTCATCGCCGCCGACGATCGCCGGATCGTCTCCGAGCAGGACCCGGCGGCGGCGCTGCGCCGTCTGCGGCAAGAGCGCGTCGATCTGATGGTGTCGGACATCAACCTCAACGCCTCGCAGACCGGGCTCGATCTGCTGCGGGCGTTCAAGGTCGAGCATCCGGGCGGACAGGTCCTGCTCATCAGCGGTTTCGGCACGCTCGAGACTGCGATTGAAGCGGTTCGCGCATGGCGCCTTCGACTACATCAGCAAGCCGTTCAACATCGCCGAGATCAAGGCCATGGTGACGCGCGCGCTGGCGCATGTGCGGGCGAGCGCAGTGCCGGCCAGGTCGAGGACGCCACCGTGCGGCCATCTTCGCCACGCCCGCCGGGCTGATCGGAGGGACCTCGGGGATGCTGGCCGTCTACAAGCAGATTGCCTACGCCGCCGACTGCGACGGCCCCTGTTCTGATTCTTGGCGAGAGCGGGACCGGGAAGGAGCTCGTGTCGCGCGCGATTCACAGCAATGGACCGCGGGCGTCGCGCCCGTTTGTCGCCATCAACTGCGGCGCGATACCGGAGACGCTGCTCGAGTCGGAGCTCTTCGGGCACACACGCGGCGCGTTTACCGGCGCCGTCGCGGACCGCAAGGGCATACTTCGAACAGGCGCGGCGGTGGAACGGTCCTGCTCGACGAGATCGGAGAAACCTCGCTCGCGCTCCAGGTCAGGCTCCTCAGGACGATCGAAGAGGGCGAAGTCCGACCTCTCGGCGCCGGGCGGACGATCAAAGTTGACGCGCGTGTCATCTCGGCGACCAACCGAGACCTGGAGAAGGAGGTCGCGGCGCAGCGCTTTCGGCAGGACCTCTACTACCGGCTCAGCGTCATCGTCATCACGGTGCCGCCGTTGAGGGAGCGGCGCGCCGACATTCCCCTGCTGACGGCGCAGTTTCTCCAGAACGCCTGCGCGCGCGCCGGGCGCGCGATCGAGATCGCGCCTGACGCGCTCGACGCCCTCGCCGCGTATGACTGGCCCGGCAACGTTCGCGAGCTCGAGAACACGATCGAACGGCTCGTGCTCTTCAGCCGGGGCTCCTCGATCCAGGCGGCGGACCTGCCGCCGGCGATCGGCGGTGCCGGCGTCGGCACGCACGCTGCGCGAGCAGCTGTTCGCCGACTTGCCGTCAATCGACGAGCTCGAGCGCCGATATCTGATCCACGTGCTGCACGCTGTCGCCGGCAACCGGACACGGGCGGCGGAAGTAATGGGGATTGATCGCCGCACGCTCTATCGCATGGCGACGAGGTTCGGGCTCAATCTGCCGCTGGTGGGAGACGACGAATGACGGTCATGGCAGCAGGCTCGACGCGGCCGACGTGACGAGCGCAGCCAGGCGCTCGTCCGTCTCCGGCGGGACGGTGCGCAGATCGAGCAGGACGCGCTCGTGCTCGATTCGTGCGATGACTGGTGGCCGCTCATCCCGGAGCGCCGATTCGAGGCGAGTCGCCGGCAACGCGATTGCCACCAGCCTCGTGGGCAAGCGCGTGCCCGGAGCGCTCCCCCCGCCAATCGTCGAGAATCCATCGACGACCTCCGCTCGGATGCCGGCGTCGGAGAGCCGTTCCGCCAGCGCGTGCGCCCGGCGGCCGATCGCGTCCGCCGTGAGGGCGATCATGCGGACGACAGGAATGGAGTCGGCGGCGCGTCCGGCCGCGTGTTCCTCGAGCGTGGCCTCGAGCGCCGCGTACGTCATCTTGTCGGCCCTGAGCGCGCGCATCAGCGGGTGCCGGCGGACGAGACCAACGGCCGCACTCGAGCCGACGACGAGACCCGCCTGCGGGCCGCCGAGGAGCTTGTCGCCGCTGAACATCACGAGGCTCACGCCGGCCGCCAGGCTGTCCGCGACCGAGGGCTCGTCGCGAGCGCCGCCACGGCGGTGGGGGAGCCGAGGAACCCACTGCCCAGGTCTTCGACCACGGGAATGTTGAATCGGCGGCCGAGCGCCGCGAGCTCGCCGACGCCGGCTCGTTCGGTAAAACCCTCGATCGTGAAGTTCGAGGGGTGCACGCGCAGGATGACCGCCGTACGATCGGAGATGGCCGCCGCGTAGTCGGACACGCGGGTCCGGTTGGTGGTGCCGACCTCGCGCAGAATCGCCCCGGACTGGGCCATGACGTCCGGCACACGAAACCCACCGCCGATCTCCACCAGCTCACCGCGCGAGATCACGACTTCACGGCCGGCGGCCAGAGCCGCCAGCGAGATGAGTGCCGCGGCGGCGTTGTTGTTCACGACCACCGCTGCCTCGGCGCCGGTCAGGCGGCAGAGGAGTCGCTCGGCATGCGAGTCCCGCCGTCCCCTGGTTCCCGTGGCGAGGTCGTACTCGAGGTTGGAGTAGCCGGACGCGAGCTCGGCGACGCGCGTCGTGGCCAACCGGGCGAGCGGCGCCCGGCCGAGATTCGTATGGACGACGACCCCTGTGGCGTTGATGACGGCGACGAGCGACGGTGCGTGCGTCGAGGCCAGGCGAGCCTCGACCCCCCGCTCCAGGATCGCCGTGATTTCGTCGGCGCTTTCAGCCGGGCGCTGGTCCGCGCTCGACGCTTCCAGCCGTTCGCGCATCGCCGCCGCCTCGGCGCGCAGCGCTTCGACGACAGCCGTCCGCCCGTACCTGCCTTCCAGGAGGCGCATCGCCGGACGCTGGCGCAACTGCTCGATTGATGGAATGTGCCGGACGAGTGCCACGCCGCTGATTGAACCACGAACACGTCGCCCCGTGCAGCTCCGGAGACGCGGAAGCCGATTAGAAAGAACCTTGTAGAATAGAAGCGCTCATGAAGCCTGCCGACCCCCGTGTGCCGGACGACAGCGCGCCTCCCGCGGTCGACGTGCCGGACTACCGTCCACTCGAGCGTTTCTGGCCGTATCTCGAGCTGCCAGAGCAACCGACCGACGAAGAACTCGCGAGCCTCGATCCCGAGCTGTCGGAAGCCCTCTTCGGTACGCCGCGGCGGCCGTTCTCCGTGTCGTTGCAGTTTCCAGCGTTCGACGGGCCGGACTATGCCCGGGCGCTGGAGCTCGCCCGCGCGTCAGCCGAGTATCGCGAGATTGGAAGCGGCGCGGCCTTGCGCCATCGCGCGCGCTTCCATCCGCCCGACGCGCTACGGCTGCGCACCCTCTTTGAAATCGTCGGACGGCTGGACGCGTGCGAGGTGCTCATCGACGATCGTCCGCTGCCGTACGCGCGGGAGCTTTGGCTGCCGCTGATGTGGTTCCTGATCTCCTGATCCCGTGGTGCCCTGGTAGCCTCCGCATGGCCGAACAGACAGACATCCAGAAGGATCTCCAGCTTCTAGCCGCCGACCTCAAGCGCCTCGAGGGCGAGTACAACATGTTCTTCTCCGGCCGCCTGCCGCGTCCGCCGTGGGAGACGCGCGGCCGGGTGGCGGCGATCATCAAGCGCTACGATCGCGGCCACAGCATGAGCACGGGCGATCGCTTCCGGTTCGAGATGCTGCAGTCACGTTTCCAGTCGCTCGTGGAGCTCTGGGACCGTGGGATCCGGTCGCGCGAGGAAGGCCGGCCCGGGCCGTTCGCCCAGCCGCTGCCCAAGGCGGCGCCCAAGGCCGCCAAGCCGGCGGGCGGGAAGGTGGTGAGCGTCACCGCCTTCACCGATCCCGTCCGCGAGATGGACAAGCTCCACACGCTCTACGATTCGCTGATGGATGCCCGCCGCCAGCACGGCGAAGACGTGGTTCCCTTCCACAAGTTCGCGGCGCTCGTGAAGACGCAGGTCACGAAGCTACGCGAGGAGGGGAACCCGGAAGTGGCGTTTCGCGTGGCGGTGAAGGACGGGAAGGTCGCCTTTACCGTGCGGCCGATGAAAGAAATGACGAAAGAAATGAAGGATGCGAAAGAGTGATGCGGGGTGAACTGGAGACCGGAACGCCTGACGGCGTTCCGGTCTCGTGCCGGGATTTAGCTGGGCTTCGTTACGTTGCCAGCCTGCTGGCCTTTGGGGCCATCGACGATCTCGAACTCGACCGCCTGACCTTCCTCGAGCGTCCGGAAGCCATTGCCCTGGACTGCCGAGAAGTGGACGAACACGTCCGCCCCGCCGTCACGTTCAATGAAACCGTAACCCTTGGCGTTGTTGAACCACTTGACCTTACCTGTGATACGCATCGTACTTTTCTTCCTTGCGAAGCCGCGGCGCCAAAACGCCGCATGAGACCCATCCGCGGCACGTCGTAACAACGACCGTGGACACAAAAAAAGACCGCGAGTGCGCGGCCTCGACTTACGATAGCTGGCCTCCCAGCCAGAGGCGATACTAGGGGATTTGCCTGTAAATGTCAAGTAAATCGACCAATATGCGTGCAATTTTGAGTGTTTCGGACAAGACCGGGCTGGCTGAGTTGGGCCGCGGTCTCGCCGATCTCGGCGTCGAGCTGGTGTCGACCGGGGGCACCGCCACGGCGCTCGCGGCCGCCGGGTTGCCGGTCGTGGGCGTCTCCGATGTCACCGGGTTTCCCGAGATGATGGACGGGCGGGTCAAGACCCTGCATCCGGCCATCCACGCCGGCATCCTGGCCCGGCGGTCCCGGCCGGATGACCTGGCGGCCATCGCCCGCCACGGCATCACGCCGGTCGATCTCGTGGTCGTCAACCTGTATCCGTTCGCCAAGGCGGCGCAGAATCCCGACACGCCCTTCGACGCCCTGGTCGAGGAGATCGACATCGGCGGCCCGAGCCTCGTCCGCGCCGCGGCCAAGAACTTCCGCGACGTGCTCGTCGTCGTCGATCCCGCCGACTACCCGCAGGTGCTCGATGCGCTCCGCCGGCCTGGCGGTCCCGATCTCGGGTTCCGCTTCAAGCTGATGCAGAAAGCGTTCGCGCACACGGGCCAGTACGACTCGATGATTGCGGTGACGCTGCAGACCGTCGAGCACGCCAACGGCGCGATGACGCGCTCGGCGCTGCCGACGCGCCATCCGGCACCGAAGGACCTGCGCTACGGGGAGAACCCGCACCAGAAGGCACAATGGGTCCCGAACCAGGCGCCGTTCCTGCCGCCCTGGGAGATCCATCAGGGGAAGGAGCTCTCGTACACCAACCTCCTCGATCTGGACGCGGCGCTGCGCATCGCGCTGGAGTTTCCCGAGCCGGTCGGCGTCGTCATCAAGCACACGAACCCGTGCGGCGTGGCGCTCGGCGCGACGATTGCCGACGCCTACGTGCGCGCGCGCGAGGCCGATCCGCTCTCAGCTTTCGGCGGCATCGTCGGGCTCAACCGCACGCTGGACGCGGAGACGGCGCGAGCCTTGACGTCCACGTTCATCGAAGCGGTGATCGCGCCGGCAGTCGCCGACGAGGCGAGGCCGATCCTGGCGACGAAGGCGAACCTGCGCGTGGCGACGGCGGATTTCGTCAAGCTCGGCGGCCCTCGACCACGAGCGCGCGCGCGATACGCGGACGTTCCTCGGCGGCGTGCTGATGCAGGATCGCGACGTGGTGGCAGAAGCGCGCGCGCCCTGGCCCCAGGGCGAGTTTCCCAAGGTCGTGACCAAACGGGCGCCGACCGCCGGAGGAGTGGATCGCGCTCCGCTTTGCCTGGCGGGTCTGCGGCCACGTGAAGTCGAACGCCGTGATCTTCACCAACGCCGATCGCACGCTGGCCGTCGGCGCCGGCCAGATGAGCCGCGTCGACGCCGTCAAGGTCGCGGTGATGAAGGCCGCCGGCACGCTCGCCGAGCTCGGTCGCGGCCTCGGACGCCTTCTTCCCGTTCCGCGACGGCCTCGACGCCGTCGCCGACGCCGGCGCGACCGCGGTCGTGCAGCCCGGCGGTTCGGTCCGCGACGCCGAGGTCATCGCCGCCGCCGACGAGCGCGGCCTCGCGATGGTGTTCACGGGCAGGAGACACTTCAGGCATTGATCCGTGAAAGTCTGAAGTCTGACGTTGGAAGTCTGAAGTGGGGAAGTGGGAAGTGGGAAGCGCGAAGTGGAAGTTTGAAGTAAGTGGGAAGTGGGAAGTGGGAAGTTTGTAGAAGTGAGAAGTGGGAAGTGAGAAGTAGGACTTTGGCAACCACGACGCCCGACTCTGTCAGGCACGAACCGCTTGCCGACTTCACACCTGTGAGCTTCCCACTTCTGAGCTTCGCGACTTCGAACTTCGCACTTCCGAACTTCGTCCTTCGAAACTTCACACTTCACACTTACTTCCGACTTCCACTTCCTACTTCCCACTTCCCACTTCCCCACTTCAGACTTCAAACGTCAGACTTCCAACTTTCCTAATCGCCACCGAAATGCCCCGCCGCTACGCGCTGCCCGTCCTGCTGTTTCTGGCTATCTGTCCGTACTTTGTCGACCTCGGTGGTTCGTCGATCTGGGATGCCAACGAGGCGTTCTATGTCGAGACGCCGCGCGAGATGATGGAGCGCGGGGACTATATCAATCCGACGTTCAACTACGAGCCGCGCGTCAACAAGCCGGTCCTGAGCTACTGGATTGTCGCCGGGTTCTATCACCTCTTCGGCGTCTCGGTCGGCGTCCAGCGCGTTCCGATTGCCGTTGGCGGCATCGTCCTGATCGCCACCGCGTTCTTTCTGGCGCGGGCGGCCGCGCCTGACAGGTACGCAGCCTGCGGCCGCCTGGTGGGCGGCGCTGGGGCTCGCCGTCTCACCGCGTCTGCTCATGTTCGCGCGGCGCATCTTCATCGACATCTACATCTCGATGTTCATGGCGCTGACGCTGCTGTTCTTTGCGTTGGCGGAGCGCTATCCCGGCCGGCGCCGGCTGTTTCTTGTCCTGATGTACGCCTGCGTGGGACTCGGGATCCTGACCAAGGGGCCGATCGCGGCGCTGCTTCCGGGGCTCGTCTTTGCGGTCTACCTCGTCGCCCATCGCGAGCTCGGTCGCGTGCGCGAGATGCTGCTGCCGCTCGGCACGCTGATCGTCCTGGCGATCGTCGTGCCCTGGTATGCGGCCCTCTACCAGCAGGCGGGATGGGCGCCCATCAAGTCGTTCCTCTTCGGCGAGAACCTCGCGCGGTATGTGGACGGCGTGGGCGTGAATGCCGTTCGCCCGGTCTGGTGGTACCTGCCGGTCGTCTTCAGCGATTCGTTTCCGTGGTCGCTGTTCCTCTTTCCCGCCGCCGCGTTGTGGTTCCGCGACCGTGCGGGCGCGCGCGCTGGTGACGTCGGCTTTCGCATCAGGACGCTGCTGTGGATCTGGATCCTGGGGATCGTCGGCTTCTTCTCGCTGTCGGCGGGGAAGCAGGACCTCTACATCTACCCGATCGTCCCGGCCATGGTCGCGCTCGCCGGAGTGGTGATCGCGCGCGCGCTCGATCGGCCGGTGCCGGAAACGCCGCGACTGACGCTCGTCACGCTGGTCATCGGCGGGCTACTGGTCGTTGCCGGCGCGGGCTTCCTGGCGCTCTTCAACAGCGCGATTGCCGTCTACGTGCTCGCCGGCTCTGCGCTCGTCGGTGTGTCGGCGATTGCCGGCGGTGCCGCAGCGATGCTGCTGGCCTGGCGCGGGCGCCTCGGCCCCGCGCTCGGCGCCGTCGCCGTCGCGCTCATCGTCGTGAACTGGACGTTCGTGCTGAAGGTGTTGCCCAGCTTCGAGGCCTACAAGCCCGCTCCGGGCCTCGCCGCGGTGCTCGAAGAAGCGCGCCGGTCCGGACGACCTGATCGTGACCTACAACGTCGCGCTGCCGAGCCTCGTCTACTACCTCCGCCGCCACATCGACGTCTTCTACGACCACGGGCCCGTGCTCGAACTGCTGCACTCGCGGCGCCCGCTCTTCCTGATGGCCTCGCGAGACGACTACGACCGCGCCATCAAGCCCGTCGACACCCGTCCCGCTCTGCCAGGTGAGCTCGCAACCGACCTTCGACGTCAAGCTGAGGAACGTGCTGTCGCGCGAGCGCATGCCGGAGATACTGCTGCTGACGAACAAGTGCGGGGAGTGAGGCTCTCAGGCTTCAGGCTCCAGGCTCTAGGAAGATCTTGGACGTCTGGTCGAAGGTCTTGCTGAAGCCCAGAGCCTAGAGCCTAGAGCCTCTATCTCAATTCATCCACCGTCACCGTCGCCGGGCCGAACTTGCCGACGACAATGCCGGCCGCGCGGTTCGCGAGCCGGGCGGCGTCGGTGAGGGAGGCGCCGGCGGCAACGGCGAGGGCGAGGGCGCTGATCACGGTGTCGCCGGCGCCCGTGACGTCGGCGACCTCGCGCGCTTCGGCCGGTAGTTCGATCTCGTCTTCGCCCGGCCCGAGCAGCCACATGCCGTGCTCGCCGCGGGTGATGAGCACCGCCTCGCTCCTGGCGCGCTCGCGGAAGCGGCGCGCGGCCTCGCGCGCGTCGGCGGCGGTTCGGATCCGCATGTGCGTCACCGATTCCGCCTCGTGGTGGTTGGGCGTGACGATCGTCGCGCCGGCGTAGCGCTCGATGTGCGGGACCTTCGGGTCGACCAGGAGGGCAATGCCCTGGGTGCGCGCCGCCTCCGCGGCGGCGGCGGCGACGCGCGGCGTCACCACGCCCTTGAGGTAGTCGGAGATGACGATCGCCTGCACCGACGCCGCGAGCTCGCCAATCCGCCGGACGACGGTGGCTTCGACCGCGGCCGCGATCTCGCTGTCCCCTTCGTAGTCGATCCGCGCCACCTGCTGGTTGCGCGTCGTCACCACGCGCAGCTTCCGCGTCGTGCAGCGTGACGCGTCGCTGATGATGCCGCCGGTGCCGATGGAGCGCCCCGAGAGATCCTCGAGCAGCCGCCCCCCGTCGGCGTCGTTGCCGACGACGCCGATCGCCTCGACGCTGCCCGCCGAGCGCGACGATGTTGTTGGCGACGTTGGCCGCCCCGCCGAGTCGCCACGTCTCGTGATCGAATCGGACGATGGGCACCGGCGCTTCCGGCGAGATGCGCTCGACGGTGCCGATGACGAACTGATCGATCATCAAGTCGCCAATCACCAGGATCGGCCGGCCGGCGAGGCTGTCGAGCAGACCATCGAGCGCCGCGAAGCGTGACGGCGACACTAAGCGGCCTTCCGTTCTGCCGCCAGCGCGGGCACCCGTTCGGCGGCGTAGGGGAGCGTGACCAGCACGAGGAACAGCATCAGGAATTCCGAGTCGCCGAAATTGTATTCGAACATGCCGGCGGCGATCATCGCGACCACGCAGGCGATGCCTGACGCCGCGAGTGAAGGGAGCGACGACGTTTTGCGCAGGCGGAGAAAGTCGAGGAGCAGGGTCGCGACGAACCAGCACCAGAGGGCGAGCGCCGGCAGCCCGCGTTCGGCGGCGATCTGCAGCGGCACGTTGTGCAGGTGCGAGTTGCGCTGGCTGACGGCCGTCGGCTCCCGGTAGCCCGGATAGACCTGGATGACCATGTCGGGGCCGACGCCGGTCAGCGGGTTGTCCTTGATGATCCGCAACCCGCTCTTGCTCATCGCGATCCGGTCGCGGTTCGACTGCAGCGTCGAGGTGCTCGTGGCGCTGTCCCCAAAGGTTTCCTTGAGCGACAGCGCCGAGGAGAACCGGTCGCTGATCGCCGCCGGCGCGAATGCGATGACCAGGCCGAGCGCGACCGGCAACAACGCCGCCATGCGGAAGACCGAGCGCAGGTCCCTCAGGAGGAAGAGCGTGCCGATGCCGGCGCAGGCGCCGACCCAGGCGTTGCGGCTGAGGGTCAGGACGAGGGCGACCAGCACGGCTGGCAGCACGAGCGCGGCCCAGATGCGTTCGCGCCGCCGGAACATCACGCGCGCGACCGCGATGCAGGCCACCAGCATGATGACCCCCGAGTACGTCATGTAGTGGCCGAGGTTGCCCTGCACGCGCCTGGCGACGTTGTCGAAGTCGAGGATGCCGGTACTGAACGATCCCGTAGACCGCGTTCAGCGCCCCGACGGTGATGACCACGTCGATGACGGTCAGGCTGCGCTCGCCCCGGAACAGCCGATAGCTCATCGGCACGATCGCAAAGAGCAGAAGTTGCTTGCAGTCCGCCAAGCTGATGCGTGGATCGACCGAGAACAGCGACGCGACGAGCGTCGCGCGCGGCGTAGGCCGCGAGCGGCCAGAACATGCGCGGCACTTCGACCCGTTCGTGATTGAGGACGACGACCGCGATCCAGAGGAGCGCCGACAGGCCGAGGAGGATGCCCGAGGCGGCAATCGAAAACTGCGGCGCGGCCGCGAACGCGAGCAGCGACACATACGCCGCCCGTTCCAGTCTTGGGACGCGATTGGGAGCCGTGTCGACGGACAGGAGAACTGGCGCGTTCATGAGTGCGCCCGCATCCCGGCGGCGGCCTGCGCCAAGGCGCGTTCGGCCGCGGCGATGACCGTCTGCGGTTCAATCTGCGTCAGGCAGCGAAAATCGCCGGGCGCGCAGACGCGTTGGTCGCACGGCCGGCACGGCAGGCCGTCGACGTGCACCGACTCGGTCGGGATCTGCGGATCGCGCCAGGGCGCCGACCGAACCGCGAGCGTCGGGCCGTAGATGCCGACGACCGGCGTCCTCGTCGTCGACGCGATGTGCAGTGGTCCGCTGTCCCCACCGACGAACAAGACGCTCCGGGCGATCAAGGCGCGTAGTTCCGCAAGATCCACATCTCCAAAGTCGAGCACCTGGTGCGCGCGCGCGGGGCCGAGCGCCTGCCGCGCGGCGGCGGCGATGCGATCGGCGGCCGTCCGATCCGACGGGCCCGAGCTGAGGACGATGCGCCGGCGATTGTCACCGGCGGCGAGTCCGGCCACGAGCGTCGCGAACGCCGGCTCGGGCCAGCGCCGGAACGGATTGCCCGCGCTCACGTGGATGACGGTTACCTCGTGCCGATGATCCACGCCCGCGGCGCGCAGCCGCTCGGCGATGCGCGCATCGGCAACCTGGTCGAGCGGCATCTCGGCCGGGTCCCGCGAGGGATCCGGCGGGACGTCGGGCCACCCGGGGAGCGCTGCCAGCAGCGCCCACTGATTCGCGACCGAATGCCGGGGCTGCAGGCCGCGCGGGCGGTGCACCATCCGTGTGTACTGCCAGCGGCGCCCCTGGATGTCGTAGCCGATGCGCTCGGGCGCGCCGGTTGCCCAGGTCAGCCACGAGCTGCGCGGGCCGCCATGGAGGTCGAGCACGACGTCAAACCGTTCCGCGCGCAGGCGCCGCGCCAGGCCGAAGTCGTCGCGAATGCGCTGCCATCCGCGGGTGCGCGGGACGATGATGACGTGAGCGAGGTGGGGGTTGCCAGCGACGACCGGAGCGGCGTCGCGCTCCACGAGGTAGGTCAAGCGGGATTCCGGAAACGTCCGCTTGAGCGCCCCGAGAAGAGGCGTCGTGAAGACCACGTCGCCGATGAGACGCAGGCGGATGAGGAGTATCTTCACGTGTCTGCCGCGTGCCCGCACGTGGCACGCATCCGGAGGACCAGGCCACGGGCGACTCGGTGGCCCCGCTAGGGCTCGACCGTCGCCTCGTCCAGCAGCATGACCGGGATATCGTCCTTGATCGGGTAGACGCGCTTGCACTGGCCACACTTGAGCGCGGCGCCGTTCTTGACGAGCTCCACCTTGGTCTTACAGTTGGGGCAGGCCAGTATTTCGAGCAGTTCAGGATCGACGGGCATACGTCTGCACTATACCAGATGCCGTTTGCGTCCCGCGGCCGGCTGACGTCATTATAGTCAGGTAGATGCGGCTGTTCCTCCTGCTCACGGCGTTACTGTTGGCACCGGTCGCGGCGGCGGCCGCGGGCCAAGCTGGCCGCGCGACCGAGAGTGCCGAGCCAGAGACTCCCGCCTATTACTTTCTGCTGGCGCGGCATCTGGAGAGCATCGGCCGCGTCGACGAGGCCGTCAAAGCGCATAACCGGGCCATTGCCCTCGACCCTGGATCGGCGGAGCTGCGCGCCGAGCTCGCGGGCTTCTATGCGCGGCAGGACAACGCCGTCGAAGCGGTCGCACACGCCGAAGCCGCCATCGCACGAGACGCTTCCAATCAGGAAGCGAACCGAATTCTCGGCACGGTATACGCCGCCTTCGCCGAGCGCCGTCTTCCGGTGCGCAAGGGCGATGATCCCGCGACCTATCCAGACCGAGCCATCGCCGCCCTCGAGAGGGCCCGGGGCGAGGGGACCGACCCTGGCCTCGACCTCGTGCTCGGCCGGCTCTATGTGCAGACGAAGAACTTCGCCAAGGCTGTGCCCGTCCTGAGCCGGGTGGTGGAGAGTCAGCCGTCGCTCGTGGACGCGGCGATTCTGTTATCGACGGCACAGGAGGGCGCCGGGGAGCCGGAGCAGGCGATCGCCACGCTGCAGAAAGCGCTCGCCGAGAATGGCGGTTCCTTCCGGGCCCAGATGCGGCTCGCCGAAATCTACGAGGCGGACGAGCAGTGGAACGAAGCCGCGAACGCGTTCGCGAGGGCGCAGACGCTCAACCCGCGCGCCCCGATGATCGCGCGGCGCCGGGCCGTCGCCCTGTTGTCGGCCGGTCGCGCGGCGGAGTCCCGCGATCTGCTGCAGGCGACGATTGCTTCCGGCCGGCCCGACGCGAAGGACCCCGTTCTCCTGTACCTCCTGGCCGAGAGCCAGCGCGTCGTCAAGGATCTCGACGCGGCGCAGGCCACCGCGCAGGCGCTCATCGCGGCCAATCCCGAGGACGTCCGCGGCCTCCACGTGCTGTCGCTCATCCTCCAGGACAAAGGCGACATCAAGGGCGCCGAGCGCGCGCTCAGAGACCTGATTGCGCGCGACCCGATGGACGCCAATGCGCTCAACTCGCTCGGGTACATGCTGGCCGAGCGGAGTGATCGTCTCGACGAGGCAGTGTCCCTCCTCCAGCGGGCGCTCAAGATCGAGCCGGGCAATCCGTCCTACCTCGACAGCCTCGGGTGGGCGTACTTTCAGCAGGGCCGGCTCGATCTCGCCGACGCGCCGTTGACGGAAGCGGCCGACAAGCTGAAGGACAACTCAGTCGTGCAGGATCACCTGGGCGATCTGCGCTTCAAGCAACGCCGCTTCGCCGATGCCGCGGTGGCGTGGGAGCGGGCCCTCGGCGGGGACGGCCAATCGATCGACAAAGCGAAAATCGAGAGCAAGATCCGCGAGGCTCGAGGCCGCATGTGAAGCGCAGGAGTCGCCTGCTTCCGGCCGCCCTTTGCCTCGTCACCGCCTCCTGCGC
This sequence comes from uncultured Acidobacteriota bacterium, assembly GCA_963847975.1. Classification (GTDB taxonomy): domain Bacteria; phylum Acidobacteriota; class Vicinamibacteria; order Vicinamibacterales; family 2-12-FULL-66-21; genus DATBJJ01. The sequence continues at coordinate 27,506 of CAWKBU010000012.1, read as the reverse complement.
ACCCCGGCTCGTTACGCTGCCGTCAGGGGCCGGGAGCCCGTTTGCCGACTACGCGACCACCTACGAGGCGGCGACCGAACGGTGCCGCAGCGTGCGGACCATGGCCGCTGTGCTCTCGATCTCCGGGAAGGCCGGCAACCATCGGCTGCGCGCCAAGCTTGACGCGGGTTTCGCGTCCCCGGCACGAGTCCGGCTCGAATTTCCAGCCCCAGGCCGGCCGATCTTTACGTACGTCGCCGTCGGCGAGCAGGCGACGCTCGTGCTGCCGCGTGAGGGCCGCGTCCTCCGCGACGCGCCGCCTGCCGCGACGCTCGAGGCGCTCGCTGGCGTGGCGATCGGTCCCGAGGACTTGCGGACGATCGTCGCCGGCTGTGGCTTCGCGGCTGGAGCTATCACCGCTGGCCGCGCCTTCGATCGCGCCTGGGTGGCGGTCGACGCTGGCAACGTGACGAGCTGGCTCCAGCAGACCGATGGTGCCTGGCAGATGGTCGCCGCCGTGCGCGGCGCGGTCGAGGTGCGCTATGCCGATTTCCAAGCTGGCCTGCCAACAACCATCCGGTTGCGCGCATCGCCCGAGCGGCGGGCCGGCGAAGCCGCATCGGTGACCGACCTCACGATCCGGCTGTCGCAGGTCGACATCAACGAGCCGCTCGGCGCGGACGTGTTTCTCGTCGACGTGCCGGCGGACGCGAGCCCGATGACGCTCGAGCAGCTGCGAGAGGCGGGGCCCCTTGGCCGTTAAATCGACGCCCTTTAAGCGCGCCCGCGTGCGCGTCCGGGCGTACGCGAAGGTCAACCTCGATCTGCGCGTGCTCGGCACGCGCACCGATGGCTACCACGAGCTCCGGACGGTCTTCCAGTCGGTGGCGTTGCACGACACGCTCCTGTGCATCGCACGGCCCGGGCCGTTCGCGCTGAGGTGCCGTACACCGGGCGTGCCGCTCGACGACTCGAACCTCGTCTGGCGGGCAGCGGCCGCGCTCTGGACCGCCACCGGCCGTGCGGGCGCGCCCTCCGACCTGTCGATCTCGATCAAGAAAGCGATTCCGTTGCAGGCGGGTCTCGGTGGCGGCAGCGCCGACGCGGCGGCGACGCTGCTCGCCCTCGCGCGCGTCTGGGGTGACGTGCCGCTGTCGATGGTCCGTGACGTCGCCGGTGGGATTGGCGCCGACGTTCCGTACTTCCTGTCCGGCGGGACCGCTTTGGGCCTCGGCCGGGGCGAAGAGATCTACCCGCTCGTCGATCTGCCGACCCATTGGGTCGTCATCGTCCACCCGCCCTACGGCATCTCGACGGCCGAGGCCTATTCCTGGTATGACGAGGACCGCACGGCGGGACGGCGGGAGCCGCGCGAGCCGCAGATGCTGCCGGTGCCCTGGCCGACGCGGGCGGCCCAGATGATTAACGACCTCGAGCCGCCGGTCGTGCGCCGTCACCCCGAGAATCGGTACGCTGAAGACCCTCCTGCGCGAGGCCGGGGCGGTCGCGGCGGCCATGTCCGGAAGCGGGTCGGCAGTCTTCGGCCTGTTTCGTACCCAGGCGGCCGCCACCCGGGCGTTGAAGCCGGTCACGCGCGCCGGGGCCCGCGCCCGGCTGACGCGCACGCTGAGCCGGGCCGAACACGAGCGCCGGGCCCGTCCGGTTGCCACTAAATCGCGTTCAGTATAAACTTACCCTTTTGCGGACAGGCCGCGGGACGCGCCTGAGTAGACGCGCGTCACGTGCGCGCACCTCTGGTTCCCACGGACATCCGGCCGATGGGGCGTGGCCAAGCGGTAAGGCGCGGGACTTTGGCTCCCGTATTCGGAGGTTCGAATCCTCCCGCCCCAACCAGTCCTGAGTCGCGCGAGGCCGACGGACAGCGGGGTGCGGCCCGCGAGCTATGAGTCGCGGGCAGCTAAAACTGTTTTCGGGAAGCGCCCATCGGGCGCTCGCCGCTGAGATTGGCGAGTTCCTGGGCGTGCAGCTGGGCCAGGCGAGGCTGCTGCGTTTTCCGGACACGGAAGTCTCGTTCCAGATCGACGAGAACATTCGTGGCACGGACGTCTTCGTGGTCCAGCCCACAAGCGCCCCGGTCGACGAGCACCTGGTCGAGTTGTGCGTGATGATGGACGCGTTCCGCCGCTCGTCGGCCTCGCGCATCACGGCCGTCATCCCGTACTACGGCTACGCGCGGCAGGACCGCAAGGACAAGCCGCGGGTGCCGATTTCGGCCAAGCTCGTGGCCAACTTGCTGAGCGCGGCCGGGGCGAATCGCGTGTTGACGATGGACCTGCACAAGGCGCAGATTCAGGGGTTCTTTGACATTCCGGTCGACCACTTGTTCGCGGCGCCGGTGATCATCGAGTATTGCGCCCGCCTCGGGATGCCGAATCTGACCATCGTCTCGCCGGATGCCGGCGGCGCCGAGCGCGCGCGCGCGTACGCGAAGCGGCTGGACGCGGAACTGGCCATCATCGACAAGCGCCGCAGCGACGATGGGACGGCGGAAGTGATGAACGTGATCGGCGACGTGGCCGGCCGGACGTGCATCATCCAGGACGACATCATCGATACCGCCGGGACGATCGTGAAGGCCGCCAACGCGCTCAAGGCAAACGGTGCCGAGCGGGTGATTGCCTGCGCCGTGCACGGCGTGCTGTCGGGGCCGGCGGTCGAGCGCCTCGAGGCGGCGCCGATCGAGCAGGTCGTCATCACGAACACGATCCCGCTGCACTCGGATCGCGCCCGCGGGTGCACGAAGATCCGGCAGCTGTCGGTGGCGCGCCTGCTCGGGCAGGCGATTCGGAGCATCAACGAGGAGACGTCGGTGTCGTCGCTCTTCGTCTAGGGATTTAGGTCAAACGTAGGCTCGAGGCCGTTGCCGGCTGAGAGCTGAAAGCTGAGAGCTGAAAGCGAAGTTATGGCAGCAGCAACACTGAAGTTCGAGAAGCGTGACGGGCGGGGCAAGAACGAGGCGCGGCGGCTGCGCGCGAGCGGGCGCATTCCGGCCGTCCTCTATGGCGCCGAGAAGGGGAAGGCGTTCGAAATCGCCGTCGACCCGAAGGCGCTCTTCAAGATCCTGCACTCGGAGTCGGGCGTCAACACGCTCATCGGACTCGAGGGCGGGGCTGACTCGAGCCGCGACACGCGCGTGCTCGTCAAGGAGTATCAGCTCGACCCGATCGATCACCAGCTGCTCCACGCGGACTTCTACCAGGTCGCGATGGACAAGATGCTGACCGTCACGGTCCCCATCCTGCTCAAGGGCGAGGCCAAGGGCGTCAAGCAGCAGGGCGGCATCGTCGACTTCGTGAACCGCGAAGTCGAGATCGAAGTGCTGCCGGGCGACATCCCCGAGAACATTCTGGTCGACATCAGCGAGCTGATGCTGAACCAGGGCGTGCGCTTCAAGGACCTGCTGACCGAGGGCGTCAAGTGGAAGCCGGTCAGCGACACCGAGATGATGATCGTGCACGTCGTCACGCTGAAGGTCGAGGAAGAAGCGCCGGCGGCGGATGCGGCGGCGGCAGCGGCGCCGGGTGCGGCGGCCGAGCCCGAGGTCATCAAGAAGGGCAAGACCGACAAGGCAGACGACGAGTAGGGCGAGTCGGTGCGACGCTGCGCGTCGAGCGATGAAGTTAGTGGTGGGCCTGGGGAATCCCGGTCGGAAGTACGCCGGCACCCGCCACAACGTCGGCTTCGAGATCGTCGACGTCCTGACCGCGCGGCACGGGCTGGAGTGGGAGGGCGCGCCGGCGGAGGCGCTCATGGCAAAGTGGCGGGGCGCCGGGGCGCTCGTCGTCAAGCCGCTGACGTTCATGAACCTCAGCGGGCATGCCGTGGGCGATTTGTTGCGCTACTTCAAGATCGACGTGCCGGACCTGCTGGTCATCGTCGATGAAGTGCAGCTCGAGCTGGGCCGGTTACGGACGCGGGCTCGGGGGTCGGCCGGTGGGCACAACGGCCTGAAGTCGCTCATCGAGCAGCTCGGGACCGATGAGTTCGCCCGGCTCCGGTTCGGCGTCGGGCGCGGCGACGCGCGCCGGGATCTCGCCGATCACGTGCTCGCGACGTTCGACCGCGACGAGCAGCCGGTCGTGACCGAGGCGATCGGGCGCGCGGCCGATGCCGCGGAAGTGTTCGTCAGCGAGGGCCTCGGCCCGATGATGAATCGTTTCAACCGGCGGGAAGACGACGAGAGAAGCTAGAAGTCGGGAGTTAGTAGCTAGAAGAAGATAGAAGACGGGAAGAGACAATCCGTTTTCTCCTTGCTGCCAAAGCTTCCAGTTTCCAGCCGCCAGCGGCCAGCATTCGTGCTGGACGCTGGTAGCTGGACGCTGGTAGCTGAGAAGGTAGCCATCAGTCCACAAGGAGAGTCATGAGCGCAAGCAGACAGTACGAGCTCGTCTACCTCATCACACCAGATGCCTCCGACCAGGAGGTCACCGATCTGCACACGCAGATCGAGCAAATCGTCCAGCGGTTCGGCGCGAGCAACACCGTTCTCGACAAGACCGAGAACTGGGGCCGCCGGAAGCTCGCCTACGAGATCGGGCACCACCGGGAAGCGACCTACGTCGTCGAGACGATCAGCAGCACGTCGGGAGACGTGATGAAGGAGATCGATCGCCGGCTGCGCGTGACCGATCAGGTCATCCGGCATCTCGTCGTTCGCGTCGACGAGGAGATTCGCGTGGCGGATCGTACGCGTGACGCGCGCAAGGCCAACCAGGCCAGGCGGCGTGTCGCGCGCGGGCTGCCGCCGGAGCCGGCGCCGGGCGAGAAGCGTGGCGATCAGGACTCGGATGACGATCGGGATGGGATGGAGGGGCAGCGATGAGCGGAGAACGAGGCGGAGGCGGCCGCGGCCGCGGCGGCGACAAGGACAAGGACAAGAACAAGGACGGCGCGCGCCGCGGAGGCGGGTTCTTCCGCCGCCGGCGCGTCTGCAAGTTCTGCGCGGAGAAGATCGACTACATCAACTACAAGGATGTCCGGCTGCTGGCGCCGTTCCTGCCCGAACGGGGCAAGATCCAGCCGCGCCGCATTTCCGGGACCTGCGCGCTGCACCAGCGCAAGCTGCAGACCGCCATCAAGCGGGCGCGGCAGCTGGCGCTGGTGCCGTATGTGACGGATTGATGTCCACGTGCCCTGCGGGCAACCACGATGGGCACGATGACACGATGGCCACGATGATTGGATTGATTGACGTCTTCATCGTGTCCATCGTGCCATCGTGTCCATCGCGTAAGGGCCGTCGGCTCGTTTAGCAGATTGGTGATAACACATGGAAGTCATTCTCAGAGAACACGTCGATAACCTCGGCCGGCGCGGCGAGATCGTGAAGGTCGCCAACGGCTACGCGCGCAACTTCCTGTTGCCGCGCAAGCTCGCGCTCGCCGTCACCGAGGCGAACAAGAAGCAGATCGAGCGCGAGCGGCACGCCGCCGAGGCGCGCGATCTCGAGGAAAAGGCCCAGGCCGAAGCCTACGGCCAGCGCCTCACGCAGACCGAAGTCGAGATCGCCCGCCGCGTCGGCGAGAACAACACCCTCTACGGCTCGGTCACCTCGGCCGACATCGCGCAGGCGCTCGTCGCCAAGGGATTCGAGATCGACAAGCGGAAGATCCACCTGCCGGATCCGCTCAAGGCGCTCGGCGAAGTCACCGTGCCTGTGAAGGTGCACCGCGAGGTGACCGCGCAGGTGAAGGTGACGATCGTCGCCGCCGCAACGCTAGCGTCGGCGTCGTCAACGACGATTCGGGTGATCGACAGAGTGCTCTGTCGATCACCTGACTCGACGGATCTGGTATTCTTGCGCCGATTCCCCGATGCCAGACGTCGCCGTCCGAACGCACGCTTCCGCACAATCTCGACGCCGAGAAATCCGTCCTCGGCGCGATCCTCATCCACAACGAAGCGTTCAACCACGCCGCCGAGCTCATCGACGCGCGCGACTTCTTCCGCGACGCGCACCGCCGCATCTTCGACAGCATGGTCGCGCTCAGCGAGCGCAACGATCCGATCGACTTCGTCACGCTGAAGGAAGAGCTGTCGCGCACCGGGCAAGCTCGACGAGGTCGGCGGACCGGCGTACATCGCCTCGCTCGCCGACGGCGTGCCGCGGTCGGCCAACGTCGAGTACTACGCGCGCATCGTCAAGGAGAAGTCGACCCTCCGAAGCCTGATTCACTCGGCCAACAAGATCCTGACCGAGGCCTACGAGGCCGAGCAGGAGCCGGACCTGCTCCTCGACGAGGCCGAGCGCGCGATTTTTGCCATCGCCGAAGATCGCATCCGCGCCGGGTTCGTGCCGCTGCGCGACCTCGTGCAGAGCAGCTTCGCGACCATCGAGAAGCTGCAGCAGCACAAGGGCCTGGTCACCGGCGTGCCGACCGGCTTCGTCGATCTCGACGAGATGACGTCCGGACTCCAGCCCTCGGACCTCGTCCTGGTCGCCGCCCGTCCGTCGATGGGGAAGACGAGCTTCGTGCTCAACATCGCGCAGCACGTCGGCACCTCGACCGACATGACGGTCGGGCTCTTCAGCCTCGAGATGTCGAAGGAACAGCTGTTCATGCGCATGCTCACGGCCGAGGCGCGGATTGACGCGCACCGGTTCCGCAGCGGCTTCCTGAGCGAGAAGGACTACGGGCGGCTCTCGCACGCGCTCGGCACGCTCGCCGAGGCGCGCGTCTTCATCGACGACACGGCGTCGATCGGCGTGCTCGAGATGCGCGCCAAGGCGCGCCGGCTGAAGGCCGAGCACGGCCTGCACCTGCTCATCATCGACTACATCCAGCTGATGCAGGGGCGCGGCCGGTTCGAGAGCCGGCAGGCGGAGCTCGCGTCGATCTCGCGCTCGCTCAAGGGCCTCGCCAAGGAGCTGAACGTCCCGATCGTCGCGCTGTCGCAGCTGTCGCGCGCGCCGGAAACGCGCTCCGATCACCGCCCGCAGCTCTCCGACCTGCGCGAGTCAGGCGCGCTCGAACAGGACGCCGACGTCGTCATGTTCATCTACCGCGAGGAGCAGTACCGCGACGACGACGGCCAGCCGAATCAGGAGGACGCAGGGGGTCGCCGAGATCATCATCGGCAAGCAGCGCAACGGCCCCACCGGCACCGCCAAGCTGGCGTTCATCAAGGAACACACGCGCTTCGAGAACCTGGCGCACGGATCGGTCATGATCCGGCCGACCGTCGCGCGCGTCGATCTCGACGCGATCCGCGCCAACTATCGCGCCATCGTTCGCTATCTCGACCTCGGCTGACCGGCCCGCGCCGGCGATCATCGCCGTCGTCAAGGCCAACGCCTACGGCCATGGCGCGCCGCAGGTGGCGCTCGCGCTCGAGGAGGCCGGCGCCGCGATGCTCGCGTGCGCGGACATCGAAGAGGCCATCGTCCTGCGCCAGGCGGGCGTGCGGGCGCCGATCCTGGTGTTCGGCGCGCTTGAGCGTCAGCGATCTCGACGGCGTTTTCGAGCACGGCCTGACGCCGACGATCTCCACGCCCGGCGCCGGCGCGCGCGCCTGCAGGCCGCCGCTGCGTCCCGGGGCGTCACGCTCCGCTGCCACCTCAAGATCGACACCGGCATGAACCGGCTCGGCTTCCGCCACGACAACCTCGATCGGACGCTGCCCGGAGGTCGCGGCCAGCCCCAACCTCAGGATCGACGCGGTCTACACGCACTTCGCGACCGCCGACGATCCGGAGCACCCGCCCTTCGGCGAGCAGCGGACGCGCTTCGAGGCGTCGCTGCACGCGCCTGCCGGCGCTCGGCATCGATGCCCGGCGTCCGGCATGCCGCCAACAGCGCGGCGCTGCTGCGCGACGAGCGCGTCTGGTACGACTTCGTCCGCCCCGGCCTGCTGCTCTACGGCATCGTGCCGCCGCCGCTCGCGACCACGCTCGCGCTGCGACCTGCCCTGTCACTCCACAGCCGTATCGTGGCGGTGAAGGGCATCCGCCCGGGCGAGGGCACCGGCTACGGCCTCAAGACGACGGTGACCGAGCCGCGGACGCATCGCCGTCGTGCCGGCCGGCTACGCCGACGGCCTCGACCTCCGCCTCGCCGGCCGCGGCTTCATGCTCGTGCGCGGCCGCCGCGTGCCCGATCGTCGGCTCGGTGTGCATGGACATGACGATGATCGACGTGACCGGCATGGACGTCGCGCCGGGCGACGAAGTCGTCATCGTCGGCGAGCAGGGCGACGACTCGATCGGCGTGCGCGAGATCGCCGCCTCGATCGGCACCATCCCGTACGAGCTGCTGTGCCGCGTCGGCAGCCGGATTCAGCGGGTGTATGCCTAGCTGTCAGCTCGCAGCTCGCAGCTGTCAGTAGGACCTTTGTGAGCCCAGCCGAGCGGCGAGGTGCTGAATGCCTGCTGAAGCTGAAAGCTGAGAGCCCGACGTCAATGAAACAGAAGACCGTCTTCGCCTGCCAGGAGTGCGGCGCGCAGTCGGCGAAGTGGCTGGGCCGCTGCCCCGAGTGCGGCGCCTGGAACTCGCTGGTCGAGGAGCGCCCGGTGCCCGCGGCGGTGACCGCCGGCTCGACCGAGAAGCGCTACGCGCTTGCCGGCGGCCGCGCGGGCCGCAGCTCTACGCCGACATCGACACCGTCGTCGCCGAGCGGCTGTCGACCGGCATCGGCGAGTTCGATCGCGTGCTCGGCGGCGGCGTCGTGCCGGGATCGCTCGTGCTGATCGGCGGCGAGCCGGGCATCGGCAAGTCGACGCTGCTGCTGCAGGCGGCGGCGCACTTCGCGCAGACCATCGGGCCGGTGCTCTACAGCTCGGGCGAAGAATCCGAGCACCAGATCAAGTCGCGCGGCGAGCGCCTCGGCGTCGAGCGCGCGCCGCTCTACATCCTCGCCGAGACCTGCCTCGAGCGGATCCTCGAAGAGATCGCCCGGCTCCGGCCGGCGTTCGTGATCGTCGACTCGATCCAGACGGTGTTCTCGCTCAAGTTCCAGTCGGCGCCCGGCAGCATCGGGCAGGTGCGCGAGTCGGCGACGCAGCTGCTGTTTGCCGCCAAGGGACAGAACATCCCGACGTTCCTCGTCGGCCACGTCACCAAGGACGGCAACCTCGCCGGACCCAAGGCGCTCGAGCACATCGTCGACACGGTGCTGTATTTCGAGGGCGAGAAGCACCACGCGCACCGTGTCGTCCGCGCGGTGAAGAACCGGTTCGGCGCGGTCAGCGAGCTGGGCGTGTTCGAGATGACCGGCACGGGCCTGCAAGGCCGTGCCGAATCCGTCGCAGCTGTTTCTCGCCGAGCGGCCGGCCAACGCGCCGGGATCGGCGGTGCTGTGCTGCGTCGAAGGCTCGCGCCCGCTGCTCGTCGAGGTGCAGGCGCTCGTCAGCACCAGCTCGTACGGCAACGCGCGGCGGATGGCGAGCGGGCTCGATCAGAATCGCCTGTCGCTGCTGCTGGCCGTGCTCGAGAAGCGCGCCGGGCTCAACCTGATCGCCGAGGACGTCTTCGTCAACGTCGCCGGCGGCATGACCGTCGACGAGCCGGCCGCCGACCTCGCGATCGTCGCCGCGGTGGCCTCGAGCGTCCGGAATCGGCCGATCCGGGCCGGCGACGGCGGTGTTCGGCGAGGTCGGGCTGGCCGGGGAGATCCGCGGCACCAGCCAGGCGGCGCTGCGGGTGCGCGAGGCGGCGCAGATGGGCTTCACGCGCTGCATCGTGCCGGAAGGCAACGTCGCCCCCGCCGAGGCCCCGCCCGGGTGCGAGGTCGATCGGGGTCAAGACCGTGTCGGAGGCGCTCGATCAGCTGATCGACTGGTAGCCAGTTGATCGATTGGCAGGCGGTGCCGGGCAGGTATCATAGGGTGAAGGCTTCATACCCGGGTTCTTTTATCGCGGAGCTCATTCATGCCTTGGCATCTGATCGTCCGTGTGCTGTTCGTGCTCGCCGTCACGTATGCGGCCGTGCTGGTGCGGCCGTTCACGGCCGAGATCTGGACGAACGCCGTCGTCGGCGCGCTGCTCGGCCTGGTCATCATCGGCGTCGAGACGCGCCTGCGCGAGGCCGAAGTCACCGACCTGCTCGGCGCGCTCATCGGCGGCGCCATCGGTCTCGGGCTGGCCAAGACGATCGGCGCGGCGCTGTTCTGGGCCGACACGAGCGACCCGCGCGTCGTCTTCCTGCACAGCTTCATCCTGCTGGTGTTCCCGTACCTCGGCATCGTCATGGGCGCGCGGAAGGGCGAGTGGCTGCAGCCGGCGCGGCTGGTCTCGCTCTTCCGCGACGCCGGACCGCAGAAGCGCTACCGCATCCTCGACACGAGCGTCATCATCGACGGCCGCATCGCCGACGTCTGCGAGACCGGCTTCCTCGACGGCACGCTGGTCATTCCGCAGTTCGTGCTCAAGGAGCTGCAGCTCGTCGCCGACTCCGCCGATTCGCTGAAGCGCAACCGCGGCCGGCGCGGCCTCGACATCCTGCAGAAGATTCAGAAGATGTCGGGCCTCGACGTGATGATCTCCGACATCGACTTTCCGGAGGTGCGCGAGGTCGACCTCAAGCTCATCGAGCTGGCGCGCACGCTGCAGGGCAAGATCGTCACCAACGACTTCAACCTGAACAAGGTCGCGCAGCTGCGCGGCGTCCAGGTCCTGAACATCAACGAGCTCGCCAACGCGCTCAAGCCGGTCGTGCTGCCGGGCGAGTTCATGAAGGTGTTCATCCTGAAGGAAGGCAAGGAGTACAACCAGGGCGTCGCCTACCTCGACGACGGCACGATGGTGGTCGTCGACAACGCGCGCCGGATGATCAGCAAGAACATCGACATCGTCGTCACGAGCGTGCTGCAGACGACGGCCGGCAAGATGATCTTCGGCCGCTACATCGAGGGGCCCGGGTCGCAGTCGTCGCTGGGCCAGGTCGCGGTGCCGGCCAGCAGCTCGGCTGCGGCGGTCGTCACGGCAACCGGCGGCGTCGAGTCAGGGCCCAGCAGAACGCGAAGTGATTCCGCCGTACCACTGGTGGCGGACGGTCTTCTTCCTGATCCCCGCCATCAGCGTCTACACGATCGTGCTCGGCACGATCTCGCTCCTCTCGTCGCTCTTCGATCCGAGCGGCGACTTCGGCCACCGCTGCGCGCGCGCCTGGGCGCTGGCTGATCCTGCGGACGACCGGCGTGCGCGTGACGGTGCGCGGCCTCGAGACGCTCGATGCGCGGCCGCAGCTACGTCTTCGCCTCGAATCATCAGAGCATCTACGACATCCCGATCGTGTTCGCCTCGCTGCCGCTGCAGCTGCGCATCGTCGCGAAGGCGTCGCTCGGGCAATTTCCCGTTCCTCGGCTGGCACCTGCAGCGCACCGGGCATCTGCTGGTCGACCGGAAGAATCCGGGCGCCGGCATCGTGAAGAAGATGGCGCGGCTGGTCGGCGGAGCCAGTCGCTGATCGTGTTTCCCGAGGGCACGCGCAGCGTGGACGGGACCGTCGGGCGCTTCAAGGGCGGTATCTTCCTGGTGGCGATCGACGTCGGGTCTGCCGGTCGTGCCGGTCAGCATCGCCGGCAGCCGGCACGTGATGCTCAAGGGCCGGCTGATGACGTGCCCGGGCGACGTCACGCTCACGATTCACGCGCCGATTCCGACGGCGGGCGTCGGGCCGCGAGGGTGCGCGCGAGCTGGCCGAGCAGCGTGCGAACGGTGGTCGTTCGCGACGTCGACCTAGTGGCTGGGCCGGAACGTCCGATGGGATCTCGGTGGTCGGGCGCGATATAATGAGCCGTTTGACCACTTCCGCAAACGCACCATCTATGCACGTGACCGCCATCATCGCGGCGGGCGGCAGCGGACGGCGGCTTGGCGGTCCGGTGCCGAAGCAGTTGCTGGAGCTCGGCGGCCGCTCGCTGCTCGCAGCGCCGGTCGAGGCCTTCACGTCGCATCCCGACGTCAGCGACGTCATCGTGGCGCTGCCGGCGGATGTCCTGGCGGCCCCGCCGTCGCTGGCTCGACGGGGCGGCCGGAGTGCGGCTCGTGGCCGGCGGCGAGCGCCGGCAGGATTCGGTGGCGAACTCGCGTTCGACGCCGTGGCCGCCGAGTGCGACATCGTGCTCGTGCACGACGCGGCGCGGCCGTTCGTGACCGCCGAGGTCATCGCGCGCGCGATCCAGGGCGCGTGCGCGCACGGCGCGGCGATCGTGGCGGTGCCGGTCAGCGACACGGTCAAGCGCGTGGCCGCGACGACGGTGATCGTCGAGACGCTCCCGCGCGAGGAGATTTTTCTGGCGCAGACGCCGCAGGCGTTCCGCCGCGACGTGCTGGGCGGCCGCGATTGACGCTGGGCCGCCCTCGGGTCGCGGCGACCGACGAGGCCATGCTGGCCGAGCGCGCCGGACACCGCGTGCACGTCGTCGCGGCGACGCGGCGAACGTGAAGATCACGACCGCGGCGGATCTCGCCCGCGCGCCGCGGCGCGCGTGCAGCCGGCGGGCGACCGGGCCGGTCGGCGTCGGCTACGACCTGCACCGGCTGGTCGAAGGCCGGCCGCTCGTGCTCGGCGGCGTGACCGTGCCGTCCGAGCGTGGCGCGCTCGGGCACTCCGATGCCGACGTCATCTGCCACGCGGTGACCGACGCGATCCTCGGCGCCGCCCGGGCCGGCGACATCGGCCAGCACTATCCCGACACCGACCCGCGCTGGAAGGGCGCGTCGAGCATCGTGCTGCTGACGGACGTCGTCGCCCTCGTGCGCGCGCCGCGGCCTCGCGGTCGAGAACGTCGACGTCGTCGTCATCCTCGAGCGCCCGAAGATCGGGCCGCACCGCGAAGCGATCCAGGCGAGCCTCGCCGACGCGCTCGGCATCGATGCGAGCCGGGTCAGCGTGAAGGGCAAAACGAACGAGGGCGTCGACGCGGTCGGACGCGGCGAGGCGATCGCCGCCCACGCGGTCGCGCTGCTGACGACGCGTGAGCTGACGACTCCGACTGACGACTCTGACTGATGACTGCGACTGACGACTCCGACTGCCGACTGCCGACTGAAGTATGCGCGTAAGATTCGCCCCCAGCCCGACCGGTCAGCTGCACGTCGGCAACGCCCGCACGGCGCTCTTCAACTGGCTGCTGGCGCGCACGGCAAGGACGGCACGTTCCTGCTGCGCATCGAGGATACCGACGCCGAGCGCTCGACGCGCGAGTCCGAGGCGAGCATCCTCGAGGACCTGCGCTGGCTGGGGCTCGACTGGGACGAGGGACCCGACGTCGGCGGACCGCACGGTCCCTATCGCCAGTCCGAGCGGCTGCATCTCTACGCGTCGTACGCGAACGAGCTGCTGGCGAGCGAGCACGCCTACTACTGCTTCTGCTCGCCCGACAAGCTCGACGCCGACCGGCAGGCCGATCTGGCGGCCGGCCATCCCCCGAAGTACCACGGGACCTGCCGCGTCGCTGCTCGCGCGGAGACGCCCAGGCGCGCATCGACGCGGGCGAGCGGCCGGTCATCCGCTTTCGCGTGCCGGCAGACCGAGGACATCCGGTTTCAGGATCTCGTGCGCGGCGAGGTCGTCTTCAGCACCGAGGTCATCGGCGATTTCGTCATCGTGCGCTCCGACGGCCGGCCGCAGTACAACTTCGCCGTCGTGGTCGACGATGCGCTGATGGAGGTGACGCACGTGATCCGCGGCGAGGATCACATCTCGAATACGCCGCGGCAGATCCTGCTCTATCAGGCGCTCGGGTTCGCGCCGCCGGAGTTCGCGCACCTGTCGCTCGTGCTCGGGCCCGACCACACGCCGCTGTCGAAGCGGCACGGCGCGACATCGGTCGCCGAGTTTCGCGCGCGCGGCTACCTGCCCGAGGCGCTGGTGAACTACCTGGCGCTCATCGGCTGGTCGCCGCGCACCGACGGCGGCAGCGGCGAGAACGACGCCGAGCTCCTGCCGGTCGACGAGATGGCGCGCCGCTTCGCGATCGAGGATGTCGGGCACAGCCGCGGGGATCTTCGATCTCGAGAAGCTCGCGTGGATGAACCGCCACTACATGAAGGCGGCGGCGCCGGCGCGGCTCGCGGCCGAGTCGCTGCGCTACTTCACCGCGCGCGGCTATCGTCACCCGGCGCACCGACGAGGCGATGGAGTTTGTCTCGCTCATCCTGCCGATGGCGGTGGGGTCGGTCGATCGGCTCGAGGAGATTCCCGATCGGCTCAGGTTCCTCTTCGAGTTCGATGCCGCCGGCGGCGCTCGCCACGCCCGAGGTCGCCGAGGTGATGGACGCGCCGGGCGCGCGCGAGGTCGTGGTGGCGCTCGCCGACGAGCTTGCGCGACGTCGGGCCGCCTCGATCGCGACGCGTTCCGGGCCGCGGCCGCGCGCGTCAAGCAGCGCACCGGCCAGAAGGGGCGGGCGCTCTTCCATCCCATTCGCGTGGCGCTGACCGGCGAGGCCGGCGGGCCCGAGCTCGATCTCGCCGTGCCGGCCATCGATCGCGGCGCCGAGCTGCCCCGTTCGGCCGGCGTGGCGCTGGTGCTCGGTTGTCGCGAGCGCGCGGAGATGTTCGCGCGCACGGTGCGCTGATCCTGGCGCGCTGAGGCTGATGTGGTGGCGCAGGCATGATCGTCTACGGTCTGAATCCGGTGCTCGAAGCGCTGCGCGCCGGACGCGTGCGCAAGCTGCGCGTCGGCCCGCGGTCGGACCGGCGCGTCGAGGACGCGATTGCGCTGGCGCGGAAGGCGGGCGTGACCGGTCGAGCGCACCGACGCCGCGTCGCTCGATCGCGCGACGCGAGGCGGCGTGCATCAGGGCGTCGCCGCCGAGGTCGAGGCGCCGCGGGACTACGGCATCGACGAGCTCGTCGCGGCGGCGGCGCCGCATGCGCCGCTGCTCGTCGTGCTCGACGGCGTCGAGGATCCGCACAACGTCGGCGCGATCCTGCGCAGCGTCGACGCGGCGGGCGCCCACGGCGTCGTGCGGCAGGCGCGGCACGCCGCCGCGCTCGACGGCATCGTGGCCAAGGCGTCGGCGGGCGCGGTGACGACGGTGCGGATTGCCACGGTCGTGAACATCGCCCGCGCGCTCGACGAGCTGAAAGAGGCCGGCGTCTGGACGGTCGGACTGGCGGGGGACGCCGCGGAGCGCTACGATCGAGATCGACCTGACGCTGCCGACCGCGATCGTGCTCGGCGCCGAGGGGAGCGGGCTGCGACGTCTGGTCCGGGAGCGCTGCGACCGGCTGGCGGCGATCCCGATGCAGGGCCAGGTGGAAAGCCTGAATGTGTCTGTCGCAGCAGGAGTTATGCTGTTCGAGGCGGCCCGGCAGAGGCGGTCGCGAAGTGTTGTATAATCTTTTTTTCCCCTTGCCGGTAACCCTCTACAGGTCCATGAGCTTGCGCCCGTGGCACGCGGTGTGCTACAAATATCGTTTTGTCTGGGCTGGCGTAGCTCAGTCCGGTAGAGCAGCTGATTTGTAATCAGCCGGTCGGGGGTTCAAATCCCTTCGCCAGCTCCACGTTTCCCGCCGAAAGCGAGACCCGAGCACGAGCGCGAGACCCAAGGCAGAAAGACGACAAGCAGGACGGCACGAAGCACGAGCGGCGCAAATCCTGACAACAGATATAAGGCACAAAGAGTGTTAGCCCCGGCGCGTCCGCCGGTGGATATCGGCGAGGTAGCGAAGCGGTCAAACGCAACAGACTGTAAATCTGTCGGCCCAGCGGCTTCGAAGGTTCGAATCCTTCCCTCGCCACCAGCCTTCGCCCGCCGCGAAGCTGCGCGATAGAAGGTCACGCGCGTGGCGGCGGGCTACGGCTGGCAAGCCAGCTGATGGAAGTGGGAAGTCGGCTGCGATGTCGAAGCAAGTCAGGTGTAGTGCGTTGAGGCGGGCTTGCCCGCCGAAGCGGCGAGTGCGAGCGAAGCGAGCGAGCCGCGTAGGCGGGAGTAACTCAGTGGTAGAGTCACAGCCTTCCAAGCTGTTGGTCGCGGGTTCGATCCCCGTCTCCCGCTCCAGTTCGACTCGGCCTGTCGGCCTCGCTCATGGCAGGCCGGCGAGCTGCTCGCGACGCCATGGCGAGCGGAGTCGGCGCAAGGTAGTCTGCGGGATCGTAGCGGGTCAGGTAAGGCGGCGGAGCAGGCGTTCGGGCCTGCCGCGCCGGAGCGGCGAAGTCGTGAAGGCGGAGGCCGACTTGTCGGCCGTAGCCCGAAGGGCGAAGGCCGATGTAGCTCAGTTGGCAGAGCACGTCCTTGGTAAGGACGAGGTCACCGGTTCGATCCCGGTCATCGGCTCCAGACTTCGCTTCACTGGCGTCGCCGACGAGCGAAGTCTCGGCAGGCCAGCGAGTGAAGGCTGTCGCGCCGTAGCGCCGCAGGAGCGAAGGCGAACAAGAACGTCAGTAGAGACGCAATCGAGGACGGGATAAACGACATGGCAAAAGAGAAATTCGATCGATCCAAACCGCACGTCAACGTCGGCACCATCGGGCACATCGACCACGGCAAGACCACGCTGACCGCTGCGCTGACCAAGGTCGCCGCGGACAAGGGCTGGGCGAAGTTCATTCCGTACGACGAAGTGGCCAAGGCCTCGGAGTCGCAGGGTCGGCGCGACGCGACCAAGATTCTGACGATCGCGACGAGCCACGTCGAGTACAGCCACCCCGAACCGGCACTACGCGCACGTTGACTGCCCGGGTCACGCCGACTACATCAAGAACATGATCACCGGCGCGGCGCAGATGGACGGCGCCATCCTCGTGGTCAGCGCGGTCGACGGCCCGATGCCGCAGACGCGCGAGCACGTGCTGCTCGCCAAGCAGGTCAACGTGCCGTACATGGTCGTCGCCCTCAACAAGGTCGATGCGGTGGACGATCCCGAGCTGGTCGACCTCGTCGAGCTCGAGGTGCGCGAGCTGCTGTCGTCCTATGGCTTCCCCGGCAACGACATCCCGGTGGTGCGCATCTCCGCGCTCAAGGCGCTCCAGGGCGATGCCGACGGCGTCGCGGGCGTCCTCAAGCTGATGGACGCGCTCGACACCTACATCCCGATGCCGCGAGCGCGAGATCGACAAGCCGTTCCTGATGCCGATCGAAGACGTGTTCTCGATCTCGGGCCGCGGCACGGTCGTCACCGGCCGTATCGAGCGCGGCAAGGTCAAGGTCAGCGAGGAAATCGAGATCGTCGGGTTCAAGCCGACCGAGAAGAAGATCGTCACCGGCGTCGAGATGTTCCGCAAGCTGCTCGATGAGGGCGTCGCCGGCGACAACGTCGGCGTGCTGCTCCGCGGCGTCGAAAAAGACGACGTCGAGCGCGGCCAGGTGCTCGCCAAGCCGGGCTCCATCAAGCCGCACACGAAGTTCAAGGGCGAGGTCTACATCCTGTCGAAGGATGAAGGCGGCCGCCACACGCCGTTCTTCAACGGCTACCGTCCGCAGTTCTACATCCGGACGACGGACGTGACCGGATCGCTCAAGCTGCCGGAGGGCGTCGAGATGGTGATGCCCGGCGACAACACCAGCATCACGGCGGAACTGCACGTGCCGGTCGCGCTCGAAAAGGGCGCGCGGTTCGCGATTCGTGAAGGCGGCCGCACGGTCGGCGCCGGCACGATCTCGGAGATCATCGAATAGTGCCGGGTCTCGGGGCTCGGGGCTCGGGGCTCGACGACCCGCGAGTCCCGAGACCCGGACCCCGAGTCCCGACAGGATCTAGCAATGAGAGACATCATTTCGCTGGCGTGCGGTGAGTGCAAGCGCCGCAACTACAGCACGACGAAGAACAAGAAGAAGACGAGCGAACGGCTGGAGTTCAGCAAGTTCTGCCGCTTCTGCCGGAAGCACACGCCGCATAAGGAAACGAAGTAGCGCTTCGCAAGCTGACGGTTGCTTCGGCGAGCAAGCCGAGTGCGGCAGACGATTGAGCATCGGAACGGAGCGGGCGTTGGCCGCGGAGTGAAGTGAGCAGGCGGGTGCAGGCCCCGCCATATAAGGACAGTAGCTCAATTGGCAGAGCACCGGTCTCCAAAACCGGGGGTTGGGGGTTCGATTCCCTCCTGTCCTGCCAGTGACGGGCTCGGGGCTCGAGGCTCGGGGCTCATGCGCGAGGAGGTCGGCGCGGTGGTTCTGGCGGCGCGAGCGCTCGGGCGGATCAGCCTTGAGCCTCGAGCCGCTGAGCCCTGAGCCGACAAGGATCAAGAGAAATGAAGACGGCAATGGCGGAGCACGAAGACTCGTTCGGTGGTCGTGCCCGGGACAGCGTGGCGGGCTGGTGGGGCCGGTCGCGGCGGTTCCTCGCCGAAGTGCGCAACGAGATGGCCCGGGTCACCTGGCCGACCCGGCGCGAGGTCTACGCGACGACGCTCGTCGTGATCCTGACGTCGATCTTCTTCGGCCTGTACCTCTGGGGTCATCGACCTGCTCCTCAACGGCATCATCGGCTGGGTTTACGGAACGTTCGGTGTGGCGTGAGCATGGCGAGCATGACCGACGATCGGACGAAGCAGTGGTACATCGTGCACACGTACTCCGGCTTCGAGAACAAGGTGAAGGAGTCGCTCGAGCAGCGCGTGCAGGCCTACGGCCTGCAGGCCGAGATCGGCGAGATCCTGATCCCGACCGAGCAGGTCGCCGAGATGCGCGGCGGCAAGAAGGTCGTGAGCTCGAAGCGGTTCTTCCCCGGCTACATCCTTGTCGAGATGCACATGTCCGACAACGCGTGGCACGTGGTGAAGAACACGCCGAAGGTGACCGGCTTCGTCGGCGCCGGCGCCAAGCCGACGCCGCTCTCGCGTGAAGAGGTCGACCAGATTCTCAATCAGGTCACCGAGGCCGCCGAGAAGCCGAAGCCGAAGTACACGTTCGAGAAGGGCGACCAGGTCCGGATCAACGAGGGCCCGTTCACGAGCTTCAACGGCATCGTGGACGAGGTCAATCTCGATCGGAACACGCTCAAGGTCATGGTGACGATCTTCGGCCGCGTCGACGCCGGTCGAATTGGACTTCTTGCAGGTGGAGAAACTGTAGCGTTCAGCTTCAGCTCCAGCTGTTCAGCTCGGTGCGAACGAGGCTGCGAGCTGCGAGCTGACGAGCTGACAGCTGAGAAGCTAATGGCAAAAAAAGTACAGGCAATGGTGAAGCTCCAGATTGCGGCGGGGAAGGCGACCCCCGCGCCGCCGGTCGGGACCGCGCTCGGTCCGCACGGCGTCAACATCATGGACTTCTGCAAGAACTTCAACGCGAAGACCGCCAAGGACGAAGGGCTCATCATCCCCGTCGTCGTCACGGTCTACGCGGATCGGTCGTATTCGTTCATCACGAAGACGCCGCCGGCGTCGATCCTCTTGAAGCGCGCGGCGAACCTCGCCAAGGGATCCGCCGAGCCGAACAAGAACAAGGTCGGCACGGTGACGAAGAAGCAGGTCGAGGACATCGCCAAGCTCAAGATGCCCGACCTGAACGCCGAGTCGCTCGAAGCCGCGTTCAAGACCGTCGCCGGCACGGCCCGGTCGATGGGCATCGACGTCGTCGGGTAGCTCGATGCCATGCTGAGCTCGAAGGTTGAAGCGCGTCGAGCGCAGCGTTCGCCAGCATCGCATCAGCACAAGAGTGGGAGGCCGCGACGGCGGCCGTTTGCACCACAGAGGTAGAGCATGCGTAAGACAGGCAAGAAATTCGCTGCCGCGCGGCAGCAGGTCCCAGCGCGTCCGCACACGATCGAGGACGCGATTCCCCTGATGCAGAAGGTGAAGTTCGCCAAGTTCGACGAGACCGTCGAGCTCTCGCTTCGCCTTGGCGTCGATCCGAAGCACGCCGACCAGATGGTGCGCGGCACGGTCGTCCTGCCGCACGGCCTCGGCAAGAGCAAGCGCGTGCTGGCGATTGCCGGCAGCGACAAGCAGAAGGAAGCGCAGGAGGCCGGCGCCGACTTCATCGGCGGCGAGGAGCTCGTCGACAAGATCCAGGGCGGCTGGATGGACTTCGACGCCGTCGTGGCGACGCCCGACATGATGCGCGCGGTCGGCAAGCTCGGCAAGGTGCTCGGCCCGCGCGGCCTGATGCCCAACCCGAAGACCGGCACCGTGACCGTCGACATCGCCAAGGCGGTCAAGGAAATCAAGGCCGGCAAGGTCGAGTTCCGCGTCGACAAGACCGGCATCGTGCACGCGCCGATCGGCAAGATCTCGTTTCCGACGCAGAACCTGGTCGAGAACGCCCACGCGCTCGTCGACAGCGTCGTCAAGGCGAAGCCGTCGGCGGCCAAGGGCAAGTACCTCCGCAACGTGACGCTGTCCTCGACGATGGGCCCGGGGATCACGATCGATACCGCGCACGTGACCGACGTGGTGAAACACTAATGGCAGTCACTCGAGCATGCAAAGAAGAAGAGCTGCAGCAGCTCGAACAGTCGTTCAAGGGCACCGACAGCGCGATCGTTGTCGACTACAAGGGCCTGAAGGTGCCCGAGGTGACCGAGCTGCGCCGCCAGGTGCGCGGCGCCAAGGGCACGTACAAGGTCGTCAAGAACACGCTGGCCAGGCGCGCGCTGAAGGGCACGACGTTCGAGTCGCTGACCGAGTTCTTCAGCGGCACGACGGCCGTCGCCTACAGCGGCGAGGACCCGGTCGCGCTCGCCAAGGTCCTGACGACGTTCGCCAAGACCGCGCCGGCGCTGAAGATCAAGGCGGCCGTCGTCCAGGGCCGGGCGATCAAGTCGGCGGAGGTCACCGACCTGGCGTCGCTGCCCGGCAAGCCGGAGCTCTACGCCAAGCTCCTGTTCCTGCTGCAGGCGCCGATGGTCCAGCTGGTGAGCGTGCTGAACGCCGCCCCGCGCGACCTGATGAGCGTGCTGGTGCAGGCGGAGAAGAAGAAGAGCGAAGGCGCGCCCGGCAGAGAGCAGCGGCGGAGCTGCAGCGGCGAAGGCGCTTCCGCCTAGAGGCGGAAGCTGCCGACGCGAGAGCGAGCGAGGCGTGGAGCTCCGCGAGCGCTGCGAAGCGGCAGAGTGCCGCACTGCGAGAGCGGAATCGCGCAACTTCGAGTAGACGGAATCATCAACCGGTATTAGGAGCATTGAGATGGCACTGACGCAGCAGGACGTAGTCGAATACATCAAGGGGATCTCCGTGCTCGAGCTCTCGCAGCTCGTGAAGGAGCTGGAGAAGGAGCTCGGCGTCTCGGCGGCGGCGGCGATGCCGATGGCCGTGGCGGGCGGCGGTGCGGCGGCGGGCGCGGCGGCGCCGGTCGAAGAGAAGACCGAGTTCACGGCGATCCTGACCGAAGTCGGCGCCAACAAGATCAACGTGATCAAGGTCGTCCGCGAAGTCACCAGCCTCGGGCTGAAGGAAGCCAAGGATCTCGTCGAGGGCGCGCCCAAGCCGATCAAGGAAGGCATCCCCAAGGACGAGGCGGCGGCGATCAAGAAGAAGTTCGAGGACGTCGGCGCGAAGGTCGAGATCAAGTAGGTCGGCGGCGCGTCGAGCGCCGCCTCCGATACCGGGGCTCGGGATTCGGGGCTCGGGGTTCGCAGACCCGTGCCGCACCTGAGCTCCGGGCGCTCGTCCGAATCGCCGAGCTCTCGAGTCCCGAGACCCGATTCACCGAGGGTTTTCACAGCATGTACAGCCTTCCCAAGAACATCTACCGCGAGCGCATCGACTTTTCGAAGATCAAGACGACGATTCCGATCCCGAACCTGATCGAGATCCAGAAGAAGTCGTACGAGCGGTTCCTGCAGATGAACCGGCTGCCCTCCGAGCGCGAGGACGCCGGCCTGCAGTCGGTCTTCAAGTCGGTCTTCCCGATCTCGGATTTCCGCGAGAACTCGTCGCTCGAGTTCATCGAGTATTCGATCGGGAACTGGGAGTGCAAGTGCGGCCGGCTGGCCGGGCTGCACCACCTGCGCAAGCCGTGCGTGAACTGCGGCCACACGCTCGTCGCCGATCCGTACGGCGAGCACGAAGTGCTCTGCCCGCGCTGCGGCAAGCCGAACGACGCCCGCGGCGACGTCTGCGACATCTGCGGCAACACCGTCGGCCTCAAGCTCAAGTACGACGTCGACGAGTGCCAGGAGCGCGGCATGACCTACGCCGTGCCGCTCAAGGTCACGATCCGGCTCGTCGTCTGGAACAAGGACCCCGAGACCGGCGTCAAGACCATCCGCGACATCAAGGAGCAGGAGGTCTACTTCGGCGACATCCCGCTGATGACCGACAACGGCACGTTCATCATCAACGGCACCGAGCGCGTCATCGTGTCGCAGCTCCACCGCTCGCCGGGCGCCTTCTTCCACTCCGAAGACAAGACGCTCTACATCGCGCAGATCATCCCGTATCGCGGCTCGTGGGTGGAGTTCGAGTACGACACCAAGAACCTGCTCTACGTCCGCATCGACCGCAAGCGGAAGTTCCTGGCGACGGTGTTCCTGCGCGCGCTCGGCCTGCGCGGCGCCGACGAGATCATCCGCACCTTCTACTCGGTCGACCGCCTGCAGTTCAAGGGCGGGACGATCCAGTGGGCGGTCAACGACAGCCTGCAGGGGCTGCGCGTCGCCAAGGACGTGACCGTCGGGCTCCGACACGCTGGTCCACGCCGGCAAGAAGATCACCTCGAACGGCCTGGCCGCGCTCAAGAAGGCGAACGTCGAGTGGGTCGAGGTCGCGGACGCCGAGCTCGAAGGCGCGTTTGCCGCCGGCGACGTCGTCGATCCGTCGACGGGCGAGGTCATCCTCGAGGCGAACGAGGAGCTGACGCCGCGCGTCATCTCGATGGCGCAGGAGAAGAACGTCGACCGGATCGAGATCTTCTTCCCCGAGCGCGACGAGATCGGTCCGGTGCTGTCGGCGACGCTGAAGAAGGATCCGATCCACACGCACGAAGAAGCGCTCATCGAGATCTACCGCCGTCTGCGGCCGGGCGATCCCCCGACGCTCGACAGCTCGCGCTCGCTCTTCGAGAACATGTTCTTCAACCCGCAGAAGTACGACTTCTCGCGCGTCGGCCGGCTCAAGCTGAACACCAAGCTCAAGCTGAACACGCCGCTCGACGAGAAGATCCTGCACCCGCAGGACTTCTACGAGGTCATCAAGTACCAGCTCAAGCTGCGGCGCAATCCCGCCAACGTCGACGACATCGATCACCTCGGCAACCGGCGCGTGCGCTCGGTCGGCGAGCTCCTCGAGAACCAGTTCCGCATCGGCCTCGTCCGCATGGAGCGCGCGATCAAGGAGAAGATGTCGGTCTACCAGGAAATGGCGACCGCCATGCCGCACGACCTGATCAACGCGAAGCCGGTCATGGCCGCGATTCGCGAGTTCTTCGGGTCGTCGCAGCTGTCGCAGTTCATGGACCAGACCAACCCGCTCTCCGAGGTCACGCACAAGCGGCGTCTCTCGGCGCTCGGGCCCGGCGGTCTGTCGCGCGAGCGCGCCGGCTTCGAGGTGCGCGACGTGCACCCGACGCACTACGGCCGCATCTGCCCGATTGAGACGCCGGAAGGTCCGAACATCGGCCTCATCTCGTCGCTGTCGTGCTACGCGCGCATCAACGAGTTCGGGTTCATCGAGTCCCCGTACCGCAAGGTCAAGGACGGACGCGTCATCGACTACGTGATGATCGTCAACGCCGGCGGCAACACGAAGTACAAGGTCGGCGACATCGTCGAGGCCAACGACGTCGGCGCCGATCCGAAGGACGTCGAGAACAAGGGCGGCCGGCGCCGCCGCGGTCTCGAGTACGAGCCCTACTCCTACTACCTCTCGGCGTGGGAAGAGGACCAGTACGTCATCGCCCAGGCGAACGCCGCCGTGGACGAGAAGGGCCGCTTCACGACCGACCGCGTCAACGCCCGTCAGGCCGGCAACTTCATCCTGACGCCGCGCGACAAGGTCGACTTCATCGACGTCTCGCCGAAGCAGCTCGTCTCGGTCGCCGCCTCGCTCGTGCCGTTCCTCGAGAACGACGACGCGAACCGCGCGCTGATGGGGTCGAACATGCAGCGGCAGGCGGTGCCGCTGCTGCGCGCCCGGGCGCCGTTTGTCGGCACCGGCATGGAGTACATCACCGCGCGCGACTCGGGCGCCGTCGTCGTGGCGCGCCGCTCGGGCACCGTGGACTTCGTCGACAGCCAGCGCATCGTCGTGCGCGTGGAAGGGGAGACCGAGGCGACCTCGCGCGAGATGGGCGCCGACATCTACCCGATGACGAAGTTCAAGCGCTCGAACCAGAACACGTGCATCAACCAGAAGCCGATCGTCCGCGTGGGCCAGAAGGTCCACAAGGGCCAGGTCCTCGGCGACGGGCCGTGCACGGAGCTCGGCGAGCTGGCGCTCGGACGGAACGTGCTCGTCGCGTTCATGCCGTGGCGCGGCTACAACTTCGAGGACGCGATTCTCGTCTCCGAGCGGATGGTCAAGGACGACTACTACACGTCCATCCACATCGAGGAGTTCGAGATCGAGGCGCGCGACACCAAGCTCGGGCCGGAAGAAATCACCCGGGACATCCCGAACGTCGGTGAAGGCTACCTGCGCGACCTCGACGAGAGCGGCATCATCCGCATCGGCGCGGCCGGTCAAGCCGGGCGACATCCTGGTCGGCAAGGTGACGCCGAAGGGCGAGACGCAGCTGACGCCGGAAGAGAAGCTGCTGCGCGCCATCTTCGGCGAGAAGGCGGGCGACGTGCGCGACGCCTCGCTCATCTGCCCCCCGGGCATCGAAGGCATCATCGTCGGCGTCAAGATCTTCTCCCGCAAGGGCATCGAGAAAGACGATCGAGCCAAGGCGATCGAGCAGGAAGAGCTCGACATGATGGAGAAGAACCTGCAGGACGAGATTCGCATCCTTCACGACGAAGTGAAGAAGCGGGTCGTCGGCATGCTGCAGGGCCAGGAGCTGCGCGCCGACCTCTACGACGAGCACGGCCGCGAGCGGCTGCTGCGCAAGGGCACGGCGCTGACGCCGGAAGTGCTGCAGTCGCTGCCCGTACGAAGCGGTCGTCCGGGTGAAGATTGCGACCGACGATCCCCGGCTCGAGGAAGACCTCCGCGAGCTCGAGGAGCGGACCGAACGGCAGGTCGAAGTCATCCGCAACCAGTTCGAGGAGAAGAAGGAGAAGGTTCGTCGCGGCGACGAGCTGCCTCCGGGCGTCATCAAGCTGGTCAAGGTCTACGTCGCGATGAAGCGCAAGCTGTCGGTCGGCGACAAGATGGCCGGCCGCCACGGCAACAAGGGCGTCATCGCGCGCATCCTGCCGGAAGAGGACATGCCGTATCTGCCGGACGGCACGCCGGTGGAGATCGTGCTCGAACCCGCTCGGCGTTCCGTCGCGTATGAACGTCGGTCAGATTCTCGAGACCCACCTCGGGTGGGCGGCCCACGCGCTGGGCCTCTACTTCGCGACGCCGGTCTTCGACGGCGCGACCGAGCAGGAGATCAAGAACTGGCTGGAGCAGGCGGGCCTGCCGAAGAGCGGCAAGACCGAGCTCTTCGACGGCATGACCGGTCAGGCGCTTCGAGCAGGACGTGACGGTCGGCTACATCTACATGCTGAAGCTGTCGCACCTGGTCGACGACAAGATCCACGCGCGGTCGATCGGACCGTACTCGCTCATCACGCAGCAGCCGCTCGGCGGCAAGGCGCAGTTCGGCGGCCAGCGGTTCGGAGAGATGGAAGTGTGGGCGCTCGAAGCCTACGGCGCCGCGCACATCCTCCAGGAGCTGCTGACCGCGAAGTCGGACGACGTGACCGGTCGCGCGAAGATCTACGAGGCGATCGTCAAGGGCGACGCCTCGTTCCAGCCCGGGCTGCCGGAATCGTTCAACGTCCTCATCCGCGAGCTCCAGGCGCTGTGCCTCGACGTCGAGCTGATGAAGACGAAGAAGAAGCCGGTGCTCGAGGCGATCGAGGCCGGCGAAGGCGAACCGGTGCTGGCGGAAGGCTAGCGGTAGCTGCCGGGTTCAGGCGTCGAGTCCGAGCGCTGTACAGCGCTCAGCGCGAGCGCGCGGCTCGGAGCGTGCGAGCCGCGGCGTGGTAGCTGCACGCGACTGAGAAGCTGAGACATAAAGCACATATGAGACCATCTTTTGATACACGCGGGTTCGCTGACGTCCGACTTCGACGCCATCCGGATCAGCCTGGCGTCGCCCGAGAAGATCCTCTCGTGGTCGCACGGCGAAGTGACCAAGCCGGAGACGATCAACTACCGCACGTTCAAGCCGGAGCGCGACGGGCTGTTCTGCGCGAAGATCTTCGGCCCGGTCACCGACTGGGAGTGCCTCTGCGGCAAGTACAAGCGCATGAAGCACCGCGGCGTGATCTGCGACAAGTGCGGCGTCGAGGTCACGCAGGCCAAGGTCCGGCGCGAGCGCCTCGGCCACATCACGCTGGCGACGCCGGTCAGCCACGTGTGGTTCTTCAAGGGGCTGCCGAGCCGCATCGGCCACCTCCTCGACATCTCGCTGCGCGATCTCGAGCGCGTCCTCTACTTCGAGGCCTACGTCGTCATCGAGCCGGGCGACACCGACCTCAAGCAGAACCAGCTCCTCAACGAAGAGCAGTTCCGCAAGGCGCGCGAGGACTACGGCGTGAAGTTCCGCGCGCAGATGGGCGCGGAAGCGATCAAGGAGCTCCTCAAGCGCGTCAACGTCGAGAAGCTCGCCGGCGAGATGCGCGAGAAGATGCGCGCGGAGTCCTCGGCGCAGAAGAAGCTGAAGTACGCGAAGCGCCTGAAGGTCGTCGACTCGTTCCGCAAGTCCACCAACAAGCCGGAGTGGATGATCCTCGACGTCATTCCGGTCATTCCGCCGGAGCTGCGCCCGCTCGTGCCGCTCGACGGCGGCCGGTTCGCGACCTCGGACCTCAACGACCTCTATCGCCGCGTCATCAACCGCAACAACCGGTTGAAGAAGCTCATCGAGCTCAAGGCGCCCGACGTCATCATCCGCAACGAGAAGCGGATGCTGCAGGAAGCGGTGGACGCGCTGTTCGACAACGGCCGCCGCGGCCGCGTGCTGCGCGGGGCGAACAACCGTCCGCTCAAGTCGCTGTCCGACACGCTCAAGGGCAAGCAGGGCCGGTTCCGTCAGAACCTGCTCGGCAAGCGCGTCGACTACTCCGGCCGTTCGGTCATCGTCGTCGGTCCCGAGCTGAAGCTGCACCAGTGCGGGCTGCCGAAGAAGATGGCGCTCGAGCTCTTCAAGCCGTTCATCTACAACAAGCTCGAGGAGCGCGGCCTGGTCGCGACGATCAAGCAGGCCAAGGAGATGGTCGAGCAGCAGCGTCCGGAAGTGTGGGACGTGCTCGAAGAGGTCATCCGCGAGCACCCGGTGCTGCTCAACCGCGCGCCGACGCTGCATCGCCTCGGCATCCAGGCGTTCGAGCCGGTCCTCGTCGAGGGCAAGGCGATCCGGATCCATCCGCTCGTCTGCACGGCGTTCAACGCCGACTTCGACGGCGACCAGATGGCCGTCCACATCCCGCTCGCGCCGGAAGCGCAGATCGAGGCATCGGTGCTGATGATGTCCTCGAACAACATCCTGTCGCCGGCGAGCGGCGCGCCGATCGCGGTGCCGTCGCAGGAC